>NZ_NTMR01000009.1 GCF_002307495.1 Pseudomonas abyssi | reverse complement strand
ACAGCAGTGCGCCTGCGCGGGAATGACGTCTGAATGGATAGGTTTGGGTCTGGGGCGGCCTGACGAGGGGCTTCTGGGCGCCAGAAGGTGGTGCGTCATGCTAGTCTCGCTGCGTTGCTAACAAAGCCGATATAAGGAGAAATCCGGTGAGCGCGTTTTCCCCTGTGCAGTGGTGCCTTAAAGCATCTGTTGATGTGCCTGCGATGGAGTCGGCTGATGACTGGCTGGCCAGCTGGCGGCAGCTGCCGCTGGATGAGCTGTCGCCGTTCGCACTGGCGGTCTTGGGCGGCTTTCAGGCTGATCGCGCCGCTTGGGCGTTCAGCAGCGGTTACGAGGCGGCGCTGCGGGCGATGTTTCCGCAGATCAGCGGCGGCGGACTGCATGGTTTCAGTCTGAGCGAGGAGGGCATTCGCAGCCTGCGTGACCTGCAGACGCTCTGGCAAGCCGACAGCAAGGGCGGCGTGGTGCTTAACGGCAACAAGGGCTGGGTGCCTTTGCCTGATCATTGTGAGGCCTATTTTGTGGTCTGCCGAGCAGGCGGCTCGCAAGGCGCATTGAGCGTGGTGCGCATGCCTGCCACGGCGGACGGCGTGGCGATGAGCCCGCGCAATCCGGCAGCCTTTATGCCCGAGCTGCCGGCGGCGCGCATGCAGCTGCAGGAGGTGGCGCTGGATGCCTCGGCCATGCTGCCCGGCGATGGCTGGACCGATTACGCCCGGCCCTTTGGCGCACTGGAGGAGCTGTACGTCAGTGCGGCGCTGATGGGCTATCTGCTGCGCGAAGGGCGCGCCCGCGACTGGCCGCAGGCAATGCTACGGCAGATGCTGGCAGCGATTACCCTGCTCGAGCGGATTGCCGCTGAGGTTGAGTCCGATCAAGGCCTGGTATTGCTCGCCGGTGCCACGGAGTGGGTGCGCACATTGATGACGCGAGCAACTGCGCAGTGGGCCGAGCAGCCGGAGGACGCCGGCGGGCAACGCTGGGCTCGTGACCAGACAGTGCAGCGCATGTGGGCTGCGTCCGGGGCCAAGCGAGGCGAACGTGCCTGGCAGGCACTGGTGGACGCATGAGTGGGGTGTCTGCCCGCGACGTCTATCAGCTGTTTCGTGATGTGGCGCTGGAGCAAAAGGCGCTCCGCCCCGGCGCTGGGGCGAGCTGGAGCGAGACCGACACCGGTGCTGTGCATGTCTGCATTGACGCGCACCGCATCGCGCTGTTCAAGGACGCGGGTGAGCTGCATCACTGCCTTGGCTGCGTGCTGGAGGATGGCCGCCGTGCTGGCCAGGAAGCCTGGAACAGCCCCGGCACCGACCCGCTGGAGCTGCTCAGCGTCTGGGAGCGTAGCCAATTGCTGAAACGTTTGCAGCAGCTCTAGCCCGGGGCGGGATGACAGCGGACAGGGGGCGTGAAACAATCTGCGGTCCGTTGTCAGGAGTATCCAGCCGTGCCACGCCTTTCTGTCGAGCAGTTGTCGCAAGAGTGGGGTCTGTTGAACCAGCGATTCAGCGGACACACCCGTCAATTTGTCCTCAACTTCTGCACTCGCCATGCGCTAGATCTGACCGAGACGTTTTATTCCGAGATGCTGGTGGACCCGGCCGCCGCGCTGTTTTTGTCCCACGAGCAGGTGCAGGGACGCCTGAGTCAGTCGATGCGTCGCTGGCTGGAAGGTCTGTTTTACGCCGAGGCCGAGGGTGGCCTGGCGCGGATCATCGCCGAGCAGAAGAAGGTGGGTGAGGTGCACGCGCGCATCGACATTCCCGTGCATCTGGTGCTGCGCGGCGCGCGCTGCCTGAAGGACCGCTTTATCGAGCTGCTGCATGAGGACCGTGAGCTGTCAGATCGCGAACACCTTGATGCTGCACGCTTGATGTCGGACACGGTCGATCTGGCGATGGAGATCATGAGCCACGCTTACTCGGCCTCCCACGATCGCAACTCGCGCAACGAGGAGGCCTACCGGCTGTTTTCGGTTACCCAGAACATTGCCACCGAAAAGGAAAGCCAGCGGGCGGCCCTGTTCGACTGGGAGAACCAGGTGATGTTTGACCAGGCAGTGGGGCAGCCCGGAGCACACCTGCCGCGTATCCTGGCCTCCGAATTTGGCTTGTGGTTTCGTCACAAGGGCGCGCATGCCTTTGAGGGGGCGCGTGAGGCGGGCTTGATTATCGAGCTGATGGAGCACATCGACGATGTGATCCTGCCGCTGTTTGATGGCACCACGGACGAACGCATCGCGCGTTTGCGCGAGCTGCGTGAAACGGTCAAATCGATCCGCTTCAATCTGGACAACCTGTTCGAGCAGAACAGTGCGCTGGAAGCCGGACGCGACGTGCTGACCCGCCTGCTCAATCGAAAATTCCTGCCAGTGGTGCTGAACCGACAGGTCGGCCACGCGCGCAGCCATGCCAGCGTTTTCTCGGTGCTGGCGCTGGATATCGACCACTTCAAGCGTATTAACGATGGCTTTGGTCACGAGGCGGGCGATCGCGTGCTGCAGCAATTGGCGACGGTACTGGTCAACAGCAGCCGAGCCGGCGATTACCTGTTCCGTCTGGGTGGCGAAGAGTTTCTCATGTTGCTGGTGGATACCGATCTCAGTGGTGCCCGGCGTGCGGCTGAAAAGCTGCGTCGCAGCGTTGAGCGGGAGGTCTTCCGCCTGCCACAGGAGCGCACACTGAATGTCACGCTGAGTGTGGGTGTCGCCTGCTTTAACGGCCACCCCGACTACCAGCAGTTGATGCGCCGCGCCGATGAAGCCCTCTACGAGGCCAAGCACAGCGGTCGTAATCGGGTGGTGGTGGTCGAATAAGACTGGCCTGCAGTTTTCCGGTCAGAGCAACGCCTGCTTGGGGGCCGTGAGCGTGGTGTAGAGGTCATCCCATGCGGGGTTGTTCTGCTCGATCAGGTTGATTTTCCATTTTCGTTTCCAGCGCTTGAGCTGCTTTTCGCGGGCGATGGCGCTGAGCATGTCGGCGGCTTGCTCGAAGTACACCAAGTGGTGGATTCGGTAACGCTGGGTGAAACCACTGACCACGCCGTTCCTGTGTTCCCAGATACGCTTGAGCAGGTTGCTGGTGACGCCGACGTACAGGGTGCCATTGCGTTGGCTGGCGAGGATGTAGACGCAGGGTTGTTTGGTCATTTGGGTGCGCCTCTTGGTATGGCAGTGGGTCTATGTTGACTGGTGCCTTTGCGTGACTGGATCCCTGCCTGCGCAGGGATGACGGGGTTCTTATAGCGGCGTATCCAAAGTGATCTCCGGAGTTGGTCAGACGTAAGCAGCATTCAGAATGGAGCCTCCCAAGGTAATCCAAACCGCCACGTCATCACCGCGCAGGCGGGAGCCAGTTTTCAAAATCTCGCCCATCACCAAACCTCCACGTCATCCCTGCGCAGGCAGGGATCCAGTTGCGGGTTCGCGTTAGCGCAGTATCCATTCCCCAATCACCAAAGGCTCTGGCACTTTTCCGTCAATGCGATAGGGTTGGCACGCAGCTTCTGCTTTACTGAACACAGCTCGTCGAGCTCGGTTCTGCCAATAACAAGAGAGCACGCCAATGCCCGCGTTACCTCGCCTGATCGATGCATCCGGTCAGCCCTGCTATGGCCTTTTCCCCGACGGGGTAGAGGAAATCAATTACCTGGACTTTGACCTGCGTACGGTGATGGACAAGCCGCGCTCGCAGCTGGCGCGGCGGTTTGGCGCGAACCAGTTTCAGTTCATCAGCCTGCTTAGCTCGGAACTGATCGTTGGCGTGGCGATTGTCGATCTGAAGCTGGTCAGCAGTGCCTTCGTCTACCTGTTTGATCCACACACCCGGCGCTTCGACGAGTTCAGCTTTCTCCAGCCGCTGGCCCGCGGCACGACGTTCGACTCACGGCCTGGCAGTGGTCGGGCGGTATTCGAGAAAGGGCGTAACCGAATCACTGTGGATGCTGCTGGCGAAGCCGGCGTGCGTCAGTTGCTGGTCGAGCTGGCCGACGGCACCCGCATCGATGCGCGGATTGACGAGGGGGCGAGTCAGCAGCCTTTGTCGATTTGCACCCGGGCCGGATATACGGGCTGGGTATTCACCCGCAAGACCGCCGCGCGGGTCTGCACCGGCAGCGTCAGCTGGCGCGGGCAGCAGTTTGATCTGCGCCAGCTCGGCGCGCTGGCGGCAGTCGACTGGACCACGGGCTTTATGCGCCGGGAAACATTCTGGAACTGGGGCAGTCTGTCCTGCCGCTTGCCAGATGGCCGGCGCCTCGGCTTTAACCTGGCGGCCGGGGTCAACGAAACCGGTTTTACCGAGAACGGGATCTGGCTGGACGATCAACCGATCAAGGTCGATATGGTCGACTTTCAATTTGACCGCGCCAAGCCGCTGGCGCCCTGGCAGCTGCGCTCGGCCGATGGTCAGATTGATCTGCGCTTTCAGCCGGTCGGTACCCGTCAGGAAAAACTCAACGCGCTGCTGCTGGCCTCCAATTTCAAGCAGCACTTCGGCCAGTATCACGGCGAGTTGCGGGTGGCTGGCGAAACGCTGACGCTGGATGGCGCCTGGGGGCTGGTGGAAGATCATTACGCGCGCTGGTGAGGAGCCTCGCCAGCGCTGATAGTGCCCCAATCAGCAGATCCATGACGCGTCTGGACGGTTGGAATTGGGCGGCAGGCTGCCTATTCTGTCTGCTTTACGAGACACAAGACCCTGAAAGGGCTGCCAATGAAACCCGCACTTCCCGATGGCCTCATCGTCGTCGCCAAGGCTGACTGTCCGACCTGTCGACTGATCGAACCGCTGCTGGCCGAGATTGCCGAGGCCGGCCCACTGACGGTTTACGCGCAGGATTCGGCTGACTACGCCGCGGACCTGCCGTCCTCCCTGTACGACAAGACGCTCGAACACTCCTTCCACCTTGGCATCGAGTTTGTGCCGACGCTGATTCGGGTCGAGAACGGCCAAGAGGTCGAGCGTACTTACGGCTGGCACAAGGAAGACTGGCGCCAGCTGACCGGTTTGGCCGAGCTGGGTGAGGCGCTGCCGGTGATGCGTCCGGGCTGCGGCTCGAAGACACTAGAGCCGGGTATCAGCGAAGAGCTGGAGCTGGCCTTTGGTGATATTCGCCTGCAGTCGCGCGAGATCGACATGGGCAGCGCCGAAGACCCGATGGAAGCCTGCTTCGAGCGTGGTTGGAGCGATGGCCTGCCGGTGGTGCCGCCGACACCGGTGCGGGTGCTGCGCATGCTCAAGGGCACCAGCCGCCAGCCCGACGACGTGGTCGGGTTGATGCCGCCGGACCTGGTGCCGGTGACGGTCGAAAAAGTCGCCATCAACGCGGTGCTGGCCGGCTGCAAGCCGGAATACATGCCGGTACTGCTGGCTGCGCTGGAAGCAGCGCTGACCGATGAATTCGGTCTGCACGGGCTGATCTGCACCACCATGTTCGGCAGCCCGATGATTGTGGTCAACGGCCCTGCCGCCCGCGCCATCGGCATGAATTCCGGCGTCAATGCGCTGGGGCAGGGCAACCGCGCCAACGCCACCATTGGCCGGGCGCTGCAGTTGCTTATCCGCAACGTCGGCGGTGGCCGACCGGGCGAGATTGACCGCGCAACCCTGGGCAACCCGGGCAAGTACAGTTTCTGCTTCGCCGAGGCCGAAGACGCCGACTGGCTGCCGCTGGCGCAGGAGCGCGGCGTTAAGGCCGGGCGCTCGGCGGTGACGCTGTTCCCCGGCGAAGGGGTGCAGGGGATTGTCGATCAGAAGTCGCGCGATCCGGAATCCCTGGCGCGCTCCTTTGCGCTGTCGCTGCGCACCGTGGACCACGCCAAGCTGGCGATGGCCGGTGACGCGGTGCTGGTAGTCTCGCCCGAACATGCGCGGGTCTTTATCGAGGCTGGCTGGTCGAAGCAGCGGTTGCGTGAAGAACTCGAAAAGCTGCTCCTGGCTCCCGGTGCCGAACTGGTAGCCGGTGCCGGCGGCATCGCCGAAGGTATCCCCGAACGTTTCAAGGATCAGCAGGTGCCCAAGTTCCGCCCGGGCGGGCTGCTGATCGTCCGGGCTGGCGGCACCGCCGGCCTGTTCTCCGCCATTATTGCCGGCTGGGCCGCTTCAGGCCCGGTCGGTTCGTCTCCGGTAACACGTGAGGTAACGTCATGAACCACAGCATTGTGCTCGATCCGACTGCGGAACGGGCGCCGGCGCAGCGTGCGCGTCTGGCCCGTCCCGCCAGCCTTGAAGGCAAGGTGGTCGGTCTGCTCGACATTTCCAAGCCACGCGGCAATGTCTTCCTCGACCGTATAGAGGAGCAGCTGGCAGCCATGGGTATTGCGGTGAAGCGCTATAACAAGCCGACCTTCACCCGCATTGCTCCGACCGAACTCAAGCAGCAGATGGCCGCCGAGGTGGATCTGCTGGTGGAAGGTCTGGCCGACTGAGGGTCTTGCACGTCGTGCTGTATGCATGACATCGCAGACTTGGAGTCACGTCAGATCCCGGGAGTAGGGGTTGCCTCCAGTGAATTTGTTCAGGCCGCGGCGTTGCAGTCGAAGGCCCTTGGCTTTGATCCGGCCATGGTCTTTGTTCCGCATCCGATTCAGGACCGCACCGACGATGAAATGCGCGCGCTTGCCGATGGCGCGCTGGCAGAGATTCTGCGCCTGCTGCAAAGCGGCGACGCAGACTGAGCCGCAGGTGGTCGCATGACGGCCACCTTTAACCGACCACCCGCGGTCGACCGGGTACTGACCTGGCCGCTGGTGCAGCAACTGATTGCCGATCACGGCCGAGCACTGGTGGTTGATGGTGTGCGTGCCGCGCTGCAGCTGTGGCGCGGCGGCGAGATCAGCGACGACGAGGCGCTGGTGCACTGGCTGCGTCAGCATCTGCTGGCGACGCTGGCGCCGTCCATGCGACCGGTGCTGAACCTGACCGGGACGGTGCTGCATACCAATCTGGGCCGCGCGCCCTTGCCGCCGGAAGCGGTGGCGGCGATGAACGCGGTCGCCCTTGGGGCGAGCAATCTGGAGTTCGACCTCGCCAGTGGCCAGCGTGGCGACCGTGATGATCATGTCGAGCAGTGGATCTGCCGCCTGACCGGCGCGGAAGCCGCGACCGTGGTCAACAACAATGCCGCTGCCGTGCTGCTGGTGCTCAATGCACTGGCGAACCGCCGCGAGGTGGTGGTGTCGCGCGGTGAGCTGATCGAAATCGGCGGCTCCTTCCGCCTGCCGGACATCATGGTCCGCGCCGGCTGCAAGCTGCGCGAGGTTGGCGCCACCAACCGTACCCACCCGAGCGACTACAGCGAAGCCGTTGGCCCGCGTACCGCGCTGCTGCTCAAGGCACACACCAGCAACTACCGCATCGAAGGCTTCAGTACCGCGCTCAGCGAGGCGCAGCTGGCGGCGATTGCCCGTGAGCATCAGGTGCCGCTGGCGGTCGATCTGGGTAGCGGCTCGCTGATCGACCTGCAGGCGCTGGGTCTGCCGGCCGAACCGGTGGTCGCGCAGGTGCTGGCCGAAGGCGTCGACGTGGTCACCTTCAGTGGCGACAAACTGCTCGGCGGGCCGCAGGCCGGCATCATCGCAGGCCGTGCGGACCTGATCGCGCGCATCCGCAAGAGTCCGCTGAAACGTGCGCTGCGCTGCGACAAGCTGACCCTCGCCGCACTGGAAGCGGTGCTGCGCCTGTATGCTGACCCGGACACCCTGGTGCAGCGGGTACCGACCCTGCGTCTGCTGACCCGCAGTGCCGAGTCGATTCAGCAGACCTGCGCGGCGCTGCTGCCTGATCTGCAGCGCTGGGCGGGGCAGGCCTTTGCGGTGGATGTTTGCGCGGTCAGCAGCCAGATCGGCTCCGGTTCGCTGCCGCTCGATGTGCTGCCGAGTGCGGCGCTGCGTGTGTGCAGCACCCGTGGCAATCGGCGTGAGCGCAGCCGCGCGCTGCGGCAGTTGGCAGAACGTTTGCGACAGTTGCCGCAGCCGGTGATTGGCCGCATTGCCGACGACAGCCTGCTGCTCGATTGCCGCTGTCTGGAAGACCCGCAAGCGCTGCGTGCGGCGCTGGGAGCGGCTGGGTGATCATTGCCACCGCCGGGCACGTTGACCACGGCAAGACCTCACTGATCCGCGCCCTGACCGGGGTCGACACCGACCGGCTGGCCGAAGAAAAGCGCCGCGGGCTGACCATCGAGCTGGGGTTTGCCTGGCTGGCGAGCGAAAGCGACGAGCCGCTGGGCTTTATCGATGTGCCCGGCCATGAGCGCTTTATCGGTACCATGCTGGCGGGCGTTGCCGGGGTGGATATGGCGCTGCTGGTAGTGGCGGCCGATGACGGCGTGATGCCGCAGACCCGCGAGCATCTGGCGATTTTGCAACTGCTGGGTGTGCGTGAGTTAGCGCTGGTGATCAGCCGTTGTGATCTGGTGGATGCTGCTCAACAGCAGCGGGTCGCCGAGCAGGTGCAGGCGCTGGCGGCCGATGCGGGTTGGTCCAATGCCGATGTATGGCGGGTTTCCAGCACCAGCGGGCAGGGCATTGACGCGCTGCGTCAGGCGCTGCAGCAACAGGCGGAACAGCGTGAGGTGCGGCCAAGCGACAGCCCGGCGCGCTTTATGATCGACCGGCGCTTCAGTATCGCCGGGGCGGGCTGTGTGGTGACCGGCACGCTGGTCAGCGGCCGTCTGCAACTGGGGCAAAAGCTCTGGCTGCATGGGCAGGAGGTTCGGGTGCGCAGCTTGCAGCGGGCGTCCAGTGAGGTCGTTGAGGTTAAAGCCGGGCAACGCTGCGCGCTCAATCTGGGTGGTGCGTTGTCGGCGGAACAGCCCCAGCGTGGCGATTGGCTGAGCGCGCAGGTCCTGCCGCTGAGTGATCGGCTGGACGTTTCTCTCACGCAATTGCCGGACAGCTATTGGCACCGGGGCGTGCTGCAACTGCATCTGGGTACGGCGATCCATTCGGTGCGGGTGGTGCTGCTCGATGAAGCGGCCGGTCTGGCGCAACTGATGCTGGAGCAGCCGGCGGCCGCAGTCTGGGGAGATCGCTTTATCATCCGCGATCCGGCGGCCAACACCACGCTGGGTGGCGGCCGGGTGCTGGACACGCAGGGTTTGCGCCGTGGCCGCAGTCATCCGCAGCGGCTGGCATGGTTGTCAGCCTGGGCGGCCGCCAGCACGCCAGGTGAGGTCATGGCCGCAGCGCTTCTGCAGGGTGCGGTGGCGTTGTCGGAACTGGCGCTGAAACTGAATCTGTCCGCCGACCAGCTCGAGCAGTTGCTGCCGGCTGAGGGCCTGATCGTGCTGGCGGCGGCCGGTCATCGGGTCGCGCTGACCGTCGAGGTCAGCGAAGCGCGCTGGCAGCGACTGGCCGAGCGTCTGGCCGACTGGCATCAGCAGCATCCCGAATTACTCGGGCCGGGGGAGGGGCAGCTTGGGTTGGTCGGCTGTCTGCAACTGCCGTTGCCGGTGGCGCGTCAGTTGCTGCAACGCTGGCAGGCCGAGGGGCGGTTGCAGCGCACCGCCTGGGCGCTGCATTTGCCAGATCACCGGCCGCAGCTGCAGGCGGGTGATGCCGAGCTGCTGGCGCGGGTGGCTGCCGAGCTGGTACCGGGCGGGCTGCGGCCGCCGATTGTCGGCGAGCTGGCCAGCGCGCTGGGTCTCGAACTTGATGTGCTTAAAGCGTTCTTGCAGCGCATGCAGCGAGCGGGTGAACTGGTGGCCGTAGCCCCCAACCGTTATTACCTGCCATCACAGGTGGAAGGCTTGGTAGCGGTCGCACGGCAGTTGGTGGCAGACTCGCCGTCCGGCAGTTTTAACGCCGCCGAGTACCGCGATGCCTCGGGCATCGGCCGCAACCTGACCATTCAGGTGCTGGAGTATCTGGACCGCGCCGGCGTGACCCGCTTCGTGCGTGAACAACGTTTCTTAGTGGCAGGCTGAGCCTGCCGCTGCAATGGATGGACATCGTCCCCGGTGGGGCGCCCGGACTTCAACTCCGGTGAGATGCGCAACGCGTGTCTGGTGGGTTCGACTCCCATGTCCTTCCGCCAACTTCCCGCTCTGAGCTATGCGCCCTGGGTGTCGTAGCGCATGCACAGCTCGGCATGGCCGGTGTGCTCGTCCACTTGCTCGGCAGTGATCCTGAAACCCTGTTTTTGGTAGAAGCCGACGCTGGCGTGATTGGCCTTGTAGACGGTCAACTGCAGTGACTGGCGCCGCCGCTTGGCTTCATCCAGCAGCCGAGAACCGATCCCCTGACCCTGACGGTCAGGTGCGACAAACAGCGCTGCCAGACAGTCGTCCACCAGACAGCAGAAACCGCTAACCCGGCCTTGATGCTCCTCCAGAAAACACTCCGAGGCAGGAATGTAGAGCGTGCGCATGTCCTCCAGCCGTGCCTGCCAGAAGGCCGGTTCGACAAAGTCATGCGCCTTGATTGAGGCGGCCAGCCAGATGTCGGCAAGCTGTGTCGTATCGTCCTGACCAGCGGCTCTGATCACCTTTCGTGCTCCCTGCAACATGTTGAGGCCGCGATGCTACCTGAACAGCGCCAGGGCGCAAGGCGGAGCAGGCGTCGGCTGCTGCTACGCCTGGCTCCTTGTTATAGGGATGCTCTATAAGGGTCTTTGTTTTAAGTTAATTGTGCCAATCGAATCCCGTGCTTAACTTAACGGCAGGTGACAGACAGTACGGGCGGAAAGTTCGGCTGGTCTGCGTAGTCCCGTAACACCCTACCTGACGCGGAGATAGACACATGAGCGATAAGAAAACAGGCGGCTGCCCGGTGATGCATGGTTCCGTCACCAAGCTGCACGGCCGTGGTCAAACCAACAAGGATTGGTGGCCGAACCAACTGAACCTCAGCATCCTGCATCAGCACAATCCGTCCTCTGACCCGATGGCCGGCGAGCTTGATTATGCTGCCGAATTCAAGAAGCTGGACCTGGCTGCCGTCAAGCAGGACCTGACTGCCCTGATGACTGATTCCAAGGACTGGTGGCCGGCTGACTACGGCCACTATGGTCCGCTGATGATTCGTATGGCCTGGCACTCCGCTGGCACTTATCGCACCGCTGATGGCCGCGGTGGCGCGTCCACCGGCAACCAGCGTTTTGCTCCGCTCAACAGCTGGCCCGACAACGGCAACCTGGACAAGGCCCGTCGCCTGCTGTGGCCGATCAAGAAAAAGTACGGCAACAAGCTGTCCTGGGCCGACCTGTACATTCTGGCCGGCAACGTGGCGCTGGAGTCCATGGGTTTCAAGACCTTTGGCTACGGTGGAGGCCGCGCCGACATCTGGGCGCCGGAAGAAGACATCTACTGGGGGGCCGAAGACGAGTGGCTGGCTACCAGCGACAAGCCGCACAGCCGGTATTCGGGTGACCGCGAGATGGAGCACCCGCTGGCCGCCGTGCAGATGGGCCTGATTTACGTCAACCCGGAAGGCCCGGATGGCAAGCCTGACCCCTTGGCATCGGCTCGCGACATCCGCGACACCTTCGAACGCATGGCGATGAACGACTACGAAACCGTGGCCTTGACCGCCGGTGGTCACACCTTTGGTAAAACCCACGGCGCGGGCGATGCGGCACTGGTCGGGGTTGAACCGGAAGGCGGTGAGCTGGAAGCCATGGGCTTTGGCTGGCTCAGCACACATGGTAGTGGCAAGGGCCGTGACACCATCACCAGCGGCCTTGAAGGCGCCTGGACGCCGACGCCGACCCAGTGGGACATGAGCTACTTCGACGTGCTGTTCGGCTACGAGTGGGAACTGACCAAAAGCCCGGCCGGCGCTCACCAGTGGGCGGCGAAGAATCTGGCCGAGAAGGACCATGCGCCGGATGCCGAAGATGCGACTCAGCGCGTGCCGATCATGATGTCGACCGCCGACATGGCGATGCGCGAAGATCCGGCCTACCGCAAGATTGCCGAGCACTTCCACAGGAACCCGGAAGAATTCGCTGATGCCTTCGCCCGCGCCTGGTTCAAGCTGACTCACCGTGACATGGGGCCCAAGGTTCGTTACCTCGGCCCGGAAGTGCCGGCTGAAGACCTGATCTGGCAAGACCCGGTGCCGGCGGTGGACCATGAGCTGATCAACGCGCAGGACATCACCGCGCTCAAGGCCAAGCTGCTGGCTTCCGGGCTCAGTGTGGCCGAGCTGGTGTCCACTGCCTGGGCCTCAGCTTGCACCTACCGTGACTCCGACAAGCGCGGCGGCGCCAACGGTGCGCGTATTCGCCTGGCGCCACAGAAGGACTGGGAGGCCAACGATCCGCAACAGCTGGCCAAGGTGCTCAAGGTGCTGGAAGGCATCCAGAGCGACTTTAACGCGGCGCAGGCCGGCAACAAGAAGGTCTCGCTGGCTGATCTGATCGTGCTGGGTGGTGCTGCGGCCATCGAGAAGGCAGCGCAGGATGCGGGCCACAGTGTCAGTGTGCCCTTTGCGCCGGGCCGTACCGATGCGACGGACGAACAGACCGATGCGGACTCCTTCGAGCCGCTGAAGCCTGAAGCCGATGGCTTCCGTAACTATCGCCGTACCCGCTTTAGCGTAGCCGACGAGGAAATGCTGATCGACAAGGCGCAGTTGCTGGGTCTGAGCGCGCCGCAGATGACCGTGTTGGTGGGTGGCCTGCGAGTGCTGGGGGCCAACCACGGCGGCAGCAAGCACGGTGTGTTTACCAAGCGGCCGGGCACCTTGAGCAACGACTTCTTCGTCAACCTGGTGGATATGGACACCGTCTGGAAACCCACCGCGGACGATGCGGACGTGTACGAGGGCCGTGACAGTCGCAGCGGCGAGCTGAAGTGGACCGCAACCCGCGTGGACCTGGTGTTCGGTGCCAACTCGCAGCTGCGTGCGCTGACAGAAGCCTACGCCCAGGACGACGCCGGCGAGAAGTTCGTCAAGGACTTCATCGGTGCCTGGAACAAGGTGATGAACGCCGATCGCTTTGACCTCGCCTGATTTGTCCCTCACCTCCCTCTGACCCTCGGGCGCCATATGGCGCCCGAGGCGTTTTTGGCCGCTCTGCGGGTGCAATTCGATTTGTGAATGATTGTTCATAATGGCGTTTTTCGGCCTAAGACGCTGTTCTTTTTGTCTCTCGACGACGCGCTGGTCACAGGTCAATGATGGCTCTGTCGCGTGTCTGTTGAGCTGTCGGTAAATCGGGCAAACGGCGGTGCCAGACTAGGCGGAATGAACGTTTATACCGACTTTGAGTTTTTCTTAAGCCCCGTTTTGACTGGTTGGTTCTGCTTTGACCAAAAAGTCAGTTTGTCTTTGTGGCTCATTTCCGAGCTGCTGTCTCAGTCATTTTTCCCGGTTGTTGCCGCCGTTCTCTCTACCTATGCTCAGGCCGAATCAGTCACTGGCCTCGGTCGGCGGCAGGTCTCGAGTACAACAACAACACGCGGAGAGCGGTATGACTTTTACACTCGCAAAGCGAGCCCGGCGTCCTGCCTGGTTAGGTACCTCACTGGCCATGCTGGCCTTGCCCCTGGCAGGCTGTCTGGGCGGTGGCGGTGGTAGCAGCGATGATGTGCTGAGCGGTACCTTTGTCGACAGTCCGGTAGCCGGGCTTGATTACCATGGCAGCCAGACTGCTGCCTCGAAAACCGGCGACAGTGGCGAGTTCAGCTATCGCAGCGGTGAAATCCTGACCTTTGCTATTGGCAATCTGGTGCTCGGCAGTGCACCGGGTGGCCAGCTGTTGACGCCGCTTGATCTGGTAGACGGCGCTGCCGGCGCAGACGATCAGCGGGTGCTTAACCAGTTGATCCTGCTGCAGAGCCTGGACGCCGATGGCAACCTCAACAACGGTATCCAGGTCAGCTCGCAGATTCGTGACGAGGTGTCGTTGGTGGCGGGCACTATCGACTTTGATCAGAGCCCGGCCGACTTCCGTGCGGCGATTGCCGGTCTGATAGCCGATCTTGAAGCCGCGGGTGCCTTCTCCGACTCCGATCCGCGCGCCCGCAGCGTGACCGACGCGAGCGATGCGCTGGAGCATTTCCAACGCTCCACTGCCGAACGTCATCTGGTCACCACGAGCGGAGGTGAATTACGTGGCTTTGCCGCGACGGATGACACCTGGCAGTTCCTTGGAATTCCCTACGCCAAGCCGCCATTGGGCGATCTGCGCTGGCGGCCACCGCAGCAGGCCGAGCCCTGGGATGGCGTGCGTGATGCCGTCGCCTGGAGCGATCAGGCTGCGCAGAATCCGGCGCTGGAGCGGTTTGGCGAAGGCGGCATGAGCGAGGACTCGCTGTACCTCAACGTCACCACGCCCAAGGGCGCTGACAAGCTGCCGGTCATGGTCTGGTTTCACGGTGGCGGTTTTACTGCCCTGACCAGCAATACCAAGCCGTTCAACAACCCTGACGCGGTGGTCAGCAAGGGGGTTGTGCAGGTGTCTGTGAATCATCGGCTGGGTGCCTTTGGTTACCTGGCGCACCCGGAACTGACCGAGGAGAGTGGTTACAACGGCTCCGGCAACTACGGCCAGATGGATCTGATCATGGCGCTGCAGTGGGTGCAGGAGAATATTGCGGCCTTTGGTGGCGACCCGGATAACGTGACCATCTTTGGCGAGTCCGGTGGTGGCCGCAAGGTGCTGTCGTTGATGGCCTCGCCCCAGGCGGCCGGGCTCTTCCACCAGGCGATCAGCCAGAGTGGCACCCTGCGCCCGGATACCCGCAGCCTGGCCGATGGCGAAGCGGTCGGTCTGAGTGTGCAGCAGCGCATGGGCGTTGATTCGCTGGCCGAGATGCGTGCCGCACCCTGGAATGAGGTGGCCGCTGCTGCGACCGGGCTGGAGTACACCAACATCGACAACCATTACCTGCCGATCTCTGAGCGCGCGCTGTTCGAGGGCGGTCAGGACAACGATGTGCCCTTCATGTTCAGCATCAACGCCTACGACACCGAGGAGCCTACCGCCAGCGCGATCAACGTCTTTCCCTGGATGGCGCCGCTGAAAGACCAGCCGGTGTACGCCACGTTGTTCAGCCATCAGCCCGCGGGCTGGCGCCAACGCGGGGTGCAGGCCTATCACGCGGCTGAGCTGGCGTACCTGTTCAACATGCCCGAGAGCGTCGTAACCCACGTCCTGCTGGGCCTGGTGCTGGATCCGGCAACCGGGCAACCGTTGGTGATTGGTGACCTGAACGGCAACGGCGTATCCGGCTCGCGTGGCGACCCGGCCGACATCCTGGCTTCTGCCGGCTTTGACGCCACTGACGATGAGGTGATCGACCGGATGATGACCATCTGGACCAACTTCGCCAAAACCGGCAACCCGAGCATCGTCGATGAGCTGACGTATCCGGCCTATCAGGCTGATACGCAGCAGTACGTTGAACTCAATACCGGCGCCGAGATCGGCTCGAATCTGGCCGAACGGCTGCAAGACTGACTCAGGGAGTGATGCAATGAACAACGCAATGCGTGTTTTCCATGGGCGGCGCAGCCGTCTGAGCCTGGCTGTTATGGCGGCACTGGCTCTGCCTTTGGCCGGCTGTCTGGGCGGTGGCGGCGGTAGCGATGACGACAGCGCCCGTGGCGTGTTTGTCGACAGTCCGGTGGCCGGACTCAACTACAGCGGCACCCGTACGGCCGCCGCGACCACCAGTGCGACCGGCGAGTTCGTTTATCGCGGCTCCGAGACCCTGACGTTTGCCATTGGCGATCTGGTGCTGGGCAGCGCGCCGGGCGGTGCGACACTGACGCCGCTGGACATTGTCAGTGGCGCGGTGGACGCCAGTGACCAGCGCGTTACCAATATGCTGGTGCTGTTGCAGACGCTGGACGCCGACGGTGATCTGAATAACGGCATTCAACTGACCGAGCAGATTCGCAGCGCTGTGAGCGCAGTGGCGGGGCAGATCGAGCTTGATCAGAGTGCGACCGAATTTCGCACGGCGATTGCTGATCTGATTGACGATCTGGAAGCGGACGGGGCGTTCTCCGATACCGACCCGCGCCCGCGTGCCATTGTCGAGGCGGCCGATGCCCGGGCGCACTTTGCTCGCTCCAGCGGCCCGCGGGTAGAGGTTGAAACCACCGGCGGTACGCTGCGCGGGTTTGAGGCGAGCGCCGATGCCTGGCAGTTCCTTGGCGTACCTTACGCCAAGCCGCCGCTGGGCGAGCTGCGCTGGCGGCCGCCGCAGGCTGCCGAGCCTTGGGAAGGCGTGCGCGACGCAGTGGACTGGGCTGACCAGTCAGCCCAGGACTACACGCTGGAGCGCGTCAACGAAGGGGGCATGAGTGAGGATTCGCTGTACCTGAATGTCACTACGCCCAAGGATGCGGAGAATCTGCCGGTCATGGTGTGGTTCCACGGTGGCTCCTTTGCCATCCTGTCGGCCAACTCCAGCCAGTACAACAACCCGCAGGGGCTGACCGAGAAAGACGTGGTGCTGGTCACCGTCAACCATCGTCTTGGACCATTCGGCTACATCGCCCACCCGCTGCTGACCGCCGAAAGCGGCTACAACGGGTCGGGAAACTATGGCCAGATGGATCTGGTGATGGCGTTGCAGTGGGTGCAGGACAACATTGCTGCCTTTGGCGGAGACCCGGGCAACGTGACCATCTTCGGGCAGTCCGGCGGTGGCGGTAAGGTCTACTCACTGATGAATTCGCCGCAGGCCAGTGGCCTGTTCCACAAGGCGATCGTGCAGAGCGGGTTTGCGCCGCTGGACACCACCAGCGAGCCGGGCGACTCCCTTGCCGAGTCCGAAGCCATTGGTGAGGCGCTGTTTGAGCGCACCGGGGTGTCTACGCTGGAGGAGGCCAGAGCGTTGCCCTGGACTGCCTTTGCCAAGGCCGATCTGGACAACAGTATTCCGCGCCAGACCTACCGGCCCAACGTGGACTATTACTACCAGCCCAAAACCTACTATCAGAACGTAGTCGACGGCATGCCCAGCGACGTGCCACTGATGGCGGGTGTGACCAACGGCGACTACACCACGCTGCGCGCGGCCATGCCGATCTGGTTGCAGCAGCGTTCGGCGCGCTATGAGTCCGAGCAGTTCATCTACCGTTTCAGCCGGGTGCCGCCGGGCTGGGCGGAGTTGGGACTGAGCAGCTGCCATGGCTGTGAGCTGCCGTATCTGTTCAACTACCCGGCAGCGATGGTGCAGAACTATCTGTTGGGTCTGGTCTTGACGCCGCAGGGCCAGCGCCCGTCGATTGGGGACCTGAACGGCAACGGGGTCACCGGCACCCAGGGCGATAGCGCCGATATTTATGCATCAATGCGCTATGGCGCGGTGGATATGGCGGTGGCTGAAGAAACCATGCTGCAGTGGACCAACTTCGCCAAGACCGGCAACCCCAGTACGGACACCATCAGTTGGACGGCTTATACGCTGGATAACGATGCACTGATGGAAATGGGCACGGATGGCACCGCGCGCATGGTGACGGGCACCGCCGAGGCGCCCTAACGCTTAGCCCTGAGAGACCGGCCCCGGTACCGCCGCTGCGGTGGTATCGGGGCCTTTTGCCGTCCAGCCCCGGTTAGCGGGCTTCTTTCAGGCGATGTTCCCACAGGCGCCGGGCCAGTCTGCGCATGTTGGGAATGTCGTCGGTTTCGTCGAGAATCGGTTTGCCGATCAGGGTTTCCAGAATATCTTCCATGGTCACCAGACCACCCCAACTGCCGAACTCGTCGTAGACCAGGCACATGTGCTGCTGCTCGGTCAGCATCTGGCCCATCAGGGTTTCGACGTTGAGTGAATCCTGCGCCACCTTGACCGGCTTCATCACCGAGCTGATGGGCGCGCTTTGGTCCTTGGCGGCCAGAATGTCGACGCGAAATACCACGCCGAGCGGGGCTTCCTCTTCGCTGATCACCGGATAGCGCGAGAACTGGCTGTCCTGCACCCGCAACAGGGTGTCGCTGATGCTCTGCTCGGGCGCCAGGCTTTCGCAGACGGTGCGCGGGGTCATGATGTCGCGCAGGCGCATGTTGTGCAGCTCCAGCACGTTGCTGATCATGCGCTGCTCGTCTTCATCCAGCTTGTCCAGCTCGCGACCAAGCAGGGCCAGGGCCTTGATCTCCTCGCGTACGTCGTGCTCCGGCGCCTTGCCGCCCAGGCCACGGGTGACCAGATCAGACAGCAGGATAAATGGCTTGAGCACGGTGATCATGGTGCCCAGCAGGGCGGGCAGGGCCGGTGCCAGTTTTGGCCAGTACCGCGCACCCAGGGTCTTGGGCAGAATTTCTGACAACACCAGAATCAGCAGGGTCATGATCGCCGAGGCAATGCCCAGGTAGCCGTCGCCAAATACCAGGGTGACCTGCGCACCAACGCCGGTGGCGCCCACGGTATGGGCCACGGTATTGAGCGTCAGAATGGCTGCCAGCGGCTGGTCAACGTTTTCTTTCAGGTGGCGCAGGCGGTCGTAGAGCTTGGGTTTGTCGGCCTTTTGCTGGGCAATGAAACTGGGTGTCATCGACAGCAGGGCAGCTTCCAGAACGGAGCAGAGAAAAGAGACAAAGATGGAAAGGACAGCAAAGGCTATCAGCAGGGTCATCAGGCAACACAGGTAGTCAATCGGACCTCCATTGTACGCCCTGGATCAGCCTGATGTGTGGCAAGGTGCTGCAAAAGGTTTCTGCACTTTTCGGGTGTCTGCATTACAAAGAAAGAGGAGATTACGGAGGCAATATGGAACTGACCGAAACCCTGCGCTTTGATATTGATGCCGTCAGCCAGCGCTTGATGGAAGAACTTTACTCCCTGCTGGCGGCACTGCCCATGCTGCTGTTGGCGCTGCTGGTGATTTGGGTAGGCTGGGCACTGGGTGGCTGGCTGTCGCGGCGGGCGTTGCTGGAGCGCGTGGCGCAGCGCAACCCCTTTATGCGCGAGCTGACGCGCACCTCGGTGCGCTGGGCCGTGTTGCTGGTTGCGGTCCTGGTGGCGCTGGAAATCATGAACGCGACCGCTCTGGTTGGCGCGGTGCTGGGTACCGCTGGGGTACTCGGGGTGGCGCTGGGTTTTGCCTTCAAGGATACGCTGGAGAACTACCTGGCCGGTTTGCTGATGAGCCTGCGTCAGCCCTTCGCGCCGCGCGATCATGTGGTGATTGATGGTAACGAGGGCATCGTGGTGGCGTTGACCTCGCGCGCGACCATTCTGATGACGCTGGACGGCAATCACTTGCGCCTGCCCAATGCGCTGGTGTTTCGCAGTGTGACCCTCAACTACACCCGCAACCCGAGCCGCCGCTTTCAGTTTGATGTCGGCATCGGCGTGAGCGAGGATTTGCTTGCGGCCCAGAAACTGGGCGCTGACTGCATCCGGGGCCTGGACGGTGTGCTCAGCGACCCGCCACCGCGGGCTTATATCGTCGGGCTGGGCGACTCCAGTGTGCAGGTGCGTTTCCAGGGTTGGGTGGATCAGCGCAGCCATGACTTTGGTCTGCTGAAAAGTGAGGCGATACGCCAGGTCAAGGGTGTGCTGGAAGCGGCGGGCATGGATTTGCCGGAGCCGATTTACCGGGTGCAGATGATAGAGTCAGCACCGGTCAGTCCGGCGGCGCAGGCGCAACCGGCGAAGACAGCGCCCCGATCGGTACCGGACACAGTGGATACCCGTGCTACGGCTGATCTAGGTCCTCAGATCGAGGCGGATCAGCAGGCCAGAACCGAGCCGGACCTGCTCGATCCGGCGGCGCCGCGGGAATAGGGCTGCGCAGGTTGCGCCGCCTTGAGGCAGGGCATTGCGCCCTGCCGATCCGGTTACGGCTCAGAACTGGTAGGCAGCCGAGACCTTGATGTTGCGGCCTGGTTCGTAGTCGTCCAGTTCAAAGCCACGGGCTACGCCGGTGCGCGAAGCGTGGGAGTAGTACTGTTCGTCAAACAGGTTGTCCACGCCCAGCGTCAGGGTCAGACGGTCGGCCTGCGGCGGAATCCATTGGGCGTAGACCGAGTGTACGTTGTAGCTGTCCTTGTCCGGCGTGCCGGGCATGACGTTGTCCTCGGTCAGCACCCATTGGGAGTTCCAGCCGGTTTCTACGCCCACGGCCGGGAAGTAGTAGCTGAGGTTCAGCGCAATGCTGTCGCCCATATCCATGCTGCGACCGTTGTAATCCAGCGCTGGGGTGTTGTTGGTTTTGTTGTCGGCATCGGACTTGGCGTAGCTCAGGCGCGAGTTGAACTCGGCGTAGCCGTAGCCGACGCTGGCTTCAAAGCCTTCAATTTCCACATCACCGTTGTTGCCGATGATGTAGCCATCCGCTACAGCGTCGTAAGTGTTGGCGAAGTAGTCATCCAGATCGGTCTGGAACAGGGTCAGGTTGGCGCTGAGGCGGTGCTCACCAAACTGCTGCTGGTAGCGGGCGCCGATTTCCTTGTTCAGGCCGCTCTGCTCCTTGATGTCATCAGCCAGAACAGTGGTGTTCTGGTAGTAGACAAAGCTTTCCAGCAGCTGCGGTGGCTTGAACAGCTCGCGCGCACTGGCAAACAGGGTGAGGCTGTCGGTAACGGCAAAGTCCACCGCCAGCGCCCAGGTGACGTCATGGAAGGTGTCGCTGCCGGTTTCGGCGTTGCGCTTGAAGTGGTCGTAGCGTACGCCAGGCGTTACCGCCAGACGGTCGGTCAGGTGGATGCGGTCTTCAACGTAGCCGGCGGTGCTGATGGCGTTCTCGTCGATCCACGGATCATTGCCATACTGGGCGCGGCTTTCCTGGCGGTTATACAGGGTGCCGTAGGTCACCTCGTGCTGCATGCCGGCCAGCTCAGCCAGGCTGGTCAGCTCCAGGGTGGCGCCGAGGTTCTCGGCTTCGGCGGTATTGTCGCTCAGGCGGTTGGCGGGCCAGCGGATGGTGATCTGCGATTCGTCGCGATTCAGTTCCATGGCATTGCGATACAGCGTGGCGTTGGCGGTGGTGCCGGTGCCGGCGTCGTACTGGTAGCGCAGGGTAGTGGTGTCGCGGGTGTATTCCGTAGGCAGCTCCAGGTCCCCCGACAGGCCTGCGTTGGCGCTGCCGGCCATGTCCGGACGCGGGCTGTAATCACCTTTGTCACGATAGTGATCATGGCTGAGTTCAAAACGGTGGCCGAAGGATGGTTCCATACCGAACTTGACCAGCATGTCGCTGACGGTACCGTCGCTGCCGAAGGTCTGCTGGCCGTCGCCGTCATCAAAGTTGTCGCGGTCGATGGTGTAGCCGTAGACCATGGCATCCACCTTATCGCTCAGGCGGCTATAGGCGGTGACCGAGCCCTGGCGGTAGGCGTTGGAGCCGTAGCCGCCGTAAACGCGCATACCGAAGTCTTCGCCGGCGCGCAGCAGGTCCAGCGCGTTCTTGGTTTCAAAACTGACCGAACCACCCACTGCGGCGCTGCGCACGGAGTTGTTGCCTACTTGTACGTCGGCCATCTGGATGATGTCGGGGTTCAGGGTCAGGTTGCCGATGTGGTGGAACATGCTGGCGTATTGGCTGGCGCCGTCCAGACGGATATCGAGGTCAGTCTCGTTCAGGCCGCGAATGTTGATGCGCTGGGTGACCGAGTGGGTGCCGCCAACATCCACGCCGGGTATGTCGCGCAGCAGGTCGGACAAGTGGTCGGCCTGCTTGACCGAGATATCCTGATCGGACAGAAATTCGGAGGAGCTGGATACCTGGGTACCCCAGACCTGCATGGTGGGCAGCGCCAGCTCGTTGCTGCTGTCGGCGGCGAGCAGGGTAGGACTGAAGGCAACGGCGACGGCGAAACTGAGCGGCGACAGGTAGTGCGGGATACGGGCACCACGACGGATATGATCGACGGACATGCGGAGTTCCTTGCGTGTAGGCAGATTATCTATTTAATGATATCGATTCGCATTAATGATATGGCTTTGCGTCCGTTGTCATAAGAGCCTCGGTTATGCGTTACTGTCAGAGGGTTATGCAAAAGCGGCAGATTGAGGTGGTTATGAGCAAGCAGGCATCGACTGACGGCAGCAGACGCAGCGGCGAGCGTTCGGTGCTGTTTGCCGAGATGATCAAAGGAGAGCGGCAGGGGCAGATTGTGGCGCGCAACGACGCGCAACGTAAGGTCCTGGTCGAAGGCAGTTTTATTTCCGAGAATTTTGGGCATCTGCAGGTAGAGGCCGGCTGCACCCGTGAGCTGGCTGACGCTGTGACTACCGCACCCATCAAGCCACGGGTGATCTTGACCATCCTGCTCAGCGGTGAAGTGCACTTTGCCTATGACGGCAGCGAGCATGTGCTCAAGGTCAACCCGCAGCGCCAGTCACGTAACACAACGGCCCAGGCGATTGCCGTCAACCTGCGGCGCATGACCGTGTTTCGTCGGCATATTCGTCGCGGCGAGCGTCAACTGTGCAAGGTACAGCTGATGTTCAGCCCTGACTGGCTGTGCCGTGGCGAGGCCGGTGACCCGCTGCGGCGGCGGCTGGAACAGCATCTGTTGGGACGGCATCTTGCCACGCTGGCCTGGCAGCCAGACGAGGACATACTGGCGTTGTGTGCAGCGTTGCTGGAGCTGCGTCATGAGCCTGATCGTTTGCGCCGTAGCCTGCGGGCGGAAAACCTCGCTCACCAGGTGCTCTGGGGATTTCTTCAGCACATCGAGCAACTGCCGCTGCAGGTGACCGAGTCGGTCTGTACGCCGCGTCCGCTGGACCCCACGGCGCGCGCCATTGCCTGGCTGGAAGCCAATCTGGATCAGCCCTTGAGTGTAGAAACGGTTGCCCGTGCCACGGCCATGAGCAGCAGTGCGTTGCAGCGGCACTTTCGCCGCGATACCGGACTCACGGTGTTCGAATATGTCCGCAGTCGACGGTTGGAAAAGGTACGCGATGCGCTGCGCCAAGAGGATATGAGCGTCAGCGAAGCGGCTTTTCTGGCCGGTTACAATCACACCTCGAACTTCATCACCGCCTTCCGTCGTCAGTTTGGGGTGACGCCGGGTGAGCTGGAGCCTACCCGTCTCGACTGATCGAGCGTTGCAGGCGCGAGCGTGACGGGTGGGGGTAAATTTTAACAATTCTCATTTATTGAAAATGGCCGTCTGCATTGGTTAGTATCCAGCGCTTTCCTTGTTCGGAGCCTGTGCATGTCTGCCATATCCCTCACCGGCAAGGGACGTGTGACACTGAATCTGGCGATGCTGATCAATATGCTGTCGATCGGCAGCACCATGATGGTAATGCCGCTGGCGGCTGATCTGGCTGCTCCCCTGAATATGCCACCGCAATACGCGGGCTACATCGCCGGTCTGGCGGGGTTGGCTGCTGCGCTGGCCAGCTGGTTGGCCGCGCCCTGGCTGGACCGGTTTGCCAGACGCCCGCTGCTGGTTGCGCTGGCGGCGCTGCGGTTTGCTGCGCTGGCCGGTTGTGCGGCGGTGCAAAGCAGTACCCAGCTGATCTGGTTGTTTGCCCTGTCTGGCGTGTTTGCCGGTCCGATGGGGGCAACCCTGATGGCCGCCATTGTTGACATGACGCCGGCTGCCCAGCGCGGCCGACAGCTGGCTTACGTTGCCATGGGGTTTTCATTGGCCGGCATTGCGGTGGTGCCGCTGGCGCTGGGGCTGTCCCAGTGGTTGTCCTGGCGCTGGGCGTTTCTGGCCGTTGGTGGCGCCGGTCTGTTGTTGACCCTGCTGGTGGCGATGCTGTTTCCGCTGCTGGATGAGCACCGCGCGACCCGGCGCGGGCGCATGCGTTTTCGAGCCGAGCCGATGTGGCTGTGGGCGATGCTGGTGGTCGGTGTGCAGGCCGGCGCGCACAGTTTGCTGATTCCGCACTTTGCCAGTTACTTCCGCTTCAACCTGGGCATTGCGCGAGACATGATTCCGCTGTTGTTCCTGCTGGGTGGGCTGGCCAGCATGGCGGCGATGCAGCTCAGTGGTCGCTTGATTGATCGAGGTCATACCCTGGTCGCGGTGGTGGGCAGTAACCTGCTGCTGATGTTTGCCACGCTGATCGGGTTTGTCTGGGGGCCCATGCTGTTGCCGCTGCTGTTGGTGTTTCCGTTGTTCATGGCTGCCAGTTCGGCGCGCTTCAGCGCCGCACAGACGATCACCGCTGGCATCCCTGCACCCGAGCAGCGAGCCGGCTTCATGGGCTGGCAGAATACCCTGGCCGGACTCGCTTCTGGCGCTGCCAGCCTGGCCGGCGGCTACTGGCTATCCTCGACGCCGGACGGCGCGCTGGTCGGCTATTCCAGCCTGGCGTTGCTGTCGCTGCTGGGGGTGGCGATAGCCCTGTTTGGCACCATCATGATTGTGCTGGGTTTGCGTCAGCCGGCCGCGGCTGAGGCGGTGCGTTCATGAAGCGTCATCAGTGGGGGCTGCTGGGCGGCGGCCTGCTGTTGCTGGTGCTGCTGGCGTTGACCTCGCTGGGCACCGGCGCCGGTACCTACGGTCTGCCCGAGGTGGCGGGCTATCTGCTGGGTGACCCGCAGCGTGTAGCTGATGACAAGCTGGCGATGATCGTCGACACGCTGCGCCTGCCGCGTACCCTGGCGGCGCTGCTGATTGGTGCGGCGCTCGCGGTGGCGGCCAGTCTGCTGCAAGGGGCAACGCGTAACCCGCTGGCCGAGCCGGGGCTTCTCGGCGTGAATGAAGGCGCGGTGCTGGCGCTGGTGATTGGCATCAGCTTCTTTGCGGTTGAATCCACCGCAGGGTATCTGGTCTGGGCTGGCATCGGCGCGGTCGGTGGCAACCTGGTGGTGCTGGCGCTGGCCTCCATGCTCGGAGTGGCCAGCCCGCTGCGACTGATCCTGGCTGGGGTTGCGCTGACGGCGGTGTTTGGCGGTATCGCCAACTATCTGTTGCTGGCTGACCGGGTAGCGCTGGACCAATTTCGGTTCTGGAATCTGGGCTCGCTCGCGGGGGTGCAGATGCATGCACTGGGCACCCTGCTGCCGGGGGCGCTGCTGGCTGTGGTGCTGGCCGCTGTGCTCAGTCGTCGCCTGCAGCTGATGTCGATGGGCGATCAGCAGGCGCGGGCGCTGGGTGTGTCACCGGCCTGGGTGCGCGCAGGGGTGCTGACGGCGGCCTCGATACTGACTGCCTGTGCGGTTTCGGTGGCTGGCCCCATCGGCTTTATCGGTTTTCTCGCGGCTTACTGTGGCCGGGTTATTGAGTCAGTGTCGCTGCTGCGTCAATTGCTGTTCTCGGCGCTGGCCGGCGCCCTGCTGCTGGTGACGGCGGACGTACTGGCGCGCTGGCTGATTCAGCCCTACGAATTGCCCGTGGGCACCTTGCTGGCGGCCATCGGCGCGCCGGTCTTGATCGTCGTGGTTTTGCGCGGCGGCTTTCGTTCACTGCTGGCCGGACGCTGAGGGTGCCCATGACAGATTCTTCGCAGACAACACCCAATGGGTTCTGGTGCCTGCGCTTGGGCAGCATGTCGTTGCTGTTCAACCGTCGTGCCACGTTGTTGCTGATCTTGGTGCTGCTGATCTTGCTGTTGGTCGCCGTCACTGCGCTCACGCTTGGCTCCGGCCAGATGAACGCGTCGCAGGTGGTGCAGACGCTGGCTGGGCAGGGCTCGCGCATGCATGAGCTGATGCTGTTTCAGATTCGCTTGCCGCGGGTGCTGGCGGTGATGCTGGCGGGCGCAGCGCTGGGCCTGTCCGGTTGCCTGGTGCAGACGCTGGTGCAGAACCGTCTCGCCACACCGGACATGATCGGGGTGAACGAAGGCGCGACCATGTCTATTGTCATCTTCTCGCTGTATCTGACCATCGGCAGCTGGCCCTGGTGGGCGGCACCGCTGGGTGCGGTGTTGGCAGCGACTTGCCTGTTCACCCTGTGCCGCCGTCCAGGCGAGCAGGGCTATTTGTTTATTGTTGTGGGGATCGCGCTGACCGAGCTGTTTCAGGCCTTGTCGGAATTTGCCATGTCGTCGCAGCCGATTGCCCATCTGAGCGCACTCTACATGTGGACCATGGGTCATTTTGCCGGACAGGGCTACCGCGTGGTGGTGCCGGTAGCGCTCTGTCTGCTGGTGCTGTTGCCGCCAGTGGCGTTGTTGCTGCGGGCGCTGTCGGTGCTGCGCCTGGGCAGCGCAACCGCGCAGGGGCTGGGTGTGCCGGTGGTGGCGGTGCAATTGGTACTGCTGGGGCTGGCGATTCTGATTGCCGGGCTGGGTGCGGCGATTGGCGGGCCGGTGATCTTTGTCGGCATGGCCGCGCCGATTCTGGCCAGCTGGCTGCTGCGCTCAGGGCCGGTACCGGTCTGGCTGGCTGCCGCGCTGGGTGCGTTGCT
Organism: Pseudomonas abyssi; assembly: GCF_002307495.1. Classification (GTDB taxonomy): domain Bacteria; phylum Pseudomonadota; class Gammaproteobacteria; order Pseudomonadales; family Pseudomonadaceae; genus Halopseudomonas; species Halopseudomonas abyssi. The sequence goes on along the minus strand of NZ_NTMR01000009.1, from coordinate 269,428 downwards.
GTTGTTGCTGGCCGACACCCTGGTGCGCGTGCTGGCCGACCCGGTCGAGATGCCGGCGGGGCTGATGACGCGTATTTTGGGTGGTCTTCTGCTGCTCACCTTGCTGTTGCAGAATCGAAAGAGGGTAGATTGATGACGCTGTTGCGAGTGCGGGATCTGTGCTTTTCCTATCGCCACAAGAGTGGCGCGCGGCCGACCCTGCAGGAGGTGTCCTTCGAGCTGCAACCGGGCAGCCTGGTGGGTGTGGTCGGCCCTAATGGCTGTGGCAAGTCGACCCTGCTCAAGTTGCTGGCAGCCCAGCAAAAGGCCCAGGCCGGCGAGATACTGTTGGGCGGCCAGGCACTCGGCAGCCTGCCGACCCGTGCGCTGGCACGGCAACTGGCTTATCTGCCGCAGCGTCCGGTGGTGCCCAGCGGCATTACCGTCGAGCAACTGGTGCAGTATGGCCGCCACCCGCACCAGGGCTGGCTGCGGCAGTGGACCGATGAGGATCGCATGCTGGTCGACGAGGCGATTGCCACACTGCAGCTGCAACCCCTGCGGCAGCGCAGCGTGGACGATCTGTCCGGCGGCCAGGTTCAGCGAGTCTGGCTGGCGATGATCATGGCCCAGAACACCGAAATGGTGCTGCTGGATGAGCCGACCAGTGCGCTGGATATAGGCCATCAGACCGAGGTCATGGAAGCGATTCACAGCATGGCCGCCAATGGTCGTACGGTGCTGATCGTGATGCATGATCTGGCGTGTGCGGCCCGGTATTGCGACCAATTGATTGCCATGGCCGAGGGCCGGGTTCAGGCCTTCGGCAGCGCCCGCGAGGTGATCAGCAAGCCGCTGATTGACCGTCTTTACAACACCCAGGTTGATATTCTTGCTGCCCCTGGCGACGGCGCGCCGGTCATCGTGCCCCGACGCCTTGCGGCGGCCGCTTCACTCACCCACCCCAAGGAGTTGCCCCATGTCTGATCTGCTCAAGGGTTTTGTTGCTGCAGTGACCCTGCTGCTTTTTGCGTTGCCGGCCCAGGCGCGCAGTGTGACCGATGCCTATGGCGAGACCGTCGATGTCCCTGACCAACCGCAACGCGTTGTGGCGCTCAGCGAGCTGGATCTGGATGCCATGCTGGCCCTGGGAAAAACGCCGGTTGGCGCGGTTAATGGCCGCGGACAAAGCGGGTTACCTGGCTACCTGAGCGCGCGCGCGCCGCAGATCGATATCATTGGTGACCTGGGCAACGTCAACACCGAGCTGCTGCTGGAACTGCAGCCTGACCTGATTCTCACCGCGACCGATCGCCCCGAGACGTTGGAGCTGTACCGCGCGATTGCGCCGACCGTGGTAACCGCCAAGCCCGGTGAACCCTGGCAGAGCAGCCTGCAACTGATTGCCGATGTGCTGGGCGATCCGGACGCCGCCGAGGCGTTCAGCGCCAGTTATCAGACCCGTGTTCTGCAAGCGCGTGAGGCGCTGGCGGCGCAACAGGGGCAGAGCATGAGCATTGTGCGCTGGAACCCCAAGGGCCCGGTCTATATGTTGGAGGACTCCTTCGCCAGCCAGATCGTCAAGGAGCTGGGTTTTGTGCGCCCCGAGCAGCAGCGTGAGCCTGGCTTTACCCATTCACAGGCGCTGAGTCTGGAGTCGCTGGACTTGCTGGACGCCGACTGGCTGGTAGTGGGCACCCTGGCGGGTACCGGTGAGGCCGCCGATGCGCTGAACCAGGCGCGTGATACCCCGGCGTTTCAGCAGCTGGGGGCGGTGCAGTCTGGCCAGATGGCGCCGGTAGACGGCTCGCTGTGGACGTCTGTTGGCGGCCCGCTGGCCGCCATGCAAGTGATTGATGACGTCGAAAACATGGTCAAGGCGAGCAAGCCGTAAGCTATACAACGCAGGCGGTTCAGGCCGCCTGCCACTCCACGCTCAAGGCTTCGCCTTGCTCCACCGCCACCGAGAAGCGCTCCAGGTGGTCGGTGACCACCCAGCACACGCGCTCGAGCTGAGTCTCATCATCGGCGGTGCAGTGCAGCGCCAGTTGCGCAGCGTCGGCCTGCATCACACAGCGGCCGAACGGAAAGTTGGTAATACCCTGCTGATCGTCCCAGGTGGACTCCACCTTGTGTGCAAAATGCTTGCACAGCCGAGTGATGTAACGGCTGGCGTGGGGGGTACTGACCTGTGCTTGCTTGGCGGGCATGCCGACGCTCTCCCTTGAAAAGCCAGCATTCTAGCAGCCACGGGGGAGGGCTCAAGCGCGGCGCTCTGCTGCGCTCGGCCAATGTGTTACAGCGCGTTTGCCGCGTGCAGTGCCTCGAAGGCATCCATGTCGAACATGGCAATCAGGTTCTCCTGATCATCCAGGATTTCATACATGACGCCCTCGGTACCGCGAATGCTGAACAGCACCAAGGTACCGCCTTCGCCGCCGCATTCGCGGTGCGGGGTAGTGTCGGGCTGGCTGATGGTGTAGCTGCCGGTGGGGCGAACTTCCTTGAGGTCACCGTTGGCGTGAAACAGGCGGTGCTCGCCACTGATCACGAAGGTGTGGTTTACCGCGCAATGGCGGTGCAGCACGATCGGGTCGTTCTCATGGAAGTGAAACAGCACATCGACCAGCTTGTTCGGGCGGTCGACACTCAGCACGCAGTAGTCGAAGTTGTCGAAGCCGGGTAGTTGGCTCCATTGGATATGACCTAAGTCCAGATTTTTCACGGTGACGTCCTTTGTTGTTGTGGTGCTGCTGGTTTAGCGCTGGGGTGCCCAGTCGCTGACGATGACATTGTTGGCGCGTTTCGCTCGCGCGGCCTGCTTGCGTGCGCGGATGGCGTCCACACACTGGTCCTCGTTATTCAGTATCACGATGCACTCCAGACACTGGATGCATTCGTCGTAGTCGATGGCGCCGCTGCGCTTGATCGCACCGATCTCGCATTGGTTGTGGCAGTGTTGGCAGGGCTTGCCGCAGGCCTTGATGCGCGTCAGCCAGGAGAACAGGCGCAGGCGGCCGAGGATGGCCAGGCCGGCACCGAGGGGGCAGACATAGCGGCAATAGAACTTGTGCACAAACAGGCCCACACCCAGCAGCAGCAGGGCGTACAGCACGAACGGCCAGGTCCGGACAAAGCCCAGGGTGATCGAGGTTTTGAACGGTTCCACCTCGGCCAGTCGCTCGGCCAGCGTCAGTGAGTAGAGGGCAGAGCTGACCAGTACCAGCACAATCGCGTACTTGAGCCACTGCAGGCGGCGGTGCCAGCGTTCGCTGATCTTCCATTGGCGCAGACGCAGCTTTTTTGCCACCCAGCTGACCATTTCCTGTAGTGCACCGAACGGACAGAGCCAGCCGCAGAATAGGCCACGCCCCCAGAGAAACAGACTGACAAAGGTGAAGGTCCAGAGAATGAAGATCACCGGATCCAGCAAGAAGACGCGAATATCAAAGCCGTCCTTGATGGCCAGCAGCAGGGTAAAGATGTTCACCACCGACAGCTGGCCCTGGGCGTAAAAGCCGATAAACACCAAGGTGAACAGCAGAAAGCCGGCGCGCAGGGCGTGGAAAGCGCGCGCGTGCCGGCTGATCTGATGCTGGCGCACAAATACCAGACTGACCAGCGCCAGGGCCAGCAGCAGCGTGCCAATCTGCCAACTGCGCTGCTGCCACATCTGCACCCAGATTGGCGTCGGCGCAGCGCGGGCTGGCGCGGCGCTGAGTTCGAACAGCCCGTGATCCAGGTTCAGGGGCTGCTCGAACTGCGCGAACTGTTCGCTAAGCGGGTTGCGGCGCAGGGTGACGTTCAGCTGCAGGGCTGCCGGGTCAACCGGGTTGAAGGCGGCGTGGGCTTTGATGCGAAAGAGATGGGCTCGCCAGTCAGCGCCCGCCACGGGTAGCAGCGGCAGCAGGTTGCCGTTGTTGAAGTTCATGTCATGTAGCTCAATCGCCAAGCCATGCTGCAGCAGCGTGATGCGACTGGGGGCAGTGGCAGGGATAAAGTCGTCTGGTACATGGCCGTAGCGCCCGCGCGACATCACCAGCAGGGCATGTTCGCCGGGTTGCAGTTCGGCCTGCAGCTGAGCAAAGGCCTGGTCGCCGAGCAGGTTGCGTCCGCTCATGGGGGTGTTCAGGTAGGCGAAGTACAGCTCGCTGAACGGCTGATCCGCCGTGCCTGGCAGGCCCGAGTAGAAGGCCAGGCTGTTGCCCAGCGCGTTCTCCACGCTGGCCGCATCCAGCTGCCAGCGTTGCACCAGTTGCTGCTCGCGCAGTTGTTGCCAGTCAAGGGGCGTGAACACGTCCTGGCGAGCGATGGCCTGCGGCCCTTGAATAAAGTCGGGGAGCAGGGCGCGTGCTACCGTCATGGCTGACTGCAGCACGGTTTCGTTGAGGATCACGACCGATACGGTGGCCTTGGCCACGCCGTCGATGTAGCTGACGCTGTCACCGTCCGCCGCACCGCCGTGCTGGCTGCCGACAACGATAGGTGTGGCGATGTTGCGCCCGGCGTACTGGGCAGTAAAGTCGAACAGCGGCTGCTCGCCCATGCCGTGCACAAACACCGGTTCATGATGTGACAGCACGGTGACACCGGTCAGTTTACCCTCGGGCGTGAGGCCGATCAGCAGGCGGATGGGTTTGCCGCCAAAACCCTGCAGGGCCGAGTAGTCGGTGGATTCGAAGGCGTAGCCGAGCAATTGGTCGAGCTGAAAGGCTTGATAGACCGGCGGCGTTCCCTGCTTCTCGATCAGGCGGGTGGCGCTGGGGAACAGTTGCTGTACCGCCGGCTGCCAGTCGGTCGTGTGCTGGCCCTCGGCACGCAGAGCCGAGCCGAGCAGACAAAGCAGGCAGGCCAGCAGCAGATGCCGGGCCGATTGGCGTCGCACAGACATGGCGAATCATCCTTGTTGTTGTGTCTCCATGCTGGCGAGCAGCGGGTGGGCGAGCCATGCAACTTAGGGGCTGAGCCGCTGCTACTTCAGTCTTAGTTCGCGCCCAGGCGGCTTATAAAGCGACTGACTTTGGGGTAGTCTGCCGGGACCGCCTGTGCGGCTCTGCCACGCCCGGTCGAGCCCTCAGCATTACAACAACAACGCGGATGCCAAAGCATGTCCTACGATGTCAGCCAGTTGCGCAAGTTCGTTACGCCAGAGATCATTTTTGGCGCCGGATCGCGCAAGACCGTCGCCAATTACGCCTCCACTTTTGGCGCCCGCAAGGTGTTGCTGGTGTCGGACCCGGGCGTGCAGGCCGCCGGCTGGGTGATGGACGTGGAGGAAAGCCTGCAGGAGCAGGGCATCGACTACGTGCTGTTTACCCAGGTATCGGCCAACCCACGCACCGAAGAGGTGATGCACGGCGCCGAGGTGTATCGGGCCGCCGGCTGCAACGTGATTGTGGCGATTGGTGGCGGCAGTCCGATTGACTGCGCCAAGGCCATTGGTATTGCCGTGGCCCATGACCGGCACATCCTGACCTTTGAAGGCGTGGACACCATCCGTGCACCCATCCCCCCGCTGATCTGTATCCCGACCACCGCCGGCACCTCGGCCGATGTCTCGCAGTTTGTGATCATTTCCGACCAGCAGGAGAAGGTGAAGTTTTCCATCATCAGCAAGGCGGTGGTGCCGGATGTGTCGCTGATCGACCCGGAAACCACCTCCACCATGGATACCTTCCTGTCGGCCTGCACCGGCATCGACGCCATGGTGCATGCCATCGAGGCCTTTGTCTCGACCGGTAGCGGGCCGATGACCGATGCTCATGCGCTGGAAGCCATGCGCTTGCTCAATGCCAACCTGGTCAAGATGATGCGTGACCCGCAGGACCTGGCCGTGCGCGAGCAGGTCATGCTGGGCAGCCTGCAGGCGGGGCTGGCTTTTTCCAACGCCATTCTGGGCGCCGTGCACGCCATGTCGCACAGCCTTGGCGGCTTTCTCGACCTGCCACACGGGCTGTGCAACGCCATCCTGGTCGAACACGTGGTGGCCTTTAACTTTGACGCCGCGCCGGAGCGCTTCAAGGTGATTGCCAATGCGCTGGATATTGATACCCGTGGGCTGACGACGCCGCAGGTGCGCGCGCGCCTGATTCAGCACCTGATCGACCTGAAGGAGGCGATGGGCTTTCATCAGAGTTTGCGCATGCACGGGGTCAGCACCAGTGATCTGCGCACCTTGTCGCTGCACGCCATGGATGACCCCTGCATTCTGACCAACCCGCGCGAGTCCAGCCTGAAGGACGTTGAGGTCGTCTATGCCGAGGCCCTCTGACCCGCGCCGGGATGTGCTCACCGGGCTGCTCGGGCTAGGGTCGCAGTCATCGCGCAAGAGCTACTATCCGGAGCTGCTGGCGCGGCTGGAGGAGCTGGAAGCGGAGCGTAACCGCTACAAGTGGCTGTTCGAGAATGCGGTTCACGGGATTTTTCAGGCCAGCCTGGCCGATGGCCTGCGTATGGCCAACCGCTCGCTGGCGCGGATGCTCGGCTACCAGTCGGCGGCCGAGCTGGTGGCCGCGCGCGGTTCCTTGGGGGGGCAGTTCTTTATTGGTGGCGAGTCCGAGTTTCAGCGTATCCGCCAACAGCTGCTGCGCAAGGGTGAGCTGACGGGCTACGAGACCCGGCTGGCAAGGGCCGATGGCTCGCTGATGGACGTACGCATGAATATTCTGCTGCGCCCGGATGCCAATGACCACGTGATTGAGGCTTTCGTCGCCGATGTCACCGAGCGCAAGCAGGCGCAGCTGGCCATGCAGCAGCTCAACGACGAGCTGGAGCAGCGAGTACAGCAGCGCACCCATGAGCTGGAGGGACTGAACGAGAGTCTGCGCTACGAGATCATCGAGCATGAGCGCACCCAGGGTGAGTTGCGCAAGGCACGTGATGCCGCCGAGCAGGCCAATCGCAGCAAGGATCGCTATCTCGCTGCAGCCAGTCACGATCTGCTGCAGCCGCTGAACGCAGCTCGTCTGCTGATGGCTACCCTGGGTGACGTCGACCTGCCCGCCAGTGCCCGGCTGCTGGTGGAGCGTTCTCACACCGCGCTGGAAAGTGCGGAAGATATGCTCAGTGACCTGCTGGATATCTCGCGCCTGGATCAGCCGAACCTGCAGCCAGAGTACAGCGATTGCAGCGTGGATGAACTGCTGCAACCGCTGCTCTGCGAGTTTGGCAGTGTGGCCGAGGCCGCCGGCGTCGGCTTGCGCAGTCGCACCTGTGCCCATGCGGTGCATACGGACTTCCGTCTGCTGAGCCGGATCCTGCGCAACTTTATCAGCAACGCCATTCGGTACACCGAAAGCGGCGGTGTGCTGGTGGGGTGCCGACGGCGCGGCAGTGACTTGTGGATCGAGGTTTGGGATACCGGGCGCGGTATCGACCGGGCCCACTTCCGACAGATTTTTCAGGAGTTCAGCCAGCTCGATTTCGGTCGGCCCGGTCAGCGCCGTGGCGTGGGGTTGGGGCTGGCGATTGTCGAGCGCATCGCGCGCCTGCTTAAGGTCGAGGTGCAGGTGCGCTCGCGCTTGGGGCGCGGTTCGGTGTTCAGCGTGCGCGTGCCGCTGGCCCGGCAGCCGCTGATCAGCCAGCAGCGCAGCAGCCTGGGCGCCCATCTGGCGGTGCCTTTGCAGGGGCGCCGCCTGCTGGTGATCGACAACGAGCACATGGTGCTGCAAAGCATGCAGGGCTTGCTGCAGCAGTGGGGCGCCGATGTGCTGACGGCCGCGGACCTTGAGCAGGCGCTGAGTTGCCTGCAGGGCCGTGCGCCGGATCTAGCGCTGGTCGACTACCACCTGGACGGCGGCCGCACCGGGCTGCAGGCGCTGACGGCACTGCGTGAGCAATTTGGTGCAGAGCTGCCCGCGCTGATGATCACCGCCGACCGTACCGAAGAGTGTCGCCAGGGCGCGCGTTCGCTGGGCGTTGCGGTGCTCAACAAGCCGATCAAGGCGGGCAAGTTGCGCGCCTCGCTGGATACCTTGCTCACGCCCCGTCGCTGATATTCTGCCAGCGTTGGGCGCTAGCGCCCGCGCTGTAATCTACCTGTCACTCCAATGTCTGTCATCGACCATAAAAGCTTCATGGCTTTCGGCTCGTCCTGTCATTTTTGCTCGCCATCCTGTTTGGGTTTTCAAACAAACCAAAAAACCTGAGAGGAAGGAATCGATGTCCATCGAACAACGTGATCAGCTGGTGTATGTCGACAACGGGGCTGGGGATGAGCCATTGAGCACCCGTGAGATGAACCCGCTGTTCTCCAGCGTGCTGGAGGCCCGCCTGGCCCGTCGTCAGGTACTCAAGGGCAGCGCTGGCGCTGCTGCGCTGGGCTTCTTCGGTCTGGGACTGGCCGGGTGCAACAGCGACTCTGACGATGATGATGACGCTGGTGAGCCGCCGGCTGCTGACCTGCTGGGCTTTTCCGCTGTTGCCGTCAGCACCGCCGATGAAATCGTCGTGCCCGAGGGTTACAGCTACCAGGTGATTATTCCCTGGGGTACACCGATCCTGGGTAGCTTTCCGTCGTTTTCGGTGAACAACACCGGCGATGACCAGGCCGAGCAGATTGGCTCGCACCACGATGGTATGCACTTCTACCCGATCAATGACAGCTCGGAAGACGGTCTGCTGGTACTCAACCACGAGTACGTTGAGCCGCGCCTGATGCACGCCTCGGCTCAGGGTGTCTCGCTGTCCAGTGGCGCGACGCCGCCGCTGGTTGGCGGTCTGCGTCCGGCTGACGAAGTGCGCAAGGAAATGAACGCCCACGGTGTTTCCGTGGTGCGCATCGTCAAGGGCGCGAACAACGAGTGGAGCGTGCAGCCCGACAGCATGAACCGTCGCATCACCGCCCTGACGCCGATGGAAATCCACGGCCCGGTTCGCGGCAGCGATTTCGTCAAGACCCTGTACAGCCCCAACGGCACCATGACCCGCGGTACGCTGAACAACTGCGGTAACGGCTACACCCCCTGGGGCACCTACATGGCCGCCGAGGAAAACTGGGCCGGTTACTTCACCAACAAGGGCGACAACCCGCGTGAGCACGCGCGCTACGGGGTACCGAGCGGTACTGGTCGTTGGGCCTGGGAGCTGGCCGACAACGGCGCTGACGAGTACATCCGCTTCGACGCCAGCATCAAGGCTGCCGACGCCACCGGTGACTACCGCAACGAGCCGGTCTGCTTCGGCTGGATGGTCGAGATCGACCCGTTCGACCCGAGCAGCAACCCGAAAAAACGCACTTCCATGGGTCGCTTTGGCCACGAAGGTGTGGTTTTCGCTCCGGCTGAAGAAGGCAAGCCGGTGGTCTGCTACTCCGGTGATGACTCGCGCTTCGAGTACATCTACAAATTTGTCACCGCAGCCAACTACAACGCCGCTACTGCCAACGGCAGCATGCTGGACGAAGGCATTCTGTACGTTGCCAAGTTCAACGATGACGGCACTGGCGAGTGGATGCCGCTGGTCTACGGCGAGAACGGCCTGACCGAAGCCAACGGCTTCACCAGCCAGGCTGACGTGCTGGTCAACACCCGTCTGGCTGCGGACTTCATGGGCGCTACGCCGATGGACCGTCCGGAGTGGGGTGCAGTTGACCCGGCCAATGGTGATGTCTACTTCACCCTGACCAACAACTCCAACCGCAACGACAGCAACCTCAACGAAGCCAACCCGCGTGCGGCCAACAACCACGGCCACATCATTCGCTGGAAGGAAGACGGCGAGCAGGCTGCGACCACCTTTACCTGGGATATCTTCCTGTTCGGTGGAGATGATGGCGACAGCGGCGTTGCCAACAACATCGGCTATGACCCGAACGGTGACATGCTGACCGCCGACAACATCCTCAGCTCGCCGGACGGCCTGTGGATCGACCCGGACAGCCGTGTCTGGATTCAGATGGACAGCGGCTGGGACGACCCCTTCGGCAACTGCGCCATGCTGGTAGCGGATCCGACCACTGGCGATCTGAAGCGCTTTTTGGTGGGCCCGATCGATCAGGAAATCACCGGTATCACCATGACGCCGGACCAGAAAACCCTGTTCATCAACGTCCAGCATCCGGGTGAAGGTACTTCTGGCGCCCAGTTCGCGGGCGGTGGCTACACCAGCAGCTGGCCGGACAAGATGCCGTCCACCCGTCCGCCGCGCTCGGCGACCGTGGTTGTATGGAAAAACGACGGTGGCGTAGTCGGTAGCTGATAGCGTTTGTTCTTGTGTGTTTGACGGGTCAGCGCGTTGCGCTGACCCGCCTTTTTATTGGAGGTTTATATGGGTATTGGTGGCATTAGCATTGGTTCGTTGTTGATTGTGCTGGTCATTGTCATGCTGCTGTTCGGCACCAAGCGTCTGCGCAATGTGGGCAGTGATCTGGGTGGTGCGCTCAGCGGCTTCCGCAAGGCCGTGCGCGATACCGAAGAGACCCGCGATGCATTGACTCTGGACGCCGCAGAGCAGACGTCCGTGCGCGCAGAATCGACCAGCCGTCAGGCCTGAAGGCGAGGTACAGCATGTTCGGCAATGGCATGACGGAATGGCTGCTGGTGGCAGTAGTTGCCTTGCTGGTGCTGGGGCCCGAGCGCCTGCCCACGCTGGTGCGCAGCGCCGGTCGAGCGGCGGGCAAGGTACGTGGCATGTGGAATGAGGTGCAGAAGGAGCTGAACGATTCCTTGCCACAGGACGAGGTCAAGGAGCTGGCCGAGAATGTTCGTGCGCTACGTGGTCAGACCAACGTCAAGCAGTTTGTGCGTCGTTTGGCGGCAGAGGCTGTTGATGAGGAGCGCAAGCAGGGTTGAGGCGCTGTTAACACCTCAATCCTGCTTTTTGCTTGGCTCTGTTACAGGGGAGCCGGGCAGGGCGGCATCAGGGACCTCTCGACGTTGCCGGGTATTTCGCCCACGTTATTGGTATAGGTGCAACCAAACTCAGGGTCGGCTACGGTGGCCGGCGTCAGCCAGTCGTCGCCGCCGGGTTTGACGCCGGTTTGCTCCCAGGTCAGCAGGTCGGCCAGGGTTTGCGTCCATTCGGTCAGGGTGAAGTCGCAGTGGCCGGGGGCGCGCATTGCACGCTGCACCAGGTTGTCTGCGCTGCCTTGATCTTCGGCACGCTGGCGATATACCTGCTCCATCAGTATCGGTACGAACAGATCGCCAATGGTGTGCGCGGTCAGTACCGGCACGTCAAACTCGCCGTTTACCTTGGGCACCCAGCGCAAGCCGTCGCTACGCAACGCGTTGACGCTGTCGACATCCGCATCGGCCTTGAGAATCGCCGCGTTGAAGTTGATCTCGTCGGTGGTCAGCGGCTGACCCAGCTCTGTCTGGAAGCGATAGGTCAGGCCCTCGGTGTTGATCACGCTTTCCTGGAAGATGCCATCTACCGTGCCGTCCGAGCCGGCAAAGCTCTGCAGCAAATCCTGGAACCCGCCGAAGGACAGCTGATAAATCGGCCGCTCGCCACCGCTGAGATTTTTCAGCGTCTGGTACAGCCCAAGCCCATCGGCGGTCAGCCCGTTGGCATTGGGGTTGGCGTCATAATCCACCCACAGTGCTGCGCGGGCAGCGGCTACCTTGGCAGCGGCATCGGCCGGAGCGACCGGGAAGCTGTCGGCAGGTTCGCCGGCCAGCGCAAACAGCGACAGGTTGTAACCGCCAAAGTAATTGAACAGCTCGGTGTCGCCAACCACGCCACAGAAGGGCGCTGCTGCCGAGTATTCGACCACGTTGTTGGCGGTGTCGAGGGTCTCGCGCTCCACCGCCGCAGCGGTGACATGGCCGCCCATGGACGCGCCGGTGATGTAGTACTTGGTAGGTTCAGCCAGCGTTCGGCCGTTCTCTGCAGCGATGTCGGTAAAGGCCAGCGCCAGGGCGTTGGTATCCTCCACGCCGGCGCGCACATCATAGAAGTTGGTGCTGTAGCTCGATGCTGCCCAGGCATAGCCGTTGTCGATCAGATACTGGCGCATCGGCGGGTTGTCGACGGTCAGGGCCGCTCCGGTGCCGCGATAGCCGTGCGCCCACATCACCAGGTAGCCGTTCCAGTTCTCCGGCACCTCAACACGGTAGGCGGCGCCGTCCAGGACACCGCTCCAGCGGCTGGTGGTGGTGTAGGGGGCGACGGGTGCCAAGGCGTCGAAGGGCAGGGCGGACTCATCGATGGTAAAGAAGCCCTGGTTGATGCGTACCTGCTGCGGCCGTGGATCAGGATCGTCGCTGTCATTGCTGCTGCCCAGGCAGCCGGTCAAGCCGATGCTGCCGACCAGAACGGCAAGCAGCGTGGGTCTTTTGAGTGGATTCATTATTGTTGTTCTCCGTTGCAAGCTGTTTTTGTGATGGATCTTGCATTTGCCAGTAAAGCGGCCAAGCGGGCCTCCGGCAAGCGTCAGGCGGAGCATCCGGGCTGGGTCGTCGGGTCTGGATTGCCAGGTATAACCGTGGGTGATCTCTGTAACCGGGTTATCACCCATTCGGGTTAGATGTCACGGTTCATCGGGGCTGCAGCCTAGGGTCTGTTGCCGTTTCGTTCACCCGCCTGCCGGAGGCCATTTTTCGGCCAGGCAAGGCGGAGGGAGCGCGGTGTGGTCGTTCCACATAAGCGACCGACAACGCAGCATGGCCGAAAAATGGCCCCGGCCCTGCGGGTGGGGCCGCCGAGGTTGCGCCTGTAAAGCCGCCACTCCGCGTCGCTCGTCGTTTATTTGGAATGACCAAACTACGCTCCTCGCTCCTTGATTGCCGGCTTTACAGGCAGCAACAGACGGGAGAACGAAACGGCAACAGACCCTAGTGACCCCCGTTTGGGTGATGGGGGGCGAAGGCGATAGCCGATAGCGTCGCGCTAATCAGACGAAGCCTCTGGAATAACCTGTTCAGGGGGTTGCTGCCTGATTGCAAATTCGTGACAATCGAGCGCAGACGAGCAGCCTGTTGCAGGCTTATAACAATAATTTTGCAAAGAAAGGTCAGTATCTTTTCATCTGCTGACCCGGCCACCCCATGTGGCCAGTTGTCTTTGCCTCGGAGAATGCATGCGCACGGTTGCCCGCCCTTCACTGGAATCTGCTGTCACTGTCGTCACCGCCTTGCTGGTTCTGCTGGGCGCCTGGATTCTGGGGCACCTGGTCTGGGCCGTGATAGCGCCGCAAAGCGTACTGCCTGCTGCCAGCCCCCTTGCCCTGGCAACCGATGCCGACAACAACACCCCGACCTATCCCGGATTTCGCGAGCTGGCCCTGCTGTCGCCGCTGGGCCGTGCTGACCAGCAACCGCTGGAAATCAACGCCCCTGACACCAAGTTGAGCTGGACCCTCAAGGGCGTGCTCTCCGATCCCGACCCGGCGCGCAGCGCCGCCATCCTGGTTACCCAGGGCCAACCGGAAAAACTCTATCGCGTGGGTGCCAGCCTGCCGGGCCAGGTGCGCCTGGAGCAGGTGCTGCCTGACCGCGTCATGCTGATGCGTGACGGTCAGCTGGAGACCTTGCGGCTCAAACGCAACCAATCGGCCGGTGCCGGGCGCAGCAGCGCGCGGCTGGCCAGCCTGCCCACTACAGACAACACGCAGACGCTGGCGCCGGATGGTGGGGTGGCGCGGATAGATCGCGACGCCTGGCTGAACGATCCGCAACGCTTTATGGAAGTGATCAGTGCCAACCCGGTGATGGTGGATGGCGTGATGTACGGCCTCGAGGTCTCGCCGTCGCGCAATGTGCGCGAGTTCGAGGCGGCAGGGCTGAAGGGGGGGGATGTGATTACCGACGTGGATGGCACGCCGGTATCGCAAATCGAGGATTACCGCGACATTCTGCGCGAGTTGACCGACGCGAGTTCGGTGACGCTATCGCTGGAACGTGACGGTGAACCGATGAATATAACGATTACGATGGATTGATACAGATGTCGATGCAGTTTCGGAAGCAGCGGCTGGCGCTGGCGCTGGCATTGGGTTTGGGGGCGCTGAGCGGTCCGCTGGCGGCTCAGACCGCAGGGGCAGCGGCAGACGGGGAAGATCTGGTCCTCAATCTGCGTGATGCGGACATCAATGGCCTGATCGAGATCGTCAGCCAGGAAACCGGTATCAACTTTATTGTTGACCCGCGTGTGCGTGGCGAGGTCAACGTGGTCTCCGGGCAGCCGATTCGGCGCGACGAGCTGTACGACATCTTCCTCAGCGTCCTCAAGTCCCAGGGCTTTGCCGCCGTGCGCGGCAGTGACGGGCTGGTGCGTATCGTGCCGGAAGTGCAGGCCAAGGAAAACGAAGTGGCGGTTCTTGGCGACGATACCCCCGGCGATGAATACATTACCGAGGTGCTGACGGTAAACAACATGGATGCCGGCCAGCTGGTGCGCATCCTGCGTCCGCTGGTACCCAAGGGCGGGCATCTGGCTGCGGCGGCCCAGTCCAACTCGCTGGTTATTGCCGATACGGCGGCCAACGTGCGCCGTATCAAGGCGCTGATCTCGCGTATCGATCGCGAATCAATGGAAGACTTTGAAGTGCTGCCGCTGCAGCACGCCTCGGCGCTGGATGTCGTGCGCATTGTGCAGGGGCTGGATTCCAATGCCCCTGCCGAGGAGTTTGCCCGCGGCCCGAAACTGATTGCCGACGAGCGGACCAACTCGGTCATTCTGCGCGGCGACCCCGAGGCGCGCGCAGGCTTGCGCACCGTGGTACGTCAGCTTGATGTCGCCGGTAACCAGGGTAATACCCAGGTGCATTATCTGCGCTACGCCAAGGCCGAAGAGGTTGCCGAGGTGTTGCGCGGTATCGCCGAGGGGCGCGAGCGCAACAACAGCAGCGGCTCGGTAGGCAATTCCAGTATGGGCTCTTCCAGCAGCGCCGGTACTAACCTGGCCGAGCAGAATCGCGTGCGTATCGAAGCCCACGAGAGCACCAACTCGGTGGTGATATACGGGCCGGCGGAGCTGTCGCGCGAGCTGTCGTCAATCATCCGTCAGCTGGACATTCGCCGCGCCCAGGTGCTGGTCGAGGCGGTGATTGCCGAGGTGTCCTATGACCGCGCCAAGGAGCTGGGCGTGCAGTGGGGGATCGGCAGCGAGGATTCGGGCGTCGGTATTATCAATTTCAACCGCAACGGCAACGGCATTATTGACATTGCCGCCGGCGTGAATGCCTTTCTGGACGGTGATGTCAGCACGCCGCCGTCCCTGGGCAGTGGTATGAGTCTCGGCGGCATAGGTTCAATCGGCAGCACCCAGATTGCCCTGCTGGTCAACGCCCTGCAGGGCGACACCGCGAGCAACATTCTGTCCACGCCCAGCCTGCTGACCCTGGACAATGAAGAGGCCGAGATTGTCGTCGGCCAGAACGTGCCCTTTATTGTCGGCCGCTCGGTGGAGGATTCCGGGCAGGCATTTGACACCATTCAACGTGAAGACGTGGGTATCACGCTGAAGATCCGTCCGCAGATCAACGAGGGCGACGCCGTGCGCCTGGAGATTGCACAGGAGGTGTCGCAGATCGCACCTGGGGTCAGCGGAGCGGCGGACATCATTACCAACAAGCGCAGCCTGACAACGCATGTCATGGTCGATGACAACCAGATGATCGTGCTGGGCGGCCTGATTGATGATCAGATGGTAGAAACCACTGACAAGGTGCCGGTACTGGGCGATGTACCGGGCCTGGGTCGCTTGTTCCGCTATGACACGGCCTCGCTGCAAAAACGCAACCTGATGGTCTTCCTGCGGCCGGTGATCGTACGAGACTCGGCGGTGGCGCAGAGCCTGACCCACAGCAAGTACAGCTATATTCGTGACCAGCAGGTGGCTGAGCAGAATCGTCGCGGGCGTCTGGATGTGGGCGATGGCGTGCCGATTCTGCCTGACTGGAACTACCTGCTGACCCTGCCGCCGCCGTTTGAGAATGCCATGCAGGGTACGCCACCGGCGACTATCAGCGCGCCGCCGGCGGCGAGCGGAGACTGACCATGAGCGAGTCGGACATCCTCTCCCAGGTCGCCCCTGCCAGTGCGCCGACTGATACCGGTTATCGCTTCGCTCGGCGGGTCGGGGTATTGGCCGGCAGCCTGCGTGAAGACGGCCAGATGGAAGTTTTCGTGCGTGCCGATTGCGACCCGCAGGGCCTGCTGGAGCTGCGTCGTCGTTTGGGGCACCCGCTGCTGCCGGTGGTGTTGGACGATGACAGCTTTGCGGCGCGCCTGCGTGACCGCTACGAGCGCTCGGCCAATGACGCGATGCAGTTTGTCGAGGGGCTCAGTGATGACGCTGATCTGCTCTCGGTTGCGCAGTCACTGGCCGAGCCTGAAGACCTGCTGGAATCCCAGGACGAAGCGCCGATCATTCGTCTGATCAATGCGCTGTTGTCCGAGGCGGTCAAGGAAAACGCCTCCGATATCCATATCGAACCCTTTGAGAACCGCCTGTCGATTCGCCTGCGGGTCGACGGCGTGCTGCGCGAGGTACTGGAGCCGCCGCGTGCGCTGGCGCCGGTGATCGTCTCGCGTATCAAGGTCATGGCCAAGCTGGATATCGCCGAAAAGCGCCTGCCGCAGGACGGTCGGATCGGCCTGCGTCTGGTGGGTCGGGCAGTCGATGTGCGGGTGTCGACCTTGCCGTCCGGGCACGGCGAGCGAGTGGTGCTGCGTCTGCTCGACAAGCAGGCTGGCCGTCTGGAACTGCGCCAACTGGGCATGTGCACCGAACACTATGACGCCATGGAGCGGGTGATCAGCCGGCCACACGGGATCGTGCTGGTTACCGGCCCTACCGGCTCGGGCAAGACCACCACCTTGTACTCGGCCTTGATGCGCCTGAATGACCGCAGCCGCAACATTCTCACCGTTGAAGACCCGATCGAGTACTACCTCGACGGTATCGGCCAGACGCAGATCAACAACAAGGTCGACATGACCTTTGCCCGCGGCCTGCGCGCGATTCTGCGTCAGGACCCGGATGTGGTGATGGTCGGTGAGATCCGTGACGTGGATACCGTGCAGATCGCCATTCAGGCCAGTCTGACCGGCCACCTGGTGTTCTCCACCCTGCACACCAATACCGCCGTCGGCGCCATTACCCGTCTGCGTGACATGGGCATTGAACCCTTTCTGCTGTCCTCGACCTTGAACGGTGTACTGGCTCAGCGGCTGGTGCGTACGCTCTGCCCGGATTGCCGCGAACCGCATCAGGCCAGCGCCAGTGAATGCCGCCTGATGGGGGTTGCGCCGGAGCAGCCGCCAACGCTGTATCGCGCGACTGGCTGCGCTGCTTGTAACGGCACGGGCTATCGCGGACGCACCGGCATCTATGAGCTGGTCGAGATTGACGACACCCTGCGTGGCCTGATTCACGATGGTGCCAGCGAACAGGCGATGGTGCGCCACGCCCGGCTGGCGCAGATGGGCATTCGTCAGGATGGCCTGCGCCGCGTACTGGCCGGTGATACCACGCTGGAAGAAGTGCTGCGCGTGACGCGGGAGGACTGAGGATGCCAGCCTTTGAATACACCGCACTGGACGGCACCGGCCGCACCCGCAAAGGGGTAGAGGAGGGCGACTCCCCGCGTCAGGTGCGTAGCCGCCTGCGCGAGCAGGGTCTTACGCCGATGTCGGTCAGCCAGGTTGCCGAGCGTCAGGCGTTGCTGCGCATGCCGGTTTTTCAGCAGCGCATCAAACCGCTGGAGCTGGCGCTGGCAACTCGGCAGATGGCCACCCTGGCGCGGGCCGGCCTGCCAATCGAAGAAGTGCTAGCCACGGTCGCCCGGCAAAGCGAATCCCCCCGCGTACGCTCGGCGCTGACCGCGGTGCGCACCCGGGTCATGGAAGGCTTGCCGCTGGCCCACGCGCTGGGTGAATTCCCGTCGGTCTTTCCGGTTATCTACCGCACCACCATTGCTGCCGGTGAACAGGCCGGTCGCCTGGATCTGGTGCTGGAGCGGCTGGCTGATAACGTCGAGGCGCAGAACGCCATGCGCCAGAAGATTCAGCTGGCGATGTTCTATCCGGCGATTCTCACCTGTGTGGCGCTGCTGGTGACCGTCGCGCTGCTGACCTATGTGGTGCCGGAGGTGGTCAAGGTCTTTGACGGTATGAACCAGGAACTGCCGCTGTTGACGCGCTCGCTGATTGCCGTCAGCGACACCCTGCGTGATTGGGGCATTCTGATGCTGCTGGTGCTGGCGGGGCTGATTTATGGCGCGCGCACGCTGCTGAAAAAGCCGGCCTACCAGCGCCGCTGGCACGACTTTCTGTTGCGCCTGCCGCTGATCGGTCGGCTGACCCGGGGGCTGAACACCGCGCGCTTTGCCCGTACCCTGAATATTTTGGCGGGTAGCGGTGTGCCCTTGCTGGATGCGCTGAACATGAGCGCCAGTGTGATCTCCAACCTGCCCATGCGCGAGGCGGTCTCCGCTGCTGCCCAGCGCGTGCGCGAGGGGGCCGGGGTGGGGCTGGCGCTGGAGCGCAGCGGCTATTTTCCGGCGATGACGCTCAGCCTGATCAAGAGCGGCGAAAGCAGCGGCACCCTGGACAGTATGCTCGAGCGCGCTGCCGAGACCCAGGAGCGCGAGCTGGAAGCGCGTATCGCGATGGTGATGGGGGTCTTTGAGCCCCTGCTGATTCTGACCATGGGCGCAGTGGTGCTGGTGATTGTGCTGGCCATTCTGCTGCCAATCTTTGAACTCAACCAACTGGTGAACTGATGATGTCCCACAAGCAAACCCTGGGCCGCGCGGCGCAGCGCGGTTTTACTTTGATCGAGGTCATGGTGGTCGTGGTGATTCTCGGCATTCTGGCCGCCGTGGTGGTGCCCCGAGTCATGGATCGTCCGGATCAGGCGCGTACCACCAAGGTGCAGAGCGATATCCGCGCGATTGAAAGCGCACTCAACCTGTATCGCCTCGACAATTTCGGCTACCCCACCACCGAGCAGGGGCTGCGTGCATTGGTACAGCGCCCGACTGGCCAGGATGCGCCGCGCAACTGGCGTGACGGAGGCTACCTGGATCGCCTGCAGCAGGACCCTTGGGGTAACGATTACGTGTACCAGACCCCGGGACGTGACGGCCGCCTGTTTGACCTCTACAGCTATGGCGCCGATGGCCGTGCCGGCGGCACGGATAACAACGCCGATATCGGCAACTGGAACCTGGATCAGAACCAGAACAGCGAGCGCTGATGTTTTCCTCTCCCGCCCGCCGGACGGCGCCTGCCTCCACTGCCGGCTTTACCCTGATCGAGGTCCTGGTGGTGCTGGTGTTGATCGGCGTCATTGCGGGCCTGGCGACCCTGTCGCTGGGTAACGGTGCCGAGCGGGAGCTGCGCAAGGAGAGCGATCGGCTGGCGGCCGTATTGCGCCTGGCGCGTGACGAACTGCTGATCAGTGGGGGCAACGAGCGGGCGCTGGGGTTGCGGTGTGGCAGTTACAGCGTGCTGGATCTGGTGCTGCTGGATGACGCCAGCCGCGAGTGGCAGCCCGTGCAGGACCCGCAGCTCGGCCCGCACTGGCTGCCAGAGGGACTGATTGAGCTGGACTTTGAGGCCGATGAGCAGGCTGGTCGGCTGTCCGGCAGCACCGCCTGGACACCGCAGATACGGTTGGGCAATACCGGCGAGATGACGCCTGGACTGATTGTGCTGACTGAAACCAAGGGCAATCTCAAGCGCTATATCAGGACCGACCTGAACGGTCAGATCGAGGTACTCAGTGAACGCCCGTAAGCACGCCGGCTTTACCCTGCTCGAAGTGCTGGTGGCGCTGACCATTCTGGCTGTGGCACTGGCTGCGCTGGTAAAGGCGGGCAGTGACCATGCGCGCAACAGTGCCTATCTGCAGGAGAGAACCCTGGCGCACTGGGCTGGCAGCAACCTGCTGGCCGAGTACCAGTCCGGCATGCGGCCGGCCGCCGACGGCGATCTGCGCGGCAACAGCACTATGGGGCCTTACCAGTTTGGTTATCAGGCCAGCATCAGCGATTACACGGCCAAGGCGCCGTTTCCGCTGCCAGCGGTCAAGCGTATCGATATTCGGGTATGGCTGATGCCCGGCGGCGAGACTGAACAGCGGGCGCTGGTCAGCGGGTTTGTCCTGCCATGACGCGGCAAGGGGGGGTTACCCTGCTGGAGCTGCTGGTGGCGATGGCCGTGTTCGCGATCATGAGTGTGGTCGCTTATCAGGGGCTGCGTTCGGTGCTGCAGGTGAACGAGGTCAGCCGTGAGCACGCCCAGGTATTGGCTGACCTGCAGGTCAGTCTGAGCGTGCTGGAGCGTGACCTGTCGCAACTGGTGGATATCCGTGTGCGTGACGAGTTTGGCGATCGCCTGCCGCCACTGCGACTGCTGCCCGGCTCGGATGATTACCCTCTGCTGGAGCTGGTGCGTGCCGGTGCTGGCGGCACCGAGCGTCTGCGGCGCACCGCCTGGCGTCTGACCGAGCGAGGGCTGGAGCGCGATCTCTGGCCGGGTGTGGATATCGCTGATGCCGACAGCCGTCGCATGCAGCCCTTTGCCGAGCTGGTGGGTGAAGACGAGCAGCTGGGTGTGGATAGCAGCTTTCACTTTATCGTGCGTGGTGCCAGCGGGCTGGAGCGGGTCGACAGCTGGCCGCCGGCCGACCTGGATCCGCAGTCCAGCCAACTGCCCCTGGCCGTTGAAGTGGTGCTGGAGTTGCCGCGTCTGGGGCAGATCCGGCGCCTGATCGCGGTGGGCCAATGAAGCGTCAACGGCAGCAGGGTGTGGCCCTGATTACCGCGCTGCTGATTGTCGCGTTGGCGGTGACGGCGGCGGTGGGTATGGCCATGCGCGGGCAGGCCGATATTCGCCGCAGCAGCGCGGTATTCGAGCGGGACCTGTCGCGGGAAATTGCCCTGGGTGCGGAAAAAATGGTGCTGCAGGTTCTGGAGCAGGCGGACGGCCCGGACGATCTGATCTGGGATACCTGCCTGTCCCCGGTATTGCCCTTTGAGGTCGATCAGGTGCAGCTGCAGGCCACCCTGGATGACATGCGTTGCCGCTTCAATCTCAATGCGCTGGCGGGCGGCGATGAACGACAGCAGGCGCTGTTTGCCCAGTTGGTCGATCGGGTGGGACGTGACGCCGGCGTCAGTCTGCCACCAGGCAGTCAGCTGGCGCTGGCGGTCAGTGACTGGATGGATCCGGAAACCGATGACGCTGTGTATCAACTGGACACGCCGCCGCGCCTGTCGGCCAACCGGACCATGTTGGTGGCCTCGGAACTCAACGCCGTCAGCGGCATGACGCCCGAAGCCTGGCAGGCGCTGGCGCCTTATGTGACGGCTTATCCGTCGGACCAGAGCCCGATTGATCTGGAGCGCAGCAGCGAGTTGATGCAGGAGATTTTTGCCGATCAGGGTGTGGGTGGCGACGCGCCCTGGTTCATGCGGCTGCAGGTGGTAGCCAGCTTCGGCGAACGACAGTTTTATCAGTGCACACTGCTGGATGCGCCGAATGGCAAGGTAGTGTTGCGCGAACAGACGGCCTGCGAGCCGTGACAACAACAGGAATGCGTGCATGTTGATAGTGCTTTTGTCCGCAGTAGCCGCTGCTTCCGAGCAGGACGAGCCATTGCATTGGTGGCGCCTGGGGCGCGAGGGGCAGCCCCTTGAGCAGGGCTGCGACAGCCTTGACGCTTTGCGGCAGCGCTTTGCCGGAGAGCGGGTGCGCGCGCTGTTGCCCGAGGGCGTCGGCCTGCATCGGGTGACGTTGCCAGGCCAGCGCGCGGCCGCCTTGCGTGCGGCGCTGCCCTACGCGCTGGAAGAACGCCTGAGTCAGGAGCTGGACGACCTGCACATCGTCATGGGGCCCAGGCGCGATGATGGCCGCGTCAGTGCTGCCGTTGTCGAGCACAGCGTGATGACCCGTTGGACCGAACGCTTCGCCCAGGCCGGGCTGCGTGTTGAGGCGCTGTTGCCGTTGGCGGCACTGTACGCCGATCAGGCGCCGGCCGAGGGGCTGCGCCTGATCGCGCTGGATTGGCCGCAGGCACCAGGCTGGCTGGTCTGCGCCAGCGACGAGGAACCGGTGCTGCTGGAGCAAGCGCTACTGTCGTTCTGGCTGGGCAATCGCCTGCAGCTGCTGGCACCCGAGCAGCGGGTGCTGGAAGCGCCGGACAGCGACATCAACGCGTTGCAGGCCGGCGTGCCTGCGGACACCCGACTAGTAGCCGTAGCGCCTGCCGAGGCGGCGGTGAGTCTGCAGCAGCACTTGAGCGTGGCGGCACCCTTCAACCTGCTGACCGGCCCCTATGCGGTGAGTATGGCGGCTCCGCCCTGGCGTAAATTGCGACCGGTAATGGCTGCTGCCGGTGTGGTTTTGCTGTTGGCTGTTGGCTGGCTGGGCGCTGAGCGCGCGGCACTCATTGACGAGCGCGACGCCCTGCGTAGCCAGATTGATGCCACCTTTTCCCGTGCCCTGCCCGGGGCGCGTATGCAGGATCCGCTGGTGCAGTTTCAGCAGCAGCTACAAGGCTCCAATGGTCAGGTTCAGGCCGGTGCAGGCATGCTGCTGCATGCATTCTTTGCCAGCGTGAAAGGGCAGGCCGGTGTGGAAATACGTCAGTTGCGCGGCAGCGTCGATGCGCTGGATGTCGAGTTGAAGGTAGCCAGTTTCGCCGAGCTGGAAAAACTGCGCGCGGCCTTGTCGGCAAGCGCAGGTATCACCGAAAACCTGGAAGGCGCCGACTCGGAAAATGGCGGCGTCAGCGCGCGGATTCGTATCGCAAGGAGTGAGTCATGAAGGCCTGGTGGGCGGGGCTGGCCGCCAGAGAGCGGTTTATTCTGATGGGCGGTGGCGTGGTGCTGGCGCTGATTGTGATCTGGGTGGCGGTCTGGGAGCCTCTGGTGCAGGGACGCAGTGCCTTGCGCGCGGAAGTGGCCCGACTCTCGGCTGAAGCGGTCTGGATGGATCAGGTAGCCGATGATGTTCGCCGTCGTGCGCGTCTGGCACCGAGCGGCGGTGGCGTACCCGCGCAAGGATCGGTGTTGACGCTGATCGAGGTGTCGGCCAACGCCGCCGGCCTGCGGCAGGCCCTGACCCGCGTGCAACCCGAAGGCGACGGTGCGCGGCTGAGCTTTGACCAGGTGGGGTTTGACCCGCTGATGAGCTGGCTGGCCGACCTGGAACTGCGGCAGGGTTTACAGGTGTCCCAGTTGTCCATTGACGTGGCTGAGGCGCCCGGTCAGGTCGCCGCTCGCATTTTGGTGGAGCGTAGCCAATGAGTGGCTGGATCCGAGGCAAAAGGTTGTGGTTGCTGGCGACGCTGGTCCTGCTGGCGACCCTGCTGGCCAATCTTCCGGCCACCCTGGTTTGGCAGTCGTTAAAAGGGCATCTGCCCACCCGTGTTGAGCTGACCGGGTTGCGCGGCACCCTGTGGCAGGGTGAGGTGGCGCGCATGCAGGTCGCTGGTATTGATCAGGGCGGTCTCAGCTGGGATTGGCAGCCAGGCGGGCTGCTGCGCGGGGAGGTGGTGCTGGACCTCAGCTGGCGGCCGCGCAAGGGCCAGGTGCGAGCATTGGTCCGCGCCGGCCTTGGCAGCATTACCCTGCAGCAGGTCAATGGCTATCTCGATGCAGCCAGCATGGCGCAGGTCAACAAGGCGCCCTTTGTGCTGCAGGGCGACTGGCTGTTGGATATCAGTGAGCTGCAATTGCAGGATTTTCGGGAGGTAACACGGGCTACTGGACGCATCGGCTGGCAAAATGCCGGTGGTGGCTTACCCAACCCGCTGGCGCTGGGGGACCTGGGCGCTACGCTGAGCCAGGACAACGGTTGGTTGGTGATGACCTTGGCCGACAACGGCGGTCCGCTGGGTTTGCAGGGCAGTGCACGCTGGCAGCCGGCGGCGCCTCTGAAACTGGATACCCGGCTGCAGGCTCGCCCGGAGGCAGAGCCCGCGCTGGCCGAAGGGCTCGGCCTGCTGGGGCGTGCGGATGCCGAAGGGTGGGTACGCTGGCGGGCTAATCTGCAATGAGCAAGGAGTGGACTATGGGAGTGGTGCTGCGGTCTGCCGGTGTGATGGCATTGGCCCTGGTGTTGGGCGGCTGCGCCGGTAACCGGGTGAGCCAGCCGAGCGACTCGTCGCTGGCCGATCTGAGAGCACGGCTGAGTATGGGGCAGTGTACGCCGGAGCTGAGCAATGAGGTGGTGGCGGCTCAGCAGGCCTCGCTGCACCTGGAGGCGGCCTATCAATGTCTGACCAATGGCCGTCTGGGCCTTAGCGAGCAGCTGCTGGTGGACTATCAGAACCATTTTGCCCAGCGAGCCGATCAAGACTACGCCGCCTATCTGGCCGCGTTGATTCCCTATGCGCGGTTTGAACTTGCGGCTGGCGACAGTGTGCAGCGTCTGGAGCAAGGCCGCCTGGCGCACAGCCAGATGGTCGCCTTTGTACGTGCCTATCCGCAGTCGCAGTATCGCAGTGAACTGGCTACCCGTATGGAAGCCATTCTGCAGGGCATGGCTCAGGCCGAGTATGACCTCGCACTGGTGGATGCGGAGCATGGTCAGAAGGCGCGAGCGGAGCGCCGCATGCGCTATCTGCGAGACAACTACCCGCGCACACCAGCGGCGGCGGCCGCCATTGCCTGGCTGATGGATTATCAGGGGCTGTAGAGCTGAGCTTGTCCTTCAGAGTCAAGCATTTTATGGCTTGTTTTGAGAAAAACTTGCCCTGGATCAGGGCTGACGTCCCCAGGTTTGTGCACAAACCTGGGGCGTGCTGTCATGAATTCGTCAAGTCGGCTTGTAAGTGATTGATATTCTTGCGAGCAAAGTAAGCCATTGATTTTAAAGGGAAAAAAATAGGTTAAATTTTAACCATTCTGAGAGGGTGGCCCAGTCTCTATAGCTTTGAGGTGCTTTTGATCAGGCTATCCACAAAGTTATCCACAGATATTGTGGATAGCTCTCTGTAACCCTTGTTCTGTCAGGGCTGGCTGCCTTGTGACGGCGAGAATTGAACAGTCCAGAGCGACGGTAGGAGGGCGTGCCGACTGCTTCAGTCGGCACGCACGCGGCATCCAGGAGCGGCTCAGACGCCCTGCGGGATGTCCTCGCCACCCAGGGCGTTGGTGAGCGAGGGGATCAGCTCACTGAGGGTGCTGGCCATGATGGTGAAACTGGCGTCCAGCTGGCTCAGCATGTCGTCGCCGCCATTTTCTTCCGCTTCGTCGCGCAATAAATCCTCGAACTTCACACGCTTGAGTGTCAGCTTGTCGTCCAGGCTGAAACTGAGCTTCTCCTGCCATTGCAGCATCAGTTGGCTGACCTGCTTGCCGGCGCTCAGATGCAGCTGGATTTCGTCGCTGGCCAGGTCCTGACGTTTGCAGCGCACCACGCCGCCGTCTTCACTGGTGTCGCGCAGCTCGCAGTCGTCGCCGATCTGCAGTTGCTCGGGTGCCTGGTTTTCCTTCACCCACTGGGTCATGCAGGCAGCCGGCGCGGCCTTCACGTTCAAG
Organism: Pseudomonas abyssi; assembly: GCF_002307495.1. Classification (GTDB taxonomy): domain Bacteria; phylum Pseudomonadota; class Gammaproteobacteria; order Pseudomonadales; family Pseudomonadaceae; genus Halopseudomonas; species Halopseudomonas abyssi. Next base: position 244,008 of record NZ_NTMR01000009.1, on the reverse strand, counting down.
GGGCGGACGGGCAGCGAGCCGGTGCATTCGCGCAGCAGGCTCAGCAGGTCCTCGGCACGCTTGTGGCTGGAGCTGTCGACCGCGATCCAGCCTTCGGCCGGGCAGATGCAGGCAAAGGTGGTCTGAGTGCGAGTGAAGGCGCGTGGCAGCAACGACATGACGATGTCGTCCTTTAGCGTATCGCGCTCTTTCTTGTATATCTTGCGCGCGTCGCGATTTTCGATCTCCTCGACCTTCTCGGCCAGTGCTTCTTTCACCACGCTGCCGGGCAGGATGCGCTCTTCCTTGCGCATGGCGATCAGCCAGTAGCCGTTGCTGACCTCTACGCGGTTTTCCGAGTGACGGCCCCAGGGGGTGGTCCAGCCAAGGGTATGAGTCTCCTGGCTGGCGCAAGGGCGGGCGGCTTTCTGTTCGAGCGCGTCGACCAGCTCGGATTCGCTGAAGGGAACGGGTTGGCTGAAGCGATAGATGAGCAGGTTACGAAACCACATGGTGCTGTCCTTTCTGTTGCTAAGGTCTTGGGAAGCAACGAACGAAGGAGCCTCCTCGGCCATCGCTGGGCGGGTCGGTTCGATTGTGCTTCCCGGGGAAAGCGCCCAATAGTGCCTCAGCCATCGGTTGGCAGCCAGTGTTTCCGGGGGTTGGAATAAGATATTGAAATAACCTGAATTTTTTTTGAAAAAGGTGTTGCCAGATACGGAAAAGCTCCCTAGAATGCGCACCACTTCGAGAGCAAACGGGTGATTAGCTCAGCTGGGAGAGCATCTGCCTTACAAGCAGAGGGTCGGCGGTTCGATCCCGTCATCACCCACCACTCGAAGAATAGCGCAGCGGTAGTTCAGTTGGTTAGAATACCGGCCTGTCACGCCGGGGGTCGCGGGTTCGAGTCCCGTCCGCTGCGCCATTTCCCCCTCCTGCAGTACTCTTGCTTCATCCTTTTTTCCCGCCTTCGGTACAGAATCACATTCGTTGCTGTCCCGGTAGCCTGCACCTGCAAGCCCTGTTAAGCTGCCTGCTTACTCTTTCGCCCGTGTCGGGTCTGTCTATTGAGGTAAGCATGAAGCGTAATTTGCTGGCAGTCAGCGTTGCAGTCGGTGTTCTGGTTCTGGCCGGGTGTGACAAGGAAAAACAACCGGAACTCACCACCCCAATCCAGCAAGCCTCTTACGGCATCGGCCTTAACATGGGTCAGAGCCTGTTGCAGGACGGTCTGGACGATATTGATCCGCAAGCGCTGGCGCTGGGCCTGCAGGACGCCCTTGGCAAGCAGGAACAGCGGGTGGGTGATGAAGAGCTGACCAATGCCTTCAATGCGCTGCAGCAGCGCGCTCAGGAGCGCGCCGAGGCGCTGGCCAATGAAGCGCTGGACGCCAACAAGCAATACCTGGAAGAGCATGCCGCCAAAGACGGCGTGACCACTACTGAGTCCGGCCTGCAGTACGAAGTTGTTACCTCGGGTGATGAGGGCGCAGCTCAGCCGCAGGCAGACGATGTTGTTGTGGTGCACTACGAAGGCCGTCTGGTTGATGGCACCGTGTTCGATAGCTCGCTTGAGCGTGGCGAGCCGGCCGAGTTACCGGTTGCCGGCGTTATCCCGGGCTGGGTAGAAGTGCTGCAGCTGATGCACGTCGGTGACAAGTGGACCGTCACTGTGCCCGCCGAGCTGGCGTACGGCCCGCGCAGCCCGAGCCCGGTGATTCCGCCGAATTCCATCCTGGTGTTTGATATGGAGCTGGTCTCCATCAAGCCGCGCGAAGAGTGATCCGGTAACACGTCGAAACGCCCGAGGCAAGGCCTTCGGGCGTTTCGGTGTTACTGTTATGCACATTTTTCGGTAACACCTGCTATTTACTTTCCCCCGCTTTTCTGATTTCTCCTTTCCGCTGTAACTGACTGAAAAACATGCACATTTTTCGCTGGTTAAAATATGCGCGGATTGTCTGCAGGCGCATACAAACGGGCGTTTGAGGCAGTTTTCCTGATTTTCTTCACAGAGTTATCCACAGATCCTGTGGGTAACCTTTTGTTATTGGTAGCGGTTGAGGATGTGCCGAATCTGGCCGCTAGTCAGCAGCTGGTCTATGGTCTCGATCAGATCGGCGCTGCCCGGCGTCGTCTTGGGAGCGGCGCAGCGCAACGCAAAGTGCTCCAGCGGCCAGTCGCTGACGCGAATCTCAGCCGGATGCCTTTGCAGCTGGTAGCTGAGGGCGCGGCGCAGATCAACGCTGGCGTCCAGACGGCCGCGTTCGAGCATCTTCAAGCGCGTTTCGATATTGCGAACATCACGTCTTACCAGATCGCCGCGTTCAAATGCCTGGGTCAGCTCGCTGCTGTAGTGATAGCCGATGGTGGTGTCAACCAGCGCACCCTGCAGGTTCGCCAGGTTGCGTGGCGCCGCTCGGTTCGCAGGGGTGGCCAGCACGTCGGCATCCTCGTACAGCACCGCCGACCAGTGCAGCAACTCCGGTTGACTGTGCCACTGGGGTTGGGTGTTGCAGATCAGGTGTATGCGAGCGCTTTTGAGCGCTTCCTCGATGCGGTTGTTGGGCACGGCAACGAAGGACAGCTTGCGGTCCAGGCTGGCGGCTACCAGCTCTCCCAGGTCGCGGGTGACGCTATTGTCCAGCTCCGCGCCGGTCATGTTGACGTAGGGAGGCGGATCGGAAGGGGAGTAGCCCCACACCAGCGGTTCGGCCAGTAGGCCGGTGCTCCAGCCCACTAGCGGGATAAGGCAGCGAATCATCAATCTCACGACAGCCTCGCAGGCACGGTTCTGCCTTCAAGCATAGAACATTGGTGGGCATTCAGTTGCAGAGGTTGAGCGGCGCGTCCTCTTCGCGCAGGGGCTGCCCGGGATGCTGCATGACCACGCTGAAGCCGCGTTGCTTCTTGGCGTCGTGCTTGGCGCGCGAAGCCAGCTCGGCCAGGCGTGCGGCATCGTACAGACTGGCCTGGTGCCCGGGCAGGGAAATGACGCCAATCGAGAGATTGAGCAGATCGTGATGCCGCCATTTGCCTTCCCGGTCCGGCGCAGTAAATCCGTTGGCCTGGATATGCTCGGCGCGGTAAAGCGTGCGGCACAGTTGCTGGAAGCGCTGATCCAGTTGCTGCAGGCGTGCATGCCAGTCGTCGCTGCGCATGACCAGCATGAAGTCGTCGCCGCCAATATGGCCGACGAAATCGCAGCGTGGGTCGCAGAGCTCACGCAGTAGCTGGGCCAGCCCCAACAGGATCTCGTCGCCCTTGCCGTAGCCGTAGAGGTCGTTGAAGGGTTTGAAGTTATCCAGGTCGATGTAGCACAGCCGTGCGTCCACCTGACGCTCCAGCAGCCGCTGCAGGCATTGCTGAATCGGGATGTTGCCGGGCAGCAGGGTCAGAGGGTTGGCGTGACGGGCTTGCTGCAGCTTCAGCTCGGTGATCTGCCGCAGCACGTCGATGCCACGTCCCAGCCCCTTGTAAATGCCCTGGTCGACGATGATGAAGTCGTCTTCCAGTCGCTGTCTGGCGCGGCTGGTCAGCAGGCGACTGACCCGCTGCAGGCTCTGGCGGATATCCACGATCAGGCAGTCCGGGTCCATCAGTTGGCGGATCGGCTTGCGACTGTAGATCTCCTGGCCGAAGGGCTTGAGCATGGTCTGGCTCAGGGCGTGCCGTTGCACTGCGCCAATTGGGCGCTGCTGCTCGTCGACGACAGCCAGGGTGTTCAGGGTGGGTTGCTGCTGAAAGCATTCCAGCACGACCTGCACCTTGGTGTGTTCCGGCACGCCGTTGACCGGCAGCAGCAGGCTGTGAATGGGTGCGTCGTCGTTGCCGCTGGTTTGTCGCTGATTCAGCAGGGAACTCAGTTTGCTGTCGTTCAGCTCGGGGTGGCTGTCCGGGCGCCCGAGCAGGTAGCCCTGTACCCAGTCGATACCGATGTCGGACAGCACGGCGAGTTCTTCCTGCTGCTCGATACCTTCGGCGATCACCTGGGCGCGGGAGGCCTTGGCCATCTGCAAAATGGAACTGACAAACTCCCGTTTGACCGGATCGCGGTGTATGCCGTCGATAAAGTGCCGGTCGATCTTCACGTACTCGGGTTGCAGCTCTGACCACAGGCGCAGGCTGGAGTAGCCGGCACCGAGGTCGTCCAGTGCGATGGAAAAGCCCATGTCCCGGTAGTAGTGCAGGGCTGACTGCAGCAGTGAGAGGTCTTCGATGGGCGCCTGCTCGGTCAGCTCGATCACAATCTGATCCGCTGTCAGGCCATTGGCCTCCAGCAGCGCCAGGGTTTGCCCGCGATAGTGCTGTTGTTCCAGCAGACTCTCTGGAGAGACGTTGAGAAACAGCTTGCCCGGCAAGCCAAGGCTGCGGAAGCGGCTGATCGCACGTTCGCGACAGAGCATTTCCAGCTCGGTCAGAATGCCGTGGTGGCGGGCGGCGGCAAACAGGGTAAGCGGGGAGTGCAGCGGGCTGTTGGATGGGCCGCGGCTGAGGGCCTCAAAGCCAACGATGCGCTCTTCCAGCGTGGAGACAATGGGCTGGAAGAGGGTGGTGACGGCGGCCCGATTCAAGATGGTGATCAGGGCCTGACGTTGTTCGGATACGGTCATAGTAAGTCCAGGCATGTGAGTTTGGCCGTACCTGGCCGCCCGGAATGCTACTGGCGGGCACGCTTTCATGAGTCCTGATCATGGCAGTGTGCTAGTGCTTTGTGACCGTGTTATGACAACGCCCGCCGCGGGGGCGGGCGCGATGGTCAGTTGGCTCGGGCGACCTGGTGCTCCAGTTGCAGCAGGTCAACGAGGATGTGGCTGGTTTCCAGCAGGAAAGCGTCATCCTTGGGGTCGCTGTCCTCGTCCTCGGTATGCACTTCGGCCAGCAGCGGGTCGCTTTCCTCAAGGGTTGTCAGGGGCTCTTCGCCACGCGCAGTCAGTCGCTGATTCTCCAGCTCCAGCAAACGGTTTTCATAGTCTTCCTGCTGTTGCTTGCGTTTACTTTCATTCAGCGGGATGGTCTCGCGTGCCTTGATCTGGTTGTCCAGGCCGATGCGGGCCAGGGTGTAGATAAAATCCGGATCCTTGGCAGCACGTGCCTCATGCTGCTGCTGCAGCTGTGCAATAAAGGGCTGCAGGTGGCTGCTGGTCTGGTAGCGCGCTGGCGGGATGGTGTCCCACGGCATGGCGTTGGGCAGAGCGCTTTCGCCTATCTCCTCGCTGTCGAGCAGCGACGGATAGCGGATGTCCGGCACCACGCCGCGGTGCTGGGTGCTTTGCCCCGAGACGCGGTAGAACTTGGCCAGGGTCAGTTTCAGCTCGCCGTGATTGAGCGGCTGAATGGACTGCACGGTACCTTTGCCGAAGGTGGATTCACCGATCACCAGTGCGCGGCCGTAGTCCTGCATGGCGCCGGCGAAAATCTCCGAGGCCGAGGCGGACAGGCGGTTGACCATCACGGCCATCGGGCCGGTGTAGGCAATACCGGCTTCCGGGTCGTCGAGCTGCTGCACCTGACCCTGGCTGTCGCGCACCAGTACGGTCGGGCCGCGGTCGATGAACAGGCCGGTCAGTTCAGTTGCTTCCTGCAGTGACCCGCCCCCGTTGTCGCGCAGGTCCAGCACAACGCCATCGACCTTTTGCTCGCTCAGCTCGCCGAGCAGGCGGCGGACGTCGCGCGTAGTGCTGCGGTAGTCCGGGTCACCCTTGCGGTAAGCCTTGAAGTCGATATAGAAGCCGGGCACGTCGATGACGCCGATGCGGTAGTCGTGCCCGTTGTTCTGCAGTTCGATCACCGAGGACTTGGCGGCCTGGTCTTCGAGCTTGATGGCTTCGCGGGTCAGGTTGACGATCTTGCTGGTGAGGTCGCCCGGCGGGTTGCTGGCCGGGATGACCTCAAGCCGAATTGGCGAGCCCTTGGGGCCGCGAATCAGCTTGACGACCTCATCCAGACGCCAGCCGACCACGTCGACCATCTCTTCCTCGCCCTGGCCTACGGCGATGATACGGTCGCTGGTTGCCAGCTGCTGGCTGCGTTTGGCCGGGCCGGCGGGTACCAGGCGGACGATCTTGGTGTATTCGTTGTCGCTTTGCAGAACGGCGCCGATGCCTTCGAGCGAGAGGCTCATGTTGATGTCGAAGTTTTCAGCGTTTTCCGGCGACAGGTATTGCGTGTGCGGATCGTAGACCTGGGCCAGGGCGTTGATGTAGTTCTGGAAAATGTCCTCGGAGCGGGTCTGGTTGACACGGATCTGTTGCCCGCGATAGCGCTTGCCGAGCAACTCGCGAATATCGTCCAGGCTCTTGCCGGCCAACTTCAGGCGCAGGACCTCATCCTTGATCTGGGCGCGCCAGAGCTGTTGCAGGGCCTGTTCGTCGCTCGCCCAGGGCGCCTCTTCGCGGTCGACCAGAATGTCCTGGTCGGTGTTGAAGTCGAAGCCATCGAGCTGATTCTCCACCAGATCGATGCTGAAATTCAGGCGGTCCTGCAGGCGTTGCAGCTGACGCTTGTGCATGGCGAAGCCGACACTCAGGTCGCCCTGCAGCAGCAGATCGTCCAGGCGCAGACGGTTGCCGGAGAAGGCATCGATATCCTGCTGGGTAAACAGGCTGCGCTGCGGGTCCAGATGCTTGAGGTAGGTGTCGTACATCTGTGCCGACAGAGCGTCATCGAGACGGGTGCGGTTGTAATGATGACGGCGCAACAGCTCGACGGTGTTCTGGCTGGCGACTACTTGATCGCGAGTGGGTTGCAGTTGGTCCAGGTCTAGTGCAGGGACCTGTTCGAGTGCCAGGACGCTGCTGCTGACAGTCAGCAGAGCGAGCAGGCAGGTGCGGCGCAGGAGGGGGAAACCTTTCATCTGGGGTATCGCGTCCGGAGAGAGTATGCTTTTAGGAGTGTACGCGGGACAGCGAGTTCCCGCTGGTAACCATTGATAAGAACTATGGAGGTAGCGTGAGAGGATTGCAAGCCGAGGGCGGGGCGCTGACGTGGCAGCCCCAGAGTGCTGTAGAGCTGAAGTCCGGCGAAGTGCGTATTCGTGTGCAGGCGGCTGGACTGAACCGTGCCGACCTGCTGCAGAAGGCGGGCATGTATCCGCCGCCGCCGGGGGTGACCGGTGTGCTGGGCCTGGAATGTGCCGGTGAAGTAGTCGAGGTGGCAGAGGGTTCGCGCTGGCAGCTGGGTGACCGCGTGTGCGCGTTGCTGGCCGGCGGCGGCATGGCTGAGGAGGTCGTGGTCGATCAGCGTCACCTGCTGCCCGTGCCGGACAGCTTGAGCTGGGCTGAGGCCGCGGCCATTCCTGAGGTATTCAGTACCGCGTGGTTGAACATCTTTGTGCTGGGCAACGCGCGTCCCGGTGAAAAGGTACTGATCCATGCCGGTGCCAGTGGCGTGGGCACCGCTGCGATCCAGCTGTGCAAGGCCCAGGGCAATCCCTGTTGGGTCAGCGTTGGCAGCCAGGACAAGCTCGATGCTTGTGTGGAGCTGGGTGCTGAGGGTGGCGTGCTGCGGCAGAACGGCATTGCTGCGCTGAAGGACTTCGGGCCTTTCAATGTGGCGCTCGACCCGGTCGGTGCTACCTACGCGGCTGATCATCTGGATCTGCTGGCGCTGGATGCGCGCTGGGTGCTGATCGGTCTGATGGGTGGGCGTGAGGCGACACTGGATCTGGCCAAGGTGCTGGCCAAGCGCATCAGCCTGCTGGGCTCGACCCTGCGTACCCGCGATGCCGACTTCAAGGCGACCTTGCTGGCGGATATGGAGCAGCGTCTGATCCCGCTGTTTACCAGCGGCGAACTCAAGCCGATGGTGGCCAAGACCTTCGGCTTTGCCGAGGCCGAGGCGGCTTTCGAAGAGTTGGCGCGTGATCAGGTGGTGGGCAAGGTGATTCTGCTGCGCGAAGACTGATTGTTTGCCCATCGCGGCAGATCAAGCCCCATGCGTTGCTGACGCATGGGGCTTTTTTGTGGCTCTTCACGGAAGTCTGCGAGCGACAGTTGTTTTAGGGCTCTTCGCGGACAGGTTGCGCTTGGTCCGTCCCACAGCGCAGCGTGTTCGCGAGGGGGGCTTATATCAGCTGCGCGCTGTTGCAGAACGCCGTCAGCACGCTGATCAGGTAACCCGGATCACGGCTGCCGGCCAGCTCGCGGATCGAATGCATGGCGAAGGTTGGTGCGCCGATATCCACGGTGCGCACGCCCAGGCGGCTTGCGGTGATGGGGCCGATGGTGCTGCCGCAGCCCATATCGCTGCGCACCACGAAGGTCTGCACCGGCACCTCGGCACGCGCGCACAGATCGCGGAAGAAGGCCGCGGTTTCGCTGTTGGTGGCATAACGCTGGTTGTTGTTGATCTTGATGACCGGGCCGGCGTTCAGTTGCGGGCCGTGGTTTTCATCGTGCTTCATGGCGAAGTTCGGATGCACAGCATGAGAGTTGTCTGCCGATACCAGCAGCGAGCGCTGGATCACCTGGATACGCTCGGCGTCGTCGCTGATCAGACGGCGCAGCACGTCCTCCAGAAAAGGACCGTCGGCGCCACAGCATGAGCTGGAGCCAATCTCTTCATGGTCGGTACACACCAGCAGGCAGGGCTGCTCGCCATCGCTGTCGAGCAGCGCGCTCAGGCCGGCGTGACAGGACAGCAGATTGTCCAGGCGGGCCGCGCTGAAGAAGTCGCCATCGAGCCCCAGTTGGGCGGGGCGCTGGGTGTCGTAGAAACTCAGTTCGTAATCCAGCACCTGCGCGCCCTCGCAGTCAGGATGCTCGCTCACCAGTTGATTGGCCAGCAGGGCACGCAGATCTCGCCCGCCGTCCAGGCTGTGGGCAAGGATAGGCGGCATATCGGTTTGCGGATTGATGGCCAGGCCGTCGTTGACACCCCGGTTGAGATGGATGGCCAGGTTGGGGACTACTGCAATCGGGCGTTGAAAGTCGATCAGGCGGCTGTCGAGTGCGCCATCGGCGCGTCGGAAGGTCAGACGCCCGGCCAGTGACAGATCGCGATCAAACCAGGGGGCGAGTAGCGCGCCGCCATAAATTTCCACCCCCAGTTGCCACAACCCCTGCTGGTCCTTCTCCGGCTGCGGCTTGACCCGCAGGCAGGGGCTGTCGGTATGCGCGCCGATCAGGCGCAACCCGCGGCTGACGAGCGCACCGTCGGCGCCCAGCTGGAAAGCGATCAGTGACGAGTCGTTGCGGGTGACCAGGTAGCGCCCGCCGGCCCTGAGCTGCCAGTCGCTGCGCTCATCCAGGGCCTCGAAGCCGGCGGCCAGCAAACGACTGCGCAGCGTGTTGGTAGCATGGAAAGGCGTTGGCGAGCTGGCGATGAAGTCGGCCAGATCCTGAAGCTGTGGGTCCTGCATGAAACTCTCCTGCAACGGGGTGACGGGCGCCTGCTCAGAACGGGCAGGGGCTTTCAAAGGCCATGCGCTCGCCGGTCTCCGGGTGGCTGATGGCCAGGCGCGCGGCGTGCAGTGCCAGCCGCGGGCAGGCGGTCAAAGCGTCACCGTCGGCGTAAAGCCGGTCTCCCAGCAACGGGTGGCCGATGGCGAGCATGTGCACGCGCAGCTGGTGTGAGCGACCGGTGATCGGCGCCAGTTCGACGCGGCAATACTGCGGATGACGCTCCAGTATGCGCCAGAAGGTCTGCGCATGCTTGCCGAGCTCGTGATCGACGATATGTCGTGGCTTATTGGGGGGATCATAGCGCAGCGGCAGGTCGATGTGTCCTGCGTCGCCCGCTGGCTGGCCCCAGCACAGGGCGATATAGGCCTTGTCAGTCTCGCGGTCATGAAACTGGCGTGACAGTTCGCGATGGGCGTCCGGATTGCGCGCAATCACCAGCAGGCCGGAGGTTTCCCAGTCCAGGCGGTGCACGATGCGCGCTTCGGGGTAGCCGTTTTCCTGCAGGCGGGTAATCAGGCAGTCCTTGTTGTCCTCGGCACGACCGGGGACGGACAGCAGCAACGTCGGCTTGTCGACGATCAGGAAACTCGGGTCCTGATGTACGATACCGATATGGGTCAGTGGCATGGGGCTTCCGCAGGGCGCCACCCGGGCGGGTGGCGCCAGCTGGTCAGGGGCGTTCCGGCAGGGTGATGTTCAGTTCGAGAACCGAGCAATCATCCTGGTTATCGAGGGCGACATGCACCTGTTCACGGTCGATGGAAACGTACTTGCTGATGACGTCGATGATTTCCTGCTGCAGTTGCGGCAGGTAGTCGGGCTGAGTGCGCTGCCCACGCTGGTGGGCGACGATGATCTGCAGACGTTCCTTGGCAATCGACGCGGGCGTCGATTTCTTGCGGTCACGGAAATAATCGAAAATGCTCACTTAACGCCCTCCGAACAGGCGCTGCAGCAGGCCCTTCTTCTGTGCTTCCAGAAAGCGATGTGCGACGTCTTTGCCCAGCAGGCGTTCGACGGCATCGCTATAGGCCTGACCGGCATCGCTCTTGTCGTCCATGATCACCGGTACGCCCTGGTTGGAGGCCTTGAGAACGGCCTGCGACTCCGGGATAACGCCCAGCAGCGGAATGGACAGGATGTCTTCGACATCGGCCACCGAGAGCATTTCGCCATTTTCGACGCGCTCCGGGTTGTAACGGGTGAGCAGCAGGTGCTCTTTGATTTTTTCGCCGTTCTCGGCGCGACGGGATTTGCTCGACAGCAGACCCAGAATGCGGTCTGAGTCACGCACCGAGGAGACTTCCGGGTTGGTCACCACGACGGCCTCGTCGGCAAAGTACATGGCCAGGTGAGCACCTTTCTCGATGCCGGCCGGGGAGTCGCAGACGATGTAGTCGAAGTTCTCTTTCAACTCTTCCAGCACGCGCTCGACACCTTCGGGGGTGAGGGCGTCCTTGTCGCGGGTCTGGGAGGCCGGCAGGATGAACAGGTTCTCCGAGCGCTTGTCCTTGATCAGCGTCTGATTCATGTTGGAATCGCCGTTGATCAGGTTGACGAAGTCGTAAACCACGCGGCGTTCGCAGCCCATGATCAGGTCGAGGTTACGCAGGCCGACGTCAAAGTCGACGATGACGGTTTTGAAACCGCGCAGGGCCAGCCCGGTACCGATGGCGGCGCTGGTGGTTGTTTTGCCCACCCCGCCCTTGCCTGATGTGACAACGATGATCTTTGCCAAAATGACCTTCCTGTCGAAAAAATGTCTGATAGTGGATTACGCCGGGCGGTGATGGTTCCCGGCGTGGATGCAAGGCTGCGGAACTCGGTCACAGACCAGAGAAATCGGGCGCCCCGAATGGGAGGACAGTATCTGTTAAAGCCCGGTTATCTTCAAGCGGTCACCCTCCAGACTGATCTGTACCGGAGCTTTCCACTGCTGTTTGCGCAGATCCTCGGCTACCTTGTACTGGCCGGCGATGGAGACCAGCTCGGCCTCCAGGCTCTGACAGAAGATGCGGGCCTGGCGGTCGCCTGTAACGCCGGCCAGCGCGCGGCCGCGCAATGGGCCATAAACGTGGATGTGGCCGTCAGCCAGTAGCTCGGCGCCGGCGCTGACCGGTGCCAGCACAATCAGATCGCCGCCGCGGGCGTAGATCTGCTGGCCGCCGCGCACCGGCTCGGTGATGATCTTGCCTGAGCCGGCCGGGGCCGGAGCGGGCGCTGCTGGTGCCGGCGCTGGCGCAGGCTCAGCCTTGGGGGCCGGTTTGGGCGCCGGTTCGGCGGCAACTTCAATCGGCTTTTCACGCTGGCGACCCGGCGGCAGCAGCACCATGTCGGCATTGCCGGCCAGCGCGCGAAAGTCTTCGCCGCCGCGCAGCGCAACCGGCTGCAGGCCGTGATCGCGGCAGATGCTCAGCAGGTGGCGCAGGGTCATGTCGCTCAGCGGCTCGCTCAGCTTGTCCAGCGCAATCACCACCGGGGTGTCGACGAAGAAGTTGGGGGCTTGTTCTACCTTCTCGGCCAGTTGCCTGGCGAACTGCTCTGGTGCCAGGCGAATGAGCTCGACCAGTGTCATCGTCAGCATGCCGCCCTTGAGGTGGAATACCGGGTCGTTGTCGAGCAGGTCGAGGGTAGTGTCAGCAGTCATGGTCCATCCCGTTCCTAAAGAATCAGCGCTTCCTTATATAGATTGCCCCTACAGATCGCAAGCCGCGTGCGCCTTGGTTAGAATGTCGGTTTTCGCTGAATGGGCCTGCTGATGGATCGTCCGGGATTTACCGTTGCGCTGCTGCATCCGCGTTACTGGCTGCTCTGGTTGGGACTGGGGCTGCTGTGGCTGGTGGTGCAGTTGCCCTATCGCTGGTTGCTGGGGTTGGGGCGCGCGCTGGGCTGGGGGATGTTTCAGCTGATGGGTGACCGCCGCGAGGTGGCGCGTACCAACCTGGCGCTGTGTTTTCCCGAGATGTCCGAGATGGCCCGTGAGCGGCTGCTGCGGGAGAACTTCGCCTCCAACGGAATTGCCCTGTTCGAGATGGCCATGGCCTGGTGGTGGCCGCGCCAGCGGCTAGCGCGCCTGGCCCACATCGAAGGGCTGGAGCATCTGAACGACGCGGCGGCCCAGGGCAAGGGCGTGGTTTTGATGTCGCTGCATTTCACTACCCTGGAGATAGGCGCGGCGCTGCTGGGTCAGGCGGTGACCATCGACGGCATGTACCGCGAGCATCGCAATGCGGCCTTTGATTTCGTTCAGCGCTGTGGTCGCGAACGTCATAACCTGGATGCCAAGGCGGTAGAGCGCGAGGACGTACGCAGCATGTTGCGCTCGCTGCGCTCCGGCCGGGCGATCTGGTACGCGCCGGACCAGGACTACGGGCGCAAGGCGAGTGTGTTTGTGCCGTTGTTTGGCGTGGAGGCCGCGACGGTGACTGCGACCAGTACCTTCGCGCGCCTGGGCAAGGCGTTGGTGGTGCCCTTTACCCAAACCCGCCTGGCCGATGGCAGCGGCTATCGCCTGACCGTACATCCGCCGCTGGAAGGCTTTCCGGGCGAGAACGAGACCGCTGATGCGCTGCGCATCAACCAGTGGGTCGAGCAGGCGATCTCGCAGCAGCCGGAACAATATATGTGGGTACATCGACGTTTCAAGACACGACCAGAAGGCGAGTCGCGCCCCTACGCCAAGCGTCGGCGGCGCAAACGCCGGGCGCGTCGTCGTTGATGCTGGGGGAGACGAGTGGCGCCTGTACCGGGCTGATTCTCTCGGGCGGTGGTGCGCGTGCGGCTTATCAGGTTGGCGTACTGTCGGTGTTGGCGGAGTTGCTGCCGCCTGGTGCCAGCAATCCTTTTCCGGTGATCTGCGGCACTTCGGCAGGAGCGATCAACGCGCTGGCACTGGCAACCAACGCCCAGGACTTTGGCGCGGGGGTGGAGCGCCTGCAGCAAGTCTGGTCGGCATTCTCCTGTGATCAGGTCTATCGCAGCGACTGGCCCGGCGTCACCGCCCAGGCCTGGCGCTGGATACGGGCCAATCTGCTGGGCGTACCCAGCTCCCAACCCACCGCCATGCTGGACAACGCACCGCTGCGCTCTCTGTTGCAGCGCACGCTGCATTTTGGGCAGATCGATGAGGCGTTGCAGGCCGGGTTGTTGCGGGCGGTGTCGGTCAGCGCCTTTGGTTATCAGTCGGCCGAGTCGGTCAGCTTTTATCAGGGGCGTGAACGCATTCAGCCCTGGTCCCGGCATCGGCGCGTTGGAGTGCAGACGCGGCTGGGGCTGGAGCACCTGATGGCGTCATCGGCCATTCCTCTGGTCTTCCCGCCGGTGCAGCTCAATCGCGAATGGTTTGGTGATGGCGCGGTACGCCAGCAGGCGCCGATCAGCCCGGCGTTGCATCTGGGGGCCAATCGGGTGCTGGTCATCGGGGTATCGGACAACCTGGCTAATCAGCCGGCGGGTGGTCGTCGTGGTCCGCGTCTGCGTGCAGCCCTGCCGCCGACCCTGGCACAGATCGGTGGTCACCTGCTCAGCAGTACCTTTGTCGATAATCTGGAAGCAGATATCGAGCTGCTGGAGCGCATGAACAAGCTGGCCGGTTACCTGCCGGTAGGGTCGCGGATGAACGGCAAGGGCTTGCGCCAGGTCGACGTGGAGGTCATTTCGCCCAGCGAGCCGCTGGATATCATCGCCGCCCGTCATCGCAAGCTGCTGCCGCGCAGCTTGCGGGCGTTTCTGCGGGGCAGCGGGGCGACTCGGGCATCGGGCGGCAGTGTGGTCAGCTATTTGCTGTTTGAAGCCGATTACACCCGCGAGCTGATCGCGCTTGGCCGGCGTGATGCGTTAGCCAAGCGAGATCAGTTGCAGCGTTTTCTCAGCCTGCCACCAGTACACGGATAGCGTCCAGCCGCAGCTTGGCCTGCTGCAGGGCAAGGTCGCCGTCCGCCAGGCGAAGCTGTAGCGCCTTGATTTCATCATCGCGTACCAGCGGGTTGACCTGTTGCAGCGCCTTCAGGCGTTCAATCTCCTCTTCCAGCTCCGCGCGCAATTGGGCGCGGGCATCGTCAACCAGTTTGCGATGCTCGGCGTCCGCTGCCTTTTCGGCTTTGTTCAGCAGGCCCTCGACCGGCTCGCGCTGGGTCTTGGCTACTTTCACTGCCAGTTGCCGCGGCAGTGATTCAACCTGTCCGTCCAGGGTGTCGAAGCTGACCTTGCCTGCCAGGTTGTTGCCGTTGATATCCAGCAGACAGCGGATCGGGGTCGGCGGCAATACCCGCTGCAGCTGCAGTGCCCGCGGAGCGACGGCCTCGCAGACATAGATGCACTCGAGCAGCATGGTGCCGGGTTTAAGGGCTTTGTTCTTCAGCAGGCCCACGGCGCTGTTACCCATGCTGCCGGACAGTACCAGGTCCATGCCGCCCTGCAGCATCGGGTGTTCCCAGGTCAGAAACTGCATGTCTTCGCGCGACAGCGCGGTGTCGCGATCGTAGGTGACAGTGACACCTTCGTCGTTGCCCAGCGGGAAACCGGCGTCCAGCATGCGCTCGCCCGGGCGCAGGATCAGCGCGTTGTCTGAATGGTCTTCGCTGTCCACGCCAAACACATCGAACAGCCGCTCCATGTAGATGGGCAGCTGGAAGTCGTTGTCCTGCCTGGCGATGGCATCGATCATCTGTTCGGAGTCTGCCTGGCCGCGCGAGTGCAGCTCCAGCAGGCGATCTCGACCGTTGTGCAGCTCTTGTTCCAGCGCCTGACGCTCGCTGCGGGCACGTTCGATCAGCGCGTCCCAGCCATCGGTGCCCGGATGGTCCAGGTGCTGCAGCAGCTCAGCGCCGTAGCGGTGCTGCAGTGCGTTGCCGGTCGGGCAGGTCGCGCGGAAGGCGTTCAGCGCCTGGTCATACCACTGGAACAGGTGCGCCTGTGCAGTGCCTTCAAGGTAGGGGATGTGCAGCTGGATACGGTGCTGCTGACCAATGCGGTCCAACCGGCCGATGCGTTGCTCCAGCAGGTCCGGGTGGGTCGGCAGATCAAACATCACCAGGTGATGGGCAAACTGGAAGTTGCGACCTTCGCTGCCGATCTCCGAGCAGATCAATACCTGGGCGCCGAACTCCTCGTCGGCAAAGAAGGCGGCGGCGCGGTCGCGCTCGACGATGCTCATGCCCTCATGGAATACGGTTGCCGGGATGCCGCTGCGGATCCGCAGGGCATCTTCCAGGTCCAGCGCGGTTTCGGCGTGGGCGCAGATCACCAGTACCTTGTTGCGCTTGAGCAGTTTGAGTGTGTCGATCAGCCACTCGACGCGCGGGTCAGCCTGCCACCAGGGGTGCTCCTGACCGTCAAAGTCGGCCTGCAGCGGTTGTTCGGGATAGAGTGCCACCTGGCCTTCGAGGTCCTGATACTGCTCGGGGCAGGGCAGCGGGTAGGCGTGCAGGTCGCGTTCCGGGAAGCCGGCAATCGCAGCGCGGGTGTTGCGATAGAGCACGCGCCCGGTGCCGTGGCGGTCGAGCAGCTGGCGTACCAGGCTGTCGCGTGCACTGCGACCCTCGTCGCCGCCGGCTTCCAGCGCAGCGAACAGCGGCGTGGCGCTCTCGCCCAGCCAACTGCCGATAGCGGTGCGGTCATCGGCGCTCAGCTGGTCCTGCTCCAGCAGGTGTTGAACCGCCTCCGCGACGGGCTGGTACCGCTCGGCTTCCTGCACGAAGTCTTCGAGGCTGTGGAACCGGTCCGGGTCGAGCAGGCGCAGGCGCGCGAAGTGGCTGGCCTGACCGAGCTGTTCCGGGGTGGCGGTCAGCAGCAGGACCGCTGGCGTTTGTCTGGCGAGGGTGTCGACCAGTGCGTATTCGGGGCTGGGGTTGTCTTCATGCCAGACCAGGTGGTGTGCTTCGTCGACCACCAGCAGGTCCCAATCGGCCTGCAGCAGATGATCCTGGGCGGTGGTGTTCTCCAGCAAGAACTCCAGCGCCACCAAGGCCAGTTGCTCTTCCTCGAAGGGGTTGCTGTCGGCGCCGTCACAGCGGTCGGCGTTGAACAGGGCGAATTGCAGGTTGAAGCGGCGGCGCATTTCCACCAGCCACTGATGCTGCAGGTTTTCCGGCACCACGATCAGTACGCGACGGACCCGGCCAGTCTGCAGTTGACGATGCAGAACCAGGCCTGCCTCGATGGTCTTGCCCAGGCCGACTTCGTCGGCCAGCAGCACGCGTGGGGCCATGCGGTCGGCCACATCGCGGGCAATGTGTAACTGGTGACCGATCGGCTGGGTGCGCACACCGGCCAGGCCGAGCAGCGGGGAACGCTGGATACGGCAATAGTGTCGCAGGCTTTCGAAACGCAGGCTGAACCAGGGCAGCGGGTCAATCTGGCTGGCGAACAGTCGATCACTGGCCAGGCGGAACTGGATGAAGTTGTCCAGCATGGTCTCCGGGAAGCTGGCGCTTTCGCCGTTTTCGCGCAGGCCTTGATACACCAGCAGGCCATTGGCTTCGCTGACGTCGCTGACCACCAGCTGCCAGCCTTCATGGTGACTGATGGCATCGCCGGGGCTGAAACGCACGCGGGTTAGCGGGGCGTTGCGCAGGGCGTAGTGGCGGGTTTCGCCGCTGGCCGGGTAGAGCACGATCACCACGCGGTCATCCTGTGACAGGACAGTGCCGAGCCCCAGTTCTGCTTCGCTGTCACTGACCCAGCGCTGTCCCGGGATAAAAGCCGTCATGCCACTCTCCTGATGGTGCTGAAAAAAGGCGCATATCGTACCCGATCACCCGCCATCCCGGAACCGGCGGCTTGCCTTTAGCTGACGGTGGTGGGACATTGGAGCTGGTTAAAAATTGTCCGATTTGTGCGCCAGGTCACCGTTGCGTGGATCAGGGGAACCGATTTCCGGTCGATATAGCAGTGTAGTTGTTGGTTCTTCAGGGAAGATGATCACGAGGGAACAGAGCATGCTGATACCCGGTTTACCGCCAGCCGGTGCGCAGAATGATGCAGTCAAAAGCAGTCGCGAGGTCAAGCCCTCGGCGGCCAGCGAGCCGTTGCACGATGCCGCAGCGCAGCAGGTTGAACGACGTCAGAGCGACCGCGGACGCTGGCCGGAACGCCGGCGTCGCAAGCGTCGGGTGCATACCCGTCAGGAGCAGTCGCCGGAAGAGCGTCAAGCCAGTGCAGATGAACTGGAGCTGCCGGACAAGGGGCTGCTTGTCGATATCGAAGTTTGATAGTCTGAGCGCTGAGTGGAATGCGCTGGTGGGCAGCGCTTCCGTATAGGGTGAGTGGAACCATGACCGACGACAATCGCAGTGGTGACGTGATCGACCTGGGGGAAGCCCGTCGTCAACGTATTCACGATATTCACGATGCCCGCCTGGAGGCCATGCGCGATGCGTTTTCTCGCGCACTGCCGTTGCCTGGCTCCGGCAAGGCCGGCAAGAAAGGCCGCCGCAATAAAAAGAAGAAGTAGCCCCTCTCTTATTGACCCGCGTCAATAACCTCACATCCCGTGCGGCATAACCTGCAGTCATTGCCAACGCAGGAGGTGGGTTATGTATGTTGATGAAGCAGTCATTGCTGGTGTGATCACTGTGGGTTTGATGGTGGCTTTTCTGGGTGGGGTCGGCCTGTTTATCTGGCGCGACGCGCACAAGAAGAAGTCCAAGTAGCATTTAATGGTTGTTGACGTTTCGTCCACCCGGCTGTTGCTGCCTGTACCGGCGCAACCCAGGCGGCCCCGCCCGCAGGGCCTCTGGTAGGCGGACGAGCGAAACGTCAACCGGCCCTGATAGTCAGGCGCGGTGCGCCGGGGAGGTTTTTGCTCTGCCCTGTGCCTGCTGCAGCGGGCATAATGAGTAATCACCGTTGTCTGGTTATCCGTTATGTCTGTCCGTTCTTCGGCCGGCCGCGTCCGCTGCCCGGTGTGTGCCCGGCCTCAGGCCCAGTGTCTGTGTTCATTGATTCCCCGTTTGTGGCCGCCAACCCAGTTGCTGGTGATCCAGCACCCCGATGAAGCCTCTCATGCGCTCAACACGGCTCGCTTGCTGGTGCCGGGGTTGGTTAACGCTCACTTGCTGATAACCGAATCCCTGCAGGAGCACCCTGCCTGGATGCGGCGTTTGCAGGACCCCCGATGGCGCAATGAGCTGCTGTTTCCTGGCGAGCAGGCGCAAGTGCTGTTGCCCGCCGCCGCCGACCTGCGTCCCAGGCGGCTGGTGCTGCTCGATGGCACCTGGCGTAAGGCGCGCAAGCTGGTTTATCTCAATCCTGTGCTGCAGTCGATGGCGCAGGTATGCCTGCCCGCCGGGCTGGTCAGCCGTTATCGCCTGCGCAAGGTGCCGCAGGCCGGCGCGCTGTCCACTATCGAAGCGGGCGCCGAGGCGCTCTCTGTGTTGCATCCCGGTTTTGACAAGCATGCCCTGCTGGCGCCGTTCGAGGCGCTGATCGAGGGGCAGATCAGCGCCATGGGGCTGGCGCGTTACCAGCAGAACTATGGCGCTGCGTCCGACCCGGCTGTTGAATAGAGAAGCGCATTCACGGCTTTTATTATCCCTTGTCAGCGCTGGCCCGGGCCCGTGGTCTCGCTAGACTGCGCAGAACAGGTCGTCGCCTGTGGCACAACAAGAACAATTAAGGGGATCGCATGCAAGCAACAGGACAGCGGGTCGTTATTACAGGCGCAGGCAGTGGCCTGGGGCGGGAGCTGGCACTGCGTTATGCGCGTGAGGGTGCGCGGCTGGCGCTGGCAGATATTAACGATGACGGGCTGGAAGAAACCCGACGGCTGGCAACGGCGGCCGGAGGCTGGGCGTTTACCCAGCGGTGTGATGTGCGTGACTTCAGCCAGCTGGCGGCGCTTGCGCAAAGTTGTGATGAGCGGTTGAACGGCGTCGATGTGTTGATCAACAACGCCGGCGTTGCCTCCGGCGGCTTGTTCTGGGACCTCTCACTGGAGGACTGGGATTCGCAGATTTGCATCAACCTGATGGGCGTGGTGAAGGGTTGCAAGGCCTTTATGCCGCTGTTTATGCGTCAGGGTGCAGGCCGCATCATCAATATTGCTTCTATGGCTGCCCATATTCAAACGCCGGGTATGAGCAACTACAACGTAGCCAAGGCCGGGGTGGTGGCGCTGTCGGAGAGTCTGTTGGCCGAGCTGCACCCGCTGGGCATCAAGGTCAGCGTGGTTTGCCCGTCGTTTTTCCAGACCAATCTGCTGGCGTCCTATCATGGCCCGGACACCCAGGCCCGTGATGATATGGCCAAGCTGCTGGAGAACTCGCCGATCAGTGCTGCCGATGTCGCCGATATCACTTTCCGTGAAAGCGAGGCGGATCAGTTTATGATTCTGCCGCACGAGCGGGGCCGTCTGGCACTGCAGCAAAAACGCGCCGATCCGCAGGTCATCTACGACGAAATGTTCCGCCTGGCTGCCAAACGCGTGCCCGTCAACTGAAGGCCGGTCCGTCGGCAGCCGTCTGTCGGCGGACTATGGCGTTTTATCAGCTGCGTCTATTGTGTTTCCTGTTGCGGCCTTGGGGCAGTATGCTTGGCGACCTTTAAGGAAGCACTGATTAATTCCACATGCCCTCTGGCGTTCAGGCGGGGCTGCAATCAAGGCGTGATTTCGAAGGCATGTCGGGACCTGTCGAGAAATCACAACGCAGAGTGCGGCCCAGTCTGAGCGCCCCGTAGGGCGAGCGCTCAAGCGTGCATCTGCTGCGTTGCGCTGCTTGCCAATAGCCCCACTATTGGCTGCACTTCGCGCCTTGCATCTGCACGCTTGAGCACTCGCAGAGGGCTTGTGGAATTGATCAGCGCTTCCTTTAATGACGGGTTGCCCGTCTGAACCCCTAGGCAAGCAATGAGGTTATCGCAATGCGTGAAGTCGTAATCGTCGACAGCGTCCGCACCGGTCTGGCCAAGTCCTTCCGCGGCAAGTTCAATATGACCCGTCCGGATGACATGGCGGCCCACTGTGTCAACGCGCTGATCGAGCGCACTGGCATTGACCCGAAGATGATCGACGACTGCATCGTCGGTGCCGGCTCCAACGAAGGTGCTCAAGGCCACAACATCGGTCGTAACGTTGCGGTGCTGTCGAAAATGGGTATCGATGTTGCCGGTATGACCCTGAACCGCTACTGCTCCTCCGGTCTGCAGGCGATTGCCATCGCAGCCAACCAGGTTGCTTCCGGTTGCTCCGACGCCATCGTTGCCGGTGGTGTCGAGTCCATCACCATGACGGCCAAGAGCCGCAACACCGACAACTTCGTCAACCCGATCCTGGAAAAAGACTTCCCGGGCATCTACTACCCGATGGGTCAGACTGCCGAGATCGTTGCGCGCCGCTACAACGTCACCCGTGAGCAGCAGGACAA
Source organism: Pseudomonas abyssi (assembly GCF_002307495.1). Classification (GTDB taxonomy): domain Bacteria; phylum Pseudomonadota; class Gammaproteobacteria; order Pseudomonadales; family Pseudomonadaceae; genus Halopseudomonas; species Halopseudomonas abyssi. The sequence continues at coordinate 223,262 of NZ_NTMR01000009.1, read as the reverse complement.
CTACGCACTGCAGAGCCAGCAGCGTACTGCTCGCGCCCAGGCCGAAGGCCTGTTCGATGACGAAATTGTGCCGATGAACGTCAAATATCAGGTTCAGGATAAGGCCACCGGCGAAATCACCATCGTTGACGGTGTTGTTGAAGGCGACGACTGCAACCGCCCCGACACCACCATCGAAGGTCTGAACAGCCTGAAGCCGGTGTTTGCCGAAGACGGTTCCGTGACTGCCGGTAACGCCTCTCAGCTGTCCGACGGCGCCTCCATGACTCTGGTCATGAGCCTGGACAAGGCGCTGGAGCTGGGTCTGAAGCCGCTGGCTTACTTCCGTGGCTTCACTGTCGCCGGTTGCGAGCCTGACGAAATGGGCATTGGTCCGGTTTACTCCGTGCCGAAACTGCTCAAATCCCGTGGCCTGACCGTCGACGACATCGACCTGTGGGAGCTGAACGAAGCCTTTGCTTCCCAGTGCCTGTACGCTCGTGACTTCCTCAAGATCGACAACGAGAAATACAACGTCAACGGCGGCTCCATCTCCATCGGTCACCCGTTCGGCATGACCGGTTCTCGTCAGGTGGGTCACCTGGTTCGTGAGCTGCAGCGTCGCGGCAAGCGTTATGGCATCGTCACCATGTGTGTTGGCGGTGGCATGGGCGCAACCGGCCTGTTCGAAGCCTACCGCGGCTGATCCGCGTGGCCGCATCTGCGGCTGCGTCAAGAAGGGCGTCTCCCCCGGTGGGAGGCGCCCTTTTTTGTTGCATCAAGCCACCTTTTCTCCGGTGCTTGGCTGTTTGCCTTGTGGCACAATGCGCTTTTTGCTGACTCGGACAGGAACAGGCGCGTGGGCAATCACCATGGCGGGGCGGACAGAGATGGCGACTGAGCTGCGGCGAGTCGTCTTTGTGCTGCTGCCCGGTGCCCACCCTGGCAGCCTGATGCCGGCGTTGTCGGTCCTGCTGTCGGCCAACCGCATGGCCGAAGAGCCCCTCTATCAGATCGAATGCTGCACACTGGAAGAACAATCAGTGCGCGCGTCCGATGGCCTGTTGCTGCAGCCGGCGCCGTTACAGAGCTGCGCTCCCGGTTTTGCTCAGTTGTGGCTGGTAGCGGAAAGTCTTGCCGCAGGGGACTCGCTGCCGGACTGGCTGGCGCCGCAGCTTGCCGAATGGCTGGCCGCGGGCGTCCTGGTTGGTGGCCTGGAGGCGGGTGCAGCGGTGCTGGCGGCCTGCGGTGTGCTTGGTGGTGCTCGCTGCGCAGTGCATTGGCGCATGCTGGACGAGTTTCGTGAGCGTTTTCCGCAGGTAGAAGCGGTTACCCAGCTGTACGTGCAGGACGCCAATCTGGCCACTAGCAGTGGCGGGCTGGCCAGTACCGACCTGTTGCTCGGCGTGCTGGCGCAAGAGCAGGGCCAGGATCTGGCGGCACTGGTGGCTGAGGATTTGGTGATCGAGCGTACCCGTGACGGCAGCGAGCGTCAGCGCATGCCGCTGCGCAACCGGTTGGGCAGCAGCCATCCCAAGTTGACCCAGGCGGTTATCCTGATGGAATCCAATATTGAAGAGCCGCTGACCACGGATGAAATTGCCCGTCATGTCTGCGTGTCGCGGCGTCAGCTGGAGCGTATTTTCAAGCAGTACCTCAACAGCGTACCGTCGCAGTATTACTTGGAACTGCGCCTTAATCGGGCGCGCCAGATGCTACTGCAGACCAGTAAATCGATTATTCAGATAGGGCTGTCGTGCGGCTTCTCTTCCGGGCCGCATTTTTCCAGTGCCTATCGCAATTGTTTTGGCGTGACGCCGCGTGAAGATCGCAATCAGCGGCGCGCACAGCAGACTGCCGAAGGCAGTGCCTGATTGAACCGTTTCGCAGGGGCGAGCGGGTATGACTGCACATCCTTTTGATGTGCCTTTTGATAGCAAGGAGAAGACAGTGTCAACAACGGTCGGTCGGTCCGATTTTGATCGGGTTATGGTTCCCAATTACGCACCGGTGAATATGGTTCCGGTTCGCGGCGCGGGCTCGCGTCTGTGGGACCAGGAAGGCCGAGAATACGTTGACCTGGCGGGCGGTATTGCGGTGAACGCGCTGGGCCATGCGCACCCGGCGCTGGTTGAGGCGCTAACCGAGCAGGCCGGCAAGCTGTGGCACGTCTCCAATATCATGACCAATGAGCCAGCGTTGCGTCTGGCTGACAAACTGGTGCAGGCCACCTTCGCCGAGCGGGTGTTTTTTGCCAACTCCGGGGCCGAGGCCAACGAGGCCGCCTTCAAGCTGGCGCGTCGCTGGGGGCATAACACCGGCGGTGCGGCCAAGCACCAGATCATCGCCTGCACCAACAGCTTCCACGGTCGCTCGTTGTTTACCGTGAGTGTCGGTGGTCAGCCCAAATACTCCGAAGGCTTCGGCCCTGCCATGGGCGGCATCAGCCATGTGCCCTATCAGGACCTGGCCGCGCTGGAAGCGGCCATGTCCGATGCCACCTGTGCGGTGGTACTGGAGCCAGTGCAGGGTGAAGGTGGCGTTATTCCGGCCAGCAGCGACTACCTGCAGGCGGTGCGTGCACTCTGTGACAAGCATCAGGCGCTCTTGGTGTTTGATGAGGTACAAAGCGGCATGGGGCGTACTGGCAAGCTGTTTGCCTACATGCACAGCGGTGTGGTGCCCGACATTCTGACCAGTGCCAAGAGCCTGGGCGGCGGTTTCCCTATTTCGGCGATGCTGACCACGACGGCGATTGCCGAGCATTTTGCCGTTGGTACCCATGGCAGCACCTACGGCGGTAACCCGCTGGCCTGCGCGGTTGCCGAGCGGGTGCTGGATATTGTCAACACGCCGGCGGTGCTGGATGGTGTAGCGCAGCGGCACCAGCGCCTGCGCGCCGAACTGGAAGCCATGGGCGCTGAGTTCGGTGTGTTTTCCGGTGTGCGTGGCAGCGGTCTGCTGCTGGGGGCGGTGATGAGTGACGCCTGGCGCGGCAAGGCCAAAGACGTGCAGATGCTGGCGCAGGAAGAAGGCGTTCTGGTGCTGCAGGCCGGGCCGGACGTGGTGCGTTTGGCGCCGAGCCTGATTATTGATGAAGCCGATATAGCCGAAGGCCTGGCACGGCTACGCGTTGCGCTGCAGCGCCTAGTCGCCTAGGTCCTGGGAGAAAACTGGATGCTGATGCTGCGTTTGGGCAGGACGGCGGACCTGCCACAGATCGAACGCCTGGCGGCGGCGAGCCCGGTTGGGGTAACCGCGTTGCCGGCCAGTCGCGAGCGGCTGGCCGACATCCTGGCGGCATCGGAAGCCTCCATGGCAGAGGAAGTGACCTTCAGTGGGGAAGAGCGTTATTTTTTCGTGCTGGAAGACACCGCTACAGGCACTCTGGTTGGCTGCAGCGGGATTATCGCTGCCTCCGGTTTTCGCTCTCCGTTCTATACCTTTCGCAATGAAATGTTTGTGCATGCCTCGCGTGAGCTGGGCCTGCACAACCGTATTCACGTGCTGTCGCTCTGTCACGATCTGACCGGGCACAGTCTGCTGGTCGGTTATCATCTGAGCGAGGGCCATCGCACGCCTGAGCTGCTGCAGCTCAATGCCCGCGGTCGTCTGCTGTTTATGGCCAGTCACCCCCAGCGTTTTGCCGAGTCCACCTCGGTGGAGGTGGTGGGTATCAGTGATGACCAGGGTAATGCGCCATTCTGGGACGCAGTGGGTCGTCACTTCTTTGCCGTCAGCTACGCCGAGGCTGAGCGCATCGGTAGCGAGCGCGGGCGCGGCTTCCTGGCAGAGCTGATGCCGGGCTATCCGATCTACGTACCCATGCTGTCTGACGAGGCCCAGGAAGTGGTCGGCCAGGTCAATCCCAGCGTGCAGGATGTGTTCGACATCCTCATGGATGAAGGATTTGAGACCGACAACTACGTCGATATCTTTGATGGCGGGCCGGTAGTCAACGCGCGCACGGCCATGCTGACCAGTGTGCGTCACAGTCAGCTGGCACAGGTCGTGGTTGGCCAGCCGCAGGCAGGCGACACGCTGTGGCTGGTCGCCAATACCAAGGTGTGTGATTTTCGTGCCTGCGCCCTGCGCTTTGCCTGGCAGCCGGGCGAGCCGCTGCAGCTGGATGCGGCAACCGCCCAGGCGCTGCGTGTTGCCGAGGGCGATAGTGTGCGCCTGATTAGGGGAGACTGACATGCTGGTACGGGCCGCCAATCTGGGAGATCTTGAGGCGTTGCTGGCGCTGGCGCACAGTGCGGGCGCCGGGCTGACGACGCTGCCGGCCAGCGAGGAGCGTCTGCGCGAGCGCTTGCAGCTGATCGAGCAGAGCTTTGCCGGCCAGGTGCCGCAGGCCGATGCTGATTACCTGCTGGTGCTGGAGGGCGTAGACGGTCGCCTGATCGGCTCCAGCGGCATGCTGGGTGCCGCCGGCATGCGCGAGCCCTGGTATAGCTATCGCATGGGGCTGACCGTGGCTGCCAGCGATGAGCTGGGCGTCTATCGCCAACATCCGACCCTTTTCCTGGTCAATGACCTGACCGGCGCTACGGCCTTGTGCTCCTACTTTCTTGCCCCCGAGTTCCGTAGCGGGGATACCCCGCGTCTGTTGTCCAAGGCGCGGTTCATGTTCATGGCCGATGCGCCGCAGGACTTCTCCGAACGGGTCGTCGTGGAAATGCGTGGTCGCTCCGACGAGAGCGGCCGCTCGCCTTTCTGGGACAGCCTGGGGCAGCACTTTTTCCGCATGGACTTTGCCCGTGCCGATTATCTGACCGGTTTGGGTAACAAGGCCTTTATCGCTGAAATGATGCCCAAATTTCCGCTCTACGCCTGCTTTTTGAGTCAGGCTGCGCGTGACGCCATCGGGCAGGTGCACCCCGATTCTGAAGCTGGCCGGCTGGTGCTGGAAGAAGAAGGCATGCGCTATCAGGGCTATATCGACATCTTTGATGGCGGCGCCACGCTGGAGGCGCAGCGTGGACAAATTCGCGCTATCCGCGACAGCCGCACCCTGCTGCTGGCCATCGGTACGCCGGGCGATGAAGCCGAGCCTTATCTCATTTCCAATCGCGGGCGTGATAACTGCCGCATGATTGCCGCCCCGGCGCGCGTGGCTGCCGGCACCCTGGTGGTGGGTGCCGAGTCCGCAGAGCGCCTCAAGTTGCGCGCCGGCACGCTGGTGCGCGCGGTCGCGCTGAACGCCTGAGGGTAGAGCGAGCCTGCGTTGACGGCTATGTGCTGCAGCTCAGGCTAACAGGTCTTGTCGGCACAGGTAGACGCCCAGTGAACCTCATCGGTTGTTTCACGGTCGGAAACTATAGAAGGCATAGTGAATATCAACCGTGGAGCTAGGGTCTGTTAACGTTTCGTTCACCCGCCTGTTGCGTCTGTAAAGCCGCCAATCAAGGAGCGAGGAGCGTAGTTTGGTCATTCCAAATAAGCGACGAGCGACGCTGCGTGGCGGCTTTACAGGCGCAACCCAGAGGGCCGGGGCCATTTTTCGGCCAGGCTGCGTTGTCAGTCGCTTGTGTGGAGCAACCACAGTGCACTCCCTCCGCCTTGCCTGGCCGAAAAATGGCCGCCGGCAGGCGGGTGAACGAAACGTTGACAGACCCTAATGCATCCAGCGCTCTGATGCTTATATAATGCGGCTCTTTGCCAGTCTGGATGCTCCATCTGGGGCAGCCTCCCTAAGCGGCGCAGAGCGCGATATGCTCCCGACGTTCAGCTGGCCGACCCGTCTCTGGTAAGGGAATTATGAAAAGCGCAGACATCCGTGAATCCTTCCTCCGTTTCTTTGAAGAAAAGGGGCACACCCGCGTTGCCTCCAGCTCGCTGATTCCGGCCAACGACCCGACACTGCTGTTCACCAACGCCGGCATGAACCAGTTCAAGGACTGCTTCCTGGGCCTGGAGAAACGCGCCTATACCCGCGCCACCAGCAGCCAGAAGTGCGTGCGTGCCGGCGGCAAGCACAATGACCTGGAGAACGTTGGATACACCGCGCGTCATCACACCTTTTTCGAGATGCTGGGTAACTTCAGTTTCGGCGACTATTTCAAGCGCGATGCCATTCACTACGCGTGGGAGTTCTTGACCTCGGACAAGTGGCTGAACCTGCCGCAGGAGAAACTCTGGGTCACTGTCTACGCCAGTGATGACGAGGCCTACGACATCTGGACCAAGGAAGTGGGTGTGCCCGCTGAGCGTATGGTGCGTATTGGCGACAACAAGGGCGCGCCCTACGCGTCGGACAACTTCTGGGCCATGGGCGATACCGGCCCGTGCGGTCCCTGTACCGAGATTTTCTTTGATCACGGCGCCGATATCTGGGGTGGCCCGCCGGGCTCGCCCGAAGAGGACGGTGATCGCTATATCGAAATCTGGAACAACGTCTTCATGCAGTTCAATCGCACGGCTGACGGCGAGATGCACCCGCTGCCGGCGCCGAGTGTGGATACCGGCATGGGGCTGGAGCGCATCAGCGCGGTCATGCAGCACGTGCATGCCAACTACGAGATCGACCTGTTCCAGAACCTGCTGGCCGCTGCCGCTGAAGCCATTGGCTGTGTTCAGGACAACGCTGCCTCACTGAAGGTTGTTGCCGACCATATCCGTTCCTGCAGCTTCCTGATTGCTGACGGTGTGCTGCCGTCCAATGAAGGCCGGGGCTACGTGCTGCGCCGCATCATTCGCCGCGCCTGCCGCCACGGCAACAAGCTGGGCGCCAAGGGTGTGTTTTTCCACAAGATCGTCGCGGCGCTGGCGGCCGAGATGGGTGATGCGTTCCCCGAGCTGAAAACCCAGCAGGCGCATATCGAGCGCGTGCTGAAGACCGAGGAAGAGCAGTTTGCCAAGACGCTGGATCAGGGCCTGCGCATTCTGGAGCAGGACCTGGCCGAGCTGAAGGGCAGCGAGATTCCCGGCGATGTTGTTTTCAAACTCTATGACACCTACGGCTTTCCGGTGGATCTGACCGGTGACATCGCCCGTGAGCGTGAGCTGACCATCGATGAAGCCGGCTTTGAAGCGGCGATGGAAGCGCAGCGCGAGCGCGCCCGGTCCGCCAGCCAGTTTGGCCTGGATTACAACGCGCTGGTAAAGGTTGATATCGAGACCCGTTTCCAGGGCTACGATGGCACTGAAGGGCAGGGCAGTGTTGTTGCGCTGTTCCGTGATGGCGAGCAGGTCGAGGCGCTGAACGAGGGCGAGAAGGGCGTCGCTGTGCTGGATCAGACGCCGTTCTATGCCGAGTCCGGTGGTCAGGTAGGCGATACCGGTTTTCTGCGTGCTGATGGCGTGCAGGCTGAAGTGTCCGACACCACCAAGGCAGGCAATGCGCACCTGCACCACGTTGTTGTTCAGCAGGGCAGCCTGCGGGTTGGCGAGCAGGTAGCGGCTCAGGTCGACGCCAGCGTACGTCAGGCCACCGCGCTGAACCACTCGGCCACCCACTTGCTGCACGCCGCCCTGCGCCAGGTGCTGGGGGATCACGTGCAGCAGAAAGGTTCACTGGTCGACAGTCAACGTCTACGCTTTGACTTCAGTCACTACGAGGCCATCAAGCCTGAACAGCTGCGCCTGCTGGAAGACATGGTCAACGAGCAGGTGCGTCAAAACTCGGCTGTCGGCGTTGAACTGACCGACATCGAGACCGCCAAGAGCAAGGGCGCCATGGCGCTGTTTGGTGAGAAGTACGGCGATGAAGTGCGCGTACTGACCATGGGCAACGGCTTCTCCGTTGAGCTGTGCGGCGGTACCCATGTATCGCGTACCGGTGACATCGGCCTGTTCAAAATTACCGCCGAGAGCGGTATCGCTTCCGGTGTGCGTCGTATCGAAGCGGTCACCGGCGCCGGTGCGCTCGCCTGGGTGGCCGAGACTGAAGAGCGCCTGCGTGACGCAGCGCAGGTAGTCAAAGGCAGCCGCGATACGGTGCTGGATAAACTGACCGCGCTGGTCGAGCGCAGCCGTCAGCTGGAGAAGGAAGTCGAGCAGCTCAAGGCCAAGGCCGCGAGTGCTGCCGGGTCTGACCTGGCAGCGGCTGCACAGCAGCTGGGTGGTCGCACGGTGCTGGTACAGCGGGTTGACGGCCAGGACGGCAAGGGCCTGATGGCGCTGGTCGATCAGTTGAAGAACAAATTGGGTTCAGCCGCTATCCTGCTGGGTGGCGAACACGAAGGCAAGGTCGTGCTGGTGGCCGGGGTCACCAAGGACCTGGCCGGGCCGCTCAAGGCGGGCGACTGGATTCGCACCACCGCCCAGGCCGTTGGCGGCAAAGGTGGCGGACGTCCGGATATGGCGCAAGGCGGAGGCACTGACGTCGCGGCGCTGGATCAGGCGTTGAGCGCAGCGACCGAGTGGGTCGCGCAGCAGTAGGGGAGGCGCTCGCAAGAGTGCTTTTAGACGGGTCGGAAGGCCGACCGCTGGGTGAGGATTGACGTAGCAAAATGGCGCTTATTGTCCAGAAGTTTGGTGGTACCTCGGTTGGCAGCGTGGAGCGAATCCAGCAAGTCGCCGAGAAAATCAAGGGCTTCAGGGAGCGGGGCGATGACCTGGTCGTGGTGGTTTCTGCCATGAGCGGGGAAACCAACCGCCTGATTGATCTGGCCAAGCAGATTCAGGCCGACCCCGATCCGCGCGAGATGGATGTGATTGTCTCCACTGGCGAGCAGGTCACCATCGGCCTGCTGGCCATGGCGCTCAAGGCGATTGGTGTTGAAGCCGTCTCCATGACAGGGCCGCAGGTGCGCATTCTGACCGACAGTGCCCACGGCAAGGCGCGTATCCAGCAGATTGACGACGAGCGTATGCACCGCGAGCTGGCTGCCGGTCGTGTGGTGATCGTGGCGGGCTTCCAGGGCGCTGACGAGAACGGCGCCATTACCACCCTTGGTCGTGGCGGCTCTGACACCACGGGCGTGGCGCTGGCAGCCGCGCTGAAGGCCGACGAATGTCAGATCTATACTGACGTTGATGGTGTCTATACCACGGATCCGCGCGTGGTCGAGCGCGCTCGTCGACTTGATCGCATCACCTTTGAAGAGATGCTGGAGATGGCCAGTCTGGGCTCCAAGGTGCTGCAGATTCGCTCGGTGGAGTTTGCTGGTAAATACGCCGTGCCGCTGCGCGTGCTGCACAGCTTTAAAGAAGGCCCGGGCACCCTTATTACCCTTGAGGACAACGTATCAATGGAACAACCCGTCATCTCTGGTATCGCGTTCAATCGTGATGAAGCCAAACTGACCATCCGCGGCGTGCCGGATACCCCCGGTGTGGCCTTCAAGATTCTGGGGCCGGTCAGTGCTGCGAACATCGAAGTCGACATGATCGTGCAGAACGTGTCGATGGATAACACGACCGACTTCACTTTTACTGTGCATCGCAACGAATTTCGCAAGGCGGAGTCTATTCTCAAGCAGGTAGCCAGCGATATCGGCGCACGTGAAGTGGCGGCTGATGACAAAATCGCCAAGGTGTCTATCGTAGGGGTAGGCATGCGCTCGCATGCGGGCGTGGCCAGCAGCATGTTCGAGGCGCTGGCGGATGAAGGTATCAATATTCAGATGATCTCCACCTCTGAAATCAAGGTGTCGGTGGTCATCGACGAGAAGTATCTGGAGCTGGCAGTGCGTGCGCTGCATACCGCCTTCGGGCTGGATGCTCCGGCTGCCGAGGACGCTTAACGGCGTTGTCGGTCCCGGCTGACCAGCCTTGGCTGGTCAGTTACAAGGGCGCGGTTTCTGGCTGCCGTGTCCGCCTGCGTTGATCTAGGTCGCGTCAGGCTACTAGCCGGTTTTTTGCAGAGCTGTGTCCTGATCATTAGCAAGGAGAAATGGAATGCTGATACTCACTCGACGGGTTGGTGAAACCCTGATGGTAGGTGATGAAGTTACCGTGACTGTCCTGGGTGTCAAAGGCAACCAGGTGCGCATTGGCGTGAATGCGCCGAAAGAAGTCGCTGTTCACCGCGAAGAAATTTACCAGCGCATCCAGAAAGAGAAAGACGAAGAACCAAATAACTAATTTTATTGAGTTTTTCGTTGCAATAATAAAATCACGCGGGTAATATTCCCCGCGTGTTCGGAGAGGTGGCCGAGAGGCCGAAGGCGCTCCCCTGCTAAGGGAGTATACCTCAAAAGGGTATCGCGGGTTCGAATCCCGCCCTCTCCGCCATTTTTAGAGTTGTAGGTTTTGTCAGGTGTTAGTTCTTGAATTTAAAAGAAAAAACATTTGACGGCGCGGTAAAAGAGCCTATAATTAGCCCCCACACGCACTCGTAGCTCAGCTGGATAGAGTACTCGGCTACGAACCGAGCGGTCGGAGGTTCGAATCCTCCCGAGTGCGCCATATAAAGAACCCACTGATTTCAGTGGGTTTTTTTTCGTCTTTAGTTTGATGTTACTGATGACAAGGCGAAAAAAATGCGTATAATGCGCCTCCACACGCACTCGTAGCTCAGCTGGATAGAGTACTCGGCTACGAACCGAGCGGTCGGAGGTTCGAATCCTCCCGAGTGCGCCATATAAAGAACCCACTGATTTCAGTGGGTTTTTTTTCGTCTTTAGTTTGATGTTACTGATGACAAGGCGAAAAAAATGCGTATAATGCGCCTCCACACGCACTCGTAGCTCAGCTGGATAGAGTACTCGGCTACGAACCGAGCGGTCGGAGGTTCGAATCCTCCCGAGTGCGCCATATAAAGAACCCACTGATTTCAGTGGGTTTTTTTTCGTCTTTAGTTTGATGTTACTGATGACAAGGCGAAAAAAATGCGTATAATGCGCCTCCACACGCACTCGTAGCTCAGCTGGATAGAGTACTCGGCTACGAACCGAGCGGTCGGAGGTTCGAATCCTCCCGAGTGCGCCATATAAAGAACCCGCTGAATTCAGTGGGTTTTTTTTCGTCTTCATAAAAGTGCAGCTGAGTTGCCGGGCAAAGCCTGATAGGCTGAATACCAGCGCGCTGTGGCCCGCCTGTCCTGGGCGGCGTCGATTGGTAAATGCCCGCATCCGGGCGGTCGGGAAGCCTTGCCATGTCGGAAATCAACAGAAAATCACCGGAAAGCCTGCAGGATCGCCTTGATCAGGTGCAGGAGCTGTTGGGGCGCCACCGTCTGGTCGAGAACCTGGTGCACAAACAGGACGGCCAGCACCAGGAGTTGGTCGAGCATCTGGTGCATCAGCAGAACCTGGTGGAGCTGCAGCGCAAGCTCGATGAGTTGCACCCGGCGGACGTAGCCTACGTGCTGGAGTCGTTGCCGCTGGAGGAACGTCTGGCGGTCTGGCAACTGGTCAAGACCGAGCGTGACGGCGAGATTCTGCTGGAAGTGTCGGATGCGGTGCGGGAAACGCTGATCGCCGACATGGATAGCCACGAGATCATCGCGGCGGCCAACAGCCTGGATGCGGACGAACTGGCCGATCTGGCGCCCGACCTGCCGCGCGATATCGTGCGCGAGCTGATGGATAGCCTGGATGCGCAACAACGCGACCGTCTGAAGTCGGCCTTGTCTTACGACGAGGATCAGGTCGGGGCGCTGATGGACTTCGATATGCTGACGATTCGTGACGATGTCAGCCTGGAAGTGGTCAGCCGCTATCTGCGCCGCTTTGACGCCTTGCCTGATCACACGGACAAGCTCTTTGTGGTGGACACCGAGGGTCTGCTCAAGGGTGTCTTGTCCATCAAGAAACTGCTGGTCAGCTCGCCGGATGCGCTCGTCGCCGACGTCATGGCAGATGATCCGGTGGTGTTTGATCCGGCCGATGATGCGGGTGAGGCTGCGCAGGCCTTTGAACGTTACGACCTAGTGTCAGCGCCGGTGGTCGACAACCTGGGGCGCCTGTGCGGTCGTCTGACCATTGATGAGATGGTTGACTATATCCGTGAGGAGAGCGAAGCCGAGGTGCTTAATGCCGCCGGTCTGCGTGAGGAAGAGGATATCTTTGCCTCGGTCTGGAAATCTGTGCGCAACCGCTGGGCCTGGCTGGCGGTGAATCTGTGTACCGCGCTGATTGCCTCCCGGGTCATCGGCCTGTTTGAAACGGCCATTGAGCAACTGGTCGCGTTGGCCGCTCTGATGCCTATCGTTGCGGGAATCGGCGGCAACTCCGGCAACCAGACCATCACCATGATTGTGCGCGGTATCGCAACCGGACAGGTGCAGGTTGCCCACGGCAAGCGGCTGTTGCGTAAGGAAGTCGGTGTGGCGCTGATCAATGGCTTGTTCTGGGGGTGTGTACTGGCCGGTATCGCCTACCTGCTATATGGCAGTGTTGCACTGGCCACCGTGCTGTTGGCTGCGATGACGCTGAATATGCTGCTGGCGGCCTGTATGGGGGTATTCATACCTTTGATCAGGCTACGTCTTGGTGGTGACCCGGCTCTGGGCTCAAGCGTACTGATCACCGCGATTACCGACAGTGGCGGGTTCTTTATCTTCCTCGGTCTGGCGACATTGTTCTTGCTCTGAGCACTCTCTGCGACCTGTCATCAGGTGTCGCCTTGATTGCCTAAAATGTCACATCAGGATACATTAGGCCGTTTTTTCGCGTGGGAGGCCCGTCCGCAATCGGGCTTTGGTCGTACACCCACTGAAGTTCAACTATTAAAAGAGCAGCATGGACCCAGCCATGCCCAGAGCTGCAGGGAGAGAAAATGGAATCAACCAATCTGGTTCTTGAGGGCGTCGAGCTGATGCTCCTCGGGATGGGGGCAGTGTTCTCCTTCCTTATTCTGCTGGTCTGCTGTACCAGCCTGATGTCCGCCATCCTGTCACGTTATTTCCCCGAGGCCGCGCCGGCGCCCAAGCCCGTGCGCAAAAAGCCCAGCGCTGCGCCAGCCAGTGTGGACCCTGATGTCGTTGCCGCCATTGGCGCTGCTATCAAGCAGCACCGTGCGCGCCAGCGTTCCTGATTTCGTTTTGCGGTTTTCACTATTAAAAATCAAATAAAGGCCATGACACTATGACCGACAACAAACAGCCTCTGGGCATTACCGATGTCATCCTGCGTGATGCGCACCAATCCATCCTGGCCACGCGCATGCGTCTGGACGACATGCTGCCGATCGCCGGCAAGCTGGATCAGGTTGGCTTCTGGTCTGTTGAATCCTGGGGCGGCGCGACCTTTGATGCCTGTATCCGTTACCTTGGGGAAGATCCGTGGGAGCGTATTCGCGCTCTGAAAAAGGCCATGCCCAACACCCGTCAGCAGATGCTGCTGCGCGGCCAGAACCTGCTGGGTTACCGCCATTACGCCGACGACGTGGTTGAAAAGTTCGTTGAGCGCGCTGCCGTCAACGGTGTGGATGTATTCCGCGTATTTGACGCGATGAACGATCCGCGCAACCTGGAAACCGCGCTGAAAGCCGTCAAGGCGCAGGGCAAGCATGCCCAGGGCACTATTTCCTACACCACCAGCCCGGTGCACACCCTGCAGATGTGGGTCGATCTGGCCAAGCAGATTGAAGACATGGGTGCCGACTCCATTGCCATCAAGGATATGGCGGGCATTCTGAACCCCTACGTTGCGTTCGACCTGGTCAGCCAGCTGAAGTCCACGCTGAGCATTCCGGTTCACATGCAGTGCCATGCGACCGCTGGTCTGTCCACTGCCGCCATCCTCAAGGCCGCTGAAGCCGGTATCGACAATGTCGATTCCGCCATCTCTTCCATGTCGATGACCTACGGTCACTCGCCGACCGAGTCGGTCGTTGCCATCTTCCAGAACTCCCCGCGTGACACCGGCCTGAATCTGGAGCTGCTGGAAGAAGTGGCTGCCTACTTCCGTGAAGTGCGGAAGAAATACGCCAAGTTTGAAGGCAACCTGCGTGGCGTTGATTCCCGCATTCTGGTCGCTCAGGTACCGGGCGGTATGCTGACCAATATGGAAAACCAGCTCAAGGAGCAGGGCGCCAGCGACAAGTTTGACGAAGTGCTGGCGGAAATCCCGCGCGTGCGTGAAGACCTGGGTTTTATCCCGCTGGTGACCCCTACCTCGCAAATCGTTGGCACCCAGGCGGTTATCAACGTGCTGACTGGCGAGCGCTACAAGTCGATCACCAAGGAAACCGCAGGCGTTCTGAAGGGCGAGTACGGCGCAGCGCCGGCGGCCTTTAATGCCGAGCTACAGGCGCGCGTTCTGGACGGCGCTCAAGCCATCACCTGCCGTCCGGCTGACCTGCTGGAAGCAGAGATGGACAAGCTGACTGCCGAGCTCAAGGGCCTGGCCAGCGAAAAGGGCATCAAGCTGGCCGAGAACGAGATCGACGACGTTCTGACCTATGCGCTGTTCCCGCAGATTGGCCTCAAGTTCCTGGAAAACCGTGGCAACCCGGACGCCTTCGAGCCGGTGCCGACCGGCAACGAACTGCCGGCCGGCAGCAGCGCCGCTGCGCCGCAAGCCTACACCGTTGCCGTCAACGGCAAGGAGTACGTGGTTCAGGTGGCCGAGGGTGGCGACATCTCCGGCATCAAGCCGATTGGTGAAAGCGCTGCGCCGGCTCAGGCTGCTGCCGCACCTGCTGGTGACGGCGAGCCGCAGGTTGCGCCGCTGTCGGGCAATATCTTCAAGGTACTGGTCAGCGTCGGCGACGCTGTGGAAGAGGGTGATGTTGTCATGATCCTTGAAGCCATGAAGATGGAAACCGAAGTCCGCACCCAGCGCGCCGGTACCGTTGCTTCCGTTGACGTCAAGGTTGGCGACGCCGTTGCCGTTGGCGACACTCTGCTGACCATCGGCTAAGGGAGAGACTAATGGATAAGCTTCTCCAGCTATGGCATACCACGGGTATCTACCACATGGCCCCTGGCCAGGCGGTGATGATCCTGGTGTGTTTTGGTCTCATCTACCTGGCTATTCGCAAGGGCTTTGAGCCGCTGCTGCTGATCCCGATCGGTTTTGGCGGCATCCTGGCCAACCTGCCGGTTGCCAACATGGCGCAAGGCTCGGGCATTCTGCACCTGATCTATGAAGTGGGTCTGCCGACCAGTGTCTTCCCGCTGCTGATTTTCATGGGTGTGGGCGCCATGACCGACTTCGGTCCGATGCTGGCCAACCCCCGTACCCTGCTGCTGGGCGCCGCTGCGCAGTTCGGTATCTTCGGTACGCTGCTCGGCGCTCTGGCGCTGACCTCGGCCGGTATTCCGGGCTTTGAGTTCACTATGAAGGAGGCAGCATCCATCGCCATTATCGGTGGTGCGGATGGTCCAACCTCCATCTTCGTGACCTCCAAGCTGGCGCCGGATCTGCTCGGCCCGATTGCCGTAGCCGCCTATTCCTATATGGCACTGGTGCCGCTGCTGCAGCCGCCGATCATGCGGGCACTGACCAACCAGAAAGAGCGTGGCATTGTCATGACTCAGCTGCGCGTGGTCAGCAAGTCGGAAAAGATCATCTTCCCGCTGTTGCTGCTGATGCTGGTTGCCCTGCTGCTGCCTGATGCCGCTCCGCTGGTGGGTATGCTGTGTTTCGGCAACCTGATGCGTGAGTGTGGTGTGGTTGAGCGTCTGGCGGATACCACCCGCAATGCGCTGATCAACATTGTGACTATTGGTCTGGGTCTGGCGGTTGGCTCCAAGCTGTCTGCTGATTCGTTCCTGCAGCTTAAGACTCTGGGTATCCTGGTGCTGGGTATGCTGGCGTTCTGCGCCGGTACCGCCGCGGGTGTACTGATGGCGAAGCTGCTCAACCTGGTCAGCAAGAACCCGATCAACCCGCTGATTGGTTCTGCGGGTGTATCGGCAGTGCCCATGGCCGCTCGAGTATCCAACCGTGTCGGTCTGGAGACCAATCCGCACAACTTCCTGTTGATGCATGCGATGGGGCCCAACCTGGCCGGTGTGATTGGCTCGGCGGTAGCGGCAGGTATTCTGCTGAACTTTGTCGGCTGATATTGCAGGCAACAAAAAACCCGCTCAATTGAGCGGGTTTTTTTATGCCCTGATGGTGGCGCCAATGACTTGGCAGGGTGTATCCGGGGGAGGGCGGTGTTTTACTGCTGCTCGTTGGCCAGCAGCGCAAGCAATGCGTTCTGTTGGCGGCGGCTCATTTCGCGAAAGCGCAGCAACAGCTCGCGCTCCGGACTGCTCAGGCCCTCTGCGTCCTGCTCGTCGAGCATCTTGCGCGAAGGGTGACCGGTGTCGGGCAGTGTCGGCAGATCAAGCAGGCTGTGTTCGAGCCGGGCAATGATCTCCGAGTTCATGCTGCGGTGATGCTGTTTGGCTACGTCGGCAATGCGATCACGCATGCCTTGTGGCAGACGAACAACAAACTTGTCGGCTGTGCGGCTGGTGTAGTGCTGGGTCGCTGTTTTCATGGGGCAATAATAATCGCTTCGCTGAAAAAATCGATACTGGCCTAGTGCCTCAAACGGCTGGGTAAGCCGCCGGCCGGCGGAACCTTGTCTTGAGGTTAGACAGGTTTTGCCTTCAAGGTGCCACTAGTAGACCCGGTTTTTTCTCCAAGCGCCAGAGTGCGACAAAAAAATGTCCCCAAAATGTGACGGGTTTACGACGAATGGCACTTTGCCAGTGCTGAGCGTACTTCCCCGCTTGGTGGAAATCGCCCCCTGCTTTGGTTAAGATGCGCAGCGTCCGAGCGCCATCAGGGCGGCTCAACACAGGGACACGCGCTTGTAGCTCAGCTGGATAGAGCAACCGCCTCCTAAGCGGTAGGTCCCCGGTTCGAATCCGGGCTCGCGCGCCAGTAAAACAAAGGTTTGCACGGTTTTAATCGGCAAGCCTTTTGTGTTTTTGGCGCTTGATGGCAGTGTTGGCTGAACTGTCTGCCTCCCCTCAGAACACCGACAACTTCCCCACACTGGTAATGCCGTCTGACCAGACCATTTCATAGGCGGCGGTCTGGACGCAGCTGTGTACGATTTTTGGTGTGAACAGGCCCCAACAGAGGGCGTGCTGGGCCTGGTTGCGTACTGACCAGTACTTCACGCCGTTGGTGCCGTCCTTGCGTGCCCTGGCGCCGAACGCCTGGCTCGCGCTGTAGTCCGCTGGTGCGTAAACGGGGTCGCTCATGGGGCGGTCGGTCAGATCAAGCAGGTCGGTGTCCGCGAAGGTGCAGCGCAGGCCGCGAAATAGCATGCGTTCGTAGGCCAGCGCCGGCACCTGGCTCCAGTACAGCAGCTGGTGGTGCTTGACCTCAAGTACGGCCGTTTCGATGGTGTCGGCAACATAGAGTACGCCGTAGCTGCCGTTGCTGAAGCGCGAGCCTGCGGGGTTAACGTGGGTGAAGGGGGCGGTGGCCATGTTGCAGCCGTTGATGCCAAAGGGGATGTCGGCGGTGTTGATCAGCTGCAGGTTGCCCAGTTCATTTTGCAGGCGGGGATTGGTCAGCTCCTGCAGCAGGAATAACGCATGGAAGTCGTCGGCGTCGGCCACATCATCGAACAGCGAGGTCGGCGGGTATTTGCTGTTGATCAGGCGGTAGCCGGTGATGGTTGGCGCTGCGCCTGCCGTGCTTACCATTGGGCCCCGCGCAGGCTGTCGATGCGGCGAAAGGTTTCGTACAGAGCAATCATGTCGCCGTTTTGCACTACTTCCAGTGGGCTTCTGCCATTGAAAAATTCGTTGTGATTTTTCATTTGCATGAAGCCGTAGACGTTGGCCGGGTTATCAAACAGCATGCGCAGGGCGCTGTGGATGTTGAGTACCAGCGACACGCGCTTGAGCTGGTCTTCATCCAGCGATACGGTCTTGTCTGTGCGGGCGCGGCTGATGGTGCTGCGTGATACCCGCAGAATATTGCCGGCCTGCTCGGTGCTGGTTTTCCATTTGCCCAGGATGTTCAGCGCGGTGCGCAGACCAACCAGGGCCATGTCTTTCTTTGCGCCGGCGGGTGCTGTGGTCATGGCGATGCCCGTTGAGGTGCTGGTGTTGCTCCATATTGCGCCTGCTGAGACGTAATATCAAATTTTGTGTCTTGAGAGCTTGTTTGGCGCACGGTTCACTGCGGAACGCGCGCTACTATTGTCTGTCCACAAATGCAGAGCTGCCGAATCCGTGTCTACAGGCGCTGTTTCATGTAGATTCGGCTACTCTTGGTAGGCGCTGATCTTGCCTGTATCGTGCTCGGTCGGAGTGCCGGGTTGGCAGGTCGGTGTTTAATCGCTTTCATGTACTGCAATCGCTACGGAGTTTGGATGTCTCGCGCGCTTACGGCCTTTTCCTCATTGTATTTCGCTACCTTGCTGATGCTGCTGGGCAGTGGTCTGTTGGGTACCTATCTGGGGCTGAGACTGGCGGCCGAAGGCGTCAGTGAGCTGTGGATCGGTCTGTTGATGACCGGTTATTACGCAGGCCTGGTGGCAGGGGCATCGATCGGGCACCGGCTGATCGCCCGGGTGGGGCATATCCGGGCTTTTGTCGCCAGCGCAGGGGTGGTCACCGCGTCGGTAATGGGGCATGCGCTGACGGAGTCGGTGCAGGTATGGCTGGCGTTGCGGGTGCTGGTGGGCATGGCGATGATGTGTCAGTACATGGTGCTGGAAAGCTGGTTGAACGAGCAGGCCGAGTCGCATCAGCGCGGTATGGTCTTCGCCAGCTATATGGTGGTGACCTTTTTGGGCTTGGTATTGGGGCAGGTGGTGTTTGCGCTTCAGCCGGATCTGGCGATCGATCACCTGCTGTATGTGGCGATGTGTTTTTCCCTTTGTCTGGTGCCGGTGGCAACCACCCGTCAGATTCACCCGGCGCCGCTGCATCCAGCGCCGCTCAAGGTAAAACTCTTTGTACAGCGTATTCCTCAGGCGCTGACAACCATTGCGGTGGCGGGGCTGATGCTGGGCGCCTTTTACGGCATGGCACCGGTGTTTGCTGGTGCGGTCGGGCTGAACAACTCCGAGATTGGTATGTACATGGCGGTCACCATTTGCGCGGGTCTTGCGGCCCAGTGGCCGGCCGGCTGGTTGTCTGATCGGGTTGATCGTAGCCAGCTGATCCAGCTCAATGCGATGGTGTTGACGGCGGTCTCGGTGCTGATGGCCATCGGCTTCATACCGGGCGGGGCGCTGATTTTCCTGACTGCGCTATTCGGGTTGATGGTCTTTACCCTGTATCCGATGGCGGTGGCGCTGGCTAACGACCACGTTGAGCCCGATGACCGGGTGCCGCTGTCGGCGATGCTGCTGGTCACCTTTGGCTTGGGTGCCAGTATCGGCCCGCTGCTGAGCTCGGCAATGATGAAGCTGTGGGGGCCAAGCATGCTTTACATCTTTATGGCCGCCTGCAGTGCCATTCTGGTATTCCGTGTGCGAGCTGATGCGGTTACCGGTGAGAATCTGGTCGAGGCAGCGCCGCTGCAGTTCATGCCGGCAGCCGGTAACCTGGCTAGCTCACCACTGGCGGCAGCTATCGACCCTCGCGTTAATGAGCAGGCGGTAACCGATCAGATGACGGATGAGGACGCGGCGGCGCCTGCTGCGCCTGAGGAAGTGGCAGAGGACGATCACCTGCCAGGGTGATGATCCTCTGTTGACGCGGGGTGGGTCTGAGCGTTTAGAGACCCTAGAACAGGTCTTCCTTCTCCAGACGACGGGCCTCGCGCTGCAGGTAGTTGACGAAGCGATCAATGCTGCGCTGCGCCAGCGCGCTGGGTTGCTTGAACATCAGGCCGACGTGGGTCTCGTTGGCTTCCTCTCGAAAATGCACATGGCGCACTTCGGCGGCTACTTCCACTCGCCCGGCATCGGGCAGGTTGAGGGTGGCGGGTGTATAGAGCTCGCCAGCTGTCAGGGAGCGGCTCAGATCCCCCTCCAGGCGCACCTTGCAGCCGGTAGCCGACAGGTCCATCAGGTAAGCGGTAAAACGCCGCTGGCGCTCTGGATGTGTCAGCTCGATGGCGATATCGGCTGTGCGCCGGACGCTCGCCCGAAAGGCACCGCGTTTCTGATGGTAGTGCATCTCGTCTGGTACGCCGGTGGCGTACGCCGGCGCATCTTCCAGTTGCACCTGGGTGGCGCCGGGGCAATGCCAGCGCATGTGAATACCCTCATGCCAGGCGTCGATGCGGAAGGATTCGCCCTGGCTGGCGTATCTGTCGCCCTCTCGGGGGATCATTTCATCGATCCACAGCTCGGCCTGATCGGTATCAAGCTTGACGATAAAGCTCTGAAACTTCTGGCTGCGGTCGGTAAAGGTGATGGTCAGCGGGTCGCGGCTTTGCATTAGCGTCTTGAGCAACGCCATGATTTCGACCTGGGCTCGGATTTCGCGGGGCGGCTGTGGGCCAGCTTCTTGTGAGAATAGGTTGGACACGTCTGCTACTCAGTTTTTGCAATATTTTGATAACTATACACAGCGTGCTGGCACCTTGGCATGTGTGATCAGGCTTTGGTGAGGTCGCGCGTCTGGCCGCTGCGGCTGGCGTTGCCCAGCTGGTCATATACGCCAGCACTGGGTTCGCCCTGGTTGCGCAGCAGGTCCAGCAGTGAACGGGTTGCGTGCTGACTGTGGCGGACCAGGCGGGCGTTGCGGTCGTTGGCCTGCTGGCACGCGGTCAGCGCCTGGAGGAACGCCTGATAGGCCGCGGAGAGGGCGGCGTCGTGCTGAGCGGTGATGTGGTCAGCCAGGTCGCCCAGCTGCAGCTGGTGCTGCTGGCAGTAGGATTTAATCTGCTGGTCATGACGGACCAATTGCTCGGCGTAGGGGCGTTTGGCGTCAAGAATCTGTTCCAGGTTGCCGATATCCTGACCGGTCAGGGCGTCACGCTCCTGGTCAAGCAGCGCCAGATAGGCCTGGCAGTCTTGTTCGGCTTGCTGAAAGTGCGGGTGCAAGGGGTGCATGACCTGCCTCCTGGCTGCGCGTTAATTAGATGCTGCAGCCAAGAATACAGGCACGGAGGGCGTGGTGACTACTGGCTGTCAGCCTTCCAGGTTCAGCAGCTTGTCGGCAATGCGGCTGCTGTCCGGTTTGTAGCTGCCATCGGCAATGGCTTGGCGCAGTTGGCTGACGCGCTCGCTGTCGACCTCAGGCAGGTCGCGGAGCTTCTCTTCGATCGCCTGCAGTTGCTGCGCCTGGGCGCTCAGGTTGACCGAGGAAGGAGCGTCGTTCTTTTCTGCCTGTTGCGCTGCAGTATCGGTAGTGCGATCGGTTACGGCGCCGGCTTCGCGCTTGGCGGTGGCACTGCTGGCTTGGCTGTTACGGCCGACACCATTGGCTCCGTTGGGCGAGTTGAAGTCGATGACCATGATAAATTCCTCAAGCTGTTAAATCTTCTCTAACCGTTGTAACGGCAGCGCAAAGGAAAACTTTAGGGAAAATTTGTGTGACGACGATCACAGCCCTGAAGGGCCCGAGTATACCCGTTTTGTCGGTGCATCACATGCCGGCCTCAACTTGGCCGGGCCCCGTGACGCGCGCGCGGATGACCCGGTTCGAACGGCTATTGCGCACGCGAATCTGCTCTCCCTGGGTACCGTCCTCCAACGCTTCTCCCGGCATTTTTACCGACACGCTGCTGTTGCCGGCGCTGATCACTACCTTGTCGCCACGCCGCACAATGCGGTTGTTCTCAAGCTGGGTATAGCTCAACACGCTGTCGGCCGAGACATTGCGCTTGAGTTGCATGCCAATGGCCTGGGCCGGGTCAAGCAGGTAATTGCTGCCCAGCAGGCCGGTGTCACGTTCGGCCAGGTGTACATCGTCGGCGCCAACCACGGAGCCGCGTGACAGTGGGCGGGTACTGACTACCACCGGTTGAAACAGGCTGACCTGGGCCGGCACAAACAGCCGCCAGGGGGAGGGCGCAGTGCAGCTCACGCGCACGGTGACGCGACCGACCGGTGTGGCCGGGCTTTCAAGGCTTGCGCTGAGCGCGTCGTCATTACACAGCGGCAGACGCAAACGGTGATCCAAGCGACTAAGCTGTATCTCATGACGCGCTTGCAGGCCGCTACTGGCGACATGTTCTTGTACTTGCTGTTCAAGAAAGTCGCGGGTGGCGCCGATAAGCTGATCGATGAGCGGGTTTGCGTGGAGGCTGGCGGAAAAAAAGATCGCCAATGCCGCGCACCCAGTGATAAAACGCATACAATTACCTACATTCCTGATGTGTGGTGCGTGTCGGATTGCTGTCGCTTGCAGGCAGGTCCTGCAGGAAACATGCCGCATCACCGTGTTGACGATGAGGAGCAGCCCATGGCTGGTGTGATGGATTCAGTCAATCAGCGGACGCAGCTGGTTGGGCAGAACCGACTCGAACTGCTGCTGTTTCGCCTGGCGGGCAATCAGCTGTATGGCATCAACGTTTTCAAGGTCAAGGAAGTATTGCAGTGCCCGCGTCTGACGGCCATGCCCAAACTGCACCCGGTGGTGCGGGGGGTCGCTCACATCCGCGGAGGCACCTTGCCGATCCTTGACCTCAATCGTGCGACCGGTGGCCCGGGGCTGGATAATCTGGATACCGCCTTTGTGATCATCACCGAGTATAACTACAAGGTGCAGGGTTTTCTGGTGCGTTCGGTCGAGCGCATCGTCAACATGAACTGGTCTGAAATCCATCCGCCGCCAAAGGGCACCGGCCGCGAGCACTATCTGACCGCCGTCACCCGGGTCGACAATCAGATGGTTGAGATCATCGATGTGGAGAAGGTGCTGGCCGAGGTGGTGCCGACCAACGAAAATGTCTCTGCCGGTGTGGTGGACGCTGATACCCAGGCTGAGGCTGTGGCCCGGCGGGTGCTGATCGTTGACGACTCCTCCATTGCGCGCAAGCAGGTGACGCGCTGCCTGCAGGAGGTGGGTGTCGAAATTGTGGCGCTCAACGATGGTCGGCAGGCGCTGGACTGGCTCAAGGCCCGGGCCGATGAAGGGGAAGACGTGAGTCAGAGCTTGCTGATGATGATCTCCGACATCGAAATGCCCGAGATGGACGGCTACACGCTGACCGCCGAGGTGCGTAACGATCCGCGCCTCAATCGTCTGCACATCATGCTGCACACCTCGTTGTCCGGGGTGTTCAACCAGGCGATGGTGAAAAAGGTGGGGGCGGACGATTTTCTTGCCAAATTCAAACCGGATGACCTGGCCCAGCGTGTCATCGCTCGTCTGCACCTGCTGCGTGAAGGCGGTGCTGGTGAAGGCTGACAGCTTGAACTCAACAACTACAAGGCAGACTTCGTGACTTTGGCGAATCAGGATTTTCAGCTGTTTCGGGACTTTCTGGAAAAGGCCTGTGGCATTGTGCTGGGCGACAACAAGCAGTATCTGGTCTCCAGCCGCTTGAACCGCCTGCTGGAACAGGAAGGCATTGCCAACCTCGGCGAACTGGTCAAGCGTATTCAGGCGCAGCCGCGGGGCGGGTTGCGTGAATCGGTGATCGATGCAATGACCACCAACGAAACCCTGTGGTTTCGCGATGTGTATCCTTTTGAAGTGCTCAAGACGCGGCTCATTCCCGAGTTCATCAAGCAATCGCCAGGGCAGCGCCTGCGCATTTGGTCGGCGGCCTGTTCCTCCGGGCAGGAGCCGTACTCGCTCAGCATGGCCATTGACGAGTTTGAACGGGCTAATCTGGGGCAGCTGCGCGGCGGCGCGCAGATTGTCGCAACCGACCTGTCTGGCGGCATATTGAATGCAGCCAAGAGTGCCGAGTACGATAGCCTGTCGGTAGCCCGGGGGCTGTCGCCCGAACGACTGAATCGCTATTTTGACCAAAACGGCCCTGGCCGCTGGACCGTCAAGACGCCGATTCGCAACCGGGTTGAGTTTCGCGCGATGAATCTGCTGGATAGCTACTCCATGCTCGGCAAGTTCGACTTTGTGTTTTGCCGCAATGTGCTGATCTACTTTTCGGCAGACGTGAAGAAGGACATCCTGCGCCGCATTCACGCCACACTCAAACCAGGCGGCTACTTGATGCTCGGCGCCTCCGAGGCTCTGAACGGCCTGCCCGAGCTGTACCAGATGGTGCAGTGCAGCCCGGGGATCGTCTATAAGGCGCGTTGATTCGCGCCTTGTGGTTATCCGCTTCCCCTTCCTTGTTTTCCCTCCTTGCCGCTTGCCGCTCCTGTTGCCGGCCTGCCGGTGCTATTGCCGTTTGCCGGTAAGCCTTTGCCGCTTTTCTGGCGCGCTGTTTTCTATCTCTTTGAAAAATAGATGATTTTATATTTGGCACGGTGATTGCTTTGTCATGCCCAGTGACAGCTTTTGGTCAGTTGGCCGAAATGAGGATGGGTGCGATGAGTATCAACTTTGACAATGCGTTGGGCATACACGAGCAGGCGCTGCGTTTTCGCGGTCAGCGGGCAGAAGTGCTGGCCAACAACATTGCCAACGCCGAAACCCCGAATTACAAGGCGCGAGACCTCGACTTTGCCGCCGCGCTGGCAGCGCAGCAGGGCGAAGGTGAAAGCGGCTCGCTGCCGATGGCGCGTACCGATGCCCAGCACATTGCCATCGATGGCTTGATCGACCAGGTCGCAGGGCTGCGTTACCGCAACGCACTGCAGCCGGCAGTGGATGGCAATACGGTGGACTCGGAGGTCGAGAAGGCCGCCTACACCCAGAACGCCATCGACTTCCAGGCCAGCTTCACCTTCCTCAACAGCAAGTTCAAAGGGCTGATGACAGCCATCAAGGGAGAGTAAGCATGTCCCTCGACAAGGTATTTGATATCGCCGGGTCAGGCATGAGCGCGCAGTCGCTGCGCCTGAACACGGTGGCCAGCAACATCGCCAACGCCGAGACCGTCTCCAGTAGCGTTGATGAGACCTACCGCGCGCGCAACCCGGTGTTCGCCACCATTTTCAGCAGTCAGCAGGCCACCGGTGGCTCGCTGTTCAGCCCGGATCAGCAGGCAGGCGACGGCGTGTCGGTGCTCGGCATTGTCGAGTCCGATGCCACGCTGGAGCCGCGTTACGAACCGGACCATCCGATGGCCAATGAAGACGGCTATGTGTATTACCCGAATGTGAATGTAGTCGAGGAGATGGCCAACATGATGTCGGCGTCGCGGTCCTATCAGACCAACGTGGAAGTCATGAATACCGCCAAAACCATGCTGCAGCGCGTTCTGACGCTGGGTCAGTGAGCGGAGAAAAATAGACCATGAGCATTAGCAATGTTGCAACCGGTGCCAGCGCGCTGGACCAGTATCAGATCGACTCCGACCGGTTCGCGACCGGGGATGAGTTGGGCAAGGATCAGTTTCTGGAGCTGCTGGTGGCGCAGATGAATAATCAGGATCCGCTTTCGCCGCAGGAAAACGGCGAGTTTATCGCTCAGCTGGCCCAGTTCAGCACGGTGGAGGGCATTGGCAATCTGAACACCTCGATGGAGTCGCTGCTCAGCGGCTACCAGTCATCGCAGGCGTTGCAGGCATCGTCCCTGGTTGGTCGCACGGTGATTGTGCCGGCCGATCAGGCGGTGGTGGATACCGAGGCGGGGCTGGAAGGTCAGCTGGCGCTGCAGAAGAACAGCACCAATGTGTTCGTCAACATTTATGACGATGCGGGCAGTCTGGTGAAAACCATCAACTTGGGTAGCCAGGAAGCGGGCATGCATGACTTTACCTGGGATGGTACCGACGCCAGCGGCAACCTGGCCGAGCCCGGTATCTACACCGTCGAGGCCATGGCGTCGATTGATGGCAAGAACACCCAGATGGCCACCCTGTTGCCAGCCAATGTCGACAGTGTCTCGCTGGGTGCTGGTGGTAGTGGTGAAATGCTGTTGAACGTGGCGGGCCTTGGCAGCATCAGCCTGTCCAACGTCTACGCAATCAAATAAGTGTCGTCCGACATACTGTAGGTGAGGAGATAAAACCATGGCTTTCAATATCGGCTTGAGTGGTATCCGGGCGGCAGCATCCGATCTGAATATCACTGGTAACAACATTGCCAACGCCGGCACCGTCGGCTTCAAAAGCTCGCGCGCCGAGTTTGCTGATGTGTACGCCGCGTCGGTGCTCGGTTCCGGCAGCAATGCCACCGGCAGCGGTGTGGCGCTGGCGAACGCGGCGCAACTGTTCAATCAGGGTAACATCAGCTTTACCGAGAACAGCCTGGACCTGGCTATCAACGGTAACGGCTTCTTTGTGACCAGTAACAACGGCGCGATCAGCTACACCCGTGCCGGCTATTTTGGTACTGATAGCGACGGCAACATCGTCAACAATGCCGGTGAGCGTCTGCAGGGGTTTGCGGTTAACGCGGTGACCGGTCAGATCAATCAGGGGGTGCAGACCGACCTGCGCGTCGACACCCGCTCGGCTGATCCGAATGCCACCACCGGTGTCGTGTCGACGCTGAACCTGAACTCCACTCAAACTCGTCCGACCGTCTGGACCCAGCAGTATGACGCGGCGTATGCGGCGTCCATCGCCACGGCGGCGGATCCGGCCAACCCGACGGCGGCCGAGATTGCCACTGCCGAGGCAGCTGGTCAGGCAGCGGCGGCAACCACCTTTGATCCGACCAACTCGGCCACCTACAACAGCTCTACTTCGGTCACTATTTACGACAGCCTGGGTAATTCCCATGTCATGACCAAGTACTTCGTCAAGAACGACGCCAATAGCTGGGACATGTATGTGCTGATCGATGGTCGGGATGTGCAAAGTGGTGTCGAGGCCTCTGATCCTGCCTTTGACCCAACCACCACCACGCGCTATGACGTCGACTTCAACAGCGTTGGTGAGCTGACTACCAACCAGCCCTTTACCCTGACCGGCTGGGTGCCGCTGGATAGCGAAGGTCAACCCACGGGGGCTGATTCCCCGGTCAACAACCTGACCATCAACCTGACTGGTTCGTCGCAATATGCCTCCAGTTTTGCGGTGACTGCGGTAAGCCAGGACGGTTTCACTACCGGTGAGCTGGCTGGTCTGGAAATTGACGATGCTGGTCTGCTGGTGGCCCGTTACACCAATGGCCAGACCCGGGTTCAGGGTCAGGTGGTATTGGCAACCTTTGCCAACCAGCAGGGGCTGACGCCGCTGGGTAATACCGCTTGGGCTCAGTCCTCGGCGTCGGGGGAGCCGGTGATCGGCGCGCCGACCACAGGTACCCTGGGCGGCATTCAGTCCGGTGCGCTGGAAGAGTCCAACGTGGATATTTCCGAACAGCTGATCAACCTGATCGTGGCGCAGCGTAACTACCAGGCCAACGCCAAGACCATTCAGACCGAAGATGCGGTGACCCAGGCGATCATCAACCTGCGCTAAGCGCGCAGGCGATAACGCCAACAGGGCGGCAATACCGGCAAAAGGATTTGCCGGTATTGCCGCTTTTGTTTTTTATAACCTGCTGAAAATAAACAACAAAATACTATTTTCAAGGGTTGGCATGATCTCTGCTTGATACTCCCTAAGCAAGCAAAAGCGGCAAATCCTTGTCGCGCAAACGAAGCGGAGCAGGGCATGGACAAATCCTTGTACATCTCCATGACGGGGGCCAGTCAGAACGCGTTGGCGCAGCGCTCGCACGCCAACAACCTGGCCAACCTGACTACCACCGGTTTTCGCCGTGACTTTGAGCAGGCGCGCTCCATGCCGGTCTTTGGTGACGGCTACGCCACCCGCGCCTACGCAATGACAGAGCGCCCCGGCACGGACCTGTCCTCCGGCACCATGATCGAGACCGGACGTGAACTCGACGTGGCCGTGCAGGGCGAAGGCTGGATCGCGGTGCAGGCACCGGACGGCTCTGAAGCCTACACGCGGGCGGGTAGCCTGAATATTGACGCTTTCGGCATCTTGCGTACCAGCGGCGGTTTGCCCGTGCTGGGCAACGGCGGGCCGATTGCGATTCCGCCGGCCGAGAAGATTGAGATCGGCTCGGACGGCACCATCAGTATCCGTGCGCTGGGTGAAGGCCCGGCGGTGATGGCCGAGGTTGATCGCATCAAGCTGGTCAACCCGCCAGCAGCGGCACTGGAGAAGGGCGAGGATGGCCTGATGCACACTCAGGCGGGCGAGGAGCTGGCCGATGGCGCGGTGCAGGTGGCAACCGGTTTTCTGGAGGGCAGCAACGTCAATGCGGTGGAAGAGATGACCGCCATGCTGTCGCTGGCCCGCCAGTTCGAACTGCATATCAAGATGATGCGAACCGCCGACGAGAACGCGCAGGTTACCGACCGCATTCTGCAGATGAGTTAATGCTACTGCGCGTCAATTACTCGGCGCGCGAGGAGAAAGGTGATGCTTTCAGCTCTTTGGGTCAGCAAGACAGGTCTGTCCGCCCAGGACACCATGTTGACGACCATTTCCAACAACCTGGCCAACGTCTCGACGACCGGCTTCAAGCGTGATCGTGCCGAGTTTGAAGATCTGCTGTATCAGATCAAGCGTCAGCCCGGTGGTCAGAGCACTCAGGATACCCAGCTGCCTTCAGGCCTTCAGCTGGGTACCGGGGTACGCGTGGTCGGCACCCAGAAGATCTTTACCGAGGGCACGTTGCAGACTACCGAGCAGCCGCTCGACATGGCGGTCAACGGGCGCGGCTTCTTTCAGATTCTGATGCCCGACGGCGGTATCGGTTACACCCGTGACGGCAGCTTCCATCTGGATGCCGATGGTCAGATCGTGACCTCCAACGGCTTTCCGCTGGAGCCCGGCATTGTGCTGCCCGACGACGTGCAGACCTTCACCGTGGGGGAAGACGGCACGGTCAGCATTACTACCTTCGGCAATCCGGCCGCGCAGCAGATCGGCAACATTCAGACTGCCGACTTCATCAACCCGGCGGGCCTACAGTCGATTGGCAACAACCTGTTCCTTGAGACCGCATCCAGCGGTGCGCCGCAGGCCGGCAACCCCGGTCAGAACGGCCTGGGTACGGTGTTGCAGAACACCCTGGAGAATTCCAACGTCAGCGTCGTGGAGGAGCTGGTCAACATGATCACCACCCAGCGCGCCTACGAGATGAACTCCAAGGTCATTTCCACCGCAGATCAGATGCTGCAGTACATCAGTCAGAACCTCTGACGGGAGCTTGGAATCATGATCCGTTTGTCTAAGGTGTTGATGCTGCTGGTGCCGCTCAGCCTGATTGGCTGCATGCAGGCGCCGCCGATGCGTGACGACCCGGCGTATGCGCCGGTGTTGCCGCGCACGCCGTTGCCACAGGAACTGAACAACGGCGCGATCTATCAGCCCGGCTTTGAAATGAGCCTCTACAACGACCGCAAGGCACACCGGGTCGGTGACATCATTACCATCACCCTGACCGAACGCACAGCGGCGCAGAAGAAGGCGGAAAACGAGATCGACAAGGACAGCTCGACCACCATCGCCAACCCCACCATTCTCGGCAATGCCGTCGGTTTCAAGGGGCTGGACCTGGGCGTCAGCATGTCGGGTCAGCGTGCCTTTGAAGGCAGCTCCGATGCCAATCAGAGCAACAGCCTGTCGGGTTCCATCACGGTCACTGTGGCCGAGGTGCTGCCCAACGGCATTCTGGCGATTCGCGGCGAGAAGTGGATCACCCTTAACCAGGGTGACGAGCTGATTCGCATCAGTGGTCTGGTGCGCACTGACGATATCGGGCCGGACAACACTGTGCTGTCGACCCGTGTGGCCGATGCACGCATCACCTATTCCGGCAAGGGCGCTTTTGCCGATGCCAACCAGCCCGGCTGGCTGAGTCAGTTCTTCCTCAGCCCCATGTGGCCGTTCTGACAGGAGTACTGCCATGCGCAGCCTGATTATCTGCCTCTGTCTTTGCCTTGCCAGTCCGCTGGCGCTGGCTGATCGTCTGAAGGACATCGCCAGCATTGCCGGCGTGCGCAGCAACCAGTTGATCGGTTACGGCCTGGTGGTGGGGCTGGACGGCTCGGGCGACCAGACCAGCCAGACCCCGTTTACCGTGCAGACCTTCGAGAACATGCTGACCCAGTTTGGCATCACCGTGCCGGAAGGGACCCGCATTCAGATGAAAAACGTCGCCGCGGTGGCTATCCACGCTGACCTGCCGCCGTTTTCCCGGCCTGGCCAGACCATCGATGTCACCGTGTCGTCAATTGGTAACTCCAAGAGTCTGCGCGGTGGCTCGCTGCTGATGACCCCGCTCAAGGGGATCGACGGGCAGGTCTACGCCATCGCCCAGGGCAACCTGGTAGTGGGTGGCTTTGGTGCCGAAGGCGCGGATGGCTCGCGCATTACGGTGAACATTCCGAGCGCCGGGCGTATTCCCAACGGCGCGACAGTGGAGCGTGCGGTATCCAGCCCGTTCGCCTCTGGTGATCACCTGATTTTCAATCTCAACCGCCCTGACTTCACCACTGCCAAACGGGTGGTCGATCGGATCAACGAAACCTTCGGTCCGGGCGTTGCCCAGGCGCTGGATGGCGGCTCGGTGCGCGTGCGTGCGCCGATCGACCCCAATCAGCGTGTCGACTATCTGGCGATGGTGGAAAACCTGA
This sequence comes from Pseudomonas abyssi, assembly GCF_002307495.1. Lineage (GTDB taxonomy): Bacteria > Pseudomonadota > Gammaproteobacteria > Pseudomonadales > Pseudomonadaceae > Halopseudomonas > Halopseudomonas abyssi. The sequence continues at coordinate 192,901 of NZ_NTMR01000009.1, read as the reverse complement.
CGGTGGAGCAGGGCAACGCTGCTGCCAAGGTGATCATCAATTCGCGCACCGGCACCATCGTCATCGGCCAGGATGTGCGCGTGCAGCCGGCAGCCGTGACCCACGGCGGCCTGACCGTGACCATCAGTGAAAACCCGCAGGTCAGTCAGCCTGGCGGAGTATTGTCTGGTGGGCAGACGGTCATTTCACCGAGTTCACAGATCAATATCGAGGAAGGCGACAGCCGCATGTTCGTATTCAATCCGGGTGTTTCGCTGGATGAAATCGTCCGTGCGGTCAACCAGGTCGGCGCTGCGCCGGGCGACCTGATGGCCATTCTTGAAGCCCTTAAGCAGGCCGGCGCCCTGAATGCCGATCTGGTCATCATCTGACCGGGGAGCACGCCATGAGCATCAGCACCAGCTACACCGACATCAACAGCGTCAGCCAGCTCAAGGCTGGCAGCGACGCCAACAGCCCGGAGAACGTGCGCAAGGTTGCGCAGCAGTTCGAGTCGCTGTTCGTCAACATGATGATCAAGAGCATGCGTGATGCCAACGCCGTGTTTGCCGAAGGTAACCCGCTGAATACCCCGCAGACCAAGTTCTATCAGGAAATGTACGACAACCAGATGGCCGTGCATCTGTCAGAGGGTCCGGGTCTGGGGTTGAGCGACGCACTTATGCGCCAGCTTTCGCCCAAGGCCGAGGCCGGCGGCACCGCTGCTGACGCGGGCGCCGGTGCGTCGGGCGCCGCTGCGCCAGCGGTGGACCAGTCCGAGCTGTTGGCGCGCCGGCGCCTGCAGATCGCCTCCGATTACAGTGCCTGGGCCGAGCGACTGGATCGCGCCGAAGCCAGCACCAGCAGCAACCAGAGCAATGACTGGCAGCCGCTGCGCGGTATTGAGGCCATGCGTCGCAGCGCATCGACCGCAGCCGCCGTAACCGGCGAGGTGGCGCAGCGCACCCGCTTTGCCAATAGCCAGGAGTTTGTCGAGACCATGCTGCCGATGGCCGAGAAGGCTGCGGCGCGCCTGGGGGTCGACCCGCATTATCTGGTCGCTCAGGCCGCGCTGGAAACCGGCTGGGGCAAGTCGGTCATTCGTCAGTCTGACGGCAGCTCCAGCCACAACCTGTTTGGTATCAAGGCCCATGGCGGCTGGCAGGGCGAGAGTGCCAACGTGGCTACTACTGAATTTCGCAACGGCGTCAGCACCCGCGAGCGGGCGGACTTTCGCAGTTACAGCTCCTGGGAGCAGAGCTTTGAGGATTATGTGAGCTTTCTGGAAACCAACGGGCGCTACAGCAAGGCGCTGAGCAGCACCGACAACCCGGATACCTTCTTCCGTGAGCTGCAGAGCGCTGGTTACGCGACCGACCCGCAGTACGCACGCAAGGTGTCGCAGATCGCCCGTCAGCTGATTGGCAGCAGCGATAGCCGTGTTGCCAGCGCTGATACCACTTCAGATAACGGCGGCAGGGCCTGAGCATGGCAAATCTATTCGGTATCGGCCTCAGCGGCCTGAAGACAGCCCAGACCCAGCTGTCGGTCACCGGTCAGAACATCACCAACGTCAACACCGCCGGCTATACCCGGCAAACGGCGCTGCAGGTTGCTCAGACTCCCAGCTTCAGTGGTGCCGGCTACCTGGGTAACGGCAGCAAGGTGGTCGATGTCGAGCGCATCTATAACCAGTTTTTGACCAACCAGGTCAGGACGGCGACCTCAACCAATGCAGAGGTGCAGGCGTTCCAGTCTCAGCTGGAACAGCTCAACACCCTGGTTTCCAGCAGCGCAACCGGCATCACCCCCGGTCTGCAAAGCTACTTTGACGCGCTGCAGACGGCTATCGAAGACCCGGCCAACCTGCCGGCGCGGCAGCTGTTTTTGTCCGAGGCCGAAGGACTCGCTTCGCGCTTTAATACCGTACAGACCAGCCTGACCACGCAGAATCAGTTTATCGGTCAGCAGATGAGCACGCTGGCCGATCAGGCCAGTCGTCTTGCCACCTCCATCGCCAGCTACAACGACAGCATCGCAGTAGCGGCCGCCAATGGTGCCCAGCCCAATGACCTGCTCGACGCCCGGGACGAAGCCGTGCGCGAGTTGAGCGAGCTGATCGGTGTGACCGTGGTGCAGCAGGACGACAATGTCCTGAACATCTTTATCGGCTCGGGCCAGCCGCTGGTGGTCGGTAACGAAGCCTCCACGCTGGCGGTGCGGCCCGGTGCTGGCGATCCGTCGCGGGTAGACGTGGTGCTCAAGGCCGGCAACGCATCGCAGGACGTCACCGGGCTGATCAGCGGCGGTGAGCTGGGTGGCCTGATCAAATACCGCGATGATGTGCTGGATCCGGCGCTCAACGCCATTGGCCGCCTGGCGCTGTCGATCGCCAGCGAATTCAACCAGCAGCAGGGACAGGGGCTAGACCTTAACGGCAATGCTGGCGCTTCGCTGTTCAACGACATCAACAGCGCTGAGCTGGTAGACGGGCGCAGTCGGGCGCGCGTCAACAATAGCGATCCGAACGCCAAGCTCGACGTGCTGATCAGTGATACCTCGCAGCTGAGCACCTCGGATTATGAAGTGGTGTTTACCACTGCTACCGAATTTACCGTGCGCCGCACCTCGGATGACAGCGTCAGTGGCCCTTATGATCTGAGTAGCGTGCCGCCGCCGGAACTGGATGGCTTCACCGTCGAATTGGGTGGCGGCGGTATCGCGGCCGGTGACCGTTTTTTGCTGACCCCGACCCGTCATGCTGCCGCCGAGATGGGCGTGGTGATGCAGGAGCCGCAGGAGTTGGCCTTTGCCGCACCGGGCTCGGTTGACGCCAGCCTGGATAATCGCGGCACCGGTACCCTGAGTCAGCCGAGCTTGAGTGCCGGCCCTTCACCCATTGATCCGGCAGCCCTGCAGGGGCTGCTGCCCATCGAGCTGAGCTACGACGAGGCCAGTGGTGAGCTGCAGGTGACCGGCGGTACGGCGACCTTGAACCCCTCGCCACTGGTGATTACGCCGGGCCAGACCAACAGCGTCGAGGTTACCGTCGGCGGTTACACCTTCAGCATGGCCATGACCGGCACACCGAAGGACGGCGACAGCTTCAACCTGGAGTTCAATACCGGGGTCGCGGACAACCGCAACGCCCTGGTGATGTCGGACTTGCAGACCGCTCAGGTGCTGGGGCAGGCCAACGGCGCTGAAGGCTTTTCCTTTGTCGACGGCTATGGCGACCTGGTCCAGCGAGTGGCGACCTACACGGCCCAGGCGCGTACCAACTCGGCATCCAGTGCCTCGGTACTGACCCAGGCGACCAACAACCGTGACTCGGTGTCGGCGGTCAACCTTGACGAAGAAGCGGCCAACCTCATCCGCTTTGAGCAGTACTACAACGCCTCGGCCCAGGTGATTCAGGTGGCCCGGACCATTTTTGATACGCTGATCAACAGCGTCAGATAACGGGTAACGACCCATGCGTATCTCAACCATCCAGCAGTTCAACAGCGGTGTGCGCGGCATTCAGGACAACTACAGCAATGCCACCCGCACCCAGGAGCAGATCAGCTCGGGCAAGCGCATCCTGACCCCGGCGGATGACCCGGTGGCGACTGTGCGCCTGTTGCAGCTGAATCAGGAGTCCAACCGTCTGGAGCAGTTCAGCACCAACATGACGGCGGCCAACAACAGCCTGACTCAGGAGGAGGCCATCCTCAATTCGGTCAACAATGTCTTGCAGCGCGTTCGCGAAATCGCTATCGAGGCGGGGGACGGCTCCAAGAGCGACGCTGACCGTCAGGCCCTGGCGACCGAGCTGGAGCAGCGTGAAGAGGAGTTGTACAACCTGTTCAACAGCCGCAATGCGCGTGGCGAGTATTTGTTTGGCGGTTATCAGAGCAGTGAGCAGCCTTTCGTCAAAAACCCCGATGGCAGCTACAGCTACCAGGGTGACGAGGGGCAACGCTCGATTCAGATTGCCGGTTCCAAGTACGTGGCTATCAATGACAACGGCAAGGACCTGTTCGTCAATGTGGCCAACGTCAACCGCGTCAATACCGAAGCCGATGCCGGCAATACCGGTAGCGGACGCATTTCGTTGGGCGTGGTCGAGAACAAAAGCGCCTACGACACCACCTTTTACCCCCAGGGCAGTGTCAGCATCGTGATTGGCGCGACTGCTGACAGCTATGAAATTGTCGATAGTGGCGGCAACCCGTTGACGCCCCCGGTGACCGGTCAGCTGGAAGAAAATGACGAGGGCGGATTCACCGTTCGCTACGCGGGCGTGGCGGTGACGCTGGATGGTGACTTTGCCGCCGGTGACAGCTTCAGTATCAGCACCGGTGACAGCACGCCGGGCAGCACCAACCGGGAAACCCGCAGCGTGCTGGAAACCGTCGCACTGCTGCGCAGCACCCTGGAGGACGGCACGAGTAGCACCGAGGACAAACTGGTTCGGCGAGATGTGGTTGCCGTCAGCCTGGAAAATCTCGACAACGCCATGAACAAGGTGCTGGGCGTGCAGACCACCATCGGTGCGCGCATGAACGTCATCGAGTCGACCCTGACCGAAAACGAGGAAGTCTCGCTGATCAATACCTCCGTCACCTCCGAGCTGGAGGATCTGGACTACGCCGAGGCGCTCAGCCGGCTGAGTCTGCAGTCGGTGGTGCTGGAGGCGTCGCAGCAGAGCTTTGTCCGGGTCAGCGGCCTGAGTTTGTTCAATCTGCTGTAACGGGCTGCGGCGCCAGGCTCTCGGCGCGCAGCATCTCGATAAAGGCTGACGCAGCGGGCGATAGCGGGCGCTGACGACGGGTCACCAGACCAAAGCTGGTGCCGGGCAGCAGCTCTGGCCAGTCCAGCAGCGTCAGGGTTCCGGCGCTTAGCTCATCGTGCAGGATGTCCAGACCGGCAATGCTCAGGGCGTCGCTGTGGCGTACCACGCGCTTTAGCACGTCCAGATTGTCACACTCCAGGCTGATCAGCGGCTCCGGGCGCGGCAGGGTGTAGCGCAGACCTTGCAGAATCAACTCCGGGACGCGAAAGCTCGCCAGCGGATAGGCGGCCAGCAGTTCGGGCGTCAGATCCGTGCGCCCGGCCAGCGGGTGGCCTGCCCGGCAGAACAGCCGGCTGGGGGCCTGTTGCAGCGGCGTTACCTCCAGCAGCGGGTCGCCTTCCAGTTCGCGAATATCCGCAACGAACAGCTCCAGCTGTTCCGCCAGCAGTTGATTGCGCAGCGCCACCCAGTGCTGCACTTCCATATGGACCCGCACGCCCGGGTAGCGGCGGTTGAACTGGCCCAGCACACGCGGCAGCAGGCCTGCTGCCGGAAAGGGACCGGCGCCCATGAGCAACTCACCGGCTTCCAGGTCGTTGAACTGGCGCAGGGCATTGCGCAACGCCGTGCTACCAGCGAGCAGTCGCTGGGCATGCTCTAGCACCAGTTGACCTTGCGGCGTCAGCTCGACCCCCTTGCCGCCGCGGTTGATCAGGTCGCAGCCGAGGCGCTGCTCCAGTGTCTGGATGCTGCGGCTCAGCGCTGGTTGGCTCAGGCCGATCGCTTCGCCGGCGCGGGCAAAGCCCTGATGCTCGACCAGGGCAACAAAGTGGCGTAAGGATTTCAGTTCCATGGGGCGTCTCAGCAAGGGCTGGCCAGCGAGTTGATGATCGGACAGTCCGGGCGGTGGTCACCCTGACAGCAATCGGCTAATTGCGCCAGACTGGCGTGCATGGCCTGCAGGTCGGCGATACGCGCCTCCAGCTCCTTCAGATGCTCGCCGGCCAGCGCTTTAACCTCGGCGCTGGAGCGCGAGCGGTCCTGCCACAGCTGAAGCAGTCGGGCGATTTGCTCCATGCTGAAGCCGAGGCGCCGCGCCCGCTGGATAAAGCCCAGGGTGTGCAGGTCGCTATCGCCGTACTGACGATAGCCGCCATCACTGCGCGGCGGCGCTGGCAGCAGACCGATTTTTTCATAGTGCCGAATCATCCGCGGACTGAGGCCACTGGCCCTGGCGGCCTGGCTGATATTCATACTTCTATTCATGCCTCCTCCGGTTGCCAGCGCTTGAGCAGCAGCGCATTGCTGACCACGCAGACACTGCTGGCTGCCATCATGGCACCGGCGATCATCGGGTTGAGCAGGCCAAAGGCGGCCAGCGGAATGCCCAGGCAGTTGTACACGAAAGCCCAGAACAGGTTCTGACGAATCTTGTCGCCGGTGCGGCGTGACAGCGCCAGCGCCATGGGTACCAGGGCCGGGTCACCGCGCATCAGGGTGATGCCGGCGCTGTGCATGGCGACATCGGTGCCGGTCGACATGGCCATGCCGACATCGGCGCTGCTCAGCGCAGGTGCGTCGTTGATGCCGTCGCCGATCATTGCCACAACCTTGCCCTGTTGCTGCAGGCGCTGCACTTCACTGACCTTGTCGGCTGGCAGCACGCTGCCGCGGACCTGGTCGAGTCCCAGCTGGCGGCCGATGTGCTCGGCGGCGCTCTGGCTGTCACCGCTGATCAGCAGGGACTCGATGTGCTGCGCCTGCAGACGGTCTATGGTGGCGCGGGCATTGTCCTTCAGGCTGTCGGCAAAGCTCAGCAGGCCCAGGACCTGATCGCCCCGGGCAAGCCAGGACAGGCTTGCCCCGTCAGCCTGCAACTCGGCGGCCTGTTGCTGCCAGGGCGTCAGATCCAGGTGTTGCTCTTCCAGCAGGCGGGCGCTGCCCAGCCAGGCGCTCTGGCCGTCAACCAAACCCTGGGCGCCGCGACCGGCAAGCACCTGCAGGTTGTCGGCGGGCGCTGTCTCGATACCCTGTTCGGCGGCGTAGTCGCACAGAGCGCGGGCCAGCGGATGCTCGGCCTGTTGTTGCAGGGCCAGGGCCACGCGCAGTACGTCTTCGGCGCTATGCCCGTTCAGAGGCTCGACGCGGGTCAGCGCGGGTTTGCCACGGGTCAGGGTGCCGGTTTTGTCAAAGATCACGGCGTTGACCAGGCGGGCGCGCTCAAGCGCTTCGGCGTCGCGAATCAGAATGCCGTGGCGTGCGGCTACCCCGGTGCCGACCATGATGGCGGTCGGCGTGGCGAGCCCCAGGGCGCAGGGACAGGCAATGACCAGCACGGCAATGGCGTTGAGCAGCGCCGCCTGCGGGCCGATGAAGAAACTGCCGAGCACCCAGGTCATCAGCGCGATGGCAATCACCACCGGGACGAATACCGCCGCGACGCGATCGACCAGGCGCTGGATGGGCGCCTTGGAGCTTTGCGCGTTTTCGACCATGCGCACTATCTGCGCCAGCAGGGTGTCCTGACCGACGCCGGTGGTGTTGAGCAGCAATACGCCGTCCTGGTTCAGGCTGCCGGCACGCACGGCCTGGCCGGGGCCGCGACTGACCGGCAGGCTCTCGCCGGTGAGCATGGATTCGTCGATATGGCTGTCGCCCTCGACAATCTCGGCGTCCACCGGAATGCGTTCGCCGGCGCGCACGACCAGTTGGTCGCCCGGCAGCACCTGACTGAGGGGGACATCGCGTTCGCCCTCGGCATCACGTAGCCGGGCCGTATCAGGGCGCAGGGCGGTGAGGGCACGTATCGCCTCCAGGGTTTGCCCTTTTGCGCGGTTTTCCAGGTATTTGCCCAGCAGGATGAAGGTGACGATGACCGCAGAGGCCTCGTAGTACAGGTGCAGCTCGGTACCAGGCGACTGGGTAAGCAGGTTCCAGGTGCTCAGCGCCCAACCGGCGCTGGTGCCCAGCACCACCAGCAGGTCCATATTGGCTGTGCGGTTCCGCAGGGCATGCCACGCGCCACGGTAGAAGGTGGCGCCGAAGACAAACTGCACGATGCTCGCCAGAATCAGCTGCAGCCAGCCTGGCAGCATCCAGTGGCCGGCGCCCAGCAGGGCAGGGAGCATGCTGAGCAGCATGGGCGCGCTGAGCAGGGCGGCGATGATCACACGTCGCCGTTGTTTGGCCAGGTCCGGCCCCGCCTCGGCGGCGGGGGCGTCGGAATCCACCCACTGTCCGGGATAACCCGCCTGACGCAGCGCGCGCAGCAGGGCGTCCTGATCCGTACCTTGCAGCATCCGCACACGGGCTTGCTGGCTGGCCAGATTGACCTGGGCATCGAGCACACCCGGCACCGTGCCCAGGGCAGCCTCGGCACGGCCCACGCAGCTGGCGCAGGTCAGGTTGCCAATCTGTATCTGGCGGGTCTGCTGTTCGGCGGGGTAGCCCGCCTGCTGCAGTGCCTTTTCAACGGCCAGTAGCTGGCTGTTGGTCTGTACATCCATGCGGGCGGTTTGCGCCGCCAGGTTGACTGCCACCCGTTGGATGCCGTCGACGCCTGCAAGGGCTCGCTCAACCCGGCCGACGCATCCGGCACAGCTCATACCGCCAAGCTGCAATGTAATCTCCGACATGACCTGCTCCTGCGCTGTTAACTCCATTGCAGCATGAACCCTGACATCATGTGAAGGTCAAGCGTGGGGCGCGGGCCGGCGCGATGGGGCCGTGCTGCCCTAGAATCCCAGGACCGGGCCGCCACCGTTGCCGAGCTTGAGGCCCACCTTGAGGATCCAGTCATTGTCCATGGCGGCCACGACCCAGGTGTGACCTTCCCACTCGATCTGGTCGCCGACCACGGGGTGGCCGCCGAACTGTCGGCTGAAGAAAGCCGCCAGGGTCTGGTCGCGCATGTCTTCGGGTACGGCAAAGCCGTAAAACTTGCCAACCTCACCGAGCGTTGCGTCACCTTCGAGAATAAAGTCACCAAAGAAGCTGCGGCTTTCCAGTCGGCGTGGTGGCTGCGCCTTGCTGAACAGCTTGGACAGGGCGGGCAGATCGCGCGGCCGGCCGACGACGCAGAGCACATCGTCGAGTGCCAGCTGTGTGCTGCCGGTGGGGTGCAGCAGGCGGTTACCACGAAACACGGCCGCGATACGCGTGTCGTCCGGCATCTTCAGATCCCGCAGGGCGACACCGACGCACCAGTTGGCGTTGTCCAGTTGGTAGATCAACAGCTCAAAGTCGCCCTCGATGGCGGTGTCCAGGCTGGTGCGTTGCAATGGTTCGGGCTGGGGGGGAATCTCTACCTTGCACAGCCGCGCTGCCAACGGCAGGGATGAGCCCTGCAACAGCAACGATACCAGCACCACGACGAAGGCCAGGTTGAACAGCAGCTGTGCCTGTTCCAGGCCGGCCAGCAGCGGAAAGATCGCCAGAATGATGGGCACAGCGCCGCGTAAACCGACCCAAGCGATAAACATCCGCTCCCGCCAGGAGAATACAAAGGGTGCCAGGCAGATCAGCACGGCGATAGGGCGCGCGACCAGAATCAGGAAGAGCGCGATCACGATCGCTGGCACGGCGATGATGACCATCTCACTGGGGGTGACCAGCAGGCCGAGCATCAGGAACATGCCGATCTGGCTGAGCCAGGCCATTCCATCCTGCACCTGCAGAATGTTCTGCAGGTTGCGCACGCGTTTGTTGCCCAGAATCAGGCCGGTCAGATAGATCGCCAGAAAACCGCTGCCGCCGATCTTGTTGGTGGCGGCAAAGACCATGATGGCGCCGCTGGTGATCAGCAGCGGGTAGAGGCCGGCGGGCAGGGTGACCCGGTTGACCAGCCAGACCAGACCGAAGCCACCCGCCAGGCCGCACAGGGCGCCGATGCCAAACTGCTCGATCAGCAGCAGGGCAAAGGACCAGCTGAAGCTGGTCTGCCCGTTGGCGAGCATTTCAACCAGCGTGATGGTCAGGAAAATCGCCATCGGGTCGTTGGACCCGGATTCGATCTCCAGCGTCGCGCCAACGCGCTGTTTGAGGTTCAGCCCCTTGCCCTGCAGCAGTGAGAATACCGCCGCCGCATCGGTCGAACCGACGATGGCTCCCAGTAGCAGCCCCTGCAGCCAATGCAGTTCGAGCATCCACGCGGTCAGCGCGCCGGTCAGTGCGGCACTGATCAGAACACCCAGGCTGGCCAGCGACATGGCCGGCCAGAGGCCGACCCGGAAGTTTTCCACGCGGGTACGCATACCGCCATCGAGCAGGATGATGGCGAGCGCCAGGCTGCCGATGAGGAAGGCGCTGTTGGCATCCTCAAACTGAATACGCCCGATGCCGTCGACACCCGCGAGCATGCCGATGACCAAAAAGATCAACAGCAGTGGAATGCCCAGGCGCGAGGACAGCGAGCTGGCCAGGACGCTGAAGCAGAGCAGCACTGCACCTATCAGGAATAGGGTGTTGATGTAGTCCATGGGGCAACTCGATGGCGGGTGGTACGAACGGCTCCACTATATCGCCTCTGTCCCGGTGCAGTAAAAAAATTACTGTATAGTCAATGCATTGTGTGTAGTGAGGACAGTATGGACGCAGCATTCTGGCAAGAGCGGTGGCAGCGCGGGGAAATAGGCTTTCACAAGGCGGCAACCAACCCGCTGTTACAGCAGTGGTGGCCGCGCCTGGCCCTTGGCGGGGCAGAGTCGGTCCTGGTGCCCTTGTGCGGCAAGTCGCTTGATCTGATCTGGCTGCGCGCTCAGGGGCACCAGGTGCTGGGCGTCGAGCTGGCGCGCAGTGCACTCGAGGCCTTTGGCGAGGAACATGAGCTGGCGTTGCAGTGGACCCAGCAGGGCAGCTTTGAGGTGGCTAGCGGCAGTGGTTTCAGTCTGTTGTGTGGTGATTACTTTGGCCTGCAGCCCGAGCACGTGGCCGAGGTGGCGGCAGTGTACGACCGCGCTGCGTTGATCGCGTTGCCGCCGGCCATGCGCGAGTGCTACGTGGCCCATCTGCGGCAGCTGTTGCCGGGCGGCTGGAAAATGCTGCTGGTAACTTTGGACTATCCTCAGGAGCAGCGCCCGGGACCGCCCTTCAGCGTGCCAGACGAAGAGGTACGACGACTCTACGCAGGTTGCTCGATCGAGCTGCTGGACGAGCAGGATGTACTGGCCGATCACGCGGTTTTTGCCAGCCAGGGTATGCAGGCGCTGGTTGAACGGGTTTATCTCATTTCTGCCTGAGGCGTCAGATGCTGGCTGCTCTTGCCCTGCTGTATAAACTGCTGCCGCTCTACGTCACGGTGGGTCTTGGCTGGTTGGCCGGACGCTATCTGGAGGCCAGTGGGCGGCATATCGCCGGCATCATGATGTATATCGTCACGCCGTCGGTGGTCTTTGCCGGTGTGATGCGCGCGCCCCTGTCCGCTGAAGTCATCGCCTTGCCCTTTCTCACTTTCGGCGTCTGCAGCCTGCTGGGCTGGCTGCACCTGCTGATCGCGAGACGGTGGTTTCCGCAGTCCGGCGCCAACATGATTCCGCTCGCCGTTGGCACCGGCAACACCGGTTATTTCGGCATACCGGTGGCCTTGTTGCTGTTTGGTGAGCAGGGATTGTCGATCTACATCGTCTGCATGCTGGGCACCACGTTATTTGAAACCTCGGTCGGGTTCTATCTGGCTGCCCGCGGGCGCTTCGGTATTCGTGATTGCCTGCTGAAAGTCGCGCGCTTGCCGTCGCTATACGCTTTTTTTCTGGCTGTGTTGCTCAACAGCAGCGGTCTGTCGATCCCTGAGGCATTCGTACCGCTGTTTGACAATCTGCGCGGTGCTTACAGCGTCTTTGGCATGATGATCATCGGCATGAGTATTCTCAGCTTTCAGGGGCTGGCCGGTGACTTGCGCTTTACCGGGCTGGCGTTGCTGGGCAAGTTTGTCAGCTGGCCGCTGATGGCCTTGGCACTGTGCTGGTTCGATAGCCACGTGACCCAGCTGTACGGGCAGGATGTCTACCAAGCGATTCTGCTGATCTCCATTACGCCCATTGCCGCCAATACCGTGGTGATCGCGACGCTGCTGGACACCCATCCGCGGCAGGTCGCTGGCACAGCACTGCTCAGCACGCTGGTGGCGCTGGTGTATATCCCGCTGATGATTTCCTGGATCTTTGTTTGAGCGGCGTTGGCGCTTTTTTGCGACTAGACTGCAAATAGAGAAAAAACTGACGCAAAACAGCTAATGCCCGGGGAGCCTTGGCCGATAATTTGATTATGGGATTGAGGAGCGCTGGCCAAGCTACTGGAACAAGGGTGGGTCAGTGTCGTGTAAGGGAAACATGATGTCGTTACGGTTTCCCGGGGCGAAGGGTTACGCCCGGCTGCTGTCGATAAGGCGGAGTCCTATCGAGCCTGTTTCAGGGAATAACCGGCCCGCTGCGGCCTTTTCTGCCTGCGTCTGCTACAAGAGTGATAACCGTTATGCCTAGCCTGATCCGAGATATGAGCTTCCGCTGGAAACTAACCATCCCCCTGCTGATTCTGGCCGCCTTGCTGGCCTTGTCGGGGTTGTTCGCGATCTTGGCGCTCGGCACGGTTGAGTCGCGCTTGAATCGAGTTGCTGCCGAGTTGCTGCCGCAGAGCAGTGTGGTGCTCGAAGCCGATCGTGACCTGTATCAAGCCCTGAGTGCCGAGCGTGCCATCATTGCCGGCGTGAACAGTGCGGGCCTGGATGCCGAGCTGAACGACAACTTGCAGCAGGCCAGCGATCGCATCGCCCGTTATGGCGAGGAAACTGACGCGCCTGAAGGTAAGGCTTTGGCAGCCGAGTTCACTCGTGCCTTTGCCACCTGGAAGGCGACGGCGATGGAGAATGTCAGGTTGGCGCGCAGTGGCGCCGCCGCACAGGCATCCAATATCAGCTACGGTCGCGGCTATGAGGAGTTTACCCGGGCACGCGATTTGATTGATCAGATGACAGGGCTGGTTAACCGCCAGGCCGACGCGGAGGAGGTAGAAGCCGCGGCGGATGTCAGCGCCAGTCATGCGCGCCTCGCCACCGTGCTGATTATCGGGGCTGTCGTTTGCATACTGATGATTGTGTTTTTCCCCGGCATGATTACCACCCCCCTGCGCGAGTTGTTGCAGCGTATTCGCGATATTGCCGATGGCGAGGGCGATCTGACCCAGCGTGTGGCGGTGCATTCCAACGATGAGCTAGGTGAGCTCAGTCGTGCGGTTAACGCCTTTCTCGAGCAGCTGCAGACGCTGATTCGCCAGGTTGCCGAATCCACGCTCCAGGTTGCCTCGGCAGCCGAGGAAATGAGCGCCATTGCCAACGGCCAGGAAAAACTGGTCAATGAGCAGTACATGGCGGTTGATCAGGTCAGCACCGCAGCGACCGAGATGAGCGCAGCGATCCATGAGGTGGCAGATAACGCCCATAGCACTGCCGACGCCGCCCGCGAAGCCGATCGTCAAGGCCACGCTGCTTCTGATGTGGTGTCCGCGACCATGAACGACCTGCGACGCCTCGCTGCAGACGTGGAAGAGGCCGCCGGCGTGATCAACAACCTGGAGCAGGACACAGACAAGATCGGCGGTGTGCTTAGTGTCATTCAAGGCATCGCCGAGCAGACCAACCTGCTGGCACTGAATGCGGCTATTGAGGCGGCGCGTGCCGGCGAGCAGGGGCGCGGCTTTGCAGTAGTGGCCGATGAGGTGCGCGCACTGGCTGCTCGTACCCAGGATTCGACCCGAGACATTCAGCAGATGATTCAGAAACTGCAATCCGGTACCGGTCAGGCGGTTGCGGTCATGCAGCGTGGGGCGGAGCTGGCTGGGCAGAGTGTCGAGAAGGCGGGAGCAACCGAAACCTCGCTCAACGAGACGTCAGCCTCGGTGATGCGCATCAACGACATGGCGGCGCAAATCGCTGCTGCCTGTGAAGAGCAAAGCCAGACCACCGAAGACATCGCCCGTAACATCAGCGGTATTCGCGACCTGTCGAACCAGGCGGCTCAATCCTCCCAGGAAAGCCGCGATGCGAGCAACGCGCTGGCTCGCCTGGCCTCAACCCTGCAGGCGCAGGTCGGTCGCTTCAAAACCTGATATTCGGGTTGTAACTTGAGCATAAGCCGTTACAATAGCGCGGCCTGAGAGCAGTCAGCACTCAGGTCGCTATGGTGGCCCCGTCGGTCCCCTCGCAATGATCAGCCGTGAACCCGGTCAGGCCCGGAAGGGAGCAGCCGCAGCGGTCATATCGTGTGCCGGGGTGTGGCTGCGGGGCCGCCTCCAATCTCCCCCCCGCTTTGTTCTCCTTCTCGCTCTGTCTGCCGTTTTGGCAGGTTTCTTTCGCGTGCCTGCGTTTCGTGTGGCAATCTTCAGGTCTGTCTGCAGGTGAGTGTGCGTCGGCGGGATGCCCCGGTGGCCAGAACCTGGGGTTGGCGTGCTCGCTGCGGTGCCGTCTATTCAGCCCGGCACCGCAGTGGAACCTTAAACCTTGAAGCGGCTGATCAGCTGCTGCAGATCGCTGGCCAGGCGCGCTAGTTCCTCGCTGGTGGCCGCACTTTGCTGCGAGGCCGTGCGGGTCTGTTTGCCGATGTCACTGACGTTGGTGATATTGCGGTTGATTTCCTCGGCAACCGAAGACTGCTCTTCTGCCGCGGAGGCGATTTGTGCATTCACGTCGTTGATGCGGGTAACCGCGTCGGTGATCGCCAGCAGACGATCGCTGGCCAGGCCGACCGCCTCTACGCCTTGCTGCGCTTTGTCGCGGCTGATCTGCATGACGCTCACCGCCTCTCCAGTGCCTTCCTGCAGGCGGCTGATCATGGTCTGGATTTCAGTGGTGGACTGCTGAGTGCGTGAGGCCAGTGCGCGCACCTCATCGGCCACTACCGCAAAACCGCGTCCCTGCTCGCCGGCTCGCGCCGCCTCAATGGCCGCATTCAGTGCCAGCAGGTTGGTCTGCTCGGCAACGCCCTGAATAACCGTCAGGACGCTACTGATGTTGTCACTGTCCTGTTCCAGCCGCTGAATGACCTGGGCGGCGCGCTCGACTTCCTCGGCCAGGGACTGGATCGCGTCGATGGTACGGGTGGCTAGCAGCCGCCCCTGCTGTGCTTCCTGGTCTGCCTGGCGCGACGACTCGGCGGCGTCGGCGGCGTTGCGGGCAACGTCCTGCACTGTGGTGGTCATTTCGTGCATGGCGGTCGCCACCTGTTCCACTTCGTGCTGCTGCTGACGCACGCCGTCGCCGGTCTGCACGCTGATGGCCGACGTTTCCTCGGCCGCCGCCGCGAGTTGGTTGCTGGAGCCTGCGACCTGATTGATGGTTTGCTGAAAACGCCCGGCCATGCGGTCGAATGCCTGGCTGATGCGGCCCAGCTCATCGTTACTCTGGTCACCCGTGCGAGCGGTCAGATCACCTTCGGCCAGACGTGTGCTGGCTTGCTCCAGCCTCGTAACGGCCGCGCTGATGCCGTGAATGATGCTCCATGAGAGCAGCGTCAATACCGCCAGTGCCACCAGCGTGGTCGCGATGTTGATCATCAGGGGTCGGGAGTAGCTCTGCTCCGCCTTTTGATACTCCTGCTCGGCAATAGTGACTTGAAGGGCGAGCATGCGCTCCAGCGTGCCGTCCAGCGCGCTGGCTGCAGGCTGGAGCGATGTCAGCAAGGTGCGGTTTGCGTTGGCGTAATCCTGGCGCTGCAGAGCGGTTAGTGTCGGGTTGACGCCCTGATTCAGCAGCGTGCTCAACTGCTGGCTGGCCTGGTCCGCAAGTTGCTTTTCTTCCGGGGTCAGGTACGTCGCCAGGTACGCTTTCCAGTCGCTGTCGATACGCTTGAGTGAGCCGTTGACTTCCTCGAGGTGTCGATTGACCGGGTGGTCGTGGCTGTTGCTCATCGGCTGGTTGGGGTCGTGCTGAAACGATAACAGCAGTTCGGCTCGGACGTTCTGTAATTCCTGCTGGATGCGTCCGAGCTGGCCGGTCGGGATGAGGCGGTCATGGTAGACCGTATCCAGTGACTGCGCGGCCTGGTTGATCGCACTGACCGATATGACGCTCAGGATGATCAGCAGTAGCAGAGCTGATGCGGTCAGGAGGATAAGCCGTAGTTTGATCGTGAGGTTTGTTAGGGCTGGTATCGTTCTGGTACGTCCTCTGGCATGCTGGAAACTGTCTCGCAACGGCGAACAGGTTTAGCGGGCATGCCTTCGCCCCAGTCCCGCGGACTGTCGCCAGCTGTCGCTTGCAGGGGCGAGAAATGGCGTCTTTCACTCGCATTGTAGCCCTTGCTTGGGTACATTACCCGCTTGCATTCGACCCACCGCAGACGGAACCGAACACAGCCAATGAGTTATCAGGTACTTGCCCGCAAATGGCGTCCGCGCCTGTTCCGTGAAATGGTCGGACAGACCCATGTGCTGCAGGCGCTGATCAATGCGCTGGACAACAACCGCCTGCACCACGCCTATCTGTTCACCGGCACCCGCGGTGTGGGCAAGACCACCATCGCGCGGATTCTGGCCAAATGCCTGAACTGTGAGACCGGGGTCAGCTCCGAGCCCTGTGGCACCTGTTCATCCTGTCTGGAAATTGACCAGGGTCGCTTCGTTGACCTGATCGAGGTCGACGCTGCCAGTCGCACCAAGGTTGAAGACACCCGCGAGCTGCTGGAGAACGTGCAGTACGCGCCGACCCGTGGGCGCTTCAAGGTCTACCTGATCGACGAAGTGCACATGCTCTCCAGCCACAGTTTCAACGCGCTGCTGAAAACCCTTGAAGAGCCGCCGGAGCACGTCAAGTTTTTGCTGGCTACGACCGATCCGCAGAAATTGCCGGTCACCATTCTTTCGCGTTGCCTGCAGTTTTCCCTGAAGAATATGCCGCCGGAAAAGGTGGTTGAGCACCTGCAGCATGTTCTGACCGATGAGCAGATCGGTTTTGATCAGGAGTCGCTGTGGCTTTTGGGGCGTGCTGCCGATGGCTCGATGCGCGATGCCCTGAGCCTGACCGACCAGGCTATTGCCTTTGGCAACGGCCAGTTGCAGGTGGCCGAAGTACGCAACATGCTCGGCACCATCGACCACGGCCAGGTGTTTTCTGTGCTGGAAGCGCTGATCGCTGGTGACGCGCGAGCCCTGATGGCGGCAGTAGCCGAGCTGGCAGAGCAGGGCGCGGACTTTTCCGGGGTGCTGGCCGAACTGATTTCGACGTTGCAGCGCGTGGCGATGGCCCAGGTGGTGCCTGAGGCAACCGATAACAGTCTGGGTGATCAGCAGCGTGTGCTGGCGTTGGCCGGGCAGGTCAGTGCCGAGGACGTGCAGCTGTTCTATCAACTGGCCTTGCACGGGCGCCGTGACCTGCCGCTGGCGCCAGAGCCTCGTGGCGGCCTGGAAATGGCGTTGCTGCGGATGCTGGCCTTCCGGCCTGGCACATTGGCTGATGTTCGGCCAGCGGGGCAGGTGGTGCCGCCCGGCGACGCGCCGGAAAAGTCGACGGGGTCCAGTCCGGCCAAGACTGAACCCGAGACGACCCCGGCAGCCGCAGCGCCCGTTGTTGCGCCTGCTGCAGCTGTCGAGTCTCATACTCCTGCACCTGCACCTGCACCTGCACCTGCACCTGCACCTGCGGTCGAGCCGCCAGGAGCAGCGCCTGAGCCCGAACCCGAAGCAGCTAAGCCCGTCGTACCAGAGCCTGAGCCTGAGCCGGCGCAGGCGAAGCCCGATCCGGTCAGCCACCCGATCAGCTCGACCACGCCGATCAAGCCACCGCAGGATGAGCCGCCCGCCGACTGGATGGATGGCCCGCCGCCGGATGACAGCGGGATGGGTGAGTGCGATGAAGATGAACTGGACGTCGCCCAATATATCGACGACTGGCAGCTACCGGATGCCGAAGAGCAGGCCGCTGCCGAGGAAGCACAAGACGCCATCAGTGACTTGCCACCGGCCAGTGGCCTAGCGGCCGAATGGCTGGCGCTGTTCGAACGCCTGGGGTTGACCGGTCTGACCCAGAGTATTGCCGCGCACTGTCAGCTGGTCGGCCGCGAGCAGGGGATCTGGACCCTGCATCTGGACCCGGGGCACAGTGCCCTGTACAACGAGAATCATCGCAAGCGGCTGGAGCAGGCCATTGGCACTGTGCAGGAGCAACCGGTGCAGCTGCTGGTCGAGGTGGCAGCGCCTACTCAGGAAACGCCTGCTGTGGCAGCTGCCCGACGCAAGGCCGCCCGGCAGCGCGCTGCCGAGCAAAGTATCGTCGCCGATCCCCTGGTGCAACGCTTGCAAAGTGACTTCGCCGCCCATATTTGTGAAGGAAGCATCCGTCCATTGGATGCCCCCGTCAACTGAACTACGAGGATAGCGTCATGATGAAAGGTGGCATGGCAGGCCTGATGAAGCAGGCCCAGCAAATGCAGGAAAAGATGGCCAAGATGCAGGAAGAACTGGCCAACATGGAAATCACCGGTCAGTCTGGCGCTGGTCTGGTGTCCGTGCTGATGACCGGTCGTCACGATGTGCGCCGTGTCAGCATCGATGACAGCCTGATGCAGGAAGACAAGGAAGTGCTCGAAGACCTGATCGCCGCCGCCATCAACGATGCGGTGCGCAAGCTGGAGCAGACCAATCAGGAAAAGATGGCCGGCTTCACCGGGGGCATGAATCTCCCCGACGGCTTCAAGATGCCGTTCTGATCCATGGCCTTCAGTCCGCTTATCCGGCAGATGGTCGACGCCCTGCGCGGCCTGCCAGGGGTTGGTCCCAAGACGGCGCAGCGCATGGCGTTGCACCTGCTGGAGCGTGATCGTCCGGCAGCAGCCCATCTGGCGCAGGCGCTGCAGGCTGCTATTGACGGGGTGGGCTATTGCAAACGTTGCCGCACCCTGAGCGAGACCGAGATCTGTTCGCTGTGCAGTGATCCGCGTCGCGACGACAGCCTGCTCTGTGTGCTGCAGAGCCCCGCTGATGTCTGGGCGGTAGAGCAGGCTGGCGGCTATCACGGCCGCTATTTTGTGCTCAAGGGGCACCTGTCTCCGCTGGATGGCATGGGCCCAGAAGAGATCGGCGTACCGGCACTGCTCGACTGTCTGGAGGGGCGAGCCGTGACCGAAGTCATTCTGGCGACTAATCCGACCGTAGAGGGCGAGGCAACCGCGCATTACATTGCCGGCTTGCTGCGCCCTCGTGGTATCAAGGTATCTCGCATTGCGCATGGCGTGCCGCTGGGCGGCGAGCTGGAATACATCGACGGCGGCACCCTGGCCCACGCGCTGGCGGGCCGTACCCAGATTCTCTGAGGTGCGTGGTCAGTCGGTGAGCTGACCTAACTGGTAGTCGCGCACGGCCTGTCTTATCTCTGCTTCGGTATTCATGACGAACGGACCGTACTGGACAACGGGCTCGCCGATCGGCCGCGCCGCCATCAGCAGTAGCCGGGTACCAGCGGCCTCGGCTGTCAGGCTTACCCCCTCGCCATCGCTTAACAGGCCAAGCTGGCCGCGTGTCAGCGTGGCTGAGCTTTCCTCTGCGTCGATAGCGACCGCCCCTTCGTACACATACAACAGGGCGGTATGGCCGGCGGGCGTCGGCAGTTGTACCTGCTCATCTGCGCCCAGGTGCAGGTCGACATACAGCGGCTGGGTGCTGCCGCCGTGAATGGGGCCTTGTACCGTCTGCTCCTCCAGCACCAGGCTACCGGCGATCAGTTTGAGCTGGCCGCCACCTGGCAGGGAGCGCGTGGGCATCGCCTCGGGTGGCAGATCCTGGTAGTGGGCCGGCTGCATTTTTTCGGCGGCAGGCAGATTCAGCCAGAGCTGGAAACCACGCATGGTGCCGTGGTCCTGCTGGGGCATTTCCGAGTGGATGATCCCGCGTCCGGCGGTCATCCATTGCACGCCGCCGGGGCCGAGCAGGCCACGGTTGCCCAGGTGGTCTTCGTGCAGCATGCGACCTTCCAGCATGTAGGTCACTGTCTCAAAGCCACGGTGCGGGTGCGACGGAAAGCCACCAATGTAGTCGGCTGCCGCGTCGGAGCCAAACTCATCAAGCATCAGAAAGGGGTCAAGCTGGCGGGCGTCTGGGCCGCCGAATACGCGGGTCAGGCGCACACCGTCACCGTCGGCGGCGGGTTGGCCGACACGGCTATCCAGCAGGGTACGATAGGTGGTCATGGCGCATCTCCTCAATCAGGTTATGCGCCATTCTATAAGCAGATAATTTGATTGAATAACGCAAAATATGCGTTATTCGTATCGAATTTATTGATTTTCTTGCGCGGCTTTTGCGGCGGCGTCTTCAGCGTTCAGCTCGTCGATGATGCGCTGATAGCCCTGGCAGGAGTCGTAACGGCCGTTGGCCGGGTCTTGCTCTTGCAGCGCCTTGAGGCGGGCGTTCAGTTCTTCGGCCTTGCCGGGCTGGTCCTTGGTTCGGTCATAGATCAACTGAGCAAGGTGCTCGCCCTTGGCGATGGCTTCCTCTGGGGTACAGGCCAGTGCCGAGATGCTGCTCAGGCCAAGCAGGCCGCCCAGGGCCCAGGTTGCAAACGTTTTCATTATTACCTCACTCGACCGCACGGAAAGAGACTTATGTTAGCCGCTGCGGCGTCAGCCTCCAAGCACTGGCGGTATCGAGGGGCGGCTTCTGCGCTGATATGTCACAGCTGCGCATCGCGCAGCATGTCGGCGGGAATGCTGTGGCGGTGCGCCAGGCTGACGTCTCCGGTGTCCGGGTGAAATACGATCAGTACCTCGCCTTTTCCCAGCATGCGGCGTACCTGGGCAACCCGGCGCTCAAGGCTGTCGTCAAAGCCGTTGTCGGTGCCGTCGCGGGTCACAAAGTCCTCGAGCAGGGCGTCGAGGGTGGCGGGTTCAAGCATCTGGTAGGGGATCAACATACGTCTGATTCTCAGCTGACGTCGGGGCGTCAATGGTACACTTGGCGCCTTTGTCAGCCTATCGTTGTGCCATGATTACCGACCCGTTTTTCTATCTCTGTGCCATTCCTGCCGTGTTGCTGTACGGCATCGCCAAGGGCGGGTTTGGCGGCAACATCGCCATTGTCTCGGTGCCGCTGATGGCATTGGTGGTGGCGCCGCAGCAGGCCGCTGCGATCCTGTTGCCGATTCTTTGCCTGATGGACCTGGTCGCCTTGCGCACTTTCCGTGGTCGCTGGGACCGCACCAACCTGCGCATCATTCTGCCAGCGGCGATAGTCGGTGTGCTGATCGGCGCGCTGACCTTTCGCTTGATGAATGAGCAGCACATCCGGCTGTTGATCGGGATGATTGCGGTCAGCTTTGTGATCAATGCCTGGTGGCGCCGCGATCAGCAGCAAGCGCGGCCGGCGAATGCCTGGCGCGGGCGCTTTTGGGGCATGCTATCTGGTTTTACCAGCTTTGGCATTCACGCGGGCGGCCCGCCGATCAATGTGTACATGCTGCCTCAACGGCTGGAGAAAACCCTGCTGATGGGCACCCTGGCGGTATTCTTCACGTTGGTGAACTGGGTAAAGGTGCCGGCCTATCTCTACCTCGGGCAGTTCTCCAGTGAAAACCTGCTGACCTCGCTGGTGTTGATGCCCTTGGCGCCTATCGGTGTGCGCTGTGGCTACTGGTTGCTGCAGCGCAGCAACGAGAAGCTCATCTATCAGCTGTGCTATGTGTTTCTGCTACTGACCGGTGGTAAGTTGCTGGTGGAGGGGGTCATAGGGCTGCTGGCTTGATCAGGCGGCGCAGGCAGGCAAACAGTTGTTCGTTCTCGACGGGTTTGGCCAGGTAGTCATCCATGCCGGCGGTCATGCCTTCCAACCGGTGGCTGTCGAGAACATGGGCTGTGAGCGCAACAACAGGAATGCGCGCCAGGTGCTCGCGCTGCTCATGCGCGCGAATGCGTCTGGTGGCCTCAAACCCGTCGAGAACCGGCATCTCACAGTCCATCAGAATCAGGCTGTAGCTGGCCGGGGCATCGCGGTAGCGTTGCACGGCCTCTGCGCCGTTCTCGGCAATTTCTACGCTGTAACCCGCCTTTTCCAGCAGGCTGCGCACGACCAGCTGATTCACCGGGTTGTCCTCGGCAACCAGTAGATGGCCTCTGACAACCGGTGGCTGGCCGCTGCTACTCGGCGGCTCGTCGCTGGCGGGCTGGGGGGCAAGCAGTTGGCGCAACAGCTCACGGAGTTGAGCGGGCAGCAGCGGCGTTGTCTGCTCCAGCAGCACGCCTTTGCCGGGCAACAGGGGGCGGTGGTCGTCTGCTGCGCGTAGCAGCAAAATCGGCGTCTGCCCGTCGGTTATCAGGGGTTGCAGCTGATCAACAGCAATACCCTGGCAGTCGATCATCATCAATTCGCAGTCACTGGCTGCGCCGTCCGGTTGGCAGATGACCCGATAGCCAACGCGCTCAAGCTGCAGGCGATAGCTCAGCTGCGCATCGCTCTGACGCGCAATCAGCGCGGCAACCGGTGGCGTGTCAGGGCGGGGCGCCTGGAGTTCGGTTGCTCTCAGCGGCACCTGCACCCGGATGCTGGTGCCTTCGTCCTGGGTGCTCTGCAAGGTGATGTCGCCTTGCATCAGGCGCACCAGTTCCTGGCTGATTGCCAGGCCCAGGCCGGTACCACCGTAACGCCGTGTAGTGCTGCTGTCGGCCTGGGTAAAGGAGTTGAACAGTTGACTCTGGGCCTGCTCCGCAATACCGATACCGGTGTCGCGTATGGTGCATTCGAGCAGCCAGAGATCACGCTCGCCACCGGCAGGGCGGCCGTCCAGGTGCAGGCTGACGTGACCTTGCTCGGTAAACTTGAAGGCGTTGCTCAGCAGATTCATCAGGATCTGCTTCAGGCGCGTCGGGTCACCCTGCAACTGGCGGGGTAGGTGAGGGGCAACGCTGCAGTACAGTGCTAGGCGTTTCTCCAACGCTTGGGCGGTGAACAGTCCGGTCACATCGGAGGCGAGCTCTTCCGGGTCGAAGGGGAGCTGTTCCAGCTCCACCTTGCCTGATTCAAGGCGAGCAAAGTCGAGAATGTCGTTGATGACGGTCAGCAGGGTCTGGCCTGACTTGCTGATGGTATCCAGATAAAAGCGCTGACGATTGTCCAGGCGGGTATCACCGAGCAGTTGCAGCATGCCCAGCACACCGTTCATCGGGGTGCGAATCTCATGGCTCATGCGGGCCAGAAAGCGCCCTTGGGCCCGGGTTTCGAGGCGCGCCTGACGCGCTGACTCATCGGCGTGAAAGCGCGCCTCTTTCAGCGCATTGATGCGGTCAGCCAGGCCCAGGGACAGCAGGATCATTTCGGCGCAAGTGCCAATCTTGACCCAATGCGAACCGTACGGAATGCCTGGCAGCTCGTAACCCAGTGAGCCGGCCGTTGACAGCACCAGGGAGATCAGCAGCAGGCTCCAGGCCAGAGTGTAGTAGGAGCCGTAGCGAAAGCCTCGGCGCCAGACATACAACCCGCTGAATAACAGCACGATGGAGCTGATCAGTACCGTCAGGCTGGCCATGTTGTTGTACAGGTCAACGCTGATCAGCGGCAAACTGATCATGGCCAGCAGCACCAGCAGGATCCCGCTGCGTAGCAGCAGGTCCAGTTGCGGGAACTGCTCGCGGGTATGCAGGAAGTAGCGGCTGAACTGGGTAGACACCGCACAGTGCAGAAACATCAGGGTGTAAATAGTCAGCGTTTGCACGGACACGCTGGCATTGATCCACTTCCAGGCCAGGCCATCGAAGGCCGCCATGAACAACACCATGTTCAGCAGGTACAGCAGGTACCAGAAATAGGTTTTCTCGCGCAGGGAGCTGAGCAGAAACAGGTTGTAGGCCAGCAGCCCCAGCAGTACGCCATAGAACAGGCCGTGCAACAGCATGCTGGTTTCCAGCTGCGCGCTGCTGGCCGGCCAGCTGGCGTAGTGCAGCGGTATGAAAACGGTACTGCTGCTGTCGACGCGCAACATGAAGCGATGGACACCGGGCGTCAGCTCCAGGGCAAACCAGTGCTTGCTGACGCCTACCGGACGTTCGTCGAACGGCTGGTAGTCGCCTCCGGTCTGGTCCCGCAGGGTACCGTCCGGGGTTTGCTGGTACAGGTGCAACTGATCAAGCAGGGCGTAGTCCACTTGCAGAACGCCTTGCACCGGCACATTGCCGGTGTTGTGCAGGGCAAACTGCAGCCACCATACCGAATGGTTCTTGCCTTCGTTGACAAAACGAGTGTGCACCTGACGCCAGGGCAGATGCTGCTGGCCTTGCAGCAATCGGTCGGCTGTCAGGTTGCCTGCGGGGTCTTCCAGCAGCAGTAGATGGCTGGTGAGGTTGATGCGTGGGCTGTCCCGGGTAATCTCGAGCGGCGCCAATGCCTGCATGGCGGTCGGCTGGGGCGGCGCTGCGATGAGGCTGCCGGATAATGCCCAGAGCAGCAGGAGTAGACAGCATTGACGCATGAATGTGGTATCCGTACGGCAGCCGCTCTATTGTGCTTTTTGCTTTGCGGCAGTGCTGTCCCTGATGCTAGCACATGGCCGGTTCAGTCAGCAGCCCGGCGCTGGCGTTTCGGACGGTCGGTGGCGTTGCGGCGTATCAGCTGGCGCAGCAGAAACCGTGAGGGATGCACTGCTTCTGCCAGCTCACGCGGCAAAGGCAGCGGCTCGTTATTCATCCACGCCGCCAGCAGTTCTCCGCTCAGCGGGCCGCTTATCAGGCCGCGTGAGCCATGCGCAACATTGACGTAGAGGCCCTGGTGCCAGGGTGCAGGGCTGTCTGGTCGCAGACTGGCATCGTTGCCAAGCGCGGCATAGCGCTCGGTGAAGGCGTTGGCATCAACCACCGGGCCAATCAGCGGCAGATAGTCGGGCGCGGTACAGCGCAGGCCAACCCGGGCGCCACTGGGCGTGGTGTGCTGCAGCGACTGATGCAGCGCCGGCGACAGGGCCTGCAGCAGATGCAGGTTATGCGCGTTCTCCTCCTCGCTGGGCTGCAGGTCCAGCCGGTCAAAGCGAAAGCTTGCGCCAAGGTGATGACTGCCCTGGCGGCTGGGGGAAATATAGCCGTCGGCGCAGAGGACGGTTCGTAGGCCTGCGCTTTGCGTATTGGTCGGCAAATGGGTGAGCTGGCCGCGAATGGCCTTGAGCGGCAGGTGCGCCGTTTGCTCAAACGCGGCGGTGTCATGGGCGCAGCAGAGAATGACCCGAGGTGCCTCGGCCAGCACACTGCCCTGTGCATCCAGGATCTGCCAGTGCGTTGCGCAGTGCTGCAATTCAATCGCATGGCGATAGGGGTGCACACTGATCAATGGATGCTGCAGCAGCGCCTCACACAGGCGCGGAGGGCTGACCCAACCGCCGCCAGGAAAGAACAGCCCGGGTTGTTCAATGGGCACACCAGCCAGTGCGCTGGCCTGCTCGGCCGTCACGGCGTGCAGAAAACTCGCTGGATAGCCCTGGCTGGCCAGCCCCTGCTGGCGTTTTTGTTCGCGCTCGTCGCCGCCGAGCTGGAGTACGCCACATTGCTGCCAGGTGTCCTGGTTTTGCGGCAGCGTTCGTGTCAGCAGGCGCAAGCTGTACTGATAGCTGCTCTGAATAAAGCGCGACAGCGGCGGATGATGCGGGGACAGCTTGCAGTACAGAATGCCCTGCGGATTCCCCGAGGCGCCTTGGGCGACCTCTGCTTCGCGCTCCAGCAGCGTTACCTGCCAGCCGCGTCGTGCCAGCGCATGGGCGCTGCAGGCGCCAGCCAGTCCGCCGCCGATGACCACCGCCTGGCGCTCGCTGGTCCCGCCGGGGCGTGCAAACCAGGGCGCCTGCCAGCCTGCCTCCGGCGTCTGTTCCAGCTGGCCGCAGAGCATTTCCCGCTTGCGCCCAAAACCTTTGACCTTGCGCATGGTAAAACCGGCTGTCTGCAGGCCTCGACGCACGTCACCGACGCTGGTGAAGGTGGCGACGGTCGCTCCCGGGCGCGATAACGCGGCCATGCGCTGGTAGAGCTCGGGCTGCCACATGTCGGGGTTGCGGGCGGGGGCAAAGCCATCGAGAAACCAGGCGTCAACGCCGGCGTCCAGTTGCGGCAGCGTGTCAAACAGGTCTCCGATCAGTAGGGTCAGGGTGACGCGTCCGTGCGCCAGAGAAAAGTGCTGCCAACCGGCGGTCAGGTCGCGATACTGCTCAAGCAGTTCGCTGGCGTAGGCGGCCAGCTCTGGCCAGATAGCCAGCGCACGCTGCATGTCTGTCGGGCTGAGCGGGTATTTTTCTGTGCTGACAAAGTGCAGGCAGGCGTCTTGAGGCGCGCAGGTATCCCAGAGTTGCCAGGCGGCCAGAAAGTTGAGGCCGGTGCCAAAGCCGGTTTCAGCAATGCAAAAGTGCGCACCCGCGTCGAGCGCGGCCCAGCGATCGGCCAATTGATTGTGCAGCAGAAACACATGGCGGGTTTCGTCCAGACCGCTTTCGCGCGAGAAGTAGACATCGGCAAAACGGGTGGAGAACGGCTGGTCGCCATCCATCCAGGTCAGGTCGGCAGATTCGACAGGGGTGTGGCTCACAATGGCTCCGGGCTGCTGGGCGTGGGCGCCATTGTATCCGGGCATCAGCTCAGATTGGGCAAAATCAGCAGCAACCAGGTTGCAAGCACGACCAGGGCCACGGTGGACCACTTGGCCTTATAAAACGGTTTCATGGCATACGCCTTCTTGTTTTTATTGGGCGGGCGCCTTGTGGGCGCCTTGATGTGCGTGCTCCTGGTTGGAGTTGGCACCAAGGGGGAGGTTGTGGCCTCCACCCAGTGTTATTTATAGCACGGCGTGGTGAGCCGTCGATGTCAGGTATGTGACGGTGTTAGATAAATTGGCTACAAGAAAGGCGCGGATCAATTCCACGCGCCTCTGCGAGGGCCCGAGCGTGCAGCGCGACACAGTGAGCTGCATGCCGGCACGCGGAATCAAGATCGGCGCTTCTCACGAGTCGAACGAGAGACTGGTGTTGGTTACTGGTACAGGCGCTCGGTCCTTGCTGCCATGATCAGGTCGTTCAGATGGACGCCACCGGCATCGTGGCTCCACCAGCTGACGGTGACCTTGCCCCACTCCAGCAGCAGGGCCGGATGATGGTTTTGCTGCTCGGCCAGTGCGCCAACCTGGTTGACGAAGGTCAGGGCCTTGGCAAAGTCAGGGAAGCTGTAGGTCCGCTTGATGCGAGGCACCTCAGCCTGGGTGACCAGCGACCAGTCGGGCAGGGCGGCCAGCTGTCGGTGGATCTCTGCCTCGTTGAGTACTGGCTGGCCCTGGACCAGTGTGCGGTCTGCGAGGTCGGTCATAGTGGCTCTCCTTTTGGCAAATGAGCTGCCAGCATAGCAGTCAGGGTTCTGAATGACAGGTTACTGGGGGGCTGTCTCAGGTATCATGGCCGCTGACAGTGAGAGGGAGAGAGCGTGCGGGTGATGCGGGTGCGGTGGTTGCGCAGAGGGCTGCGCTTTCTAGGCTGGCGGCCGGACAGCACCAGTCACCGGGAAAAGCTGGTGTCTGCGCTCGGGACGACGCTCGCGTTGATTCTGCTGTACGGGGTCACGCATCTGGTCATGGCCGAGGCCGCGCTCTGGGTCACCGGCTCCATGGGCGCCAGCGCGGTGCTGGTGTTTGCCATGCCGCACGGCACGTTGTCGCAGCCCTGGTCGGTGATTGGCGGGCATGTCCTGTCTGCGGCCTTTGGCGTGGCCTGCGTGCAGTACCTGCCGCCCGGCTTCTGGCTGGCCGCGCTGGCGGTGGGCGGCAGCGTCGTCATCATGATGTATGCCCGCTGCCTGCACCCGCCGGGCAGCGCCACAGCGATGATTGTCGTGCTGGGTGGGCCGCAGATCACCGAGGCCGGCTTTGCCTTCGTGGTGTATCCGATCTTGCTCGATGTGCTGGTGATCGTGCTGTTCGCCGTGGCCTTCAATGCCCTGTTTGAGGGGCGGCGCTATCCTCTGCCGCTGGTCCGTCACCAGGTCTCACGCGCGCCGGGCATCGCTCCTGAAGACTTTGAACACGCGCTCAAGCAGATGAACGCCTACATGGACATCGAGTTTGATGATCTGCTGCGGCTGGTCGAACTGGCCAACAACAACGCCCAGAGCAAGGGCGTGGCTGCCGCAGACCTGGTCACCGGTGCCTACTACAGCAACGGGCTTCCCGGACGTAACTGGTCCGTGCGCGAAGTACAGCAGGTGGTCAATCGACCCGGCCGAGCGGGGCGCGTGCGTTATCGTATCGTCAAGGGCGCCGGTGAGGGTGGCAACGGTATCTGCCGGGTCAGCGAGTTTTTGCGCTGGGCGCGCTACCGGGTCGAACCCGATGAGCAACGGCGGCTCTGGCATAGGGTAACCGGTGAGGAAGAGACTGGCTGACCGGTACAGTTGCCGGTACAAACTGTCTCTGTCGGCAACTGCTGCGCCTTTCTACAATGGTGCCTTCTTCCCCCTTCCTCGAGTTATCTCCATGCACGTGTCTTCCGGGCGCTGGCTTTATGGTTTTCTGTTGGCGCTGACCACCACCCTGTTGTGGGGCGTACTGCCGATCATGCTCAAGCAGGTACTGCAGGTCATGGATCCTTACACCGTGACCTGGTACCGCTTGCTCAGTGCCGGACTGGTCCTGTTCTGCTGGCTGGCCGCCAAGCGACGCCTGCCCTCGATCATGGCCCTGTCCGGGCGTAATCGCGGGTTGCTGGTGGTTGCCATTCTGGGGTTGGCCTTCAACTACGTGCTGTACCTGATGGCGCTGAACCGGCTGTCCGCAGGCACCATGCAACTGATCATCCAGACCGCGCCAGTGATGTTGATGCTGGGCAGCATGCTGGTATTTCGCGAGCGCTTTGGTTTGGGGCAGGTGCTGGGCCTGCTGGTGTTGCTGCCGGGTTTTGTGCTGTTCTTCAATCAGCGTCTGGCTGAGCTGCTGTCACAGATGAGCAGCTACACACTGGGTATTCTGATTGCGCTGGCCTCGGCGTTCAGCTGGGCGCTTTACGGGCTGGCACAGAAACAGCTGCTGACGGTCTGGTCGTCGGTCACCGTGATGATGGTGATCTACCTGTCCTGTGCGCTGCTGATCTGGCCGTTGGCAAGTCCAGCGCAGGTGCTGTCCTTGAGCAGTCTGCAGGCCTGGTTGCTGGTGGGCTGTTGCCTGAATACCCTGGTGGCCTACGGCGCCTTTGCCGAGGCGCTGGCGCATTGGGAGGCCTCGCGGGTCAGTGCGACGGTGACCACCACGCCGTTGTTTACCTTTTCTATGGTCGCGCTCGGAGCGATGCTCTGGCCGGGGCTGATCGAGCCGGAAGTGCTCAATAACCTGGCCTATGTGGGCGCGTTGCTGGTGGTGTTGGGCTCGGCGCTGATCGCACTGGCGCCCAGCCTGATTCAGAATTTGCGCCAACGTCGCCTGCGGCGCCTGAGCGTGACGCCACCACCGGCGGGTTCCTGAGTTAGACTAGCGGGCCGTGAAACCGCCACAGGAGACAGCCATGTCCACCACCCAGGAAGCCCTGCACCAGGCGCTGCAGGCGCTGCAGCCCAGCCATCTTGAGCTGATCAACGAAAGCTACATGCACAGCGTACCGCCGGGTTCGGAATCGCACTTCAAGGCGGTGATCGTCAGCGAGGACTTTGCCGGGTTGAACGCTGTGAAACGGCATCAGGCGGTGTATCGCACCCTGGGGGAGCTGATGCAGCGCATTCACGCGCTGGCGCTGCACACCTACACGGCAGAGGAATGGCAGCAACGCCAGCAGGCGCCGGACTCGCCCAATTGCCTGGGTGGCGGCAAGCACGGTTGATTGACGCTCCGGTGGTTTGGTGCGGCTGGCAGTAAATGGCTTTTAGCAGCCTGTTTTTATCAAGTCAGCTTTTCGCCTTCACGGCGAGCTAAGGTGCTGCTGGCGTCACCCCTCAGCAGGACGCGGAGCGTGGGAATGATCAGCGATGGTCAAGCGTGCACGGAATCCAGTCCCGTTTACGCGGGCGAGTAGCGCAGATTTATCGGGGAAAAGAGCCACAGGATGTCCGAGGGGGCAGAGCCCCCGAGTTTTGTGGCTCACCTCGCCGGCCACCCCGATAAATCGAGCAACGCAGCGAACCCGAAGGGCCGCGCAGCCGGGTGCCCCTTGGCTCGCCGGAGAAGGCGAAAGGCGGATGGGACAAAGGCGCAGAGAATGACCAAGCGCGCTTTCGAGTTCACAAGTAACGACCGGACGAGCTATCACTCGACGGTCCCGCCCATCCGCAACGCCGCCCATTTTTCGCAACCCCCCATTTTTTGCTAGAATCGCGGCCCCCAACGGTACGCCCTTTACGCGGGCGCCCACTGAAGAAGAGGTATGCATGTCTGCAATTGTTGTTGTGGCACTCTACAAGTTCGTCCGCCTGGATGACTATCAAGCCCTGCGCCAGCCCCTGCTGGACGAGATGACCGCCAATGGCGTCAAAGGCACCTTGTTGCTGGCCGAGGAAGGCATCAACGGCACCATCGCCGGCCCCCAGGCGGGTATGGCTGCGGTGCTGGATTGGCTGCGCAGTGACCCCCGCTTGAGTGATCTGGAGTACAAGGAGTCTTTCTGCGACGAGATTCCCTTCTACCGCACCAAGGTCAAGCTGAAGAAGGAAATCGTCACCCTGGGCGTCGAGGGTGTTTCGCCCACGCGCAAGGTGGGCACCTATGTCGACGCCAAGGACTGGAACGCCCTGATCAGCGACCCCGAGGTACTGCTGATCGACACCCGCAACGACTACGAGGTGTCTATCGGTACCTTTGAGGGCGCTATCGACCCGCAGACCAAGACCTTTCGTGAATTCCCCGAGTACGTGCGCGAGCACTTTGACCCAAAACGTCACAAAAAGGTGGCAATGTTCTGTACCGGCGGCATCCGTTGCGAGAAGGCGTCCAGCTACATGCTCGAGGAAGGCTTTGGTGAGGTGTTTCACCTCAAGGGCGGTATTCTCAAGTATTTTGAGGACGTTCCGGCCGAAGAGTCGATGTGGAATGGTGAGTGCTTTGTGTTTGATAACCGCGTGACCGTGCGTCACGACCTGGCCCCAGGCTCCTTCGATCAGTGCCACGCCTGCCGCCACCCGGTATCGCCTGAGGACAAGGCGTCCAGCCAGTACGTCGAGGGCATCAGCTGTCCGCGCTGCTACGACAGCCTGCCGGAGAAGACGCGCCAGCGCGCCGAGGAGCGTCAGCG
This sequence comes from Pseudomonas abyssi, assembly GCF_002307495.1. Classification (GTDB taxonomy): domain Bacteria; phylum Pseudomonadota; class Gammaproteobacteria; order Pseudomonadales; family Pseudomonadaceae; genus Halopseudomonas; species Halopseudomonas abyssi. The sequence continues at coordinate 161,960 of NZ_NTMR01000009.1, read as the reverse complement.
TCAGATTGAGCTGGCCAAACGCCGTAACGAGCCGCATCCTATTGGCAAGGCGGCTAGCCTGGCTTCGCCAAACGCCAACAGGGGCGACTGATCCCTACAGGAGAATCACCGATGCAGCAGCGCCTGCTCCATATCATGGACCCGATGTGTTCCTGGTGCTGGGGGATGGCGCCGTTGCTTGATCGTATTCGCCAGCGCTGGCCGGATCTGCCCTTGCATCTGATGCCGGCCAGCCTGCGCGCCAACCATGGTGCGCCGCTGGATCAGCACTCGCGCCAGGCGCTGGCCGCCCACTGGCAGGCGGTCGCCAGCCTCAGTGGCCAACCCTTTGGCGACCCACAGGCGTTACCCACCACCCTGGTTTACGATACCCGGCCCGCCAGCCGTGCGCTGATTGTGGCGCGCGAGCTCGACCCGGCGCGTAGCTGGGTCTTTGCCCGGGCGTTGCAGGAGGCGTTTTATGTGGCAGGGCAGGATGTGACGCAAACGGCGGTGCTGGTTGCCGTGGCCGAGGCGAGCCAATACGACGCAGCTTTGTTTGCTGAACGCTTCGATGCGCCGGCCAGTGCCGAGCAGCTGGAGCAGGACTTGCAGTGGGTGGAGGGCTTGGGGTTGGCAGAGTTGCCGATTCTGTTTGGCGAGCGTAACGGTCAGCTGGCGCTGCTGAGCACAGGCTATCGCCCAGAGGCTGATGTGCTGGCGCTGCTGGAGCGCTGGCTGGCGGCCGGTGAGGGCCGCCAGTCAGTGGCTTAGCGACGCTTGGTGATCAGCGCCGGCTTCTGCTTTTCTTCCGGGGCGTTGAACAGCAGGAACAGCTGGGTCAGCACCTGGGGGATGTGCTCAGCCATGTCCTCGACCATGTCTTCGTCTTCATGGATTTCGGCAAACTCGGGCTGATCGGCAAACAGGCCGGAGGCAACCATGATCGGCAGCAGCAACTCGCTGACCAGCTCTTCGTCATTGCTGAACCAGGCTTCCTCACGCAGGAACACGCCCTCCATGAAGCCGATACACCAGCTGCGCAGGTCGGAGTAGTCCGGCTCATCACCCAGCGTCAGCTCGCAGGGCAGTTCCAGGTCCTCGTCGCTGGCCAGCTCGCGGGCGATGCGCGCCTTGAGTTCCAGCAGGGTGCTTTCGATCTGCGCTTGCTGCTCGGCATCCTGATAGTCCGGCGTCTCGGCAAACAGTTCTGCCAGCAGTTCGGCGTCCTCCACTACCTCCGGGCTTATCGCCAGAGCGGTCAGGTAGCCGCAGGCGGCCATGTAATCCAGCGCTTCATCGTGCAGGTCGTCGGCGTCCAGAAATGCTTGCAGGTGCTGGAGCTGGTCGGAAAAGGACATGGGGACACCTCTCTATCAATGGTCCCGGCATTTTACGCATGCCCCGGGCAATTGCCAAAGGCGTTATACTCTGCGGCCGCTGAAACATCCCGGTGCGCGTCCTGACCCCCACTAAGGAGACCCATGCGCGAGCAAGCCCTGCAACAATTGCGAGACGTGTTTGGCTACGGCGAATTCCGTGGTCAGCAGGCCGATATCATTGATCAGGTTGCCTGTGGCGGTGATGCCCTGGTGCTGATGCCCACCGGCGGCGGCAAATCGCTGTGCTATCAGGTACCGGGGTTGCTGCGTCAGGGGCTGACAGTCGTTGTGTCGCCGCTGATTGCGCTGATGGATGATCAGGTCGCCACGCTCAACGAGCTTGGTTTGCGCGCCGCTGCACTCAACTCGACGCTCAGCGAAGACGCCCAGCGTGAGATCGCCCGGCAGATGCGCGCTGGTGAGCTGGAGTTTCTCTACCTGGCACCCGAGCGCCTGCTCAAGCCGCGGACCATTGCCTTCCTGCAGTCTCTGCAGATCGCCCTGATCGCCATTGACGAGGCCCACTGCGTGTCCCAGTGGGGGCATGACTTCCGTCCGGAATACCTGCAATTGGGCCAGCTGGCCGAGCAGTTTCCGGGCGTGCCGCGCATGGCGCTGACGGCGACCGCTGACGAGCGCACCCGCGCCGAAATGGCGCAGCGCCTGAAGCTGGAGCAAGCAGCCTGTTTTATCTCCGGTTTTGATCGCCCGAATATCTTCTACCGCATTGTGCCCAAGGATAAGCCGCGCCAGCAGTTGCAGGCCTTTTTGCGCGAGCATCGGGGCAACGCCGGTATCGTCTACTGCCTGTCGCGCCGCAAGGTCGAGGACACGGCTGCCTGGCTGTGTGACCAGGGCTGGCCGGCGCTGCCTTACCATGCCGGCCTGCCAGCGGAGCTGCGCGCCAATCACCAGAAGCGCTTTCTCAACGAGGAAGGCTTGATCATGGTCGCCACCATCGCCTTTGGCATGGGGATCGACAAGTCCAACGTGCGCTTTGTGGCCCACCTGGATCTGCCCAAGAGCGTCGAGGCCTACTACCAGGAGACGGGCCGGGCAGGGCGTGACGGGTTGCCAGCCGATGCCTGGATGGCCTACGGCCTGCAAGATGTGCTGATGCTCAACCAGATTATGGCCGGCTCCGAGGGCGACGAGCGGCACAAGCGCATCGAGCGGCACAAGCTTGATGCCATGCTGGCGCTGTGCGAGCTGACCAGCTGTCGTCGGCAGACCCTGCTGGGCTACTTCGGCGAAACCCTGCCGGAGCCGTGTGGCAACTGCGATAACTGTCTGGAACCGGTGGATACCTGGGACGGTAGCGAGGCGGCGCGCATGGCGTTGTCGACCATCTACCGCAGCGGGCAGCGCTACGGCGTCGGTCATCTGATCGATATTTTGCTGGGGCGCGACAACGAGAAGGTTCGCAATGCCGGACACCAGCATCTGTCTACCTGGGGGATTGGCAAGGGGCTGGGCGAAAACGAGTGGCGCTCGGTATTCCGTCAGCTGATTGCCAGAGCGCTGGTCGAGATCGACCTGGATGGTTACGGCAGCCTGCGTCTGGCCGAAAGTTGCCGCGCGCTGTTGCGTGGCGAGGAAAGTCTGCAATTGCGGCGTGATGTCAGCAAACCAAGCAGCAGCGGTACGCGCAGCAGCAACAAGCCGGTGATTGCCGAGGCCGATCGCGAGCTGTGGGAAGCGCTGCGGGCTCGACGCAAGCAGCTGGCGGATGCCCACGGAGTGCCTCCCTATGTCATCTTCCCTGACAGTACGCTGGTGGACATGCTGCGTCAGCGGCCGACCACTCTGCAGGACATGTCACTGGTCAGCGGCGTGGGGTCGCACAAGCTGGAGCGTTACGGCGCAGACTTTCTGCAGGTGCTGGGAGGTGAGGGCGCGCAGGCGGATAACGAGACGCGTGACGCCCATGAGGCGCTGGCGCTGGTGCTGGCCGGCATGACCGCCGAGCAGGCAGCGGCGCAGCTAGGCCAGCCGTTGCGCAAGGTCTACGGCCAGCTGGCGCAGGGTATCAGTACCGGTAACCTGACGCTGGAGCAGGCGATTGATATCGGGCCGGCGCAGCTGGAACGGATTCAGGACCACTTTCTCAATCACGACAGCGATGAGTTGCCGGGTGTGCGCACGGTGGCCCGCGAGCTCGACGAGCCGATCGAAGAGGGCGTGCTGCACTGCATCCGCGCTGCGCTGGTGCAGGAAATCAGCGGCTAGGATGCGAGGCTGTGCGAGGCGCATGGTCACGCGCCCCGGCAGGTTAGAACGTCTGCCCCAGCTTCATGTACAGCGCCTCATGCCCCTCTTCGTTGGCGCCCAGACCAAAAAATAGCGGGCCGACCAGCGTATCCATCCCCAGCAGCAGGCTGCCGCCCCCGAAGTAGCCGGTGTCAAAGTCGGTCTCGTCGCGGTTGTATACCCGCCCGTATTCCAGACTGGCGCCCAGGTACAGCGGCAGGCTGACGGCATTGAAGTAGCTGGGTGTCAGGCGGCGGTAGTAGACCAGGCGGCCGAGCTGATAGTTCTGACCGGCCAGAGCGTCCTGACGGAAGCCAGAGAACCAGCCGGGGCCGCCCAGCACAAAACTGCTCTGCGCCACGTTTACATCGCTGTCGGTTCGCCCGATAAAGCCGCCAACCTGCAAGCTGTTGGGACCAAAACCGAAGGCCTTGTTGGCCTTGAACTCGATTTGCTGATAGCGCTCGTCGGCGCCCAGTGCCGGCTCGGACTGCCGCCAGCTGAACTTGGCCTCGTCTCCGGAACGCGGGAAGTTGACGTTATCCAGGGTGTCGCGGTCGACCTCGATCGAGTAAAACGCCTCGTCAAAGTCGACATCCGGCAGGTCCGGATCGCCGATGCGGACCCGCGAGTTGCCGCGGTAGCGCGACAGCCCAAAACGCACCTCGCCGTTGTTGGCAATTTGCCGACCGATATTGATACCGGCGCCATAGCGCTTCTGGCGGTAAGCCACGATGGGGTCGTTGTCGTCGATGACTTCGAGGTTGCGCGCCTCGGCGTCAATGAAGGGGGCGACGAAGTAGCGTGAGCCGTAGTCCAGCGGCTGATAGAACTCCGTGTACAGCTCCTGATCCGAGCCGACCTGCAGCCGGGTCAGCCATTCGGCGCCCAAGGGGTTGAGGCCGTTGACGCGGAAGCTGGCGCCCAGGTTGTACTGGCTGTCACCCTCGAAATCATCGACCAGATTCAGCCCCAGACGCAGGTAGTCGGTGCCGGTTCGGCGGCCGGCAGTGTGCACCAGCAAGGTATTGTGGCCCTGATCGTGCACTACCTCGTAGGTGACGCGGCTGAAGTAGTCGGTGCCGTAGATGGTGCCCATGTCGGTTTGCAGGCGTGCCAGATTGAGCGGCTCACCGATCTCCTGACGAATCATGCTGAGCACCACTTCATCGGCCACCTTGCCGCTGTTGTCCACCTCGACAGCATGAATAATCGCCTGCCGTTGGGGGCGGCTGCTGGCCAGATTACCGCCGGCATCGCTGCCCTGTGGGGCAACAAAGGCCAGCACGCCGTCGGCCTCGCTCAGGCTGCGCGCGCCGGCGTCGATGGCCTGCTGGGTTTCGGCAAAGCTGCTGAAGCCCATGTCGCCCAGCGCGGGTTGCAGTAGCAGATCGGCGTCGGTCAGGGTGGCCAGCTGGCGCTCGGTGTTGGTGCGGGTGAGCAGGGTGGTGGTCTGGTCCATGATGTCCAGCACCGAATTAAGCTCGCTGGTCGATTTCAGCGGCGTGCCGATATCCACCACGATGACTCGGTCCACCCCCATGGCGCGGGCGACATCGATGGGCACGTTCTTGCTCAGTACGCCGTCTACCAGCAGCCGGCCATCCACCTCGACCGGGGCAAAGAAGCCGGGCAGGGCCAGGCTTGCACGGATGGCCAGCGGCAGGTGCCCGCGGTCGAACACCACGGCTTCGCCGGTGGCAATATCGGTGGCCACCGCGCGGAAGGGGATGGGCAGACGATCAAAATCGTCGATCTCGTTGGTGTGCACCAGCAGGCTTTCCAGTACTACGCCCATGTTCTGGCCCTGCAACAAGCCCAGCGGGAAACTCAGCGCACCATCCTTGAAGGTCAGCCGTTGCTTGACCAGAAAGTCGCGGTCGTCCTGCTTGCGGCGGTAGGGGATGTCCTCGCGTAGCGGCGTGTCGCTGAGAGTCGCCTGCCAGTCCAGATCCAGCGCGATCTGTTCCAGTTCATCGGCGCTGTAGCCAGCCGCATAAAGTCCGCCAATCACTGCGCCCATGCTGGTGCCGGCGATCGCATCGATCGGGATGTTCATTTCTTCCAGTTGCTTGAGCACGCCGATATGCGCGAGCCCTCGTGCACCGCCGCCCGACAGCACCAGGCCGGTACGCAGCGGTTCGGCCAGGGTCCAGGTGGAGAGGAAAAGCAACAGCAACGGCAGCAGGCGTTTGAGCATGACGCGGGTCCGGGCAGCGGGTGGCATGGTGGAAAAGCCGCCATTGTATATGAAGCTGCGCGCCCCTGCGGGTCGATCCTGTTGTCATGTTAAGGCCATATTTCTGACATGTGTCAGTCACTGCTCGGCGATAAGGTTTTCCTAACTTCCCAAGGAGGACAGCCGCATGAATACCGCCGTGTCTTTGCCCAAGGCGCAAAAGCAGCGCGTCAGAACCCTGTGGATCTCGGACCTGCACCTCGGCACCCGTGGCTGCCAGGCCGACAAGCTGGCAACCTTCCTCAAATCCTATGACTGTGACCAGCTCTACCTGGTTGGTGACATTATCGATGGCTGGCGCCTGCGCAAGGGGATCTACTGGCCGCAGGCCCATACCAATGTGCTGCGCCGCGTGCTGACCATGAGCAAGCGTGGCACTCGGGTAGTCTACGTGACGGGTAACCACGACGAGTTTCTGCGCCGCTACTCGACCCTGCTGCTGGGCAATATCGAGCTGGTGGACGAGGCGGTACACCAGTGCCAGGACGGGCGTCGTTTGCTGGTCATCCATGGCGATCAGTTTGATGTGATCACCCGCTGTCACCGCTGGCTGGCATTTCTGGGGGATCATGCCTACGAGTTCAGCCTGGTGCTCAACCGCTGGCTCAACCACTGGCGCTCACGCTTTGGCTTCGGCTATTGGTCGCTGTCCGCGTATCTCAAGCATCGGGTGAAAAAGGCGGTCAACTTCATCAGCGAGTTCGAGGAGGCGCTGGCCCACGAATGCGTTCAGCGCGGCTATGAAGGCGTGGTCTGTGGCCACATTCACCACGCGGAGATTCGCCAGGTCAACGGCATTGACTATCTCAACTGCGGTGACTGGGTGGAGTCCTGCACAGCGCTGATCGAGCACCAGGACGGACGTATCGAGCTGTACCGCTGGGACGAGAGTACGGCTGCGGCGCTGGAGCCGGTAGCCGATGCGCTGGAGGGCAGCGCAGCCTGAGAGGTGGCGGCTGTTGCGATGAGCGCATCGCAACAGCCGCGGCGTCAGACGATCACCTTGTCTCGCAGTTTGCGCGCCGCCAGTTCCAGCGCCTTGATGATGTCTTCCTTGTCGTAGTTGCGCACGTGGTTGGTGTCCAGATACATCGAGAACCCGGACAGCTCGCGCTCAAGGAAGGTCGGCGCAGCGCCCAGTTCGCGGCGCAGGCCCACCACCTGATAGATCTGCACAGGCCGGGCAAAGCCCTTCACACTGATCTGGCCCTTGTCGTAGCACATGATCAGATCCTTCACCATGGAGTAGGTCTCATGGGAGATGAGGATCTCACCGGCGTCGGCGGCGCTTTCCAGGCGGCTGGCCAGGTTCACTTCGCGCCCGATAATGGTGTAGTCCATGCGTGTTGCGGCGCCAAAATTACCCACAGTGCAGTAGCCGGTACTCAGGCCCATACGGATTTCCAGCGGTTTGGTGATGCCCTTGCTGCGCCACTGCTGGCGCAGCACCTTCATGTGCTTGCGCATGGCGATGGCCATGGAAACCGCTGCCTCGGCATCCTGCTTGGCGCCCTGGGTCTTCGGATCGCCAAAGAACACCATGACGCAGTCGCCGACAAACTTGTCGATGGTGCCGCCGTATTGCAGGGCAATGCGCGACATTTCATCCAGATAGTTGTTCAGCAGGTCGGTCAGCGCCTCGGCCTCCAGTTCCTCGGCCAGCTCGGTAAAACCGCGGATATCGGAGAAGAATACCGTCAGCTTCTTGCGTCGGGTTTCCAGCTGGACACTGCGTTTGCCGGAGAAAATCGACTCCCATACCTGAGGTGACAGGTATTTCGACAGGTTGGCGGCCAGTCGGGTGGTCTTTTCCTGCTCGCGTTGAACCTGCTGCTGGGCTTCTTCCAGATGCCGTCCCTGGCGATGCACGAAGGCGGCCATCACCAGAATGAAAAAGCCGCCGCTGAGCAGGCTGACCAGGGTCACCAGCGGGCTGCTGTAGAGGCTGACGTCGGGCATGAATATGGCGGCGCCGAGCAATACCCCGGCCAGCGCCAGCAGCCAGCCGGCGGCGAGATAGGCCGGCCCGCCTGCGATCAGGCAGGACAGGCCAAGCAGGACAATAAACATGATGCTGGGCACGTAGTTGAAGCCCAGCAATGCGATGAATACGCCGGTGTGCAGCGCATCCAGTGCCAGCAGGCTCAGGCGCTGGGGCAGATGGGGTAGGCGCGGCAGTCGGGCCAGCAGGTACTGCGCCAGCTGGGGATACGCGAGGGTATACAGGATCGCGACAAGGTAGCTCAGGCGGTGGCCATCTTCGACCAGCAGGGCGCTGAAGGTCAGGGCTGCGCACAGGTAGGCGATGATACGGGAGTAGTAGCCGTCAAGCGGTGGTTTGACGGGCGCAATGCGGGTGTCGATCGTCATGTTCAGTCAATTCCGTGGCCGAGACGGCGGTAGCGGGCAGGCACCCGGCTACGTCGCATGACTGAGCATCATAGGGCCTGGGATCAGGCGGGACAATTGCCCGTCTATCCAATGGCCAAATTCGCCGACGGATGTCATGGTCAAAAGCAGGCGCCTCGGGTGGGGAGAGGCGCCTGCTCGCTGGTATCGGCGGTTATTCGGTCTTGTAGATGCTGTTGCGCGGTTTCTCGAAGACGCGTCGCAGCATGGGTTCAAAAAACGCCAGCGACTCGCTTTCATAGTCCGGGTCAAAGGCCGGGGCATCGTACTTGGCGCAGAATTCGGCGGTGTACTGGTACAGCGGGTGATCCTTGAACTGGTCACGCAGGTGCCGATCCATACCCAGGTGATGGAAGAAGTAGTAGCCCTGGAAAATACCGTGCTTCTCGACCATCCAGAGGTTTTCGGCGCTGACAAAGGGCTTGAGTATCGCCGCGGCGATATCCGGGTGGTTGTAGCTGCCCAGGGTGTCGCCGATGTCGTGTAGCAGGGCGCAGATCACGTATTCCTCGTCACGGCCATCGCGGTGTGCCCGGGTTGCGGTTTGCAGCGAGTGCTCGAGACGGTCAATCGGGAAACCGCCAAAATCACCATCCAGCAACTGCAGGTGCTTGATGATGCGGTCTGGCAGTTCCTTGGCAAAGGGGCGGAAGTGGCTGGAGATGATCCCCCAGTCTTCGGCGGTACCTTCCTGCATGGCGCGGAATTGTGCGCGTTGCTCACCCATGGTGGCGTTCCTCTTGTTATGTTTGTGGTTCAGGCTGCGGAGACTGCGCCAGCTGGCCTGCCGGCTGGCTGGGCGCTGGCTGAAGCAGTGCTACCTCGAGGCATGATAGAGAAGGGGGTGGGGGCTGACTGTCACTCTGCTGACAGTCAGCGGATTTGCCGAGCTCTGGCGCTTAGAAGCGGATGCGTCCGGTCAGGGCGTCGCGCAGCATGACCCAGTCGCCCATCAGGCTGTAGAGTGGGTAGCGGAAGGTGGCTGGCTTGTTGTGCTCAAAAAAGAAGTGACCCACCCAGGCGAAGCCGTAGCCAGCCAGGGGCACGGCCAGTAGCCACAGCCAGTTCTGGCTGAACAGCACATAGAGCAGCAGGGCGATGACCAGGCTGCTGCCGGCGTAATGCAGGCGCCGACAGCTGTCATCCTGATGCTCGCTCAGGTAATAGGGATAGAATTCGGCGAAGCTGCTGAAGGATGACGGCTCGCTGGCGTGGGGCATGGCGGACTCCCAGGCGCGCCCAATGGGCGGCGGTGCACGGATTTTTGTTTCAAGCCTACTTTAGTCTATGATCAGCCGCCGGACATCATGGAAGTGCCTGCTCTACCTCTGTCAGTTGTGCAGGGGGGGCGGACATGGCGGCTGATCCAATCGAATAACATAAAGGAACAGGGTACAGAACAGCATGTTGCAAGCTCAACGGACCACCTCGTCAGGCTGGGCCTCGGCCATTGGGCATGCATTGGCTATTGAAGGGCTGGATATTGCCGAGCTGTTCGCCGATGCCGGTCTGGACCCGGAGCTGCTGAGCGACCCGGATGCGCGCATTGCGCAGGACGGCATGACGCGCGTTTGGCACCTGGCGGTCGAGCGTAGCGGCAACCCGGCAATCGGTTTGCACATGGCCCATGTGGTTCGTCCGGCGCACTTCAGTGTGGTCGGATACTCGCTGATGAGCAGCCGCTCGTTGCTTGAAGGCTTTAACCGGGTGGTGCGCTATCAGCGTCTGATCGGCGAGTCTGCTGACCTGATGCTGCAGTTGGAGCCGGGGCAGTGCCGCATCCAGTTTGCCATCCATGGCGATCGCCTGCCGGCCGCCCAGCAGAGTGTCGAGGCGGCCATGGCCTATGCATTGGCGTTTTGCCGCTGGATGACGGCCGAGCCGGTGACGCCCTTGCAGGCAACTTTTGCGCGCTCGGCCCCGAGCGATCCCGCGCCCTATGCCGCGCTATTTCAGTGCCCCATGGCGTTTGATGCGCCAAGCCATAGCCTGACCTTTTCCCGGCAGTTGATGGAAACGCCGCTGGCCACGGCCAACGAGCATCTGGCCAAACTGCACGACCGGTTTGCCGGCGAATTTCTGGCCCGCTTTGAAGCCGACCCGGTGACCCATCAGACTCGCCAGGTGCTGTGCCGGCTGCTGCGTCAGGGCGAACCCAAGCGCCAGGCAGTTGCCGCCGCGATGAATATGAGCACTCGTACCCTGCAGCGCCGCCTGCAGGAAGAGGGGGTCAGCTTTCAGCAGTTGCTTGAGCGCACTCGCCGGGAACTGGCGTTGCAGTATCTGGGTCAACCGCAACTCACCCTGTTTGAGATTGCCTGCATGCTCGGGTTTGCCGACCCCAGCAACTTCTTTCGGGCCTTCAAGCGCTGGTTTGGCTTGCCGCCCGGGCAGTACCGCGAGCAGGTGCTCAATGGCGACGACGTCGATATCAAGGAGTAATGCGTTCTGTGGATGCCCTGACCGCCCTGCATGAGCGGGTTTCCGTACCACGGCTGACTGGCCCGGCCCCCACGTCTGAGCAACAACAGGCCCTGTTCCGTGCGGCCCTGCGGGCGCCGGATCATGCCTACCTGCGGCCCTGGCGTTTTCTGGTGATCCAAGGTGAAGGGCTGGAGGCGCTGGGCGAGGTGTTTGGCCGCGCTGCGCTGGCCGACACGCCAGACCTGTCCGCCGATACCCTGGCGCGCTATCAGGGGCTGCCGCTACGCGCGCCGCTGATGATCGTGGCCATCAGCCGTCATCAGGATCACCCCAAGGTGCCGTCCATCGAGCAGGATCTGGCCTGCGGTGCGGCGGTCAACAACATGCTGCTGGCAGCCCATGCCATGGGGCTTGGTGCCGTGTGGCGCACCGGCGCGCTGGCCTATCATCCGCAGGTGCATGCGGAACTGGGGCTGGCGAGCAACGAGCAGATTCTGGCGTTTCTCTATGTCGGCCACCCGGCCGGTGAGCGCAAGAATGTGCCAGCGCTGGCGGTGGAATCCTACTTCTCGTCCTGGCCTGCGGCCTGAGCCATAACCGGTGCTGACACGGTTGTCATGCGCCGGTTCTTGAACCCGGCAACAGTACCGTTACCCGCAGCCCGCCGTCGCTGTTGTGTGCGAAGGTCAGCTGGCCGCCGTGGCGGGCCACGGCGCGCTGGGCGATGGTCAGCCCGAGGCCGTAGCCACTATCGGCAGACTGCCCGGGCACGCGGACAAAGGGTTCGCTCAGGCGGCTGAGCCATTCATCCGCTACGCCCGGGCCCTGATCATCGATGATGATCTGCGCGCCATGGCTGGTTGCTGACAGGGCTACCTGGATGATTCCGTTCGGCGGGCTGAAGCGCACCGCATTGCGTAACAGGTTGTCGAGCGCGGCCTGCAGCTGGTCGGGCCAACCGGTCAGGCGCAGGTCAGTCTGTCCTTGCAGCGCCAGCTCCAGATCGGCGGCAGCAAAGCGGCTGTCGTCCACCACCTGGCGTACCAGCGGGTCGAGGGCAAAGGGGGTGGGTGGTTCGCGCTGGCTGTCCAGTCGACTGAGGGTCAGAATGCCGTCGATCAGGCGGTCGAGGCGGTCGCACTCGCGGTCCAGGCGCTGCCATAGCGGGTCGTTCGCCTCAAGGTCACGCTGGCTGCCCAGTGCCAGCCCGACGCGCAGGCGGGCCAGTGGTGAGCGCAGCTCATGGGATACGTCGCGCAGCAGCTGTTGCTGGCTATCCAGCAACGACTGCACCTGCTCGGCCATGCTCTCAAAGCGCCGGGCCAGCTCGCCGATTTCGTCGCGTCGCTCGCTGGTCTGTTGCAGACTGCCGGTGCTGAAACGGCCCTTGGCCAACGCCTGAGCTGCGCTGCCGAGCTGCCGCAGCGGGCGTGTCAGGTAGCGGCTGAGCACCAGGCTGAGTAATGCCAGCAACGCCATCGCCAGGACCACGTTGAGCATCAGCGCAACCGGGGCGCGCTGGCCTTGCCAGAGCGCCGGCGCCGGTACGTACAGGGTCACGAAGTAGTTCGCCTGTTCGGTGTCCCAGGCCAACTGGAACAGGCGACCACGCCCGGGGCCATCACCGTGACGCGGCGGTTCTGGCGGCGGACCCGGAGCAAAGCGCGGATTGACCGGTAAGGTGCCGGGCAGCAGCGGGCTGCCGGTATCGTCAAACAGGTGGGCGCGCAAGCGGTCTTCGAGGCGTTGGGTTTCCAGCCACTGCTGGGCGGCGTGCGGCCCCTGCTGTTCGTAGATGCCGACCAGCTGCGCGGCAAAGTCGCGCAGCTGCGGATTGAGCTGCAACAGGAGCCAGTCCTGCTGCAGGGTGCGGCTGACCAGAAAGCCCGAACCGCCGACCAGCAGGGTTGCCAGCCAGAGTACTGCAAAGACCTTCCAGAATAGCCGCATGGGGTGTGTTTCCTGTCAGCGTGTTACTCGCAATCGCCACGCGGCTTGCGGTGCTCGCGGCCCTCACGGCGCTCTTCCAGACGCTCGCGGCGTTGCTCGTGCAGCTCTTCCATCTTCTGGCGCTGCTCGGCGGTCAGCACGGCATCAAAGCGCGCCTTGCTCTCGTCGCGCAGGGTCTTGAATTTTTCGCGCTCTTCTTCGCGAATCTGTTCCAGCTGCGCTTTCTGCTCATCGCTCAGTTGCAGTTCTTCGGCCATGCGCTCGAAGCCACGCTCGCGCGCCGGCGGGTTGTCGTGGTTGGAACCCGCCATCACCGCGCCGGACAGGCCGGTGGTCAGCAGCAGGGTGGCAGCAATCAGTGTCTTTTTCATGGGTCATTCTCCGTTGGTGTCTGACCGGGGAATCCGCTCATTGCCTGCAGAGTCTAGAGAGTGCTATGTCAGCGGTGGCATGGGGTTGGTAAAGGTTGTGTAAATGGCTAGAACGCAGTGCTGACTGTTCAGTGGCCAAGCAGATAACCACGCCCGCGAATGGATTGAATGCGTGGCCGGCCTTCAGGATGCGGGCCGAGTTTGCGACGCAGGTTGCTGATGTGCATGTCGAGGCTGCGATCGTAGCTGCCAAGGGGTTTGCCGAGTGCTTCGCGTGACAACGTCTGGCGGTCGACAACCTGCCCCGGGCGAGTCATCAGCGCACGCAGGATCAGCGCTTCACTTTGCGTCAGCTGCAGGGGTTCGTCGTCCTGCCAGGCCATCAGGTTGCCGGTATCCAGGCGCAGATTGCCGTGGCTGAGCTCGTCGCTGCCGGCATCGGTATTTGGCTGGCTGCGGCGCAGCAGAGCCCGCAGGCGGGCTACCAGCTCGCGCGGATCGCATGGTTTGGCCAGGTAGTCGTCGGCGCCCAGTTCCAGGCCAAGAATACGGTCAACCGGCTCACCCCGGGCGCTGAGCATCAGCAGCGGGGTCTGGCAGCTCTGGCGCAGCTCGCGCAGGATTTCCAGGCCGTTCATGCCCGGCAGCATCACATCGAGAATGATGGCAGCGTAGCTATCGGCGCGCGCCGCAGCCAGTCCGCTGGGCCCGTCGTGGGCCGCCGTCAGTTCAAAACGTTCGGTCGCCAGCCAGTCGCGCAGCAGCTCGCAGAGCTCCTGATCGTCGTCGATGATCAGGACGGGCGTCAGTTCAGCCATTCGCGGCGCTTCTGGCGGCCCATACGGGCAAGTACGAAGCCCAGCAGCATGCTGGCTGCAACGCTCAGACCGCCAATCAGAAACCAGCGTTGTTGCTGAGTAATCAGGCGCGCCTGGGCGTCCAGTCGCGCAGCCTGGTTGTCGTTGCGCAGCTGCTGGTTCTCGCTTTGCAGCTGCTCGACACGCTCACCCTGCGCGCCGCCGTCGAGCTGGTCGGCCAGACGCTGGCGTTCGGCTTCTACGCGGGCCAGTTCAGCCTGCAGTGTGCCGATATCCTGGGCCTGAGTGCTGTCCTCGGTTTGCGTCGCGCTGCCGGCCGGCTCCTGGGCGAGGGCGGGTTGGGCCAGCAGGATGCTGCCGAACACAGCGCTACAGATTAACGAACGGAACATGATTGCCTCCTTGCTCAGGCCGGGAATACGCGTTTGAAGGGTTTGATGGTCACCTGTGCGTAGACGCCGGCGGCCACATAGGGGTCGGCATCAGCCCATGCCTGGGCATCTTCCAGTGAGGCAAACTCGGCTACCACCAGGCTGCCGGTGAAGCCGGCGCTACCTGGATCGGCGCTGTCGATCGCCGGATGCGGGCCGGCCAGGACGAGGCGTCCCTGCGCCTGCAGGTCCTGCAGACGGGCCAAGTGATCGGGGCGGGCGGCCAGGCGGTCGCTCAGGCTGTCAGGTTTGTCGGTGGCCATGATGGCGTAGAGCATGAATATTCCTTGCGGCGTGACTGTTCAGTGACGCGGTTGGCTGTGGCCGGGCCGATGGATCGGGCATGGGCTTGAGACGGTTCAGGCGGCATAATAGGCGAAAGAGACGCGGCTGCGTCAAGCTGGGCGCGCTTTGTCGGCCCTGTTATCGCGATGTGTCTTTACCTGTTCCGGGAGAATGCCGTTGATTGTTGACCTGCACATGCACAGTACCGCCTCCGATGGCAGCCTGGCGCCCGCTGAATTGATGCGGCGCGTGGCCGAGGCGGGGGTCGCGATGGTCGCGTTGACCGATCACGACTGCATCGACGGTCTGTCCGAAGCGGCGGATGCCGCGCGCAGCCTCGGTGTGCACTGGGTCAGTGGTGTCGAAATGTCGGCGCAGTGGTTTGGCCATACGCTGCATATCCTCGGTTACGGCTTTGATCCCGAGTCGCCGGTATTGACCGAGGCTCTGGCGGCGGTGCGTGATGGACGCTGGCGGCGGGCAGAGCAGATTGGTGAACGGCTGGCCGCTAAGCGAATGCCTGGCGCCTATGAAGGGGCGGTGGCCGCGCAGCAGGCAGCTGGCGGCGATGTGTCGCAGCCGCCGGGGCGCCCGCATTTTGCCGAATGGATGGTGCAGGCCGGCCATGTGCGCGACCATGGCGAAGCCTTTCGCAAGTGGCTGGGGGCTGGCAAGCTGGGCGACATTCGCCAGCACTGGCCCAGCCTGGAAGAGGTGGTTGAGCAACTGCGGGCTGCCGGCGGCATGGCAGTGGTAGCGCACCCCTGGCACTACGGCCTGACGCGCAGCAAGTTGCGCGCGCTGTTGCGCCAGTTTGCTGCAGCTGGAGGGCGTGGCATTGAGGTGGCCAACGGCAAGCAGGCGGTGGATCAGGTCGCCTACCTGGGTAAGCTGGCGGTCGAGTTCGGCTTTTTTGCCAGCTGTGGCAGCGATTTTCACAACCCGGCTTCACCCTGGACGGCGCTGGGTAGCATGACGGCGCTGCCGCCTGACTGTACGCCCGTGTGGCAGAGCAGCCTGTTCAGTGCGTGACGCAATACGCCTGCTGATATCGCCCGCTTTACCGCTAGCACCCTGCTAAACTTCAAGAAAACACGGATAGAGTTCGATGAGCCAGTTCTTCCAGATTCACCCGCAAAACCCGCAGGCACGACTGATTCGTCAGGCCGCCGACATTATTCGCCAGGGCGGCGTAGTGGCGTATCCCACCGACTCGGCCTACGCGCTGGGCTGTCAGCTCGGCAACAAGAATGCACTGGAGCGCATTCGGCGCCTGCGCCAGCTTGATGACAAGCACAATTTCACCCTGGTCTGCCGTGACCTGTCTGAGCTGGGTGTGTACGCCAAGGTCGACAATACGACCTTTCGCCTGCTGAAGGCGACGACCCCCGGCCCCTATACCTTTATTCTCAACGCCACTGGCGAGGTGCCGCGGCTGCTGCTGCATCCCAAGCGCCGTACCATCGGCCTGCGCGTGCCGGACCACCAGATCACCCTGGATCTGCTGGCGGCGTTGGGTGAGCCGCTGCTCAGTGTGACCTTGATGCTGCCCGGCGATAACTTGCCGCTGACCGACCCCGAGCAGATTCGCGAGCGCCTCGGCAAGCAAATCGAGCTGATTATCGACGGTGGCGCTTGCATGGTGGAGCCCACTACGGTGATCAGTCTGCTCGATGGCGAGGTTGAAGTGCTGCGTGAGGGGCGGGGCGATCCAGAGCCCTTTGGGGTCAGCCGCAGCGAGCTGCATGACTGATCCTGCTTTATCGGTATAATCGCCGCAGTTTGCTTATTACAATTGGTCTTTTCAGGAGTCCCCCTTGAGTTCTGTCGATTCGCAGCGCCGGGTTCTGTCAGGCATGCGCCCTACCGGCCGTCTGCACCTGGGTCACTATCACGGTGTGTTAAAAAACTGGGTCAAGCTGCAGCACGAGTACGAGTGCTTTTTCTTCGCCGCCGACTGGCACGCCCTGACTACCCATTACGAAGACCCGCAGAGCATTGAGCAGAACGTCTGGGACATGCTGATCGACTGGCTGGCCGCCGGCGTCAGCGGTACCTCGTCCACCATGTTCATTCAGTCTCAGGTGCCCGAGCACGCCGAGTTGCACCTGCTGCTGTCGATGGTCACCCCGGTCAGCTGGCTGGAGCGTGTGCCGACCTACAAGGATCAGCAGGAAAAGCTCAAGGATCGCGACCTGGCGACCTACGGTTTCCTTGGCTATCCGCTGCTGCAAAGCGCGGACATCCTGGTCTACCGCGCCGGCCAGGTGCCGGTGGGTGCCGACCAGGTGGCGCACGTTGAAATTACCCGCGAGGTGGCGCGTCGTTTCAATCATCTGTACGGCAAGGAGCCGGGCTTTGAAGACAAGGCGGAGGCCGCCGTCAAGAAGATGGGCAAAAAGGCCGCCAAGCTTTACTCCAGCCTGCGCAAGGCCTATCAGGAGCAGGGCGATGCGGATGCGCTCGAGACGGCGCGTGCGCTGCTCAAAGAGCAACAGAACATTACCCTGGGGGACCAGGAACGTCTGTTTGGTTACCTCGAGGGGGGCGGCAAGGTCATCCTGCCCGAGCCACAGGCCCTGCTGACGCCGGACTCCAAGATGCCCGGTCTGGACGGACAGAAGATGTCCAAGTCCTACGGCAACACCATCACCCTGCGCGACACTACCGACGAAGTCTCGGAAAAGGTGCGCCGCATGCCGACCGACCCCGCGCGGGTGCGCCGCACTGACCCGGGCAACCCGGACAAGTGCCCGGTGTATCAGCTGCATCAGGTGTATACCGATCAGCCGATTCACGACTGGGTGCAGGAAGGCTGCCGCAGCGCCGGTATCGGTTGTATTGACTGCAAAAAACCGGTTATCGACGCCATCAGCGCCGAGCTGTCGCCCATGCAGCAGCGTGCTGCCGAATACGAAGCCAACCCCGATGCGGTGCGGGTGATCCTCAATGAGGGGACCGAGCGTGCCCGTGAAGCGGCGCGTGATACGCTGATCGAAGTACGTCAGGCCATGGGCCTGCAGTACCGGCAGTAAGCGATGGCTGACCCGACGCAGGATGCCGCGGTCAGCCCCGAGACCGACGCCGCGCTAGACCGTTCGCGCGGCGTCGGCCGGCAGCAGGAGCTGCCGCTTGCCGTTGTCTACGGCGAGGCCTACACCGAAGTCCCGCAGGACTTGTATATCCCCCCTGAAGCACTGGAAGTCTTTCTTGAGGCCTTTGAAGGCCCGCTCGACTTGCTGTTGTATCTGATCCGCAAGCAGAACATCGACATTCTCGATATTCCGGTTGCTGAGATCACCCGTCAGTACATGACGTACGTCGAGCTGATGAAAGCCGTGCGTCTGGAGCTGGCGGCCGAGTATCTGGTGATGGCGGCGATGCTGGCGGAGATCAAGTCGCGCCTGTTGTTGCCACGCCCTGAAGAGCTGGATGATGACGAGGGTGACCCGCGCGCCGAACTGATCCGCCGTTTGCAGGAGTACGAGCGTTTCAAGAAGGCCGCCGAGGACATCGACGGGCTGCCGCGCATGGGGCGGGAGACCTGGGCGGCGCGGGTCGAGGTGGGCGAGTTGCCGAGCCGCCGCGCGCATCCGGAGGTCAGTATGCAGGAGCTGCTGCTGTCGCTGTCGGAAGTGCTGCGTCGGGCCGAGATGTTCGAAAGCCACCAGGTAACCCGTGAGGCGCTGTCGACGCGCGAGCGCATGGCCGAGGTGCTGGATCGCCTGAGGGCCGGACAGTTTGTCCCCTTTGTCAGCCTGTTCAACGCCAGCGAAGGCAAGCTCGGGGTGGTAGTGACCTTTATGGCCGTGCTGGAGCTGGTCAAGGAACAGCTGGTAGATCTGGTGCAGAGCGAAGCCTTTGCCCCCATTCACGTCAAGGCACGAGGTGAGCATGAGCCAGCCGCCGATTGAACACATTGTCGAGGCCGCGTTGCTGGCAGCGGGCCGGCCGCTGTCGGTGGAAAAGCTGCGCGAGCTGTTCGATGAAGATGCGCTGCCGGGCTTTGAGGATATTCGCAAGGCGCTGGAGAAGCTGGCAGCCAGCTATCAGGGACGAGCCATCGAGCTGCGTGAGGTAGCCAGTGGCTGGCGACTGCAGGTGCGTGAACAGTATGGGCCCTGGGTGGCGCGGTTGTGGGAGGAGCGTCCGCAGCGTTACTCCCGTGCCTTGCTGGAAACCCTGTCGCTGATTGCCTACCGGCAGCCGATCACCCGTGGCGAAATTGAGGATATCCGTGGCGTTGCGGTCAGCACCCAGATCGTCAAGACCTTGCTGGACCGCGAGTGGGTCAGGGTGGTGGGGCATCGCGACGTGCCGGGGCGGCCGGCCATGTACGCCACCACACGACAGTTTCTCGACTACTTCAACCTGCGCAGCCTGAACGAGCTGCCACCGCTGGCGGCGGTGCGTGATCTGGATGAGCTGGATATGGCGCCGGAGCTGGCGCTGCAGTCACCGGAGGAGGCCGATGCCCAGGCGCGCGACGGCGAAGCTGCAGGTGACGCGGCCTGGTTGCCGGTGGAGCCGCTCAAGCCGCTGGACTCGGAAGAAGGCCAGACGGGTTTCCGCAATCTGCTGGATGAGCTCAATGCCATGGAAGCCAACCTCAAAAGTGACTTTGATGATATGCCGGCCTTGGACATGCCGGCTTCGGACGCGCCTGCGCCAAAAAACCTACCCCCCGGCCAACAGTCAGGCGTTGATGATTCCGATGAAGGGCAGCGCAGCTGAGCTGGCTGACGCCTGAGCTCAGTGGTATCCTGCACGGCTTTTCTCTGCATCACACCGGGAGGTGCTCCAATGACTGACGATATCGACGTAAACGACAACCCCGCCGCGCCGGCGCCAGGCGAAAAACTGCAAAAGGTGCTGGCCCGCATGGGGCTGGGCTCACGCCGCGAGGTTGAAGGCTGGATTGCCGCCGGCCGGGTCAGCGTCAACGGACAGCCCGCCGAGCTCGGCTGCCGAGTCGACAGCATGGATCAGATCAGCGTGGATGACCGCCCGATTCGCCGTGATCTGGGCTCCGAAGTCACCCGCCGCGTGATGCTGTACAACAAGCCCGAGGGCGAAGTCTGTACCCGTGATGACCCGGAAGGTCGCCCCACCGTTTTCGACCGGCTGCCGCGTCTCAAGCATGGGCGCTGGATCAACGTTGGTCGCCTGGATATCAACACCAGCGGTCTGCTGCTGTTCACCACCGATGGTGAGCTGGCCAACCGGCTGATGCACCCGTCCTATCAAATGGACCGTGAATACGCCGTGCGCGTGATGGGTGAGGTGACCGAGGAAATGGTCGAGCGCCTGAAAGAGGGCGTGATGCTGGAAGACGGCCCGGCCAAGTTCACCGATATCGTGGCCTCCGGTGGCGAGGGTATCAACCGCTGGTTCCACGTTTGCCTGATGGAAGGCCGCAACCGCGAAGTACGCCGCCTGTGGGAGTCCCAGGGCATGCGCGTCAACCGCCTCAAGCGCGTGCGCTTCGGGCCGGTATTCCTCGGCCCGGAGCTGCCCGTTGGCCGCTGGCGCGAGCTTAAGCAGAACGAACTGGACGCGCTGAGCAAGGAAGTGGGCCTGGAGCCCATCGCCCTGCCGGCGATGAAGACCAGCGACAAGGAGAAGCTGCAGCGCCTGGCACGCAAGCCTTCCATGCATCAGGCTCGCCAGCCGCGGGGTGGTCGTCGACGCGACCGCTGATGATGAAACGATAAAAAAACGGCGCTCTCGGGCGCCGTTTTTTTTGTGCCGGAGTTACTGTCCAATCACCCGGTTGCGGCCGCCGCGCTTGGCTTCGTACATGCGCAGGTCGGCGCGGTTGAGCAGGCTGGTGGCGTCGTCGTCAGCGCGCAGGGTGGCGTGCCCCAGGCTGGCAGTCATCGGCAGGGGCTGGCCGTCGATGTGGAACTGCAGTTGCTCGATTGACTGGCGAATGCGTTCGGCGACCAGCATGCAGGCGTCAGCGTCAGTGTTGTTCAGCAACACCACAAACTCTTCACCACCCAGGCGGTACAGGCCATCCACGTTGCGCAGTGACGCTGCTACGCAGTTCACCACCGCCTTTAGCGCCTCATCGCCGTAAGCGTGGCCAAAGCGGTCGTTGATGCGTTTGAAATGGTCAACATCCAGTATGGCCAGCGACAGCGGTTGGCCGGTGCGCTTGGCCAGGCGCATGTCGCGCTCCAGATTCTGATTGAGGGCCAGGCGGTTGCCGGCACCGGTCAGGGTGTCGTTCAGTGCACTGGCCAGCGCCTCGCGGTACATCAAGGCATTGCGCAGGGGAAACAGCAGGGTGCCCAGCAGGGCCTCGAGGCTGGCCAGCTCGTTCTCGGTAAAGCGTGTTTGCCGGCTGAGTTGCAGTTCGCCCAGATAGCCGCCGGCGTGTGACAGGCGGTAGCTGCAGCGGTGCAGGGCCCGGTGGCCGAGACTGAGGGACGCGCCGGCAGCGCTGTGGCGGTACTCCATGCCGTCGGCCTGCAGCAGTGCCTGTAAACCGGCAAAGAACATCTCCAGTACGCGGTCTAGCTCAAGGCTGGTTTGCAGGGTCAGGCTCAGGTGGCGCTGGATCGCTTCGAAACTGGATACCGGCTTGCTGCGGCGTCGGCGTGCGGCGTCGCCCTGGGCAAGCTTCATGCGGGCCGAGTCGAAATCGATGGTGTTTCCCTGAAGAGGCATGATGGATGTACCTGCGGAGTCTCTGGTACAGCTTCTCAAGCAATCAATGTGCCATTATATTTTGTTGTTTTATATCAATGGCTTATGGTTTTTGGTGGGTCGGCAGGGTGACGGAGCGGCAAAAAAATGCCGCCTTCGGCCAAGGGGGCCGTGACAGGCGGCGTGCTGTTGTCAAAAAAACGGCTATTGAGCGTCAAAAGCCTCGCCATTGTGCGCTTTGCCGTCAGGCCCCAGCAGGTAAAGGAATACCGGCA
The DNA here is from genome assembly GCF_002307495.1 of Pseudomonas abyssi. Classification (GTDB taxonomy): domain Bacteria; phylum Pseudomonadota; class Gammaproteobacteria; order Pseudomonadales; family Pseudomonadaceae; genus Halopseudomonas; species Halopseudomonas abyssi. The sequence continues at coordinate 140,493 of NZ_NTMR01000009.1, read as the reverse complement.
TGATGTCCTCGGGCTTGGGGTTGGTCTCAGCCTGCTCGTTGGGGTAGGCCTTGGCACGCATGCGGGTGCGCGTGGCGCCCGGGTTGACGCTGTTGACGCGGATGTTGCTGGTACCATCCTGCTCGTCGGCCAGCACCTGCATCATGCCCTCAACGGCAAATTTGCTGACCGCGTAGGGGCCCCAGTAGGCACGTCCCTTGCGACCGACGCTGGAGGACAGCAGCAGTACCGATGCATCCTCTGCAGCGCGCAGCAGCGGCATCATCGCGCGGGTCAGCATGAAGGGCGCGTTGACGTTGACCTGCATGACGCGCAGCCAGGCTTCCGGTTTGACGCCATCAAGCAGGGTGCGCGGGCCCAGCTCGGCGGCATTGTGGACCAGGCCATCAAGCTTGCCGAAGGTGTCGAACAGTTGGTCTGCGAGGTCTTCATAGTCCTTTTCGGTGGCGGTTTCCAGGTTCAGCGGGCAGAGTGCCGGTTGCGGATGGCCAGCCGCTTCAATGGCGTCGTAAACCTCTTCCAGCTTGCTCTGAGTGCGGCCAACCAGCACCACAGTGGCGCCATGGGCGGCACAGCTCAGCGCGCAGGCGCGGCCAATGCCGTCGCCGGCGCCGGTGATCAGGATAACGCGGCCGGTCAGCAGGTCGGCCGGGGCGGTGTACTCAAACATGGGATGTCTCCGGTTGATGCCGCTGTTGCAGCCAGGGCAATAGTTCGCTGGCGTGCTGCACGCTGTGGGTGGCTTGCCAGGCAAGGTGGTCTTCATCTGCGGGCAGATAGCCGTACAGCGCGGCGATGGTGGCCATGCCGGCGGCGCGGCCGGCCTGGATGTCGCGCAGATGGTCGCCGACAAAAATGCAGCCGGCCGGGTCGGTCTGCATCTCACTGCAGGCTTTCAGTGCAGACTCCGGGTCGGGCTTGCCGCGCGCGACCTGATCCGGGCAGACCAGCGACGCGCAGCGACTGGCCAGGCCGGTTTGCTCCAGCAGCGGAATGCTGAAGCGGCTGAGCTTGTTGGTCACCACGCCCCAGGGCAGTTGTTCTGCGTCCAGCCAGTCGAGCAGTTCACTGATGCCGGGAAAGGGCCGGGTATGCACGGCCAATCCTTGCTCGTAGCGGCTGAGAAAGTCCTCGCGCAGCGCGGCGAATGCCGCTGCCTCGGGCGATAGCTTAAAGGCGGTAGACAGCATGCCGATCGAGCCATCAGACACCTGGGCGCGAATCAGTTCCGCAGCGGCCGGCGGTCTGCCGTGCTCCTGCAACATAGCCTGGATGATATGGACAAAATCCTCGGCGGTATCAAGCAGGGTGCCGTCCAGATCAAAAAGAACGCCGCTGAGCATCAAGCCTGCGCCTCGCGCTGGCAGTGCACCATGTAGTTGACGTCTACGTCGGCGCCCAGCTTGTAGGTGCGGGTCAGCGGGTTGAAGGTCAGGCCGGTGATGTCCTGCAGGTCAAGGCTGGCGTCACGCACCCAGCGGCCCAGCTCGGCCGGGCGGATGAACTTGGCAAATTCGTGGGTGCCGCGCGGGAGCATGCGCAAGACGTACTCGGCTCCCACGATGGCGAACATGAACGACTTGGGGTTGCGGTTGATGGTGGAGAAAAACACCTGGCCGCCCGGCTTGACCAGCTTGGCGCAGGCGCGAATCACCGAGCTTGGGTCTGGCACGTGCTCGAGCATCTCCAGGCAGGTCACCACATCAAAGGTGCCGGCGTGCAGCTCGGCAAACTCCTCGGCGGTACTTTGCTCGTAGTCGACGCTGACGCCGGACTCCAGCTGGTGCAGACGAGCGACGGCCAGCGGCGCCTCGCCCATATCGATGCCGGTGACCTGGGCGCCACGCTGGGCCATGGCCTCAGCCAGAATGCCGCCGCCGCAGCCAACGTCCAGCACTTTCTTGCCGGCCAGGCTGGCGCGCTCATCGATCCAGTTGGTGCGCAGCGGGTTGATCTCATGCAGCGGCTTGAACTCGCTGTTGCGGTCCCACCAGCGGCTTGCCAGCGCCTCGAATTTGGCGATTTCAGCGCGATCAACGTTAAGACTCATGGGGTTCCCCTTGGGCAATAAGGGCAGCCAGCTCGCGAGCTCGCTGCAGGATATCAGGCGTATTCAGGCCAATCAGCTGGCCGTCGCGCAGTTTGGCGCGGCCGGCAACCCAGACATCGCTGACCTGGCTGGCGTTGCAGGTATACAGCAGCTGTGAGGCCGGGTTGTAGAGTGGTTGCTGGGCAATGCCGGACAGGTCGACGGCAGTCATGTCGGCCGCCTTGCCGACTTCAAGTGAGCCGATCTCCTCATCCAGCCCCAACGCGCGAGCGCCAGCCAGGGTCGCCATGTGCAGGGCGCTGTGGGCGTCCAGTGCGGTGGGCGCGCCGGCCACGATCTTGGCCAGCAGGGCGGCGGTGCGCATCTCGCCAAACATGTCGAGATCGTTGTTGCTGGCAGCGCCGTCGGTGCCCAGCGCCACGTTCAGGCCGCTGTCGAGCAGGCGCTGCACCGGCATCATGCCGCTGGCCAGCTTCAGGTTGGATTCGGGGCAATGCACCAGCTGCACGCCGTACTCGACCAGCAAGGCCAGGTCGGCATCGCTGATGTCGGTCATGTGCACCGCTTGCAGTCTGGGGCCGAGCAGGCCCAGGCGCTGCAGGCGCTGCAGCGGTCGCTCGCCGGTCTGCTTCACGGCATCGGCAACCTCGCCCGCTGTCTCGTGCACATGCATGTGGATGGGCATGTCCAGCTCGTCGGCCAGGGTGCGAATGCGGGTAAGGGTTTCATCACCCACGGTATAGGGCGCGTGTGGGCCAAAGGCCGTTGTGATCAGGCCGCTGTGGCGCATGTCGTCACGCAGCTTGAGGCCTTTGGCAATCGCCTCTGCCCCGTCGCGGGCGCCGGGGATCGGGTTGTCGATGACCGGAAAGCACACCTGCGCACGCATGCCCGCATCCAGTGCCGCAGCCGCTGCAACATCCGGGTAGAAGTACATGTCTGAAAAACAGGTGGTGCCGCCGCGTAGCATCTCGGCCATCGCCAGCTCGGTGCCCAGGCGGACAAAATCGGCGTTGACCCAGCGCCCTTCGGCGGGCCATATATGTTCCGTAAGCCAGGTCATCAACGGCAGGTCGTCGGCCAGGCCGCGGAACAGGGTCATTGCGGCATGGCCGTGGGCGTTGATCAGGCCGGGGATCAGTACGTGGTTGGGCAGATCGCGGCGCTCGCGCGGTTGCAGTGTATTGGCACTGCTCAGCGGTAGCAGGGCGACGATACGCCCCTGGTGGACCGCCACGGCGTGCTGTTCCAGCACCAGACCGTGGGGGGCAACAGGGATAATCCAGCGTGGCACGATCAGCAGGTCGAGCTCGCCGGGCAGGGTGGTCATGTTCAATTCGCCTTGCATCATGGTCGGCAAGTATACCTGCTGGTTATGGGCAAATGCAGCGTGGGCTTGTGGTGCGCCGGCCAACCCGGCGCCATTGGAAGGAGATTCTGTCATGTTGCAGATTGAGGCGGTAGCAGATAAAGCGTGTTTGCAGGCAGTCAGCTGGCTGCCGGAGGGCGCAGTCAGGTTGCTGGACCAGCGCCGCCTGCCGGAGCTGGCAACCCAGGATTGCCGTGATGAGGTCGAGGTGCTGGCGGCCATGCGCTGTGGCGTGGTGGCCGGTGCGGCGGCGCTGGGCGTTGCTGCAGCCTTTGGCGTTGCATTGGCGGCGCGACAACAGGTCACGCCGGTCCGCGACTGGTCGCAGGAGCTGGAGCCAGTCATCGCCGCTTTTGCCGCGCTGGGGCCAATGGCGGCTAACCTGCAGTGGGCGCTAGGCATCATGCGGCAAACGCTGGCCGGCATCGCGCCTGATGCCGATGTGCCAGGCCGTTTGCTGCAGGCCGCCGAGGCGATCGCTGGCGCCGATGCCGAGGCCAACCAGAGTATGGCGCGCTTTGGCTTGCAGTTGCTGCGCCGCCATCACTCGGCTGAACAAAAGCTGATGCTGCTGGGTTACAGCGGCGAGCTGTCTGGCGGCGGAGGCGGCACGGCCATGGGGGTGGTACAGGCGGCCCACCGGGCCGGCGTATTGAAAGAGGTGCTGGTCAGTGAGGCCAGCCCGTCGCGCAGCGGCGCACGACTGGCTGCCTGGGAGTTGCAGCGCACTGGCGTGCCGTGCAGCGTGATAGCGGATACGGCCGCGGCCAGCAGCATGAAATACGACCCGGTGTCCTGGGTGATAGTGGGCGCCGAGCGCATTGCCGCCAATGGCGATGTGATCACTACCCAGGGGACCTACGCGCTGGCCATTCTGGCCATGCACCACGGTCTGCGCTTTATGGTGGTGGCCTCGACCGCCACCCTGGACATGAGCCTCAGTGACGGCGATGCCCTGGAGCCCGAGGTGCTGCAGGGCGCGGCGGGGTCCAGTCAACCGCTGGACGTTACGCCGGTCGAGCTGATTGACGCCATCGTCACGGAAAAGGGCGTTATCGAGCGACCTGACGAGGGCAAGATCGCCAAACTCATGAGTATTCGCCGACTGCACTGATGTTGCTCGCTCACCCCCTTTGGCGGGCGCGCTATGTGCTCCCGTCGACGGGTTCTCTGTGGTATCCTTTGCCGCTTTGATCGGGCGGAATGCGCCCCGCTGCAGAAGCCGTTCTGCAGGGTGGGTTGATCAGTGCTTTCGCTTTTCCAATGCGCGTGTCGCAGAGGTGTTGATGTCCCGGCCAGTCCGGGGCTTCAGGCCTTTGCATTGCTTTTGGCGTTATTTCAACGCCGACAATAAAAGGAATGCCGTTTCATGGGTGAACTGGCCAAAGAAATCCTTCCAGTCAATATCGAAGACGAACTGAAACAGTCCTACCTGGATTACGCCATGAGCGTCATCGTTGGTCGGGCTCTGCCGGATGTGCGTGACGGTCTCAAGCCGGTGCACCGTCGTGTGCTGTACGCCATGAGCGAACTGGGCAACGACTGGAACAAGCCGTACCTGAAGTCGGCGCGTGTGGTTGGTGACGTCATCGGTAAATACCACCCGCACGGCGACTCCGCGGTGTACGACACCATCGTGCGTATGGCGCAGAACTTCTCCATGCGTTACCCACTGGTCGATGGCCAGGGCAACTTCGGTTCCATCGACGGCGACAACGCGGCGGCGATGCGTTACACCGAAGTGCGCATGGCCAAGCTGACCCATGAGCTGCTGGCTGACCTGGACAAGGAAACCGTCGATTGGGTGCCCAACTACGACGGCAAAGAGCAGATCCCCGACGTCCTGCCAACCAAGATCCCGCACCTGCTGGTCAACGGTTCCAGCGGTATCGCCGTCGGCATGGCGACCAATATTCCGCCGCATAACCTGACCGAGGTGATCAACGGCTGCCTGGCGGTGATCGGCAACCCGGATATCAGCATCGACGAGCTGATGGAGTATATCCCGGGTCCGGACTTCCCGACCGCGGGCATCATCAATGGTCGCGCCGGCATCGTTGAGGCCTACCGTACCGGCCGTGGTCGTATTTACGTGCGTGCTCGCTGCGAAATCGAAGATATCGACAAGGTCGGCGGTCGCCAGCAGATCGTCATTTCGGAACTGCCGTATCAGCTGAACAAGGCGCGCCTGATCGAGAAGATCGCCGAGCTGGTCAAGGAAAAGAAACTCGAAGGTATTACCGAGCTGCGCGACGAGTCCGACAAGGACGGTATTCGTGTGGTTATTGAGCTGCGCCGTGGTGAAGTGCCCGAGGTGGTGCTCAACAACCTGTACTCCCAGACCCAGATGCAGAGCGTATTCGGCATCAACGTGGTCGGTCTGCTGGACGGTCAGCCGAAGATTCTCAATCTGAAGGAACTGCTCGAAGCCTTCGTCCGTCACCGCCGTGAAGTGGTGACCCGTCGTACTGTCTATGAGCTGCGCAAGGCACGCGAGCGCGGGCACATCCTGGAAGGTCAGGCGGTTGCGCTGTCCAACATTGACCCGGTTATCGAGCTGATCAAGAAGTCGCCCAGCCCGGCTGAAGCCCGCGAAGCCTTGATCGCGACCGCCTGGGCGCCGGGCACCGTGATCGAGATGGTCGAGCGTGCCGGTGCCGAGTCCTGCCGCCCCGATGGGCTGGACGAGCAGTATGGTCTGCGTGAAGGCAAGTATTACCTGTCTCCCGAGCAGGCCCAGGCCATTCTGGATCTGCGTCTGCATCGCCTGACCGGCCTGGAGCACGAAAAGCTGCTGACCGAGTACCAGCAGATTCTGGAGCAGATCGGCGAGCTGCTGCGCATCCTGAACAGCCAGGAGCGCCTGATGGAAGTCATCATCGAAGAGCTGGAAAAGGTACGCGACGACTTTGGTGACGAGCGTCGCACCGAGATCGTTGCTTCGCGCATGGACCTGTCCCTGGCCGACCTGATTGCCGAAGAAGACCGCGTGGTGACCATCTCCCACGGCGGTTATGCCAAGAGCCAGCCGCTCACCGACTACCAGGCCCAGCGCCGTGGTGGCCGCGGCAAGGCGGCGACCGGCGTGAAGGATGAAGACTACGTCGAGCACCTGCTGGTCGCCCACAGCCACGCTACGCTGCTGCTGTTCTCCAGTCGCGGCAAGGTGTATTGGCTGAAGACCTACGAAATTCCGGAAGCGTCGCGTGCCGCGCGTGGGCGCCCGTTGGTCAACCTGTTGCCGCTGGAGGAGGGTGAGTGGATCACCGCCATGCTGCAGGTTGACCTGGAAGCCCTGCAGCAGCAGAGCGCCGAAGAGGGCGATGAGCTGGAAGACGAGGCGGGCGTGATCGAAGGTGAAGCCGTTGAGGTCGAGGCCGATGCCGACGGTGATGCTGACAGCGACGATGACGACAACGACGAGCCCACCGGTTCCTACATCTTTATGGCCACCGCGCGCGGCACCGTGAAGAAGACGCCGCTGGTGCAGTTCAGCCGTCCGCGCAGCAATGGCCTGATCGCCTTGCGCCTGGAAGAGGGTGACACCCTGATCGCCGCAGCCATTACCGACGGCTCGCGCGACATCATGCTGTTCTCCGACGGCGGCAAGGTTATCCGCTTCAAGGAGCGTCATGTACGCACCATGGGCCGTACCGCCCGCGGCGTGCGCGGCATGCGTCTGCCGGCCGAGCAACGTCTGATCTCCATGCTGATCCCCGAGCCAGAGGCGCAGATCCTGACCGCCTCCGAGCGTGGTTACGGCAAGCGCACCGCGCTGGAGGGCTTCCCGCGTCGCGGTCGTGGCGGCCAGGGCGTGATCGCCATGGTCTCCAACGAGCGCAATGGCGCACTGGTGGGCGCTGTGCAGGTGGTCGATGGCGAGGAAATCATGCTGATTTCCGACCAGGGCACCCTGGTGCGCACCCGCGTCAGCGAGGTGTCCAGCCTCTCGCGTAACACCCAGGGCGTCATGCTCATTCGCCTGGCCCCGGAAGAAAAGCTGGTCGGCCTGGAGCGTGTGCAGGAGCCCACTGAGGAAGAGATTGAAATGGCCGTTGAAGCCGCCGCAGAAGGCGAGGAGCAGCAGCCCGAAGGTGATGAGCAGCAACCCGTGGATGATCAGGAGTAATCGTGAGTAAGCGTCTGTTCAATTTCTGTGCTGGACCGGCAGCGTTGCCGGAAGCGGTGTTGCAGCGGGCTCAGGCTGAGCTGCTGGACTGGCAGGGCAAGGGCCTGTCGGTCATGGAAATGAGCCATCGCAGCGACGAATTTGTTGCTGTCGCCCAGCAGGCCGAGCAGGATCTGCGCGAGTTGCTGGTCATTCCCGACAACTACAAGGTGCTGTTCCTGCAGGGTGGCGCCAGTCAGCAGTTTGCCCAGATCCCGCTGAATCTTATGCCCGAGGGCGGCAGCGCCGATTACATCGATACCGGCATCTGGTCGCGCAAGGCCATCGACGAGGCTGCGCGCTTTGGCAACGTCAACGTGGCCGGCAGCGCCAAGGCCTACGACTACTTTGCCATTCCTGGTCAGAACGAGTGGCAGCTGTCGGCAGACGCCGCTTACGTGCACTACTGCCCGAACGAAACCATCGGCGGCCTGGAGTTCAACTGGGTGCCGCAGACCGGCGATGTACCGCTGGTGGCGGACATGTCCTCGACCATCCTGTCGCGGCCGATTGATGTCTCACGCTTTGGCATGATCTACGCCGGCGCCCAGAAAAACATCGGCCCCAGCGGGCTGGTGGTGGTGATTGTGCGTGAAGATCTGCTGGGTCGTGCCCGTGCCGGCTGCCCGACCATGCTTGACTACGCCGTGGCCGCGCAGAACGACTCCATGTACAACACCCCGCCGACCTTCGCCTGGTACCTGTCCGGCCTGATCTTCCAGTGGCTCAAGGAGCAGGGCGGCCTGGAGGCGTTCAAGCGCATCAACGATACCAAGCAGAAAACGCTGTACTCCGCCATCGATGGTAGCGAGCTGTACAGCAACCCGATCAACGTTGCTGACCGGTCCTGGATGAATATTCCGTTCCGCCTGGCTGATGATCGGCTGGACAAGCCTTTTCTGGCGGGCGCCGAAGAGCGCGGACTGCTCAATCTGAAAGGTCACCGCTCGGTTGGCGGTATGCGCGCCTCCATCTATAACGCAGTGCCGCAAGCCGCGGTCGACGCACTCGTGGCCTACATGGCCGAGTTTGAACAGCAGCACGGTTGATATCCATGTCTGATGAAGATCAGTTGAAGGCGCTGCGCAAGCGCATCGACACCATTGATGAAAAGATCCTTGACCTGATCAGCGAGCGGGCTGCCTGCGCGCAGACGGTTGCACAGGTCAAGCAGAAGGCGCTGGAGCCCGGCGTCAAGCCGCTGTTCTACCGTCCCGAGCGCGAAGCCTGGGTGCTCAAGCACATCATGGAGCTGAACAAGGGGCCGCTGGATAACGAAGAAGTGGCCCGCTTGTTCCGTGAAATCATGTCGGCCTGCCTGGCGCTGGAAGAACCCCTGCGTGTGGCCTATCTGGGCCCGGAAGGCACCTTTACTCAAGCGGCTGCGCTCAAGCACTTTGGTCACTCGGTGGTCAGCGTGCCGATGGCGGCGATCGACGAGATCTTCCGTGAAGTGGCGGCCGGCGCGGTGCAGTTTGGCGTGGTGCCGGTAGAAAACTCTACCGAAGGCGCCATCAACCACACGCTCGACAGCTTCCTGGAGCACGATCTGGTGATCTGCGGTGAGGTAGAGCTGCGCATCCACCATCATTTGCTGGTCGGTGAAAACACCCAGACCGACAAGATCTCCCGCGTGTATTCCCACGCCCAGTCGCTGGCCCAGTGCCGCAAATGGCTGGACGCCCATTACCCCAATGTCGAGCGCGTGGCTGTTGCCAGCAACGCCGATGCCGCGCGTCGGGTCAAGGGTGAATGGAACTCGGCTGCGATTGCCGGCGATATGGCGGCCGACCTTTACGAGCTGACACGTCTGGCCGAGAAAATCGAAGACCGCCCGGATAACTCCACGCGTTTTCTGATCATCGGTAACCAGCAAGTACCGCCGACCGGCGACGACAAGACCTCGGTCATCGTTTCCATGCGCAACAAACCGGGTGCGCTCCATCACCTGCTCGAGCCGTTCCACTCCAACGGCATCGATCTGAGCCGCATCGAAACCCGCCCGTCGCGCAGTGGCAAATGGACCTATGTGTTCTTTATCGACTTCTTCGGTCACCAGCACGATCCGTTGATCAAGGATGTGCTGGAGAAGATCAACGACGAATCGGTAGCGCTCAAGGTGCTGGGGTCGTATCCGAAGGCGGTGCTCTAAATCATCAGCGACAAGCTGCAAGCCGCAAGCTGCAAGCAACTGCGGCCTGATGTGACTTGAAGCTTGCTGCTTGTAGCTTGAGGCTTGTGTTCTATGAGTTGTGATTTCCTCAGCCTGGCGCGGCCAGGTGTGCAGAAGCTGTCTCCCTATGTGCCGGGCAAACCGGTAGAGGAGTTGGCGCGAGAGTTTGGCTTGCGGCCGCAGGATATCGTCAAGCTGGCCAGTAACGAGAATCCGCTGGGCCCGAGCCCGGCGGTAGGTGAGGCCATTGCTGCGGCATTGGCAGAATTGACGCGTTACCCGGACGGCAATGGCTTTGCGCTGAAGCAGGCGCTGGCTGCGAAGCTGGGCGTGGATACCGCAGGTATTACGCTGGGCAACGGCTCCAACGATATCCTTGAACTGGTCACGCGCGCCTTTGTCGGTCCTGAGCACGAAGTGGTCTTCAGCGATCATGCCTTTGCTGTTTACCCCATTGTCACCCAGGCGGTGGGTGCCAAGGCGGTGTCTGTACCGGCCAAGGATTGGGGCCATGACCTGGATGCCATGGCGGCCGCCATCACCGCGGCGACCCGGGTGGTCTTTATCGCCAACCCCAACAACCCCACCGGCACCTGGATTGAACGCGCTGCGCTTGAGTCCTTCCTTGATCGCGTGCCGGAGAACGTCATCGTGGTGCTGGATGAAGCCTATACCGAGTACGTTGAAACGGACGACGTGCCCAATGGCGTCGATTACCTGGAGCGCTACCCGAATCTGCTGGTCTCGCGTACCTTCTCCAAAGCCTATGGCCTGGCCGCGTTGCGGGTAGGCTACGGCCTGTCCAATCCGGCGGTTGCCGATGCGCTGAACCGCGTACGCCAGCCGTTCAACGTCAACAGTCTAGCGCTGGCCGCTGCACTGGCGGCCCTGCAGGATGAGGCGTACCTGATCGAAAGTCGCCGCATCAACCGCCAAGGCATGCAGCAACTCGAAGACGGCTGTGCGGCTCTTGGCCTGAGCTGGATTCCCTCGCGCGGCAACTTCCTCGCCATCGACCTGGGTCGTGAAGCGGCGCCGGTCTTTCAGGCGTTGCTGCGCGAAGGGGTGATTGTGCGGCCGGTGGCCAACTACGGCATGCCGAACTACCTGCGCGTGACCATCGGTCTGCCAGCGGAAAATCAGCGGTTTCTGGATGTGCTCAAGCAGGTGCTGAGTCGTGGCTGATGTAACCGGCCTGTCACCAGTAACACCGACAATCGATCGCCTTGCCGTTATCGGGCTTGGCCTGATCGGCGGCTCCTTTGCCAAGGGTATGCGCCAGAGCGGCCTGTGCCGCGAGGTAATCGGTTGTGATCTGGACCCGGTCTCACGCCGTCAGGCGGTGCCTCTGGGCGTGGTCGACAAGGTCACGGCCAATCTGGTTGAAGCCGTGCAGGGCGCTGATCTGATCATGCTGGCCGTGCCGGTGCTGGGTATGCGCGCGGTACTGGCGCAACTGGCAGCGCTGGAGTTGGGCGATGCCGTGATTACGGATGTGGGCAGTACCAAAGGGGCGGTTGCCCAGGCGGTGGAAGAGGTGTTTGGCGCGGTACCTGCCAACTTTGTGCCGGGCCACCCGATTGCCGGTTCGGAAAAAAGCGGTGTGGAGGCGGCGCGGGCAGATCTGTTCCGCCACCACAAGGTGATTCTTACGCCGCTTGAGCAGACGGCGGCGGAGGCGGTCAGCTTGGTGCAGCGCTGCTGGCAGGCGCTGGATGCCGATGTGGAGAGCATGTCGCTGGCCGACCATGATGAAGTCCTGGCGGCGACCAGCCATTTGCCGCATCTACTGGCCTTTTCGCTGGTCGATACGCTGGCATCGCGTAACGAAAATCTGGAGATTTTTCGCTACGCTGCCGGTGGCTTCCGGGACTTTACCCGCATTGCCGCGAGTGATCCGGTGATGTGGCGCGATGTTTTTCTGGCCAATCGGGATGCGGTCTTGCGCAGCCTCGATGCCTTTACCCAGGATCTGGGTCGACTGCGTGAGGCGGTGGACACCCGCGACGCCAACACGCTGCTTGGTGTGTTTACCCGAGCCAAGTCGGCACGAGAGCATTTCAGCACTATTCTGGCCCGCAGGGCCTATATGGAACCTATGCAAACTCAAGAATTCAACTTCATCGCCAGCCCCGGCGGCAAGGTCAACGGCAGTATTCGTGTGCCCGGCGACAAGTCCATTTCCCATCGCTCGATCATGCTCGGCTCACTGGCCGAAGGCGTGACCGAGGTCGAAGGCTTCCTGGAAGGCGAAGACAGTCTGGCGACCCTGCAGGCATTCCGTGACATGGGCGTGGTGATTGAGGGGCCGCACCATGGCCGTGTGACTATCAACGGCGTTGGCCTGCACGGCCTGCAGGCGCCGCCCGGCTCGCTGTACCTGGGCAACTCCGGCACGTCCATGCGTCTGTTGTCGGGTCTGCTGGCCGGACAGGATTTTGACACCGTACTGACCGGTGATGCTTCGCTGTCCAAACGCCCGATGGGCCGTGTGGCCAAGCCGCTGCGCGAGATGGGCGCGCAGATCGACACCGGCGAAGAGGGCCGCCCGCCACTGCGTATCAAGGGCGGCAGCCGCATGATGGGCATGGACTACCAGATGCCGATGGCCAGTGCGCAGGTCAAATCCTGCATCCTGCTGGCGGGGCTGTATGCCTCTGGCACCACCTCGGTGACCGAACCTGCGCCCACGCGTGACCATACCGAGCGCATGCTCAAGGGCTTCGGCTACCCGGTCAAGGTGGATGGTGCCACTGCGACCATCGAGTCGGGCCATACTCTCAAAGCCTGTCGCATTGATGTGCCGGCCGATATCTCGTCTGCGGCCTTCTTCATGGTTGCTGCCAGCATCTGCGAGGGCGCTGACCTGACGCTGGAGCACGTCGGCATCAACCCGACGCGCATCGGCATCATCAATATCCTGCGCGCCATGGGCGGTAATCTGGAGCTGCTCAACGAGCGCGAAGTAGGCGGTGAGCCGGTGGCAGATATCCGTGTGCGCTACGCGCCGCTCAAAGGTATCGACATCCCGGTGGATCAGGTGCCGCTGGCAATCGACGAGTTCCCGGTACTGTTCGTGGCTGCAGCCTGCGCTGAAGGACGGACCATTCTGCGTGATGCCGAAGAGCTGCGGGTGAAGGAGTCGGATCGCATCCAGGTCATGGCTGACGGTCTGCAGGCGCTGGGCGTGAAGGCAGAGCCGACGCCGGACGGCATCATTATCGACGGCGGCCCCATGGGGGGCGGCAGTGTCGAAAGCCATGGTGACCACCGTATCGCCATGTCGTTCTCGGTCGCTGCACTGCGCGCCACCGGCGACATTCATATCAAGGATTGCGCCAACGTGGCGACATCATTCCCGGGCTTTATCGACCTTGCGCAATCGGTCGGCATGCAAGTCCGTCTGGAGGACAACGCGTGATTGATCAACAGGCCCCCGTCATCACCATCGACGGCCCTGGTGGGTCGGGCAAAGGCACCATCGCCGGTCTGCTGGCGTCTCGCCTGGGCTGGAATCTGCTGGACTCCGGCGCCCTGTATCGCCTGCTTGCCCTGTCGGCGCGCAATCATGGCGTGGATCTGACCAACGAAACCTCGCTGGAAACGCTGGCCGCGCATCTGGATGTGCAGTTCATCGCCGCCGAGGCGGGTGGCGAGCAGCAGATCATCCTCGAGGGCGAGGATGTGAGCCGCGCCATCCGTACCGAAGATGTCGGTGCCGGCGCCTCCCAGGTAGCCGCGCTGCCGGCGGTGCGCGACGCGCTGCTGCAGCGTCAACGCGTGTTCCGCGAAGCGCCGGGGCTGGTCGCCGATGGCCGTGACATGGGAACCGTGGTGTTTGCCGATGCGCAATTGAAGGTGTACTTGACCGCCAGCGCCGAGGAGCGCGCGTCACGGCGTTACCGGCAGTTGCTCGGAAAGGGTGAAACTGCTAATCTGGCGAGTCTTCTCGATGAGATTGTCGCGCGGGATGAGCGGGATATGAATCGCAGCGTTGCGCCGCTGAAGCCGGCGGATGATGCAATCCTGATCGATTCCACGCAGATGAGCATCGAAGAAGTACTTGAAACAGTCCAGACGATGGCGCGCGAGCGCAACCTGCTGGGCTGATCAGACTGTCTGTTCCGGGTAACCAGCACCACCGGAAAGGGCATTGATACCATCAACCCACGCAAGCTGGTGGCGTGGCGGGACAGTAGCTGCAAGGCGCGCTTTAAAACGGCTCTGCGGTAGCTGCCCTAAAATACTTACTTACAGGATTCCAAATGAGCGAAAGCTTTGCCGAACTTTTTGAAGAAAGCCTAAAAACCCTTGATATGGAGCCGGGCTCCATCATCACTGGTATCGTTGTGGACATCGACTCCGACTGGGTCACCGTTCACGCCGGTCTGAAATCAGAGGGTGTCATCCCGCGCGATCAGTTCCTGGACGAGCAGGGCGAACTGACCATCGAAGTGGGTGATGAGGTTCACGTTGCACTGGACGCCGTTGAAGACGGTTTCGGTGAAACCAAACTGTCCCGCGAAAAGGCCAAGCGCGCCGAATCGTGGAAAGTCCTCGAAGCTGCTTTCGCTGCAGAAGAAGTCGTCAAGGGCGTTATCAACGGCAAGGTCAAAGGTGGCTTTACCGTCGACGTCAACACCATCCGTGCGTTCCTGCCGGGCTCGCTGGTTGACGTACGTCCCGTACGTGACACCACCCACCTGGAAAACAAGGAACTGGAATTCAAGGTCATCAAACTGGACCAGAAGCGCAACAACGTTGTCGTTTCCCGTCGCGCAGTTCTGGAAGCCGAGAACTCCGCCGAGCGCGAAGCCCTGCTGGAAACCCTGCAGGAAGGTCAAGTCGTCAAGGGTATCGTCAAGAACCTCACCGATTACGGTGCGTTCGTTGACCTGGGCGGCGTAGACGGCCTGCTGCACATCACCGACATGGCCTGGAAGCGCATCAAGCATCCGTCCGAGATCGTCAACGTTGGTGACGAGATCGACGTCAAGGTCCTGAAGTTTGACCGTGAGCGTAACCGCGTTTCCCTGGGTCTGAAGCAACTGGGCGAAGATCCGTGGGTCGCTATCACCGGTCGCTACCCGGAAGGCACTCGCGTTACTGCCAAGGTCACCAACCTGACCGATTACGGCTGCTTCGCCGAGCTGGAAGAAGGCGTAGAGGGTCTGGTTCACGTTTCCGAAATGGATTGGACCAACAAGAACATCCACCCGTCCAAGGTTGTCAACGTTGGCGACGAAGTGGAAGTTATGGTTCTGGACATCGACGAAGACCGTCGTCGTATCTCCCTGGGCATCAAGCAGTGCAAGATGAACCCGTGGGAAGAGTTCTCCAGCAAGTTCAACAAGGGCGACAAGATCTCCGGTTCCATCAAGTCCATCACCGACTTCGGTATCTTTATCGGTCTGGACGGCGGCATCGACGGTCTGGTTCACCTGTCGGACATCTCCTGGAACGAAGCCGGCGAAGAGGCAGTACGCCGCTTCAAGAAAGGCGACGAGATCGAAACCGTTATCCTGTCTGTTGACCCTGAGCGCGAGCGTATCTCCCTGGGCGTCAAGCAGCTGGAAGACGATCCGTTCTCCAACTTCGTTTCCCTGAACGAGAAAGGCAGCATCATCACCGGTTCCGTCAAGGAAGTTGACGCCAAAGGCGCCATCATCACTCTGGCAGACGACATCGAAGGCACTCTGAAAGCCTCCGAAATCAGCCGTGACCGCGTTGAAGATGCCCGCAACGTCCTGAACGTTGGCGATGAAGTCGAAGCCAAGATCATTGGTGTCGACCGTAAGAGCCGCGTCATCAGCCTGTCCATCAAGGCGAAAGACGTTGAAGACGAGAAAGAAGCCATGCAAGACCTGCGTAAGCAGGAAATGCTGGCCGCTGGTCCGACCACCATTGGTGATCTGATCAAGCAGCAGATGGAAGGCAAAGGCAACTAAGCCTATCCAGCTGTAAAAAAGGGCGACTTCGGTCGCCCTTTTTTGTGCCCGCCCATTGGGCGGGCACAGCTGCAAGCCTCAAGCTGCAAGCCACAAGAAAAAAACGCGTTGTCGAGGCCGCGGGTTTACCTGAGATAAAGCATCAAGTCTTTAGCAAAAGCTTGATAGCGCCGCAGGCAGCTGCATCCTGATTACGCTTGCCGCTTGCCGCTTGCCGCTTGCCGCTTGCCGGGGGCGGCCATCCGCCTTGCCGCTGCGAAGCGCGGGAGCGCTTCGCTTAACAGGCTGTTCAAACCTAGTCAAGCATGGTAAAACCCTATAAAACGACAAACGAGTCTACTCGCTTGATAAGAAAGGGAAAACCATGACCAAGTCGGAGTTGATCGAGCGCATTGTCGAACAACAGGGGCAGTTGTCGGCGAAGGACGTTGAGCTTGCGATCAAGACCATGCTGGAACACATGTCCCAGGCATTGGCTACCGGGGAGCGAATCGAGATTCGTGGATTCGGCAGTTTCTCTCTGCATTACCGTGCGCCGCGGGTAGGGCGTAATCCCAAGACCGGTGATGCGGTAGAACTGGAGGGCAAGTACGTACCGCACTTCAAGCCAGGCAAGGAGTTGCGTGATCGGGTTAACGAGTCACTCGAAAACGCCTGATCCAATGCCGCAGCCCGGCTGGGCTGGGTTATACTTCGCACACACTCAATGGATGCGGAGTTGTATCACATGCTGTGGTTGAAGCGCGTGTTGCTGATCCTGGTTTTGCTGCTGGTAGCCTTGGCGACCATGGATTTCATGCTGGAAAATCAGCAAGCCACCTCCCTGCAATTTCTCGAGATGCAGTCTCCTGCATTGCCTCTCTCCATCTACGTTGTGCTTGCCTTCATTCTCGGCAGTGCGCTGGGCGTTTTCGTCGGCTGGCTGATTACCACCCGTTTGCGACTGAAGCTCATGGTGCAAAGCAACGAGCTTAATCGCTACCGCAAGGAAATCGACAAACTGCGCACGCAAGCTGTCAAAGGCTGATAGTCATGCAGGAACTGATGTTCCTTGGGCTGTTTGTGCTGGCCCTGGCGATAGGCTGGTTTCTGGGGCGCCGTGAGGCCATCAAGGTTGGCTTCATGCTGCAGCCGCACGGGAGTGCTGTCGACAAGCAGTATTTTATTGGCCTCAATTACCTGCTGAACGAGCAGCCTGACGAGGCCATCGAGACCTTTATCCGCGCGCTAGAGGTCAACCCCGAGACCGTCGAAACCCACATCGCCATCGGTAAGCTGTTTTGTCAGCGTGGTGATGTTGAGCGGGCAATCAAGGTCCATCAGAATCTGCTGGCTCGCCCCAGTCTGACGCCTGAACAGGCTGACCGCGTGCAGCTGGAGCTGGCCCGTGATTACCTGGCTGTCGGCATGCATCAGCGCGCGGAGCGTTTGCTGGAGGAGTTGGCCGGTTCTGGCTCAAGTCTCCGTGCAGAGGCACTGGTCGATCTGGTTTCGGTTTACGAGCACCAGCACGAATGGGGCGAGGCTATCGCTATTGGTGAGCGCCTGCTGCGCGAACGGCCGGAGTTTTCGGTTACCCTGGCGCACTATCATTGTGAGCTCGCTGCGCAGGCCTTGCAGCGGCGCGAGGCGGCCGATGCGCAACGGCATCTGCGTGCAGCGCTAAAGGTTGAACCGCTGTGTGGCAGGGCATTGATCATGCTTGCTGAATTGCACGCGCAGGCAGCCGAGTACAAGGCGGCAGCGGATCTGCTGCAGCGACTTGCGCAGCAAGTCCCGGACTTTGTGCCGGAAGTGCTGGCGTTGGCCGAGCGCTGTGCGGATAATGGCGCGCTCGATCTGGCGGACTATCTGGATCAGGCGCTGGAGCGCTCTGCCAAGCCGGTTGTCGCCATCATCCTGGCGCGCGCGCGGCTGATTCAGCGCACAGAAGGGGCTGCCAGTGCAGAGCGTTTTTTACTGCAGCGTCTGCAGGTGCAGCCCTCGCTACCCGGGGTGCTGGAGTTGCTGCGCTTGCGTGGGCCGGCGGAGAATGCTGCCGACCCTCTGCCTGGACTGCTGGACGCCCTTAGCCGGGCGCGTCCTCGCTATCGTTGTGACAGCTGCGGCTTTGCAGGTAACAAGCTCTACTGGCAGTGCCCGAGCTGCCAAAGCTGGAGCACGGTAAAACCGCTGAAGGGCCACGAGCTGGTCTGACATCGCCTAATCCAATCTTGAACAGGATATACGTTATATGCCGAACATCAGCCCGATTATCGTCGCCCTGGATTTCCCTGAGTCGGGTGCGGCCCTGCAGTTGGCGGATGTACTGGATCCACAGAAGTGCCGCGTCAAGGTTGGCAAGGAGCTGTTCACCAGCGCAGGCCCTGCGGTGGTTGAGGCCTTGCAGGCCAAGGGCTTTGAGGTGTTCCTGGATCTCAAGTTTCACGATATCCCCAACACCACCGCCAGCGCCGTGCGCGCCGCCGCTGAATTGGGCGTGTGGATGGTAAATGTGCACGCCGGTGGCGGTCGCCGCATGATGGAGGCTTGTCGCGAGATACTGGAGCGTCGCCCTGGCGGTCGTCCTCTGCTGACCGCTGTGACCATTCTTACCAGTCTGGAGCAGGAGGACCTGCAGGAAGTAGGTATCGATATCGAGCCCATGGTTCAGGTTCAGCGTCTGGCTCGCCTGACACAGGATTGCGGTCTGGACGGGGTCGTGTGCTCGGCGCGTGAAGCCAAGGCGCTACGCGGTGCCTTGGGAGAAGACTTCCTTTTGGTCACGCCGGGTATTCGGCCGGCCGACAGCGCGGCAGATGATCAGAAGCGTATCGTTACGCCGGCGCAGGCGCTGGAAAATGGCAGCAGCCATCTGGTGATTGGTCGTCCGGTCACCCGTGCGCACAATCCGGCCCAGGCGCTGGACGAGATTATCGCCAGCCTGGGCTAGGCGCTCAGAGGTACCTGCCCATAAAAAACGCCGCGAAATGCGGCGTTTTTTATGGGATCAAACAGCAGGTCATTCGATCTGCGACTGCTGGTAGTTTTCAGCGCCGACGGCGTCATACAGGCTCAGCTGAGTCTCCAGCCAGTCGACGTGCTCTTCTTCCGCTTCGAGGATGTCTTCGCAGACTTCGCGGCTGCCGTAGTCGCCCACGCTTTCGCAGAAAGCGATGGCCTCTTTCAGGTCGGGCAGCGCTTGCATCTGCAGCTTCAGGTCACACTCCAGAATTTCACGGGTATTTTCGCCAATCTTCAGGCGTCCGAGATCTTGGAGGTTGGGCAGGCCTTCGAGAAAGAGAATCCGCTTGATCAAACGATCCGCGTGCTTCATCGCAGCGATGGATTCCTTGTATTCGCGCTTGCCGAGCTTGTCCAGACCCCAGTCTTCGAGCATGCGCGCGTGCAGGAAATACTGATTGATGGCAATCAGTTCCAGGCCAAGAACGTTGTTCAGGTGTTGGATGACTTGCTTGTCGCCTTTCATAGCGATGCCCCCTCAGGACTATTCAGTCGCCAAGTGTGGGCTGCCAAAAGGGGGTTGTCAAATCTAAGTGTTTGAAAAGAAAGAAGTTAAAAATGATTCTTAGGCGGTAATGAGAGCCGGAATCAGGCCGCTACGTATTGCGCCGACAGCATGGCAGTGGCGGCGGGGCTGGCAGCGAGATTTTCGCTCAGCAGTGATTTGCAGTCACGGGCGCATTTGCCGCATTGCGTGCCGACTTCGAGGTCGTTACGCAGGTCGCGCATAGAGCAGGCGCCACCAGCAATGGCGTCTTTAATCTGATTGTCGGTTACACTTTTGCAGAGACAAACGTACATGCAGATTCTCCTGAACAGCCTGAGCTGACAATGAGTGCATGCTAATTCGAATGAGAATGATTGTCAAAGAAAATAGCGTCGATTTATGAGACCGATTGACGCCGTCTGCCGGCTTGTGCGATTACGCCGAGCCGAAACAAAAGAGCCAGCGGATTGAAACCCGCTGGCTCATCTGTGTATCAGTAGATTACGTCATAAATGATGGATTCGATAATGCCGGTGGTGATCTCGGCGAGCACTACGTCTCCGTCGATCTGGCGCCATTCATAGCCGTCGTAATGGGGCAGGCGGCTTACTAGGCGCGGATCGAGCTGCTTGGCAATACCGGGCGGCAGCGGCTTGCCCCGTGCCAGGTTCTTGCGGATGCCCGGCGGCAGGCTATCGCCGCGCTGCACCAGCTCGCGGTTGTCGCGGAAGATGCTGCGTATGATGTCTTCCTGAATTCGATCGTAAGGACGGTCGTAGCGATCTCGATCATGATCACGGTCGTCATACCGGTTTGCACCTTGGCCTCGGTCATTGCCCTGCTGTGCATGATAGCTATTGCCGTTTCCGTTGCCATGGCCGCGGTCATCCTGCTTGGCGTGAGCCGGTGCGGCAAGGGCTGCGGCCAGCAGGCCGGCAATCAGAAGGGAGCTTGAAGGTATGCGCATGGTCTGGCCTCTGCAAATGTCTCTGTCTTGCTTTGAGTATAGGAAGCACTGATTAATTCCACACGCTCTCTGCGAGTGCTCAAGCGGGGCCACACTCTGCGTTGTGAATTCTCGACAGGTCCTGACATGCCTTCGAAACCACGCCTTGATTGCAGCCCCGCCGGATGCGGCCCAGCCTGAACGCCAGAGGGCATGTGGAATTAATCCGTGCTTCCTAAAGCGCTTTCCCGGAGGTTCCCTGTTACCTGTGTGCGTATCCGGTTCGCCAAGTCCAGATCAGCGCCCAGGCCAAGGCGCCTGCGCCGAGCCAGAGCGTTTCCGGCAGGGTGCCACCGTGATTGAGCCATTCGCGTGCAAGCCAGGGCCCAAGCAGCTGCGTCACGCTGTACAGGGCGATAAGGGCCGCCGACAGGCGCGGCCCCTGGTGTGGCTGAAGGCTGCGCCCAAGCCGCTGGGTCAGTAATACCGCGCCCAGAAAGCTGCCGCCCATCAGCAGCGAGCAAAGCACAATACCGATTCCGGCCGGCAGGATCAGCGCAGCGAGCACACTGGCGAGCTGGGTCGTGTAATTGAGCAACAGGGCATTTCGGTCACCAAGACGTTGACCAAGGTGATTCCATAACCAGGCAGCGGGCAGGGTGGCGGCCGCTACAATCAGCCAGCTTTGTTGCACCATCGGATGACCGGAACCCAGCTGAATGCTGGCGATCATCGGCAGAAAGGTCATTGGCAGGATGTAGCCCATGCCTGCACCGGCATAAGCCAGAAACAGTGGCCGGGTCCGCGCGTCGAGCAAGGACGCTGATGGCGCAGGTGTGCGCTTGTCCTTGCTTGCGCCGGGGGCGTCAACACTGAGGCGCAGCATGAGCCAGCCGCCCCACAGCGCCAGCGGCACGCTGAGCAGGGCTGCTGGCCACCAGCGGCTCGCATGCGCCAGCGACACGCCGGGCGGGTGCGAGAGCACGCCAGACAGCAGCAGGCCGCCGCCAACCCCAAGATAAATAAGGCCGCTCAGGCCGATGCGCTGCCGGGCTGCCAACCACTCCATCAGCAGCGCCGGGACCATCACGAAAATCAAGCCATTGCTGACGCCGTTGCCCAGGCGCAGCAAGGTGATGAAGGGAACGTAATCGGTGATGGCCAGGCCGAGCAGAGTGAGGCAGTGCAGGGCTAACGCCAGCGGTATGCTGCGCTGGATTTGCTGAGGCCGATGCCAGCGGATCGCCGCCAGCGCGCCCAGCAGGTAGCCAACATAGTTCCAGCTGGCCAGTGCGGCGCCCTGGCTGGTGCTGAACTGTCCATCGTCCACCAATAGAGGGAGCAAGGGAGTAAAAATGAAGCGGCCGAGTCCATGGACAACCAGCAGCAAGGCTGCGGCGGCGAGTACCGCATGCAGCGTGGAGGGTTGGCGATAGGGCATCGTACGGCTTCCTTAACGCACCATCAGTGCGGCGAATGAGTACTATAGGCGGAGTTGATGGCGTGTTTCTGCGCCGGCTTGGCAGGCTGCAGGCCCCGTGGTTGCTGGGGCGCGGGGTAGGCGACTGGGCCCGAGTATAGCGGGGGCGGAAACATATGCATGAATTGTCCGCAGCTTCGGCGTCGGTGCGCTGGTGTGGAGAGCGAGGGCTGCAGTATAGAGTATACAAACGTGCACCTAAGGTCGGGCTTGACGTTGCCGGCTGCTCTGGAGCGGTAAGGCCGCCTGGCGGTGCAGGGGCAAACAATAAATATAAAAAGCGGGTGCGGAGCCCGCGTTCTTGGGAGAGTGGCATGTCGCAGTCCAGTACGGACGCCAATGGCGTCCTCAAACGTTCTACGATTCTTCTGCATGGCTCCATCGGTATGCCGTTGGCCATCATTGGTTATCCCCTGGTGGTCTATCTGCCACCGTTCTATGCCCAGGAAGTTGGCCTGAACATGGCGTTGATGGCGCTGGTGCTGGTCATTGCTCGCCTGTCTGATGTCATTACCGATCCGCTGATTGGCACCCTCAGTGACCGCTGGCGCACCCGCTTTGGTCGGCGCAAGCCCTGGCTGGTCATGGGGGTGCCGCTGATGCTGGCCGGTACGGTGATGATCTTCATGCCGCCCGACGGCATTGGTATCGGGCATCTATTGTTCTGGACCATGCTGATGTACCTGGGCTGGACCATGGTGACCTTGCCCTATGGCGCCTGGGGCGCCGAGCTGTCCACCGTCTATCACCAGCGCAGCCGTGTAGTGGCCTCGCGTGAAGGGTTTGTGCTGATTGGATTGTTTTTGGCCGCATTGGCACCGGCGCTGGTACAGGCTCTGGGCGCACGCTTTCAGGCCGGACACACTGATGGCTGGTTGATGCAAACGGCGGTCACCCTGTTCGGGCGCGACGGTGAGTTGGGCATTGGCTACGGGCCCATTCTCGCGGTTATGGCCTGGATGATGCTGATTTTGTTGCCGCTGACGGTCTTCTGGGTGGTTGGCGCAGTCAAAGAAGCGCCGCCGCAGTCGGTTGAGCGCACCGATTGGAAAAAGGGCCTGCGCGTGCTGAAGAACAACGGCCCGTTCAAACGCATGATCCTGATGTTGCTGGTGGTGGTGACGGGTGAGTCGTTCCGCAACGCGCTGTCGGTGTTCTTTATGCAGCACGTGATTCAGATTCAGGCGCAGATCGGCCTGATGTATTTGCTGTACTTTGGCATCGGCATTCTGGGCATTCCGTTCTGGCTGCAGGTAGGCAAGCGGATCGGCAAGCATCGGGCGTTCTGTGCGGCACTGGCGATTTCCAGTACCAGTATTCTGGGCATGTTCTTCCTGGGGGCCGGCCAGTTGCTGCCCTTCGCAATATTGTTTGCGATCAAGGGCTTCTGTTTTGCTGCCTTTCAGTTTTTGCCGCTGTCGATGCTGGCGGATATCGTCGACCTGGACACGGCGCGTAGCCGCGAGCACCGCACCGGCCTGTTCTTTGCCATGAGCGGCATGGCGCAGAAGGCAGCCATGGCGCTGGGGCTTGGTCTGTCGCTGGGCTTGCTGGCCGTGGTCGGGTTTGATGCCAAGGCCGTTGAGCATTCTGCCTCGCAGCTGATGTCACTGCGCGTTCTCTACATTCTCGGCCCCGTCGCGCTGTATATGACGGCTTTCGTGATTGCCTGGCGTTACCCGCTTACCGCCGAGCGTCAGGAGCGTATCCACCGCTGGGTATTGCGCCGCGAAGCACGTCTGAGCGTCATGGGCGCCTCGCGCTAGCAGGACGAGCCCCCCCTCTGGCGCGGCAAATCTGCGCCAGATTGTTGGCAGGTTCCGTCCCGGAGCCTGCCGATTTTGGGTATGCTGCCCCCTGCACCGAATAGACCGGAAGGATACGCAGCGCCATGTCGGAACACTCGCAGTTTCGTTTGCTCGGTAGCAAACGCTTTCTCCCTTTCTTCACCAGTCAGTTGCTGGGCGCCTTCAACGATAATCTGTTCAAGCAGGCGCTGATCCTGGCGATCCTGTTCAAGCTCAGTTTCAATGCTGACCGTGACCTGCTCATCAACCTCAGTGCCTTGCTGTTCATTTTGCCGTTCTTCCTGTTCTCGGCACTCGGCGGGCAGTTTGGTGAAAAGTTCGACAAGGACGTGTTGATCCGGCGCATCAAGCTGGGCGAGGTGGCGATCATGCTGCTTGGCGCCCTTGGACTATGGCTGGGCAGCTTGCCGCTGTTGCTGGTGGTGCTTTTTGCGATGGGCACCCAGTCGGCGCTATTCGGGCCGGTCAAGTATTCGATCCTGCCGCAGGCGCTGGCAGAGGGCGAGCTGGTTGGCGGCAATGCGCTGGTTGAGATGGGTACCTTTCTGGCGATTCTGGGCGGCACCCTGTGTGCGGGTATCCTGATGGCCAGCGGTGGCTGGGCCAGTCTGGTGGGCGGGGCAGTGGTGGTCGTGGCCATTGGCGGCTATCTGGCGGCGCGGCGGATTCCAAGCGCGCGCGCCGGCTTGCCGGACCTGGCGATTGACTGGAATATCTTTCGCCAGTCCTGGGCTATTCTGCGCCTGGGGCTGAAGGAGCAGGTGCCTTCGGTATCTCGCTCGATTCTCGGCAACTCCTGGTTCTGGTTTCTCGGTGCGACCTATCTGACGCAGATTCCCGGCTTTGCCAAGGACTATCTGCACGGCGACGAGAGCGTGGTTACCCTGATCCTGACGGTGTTTTCCGTGGGTATCGCGCTGGGCTCCGTGCTCTGTGAGCGGCTGTCGGGCCATAAGGTAGAGATCGGCCTGGTGCCCTTTGGCTCCTTTGGCCTGAGCGTGTTCGGTCTGCTGATCTGGAGCCTGTCCGGCAGCATCGCCGCCGGCGCCGAAGCCTATGACTGGTTGACTCTGCTGGCACAACCCGGCGCCTGGGGCATCATGGGGTGCATCCTGGGGTTGGGCGTATTTGGCGGTTTTTACATCGTACCGCTGTACGCGCTGATCCAGTCGCGCAGCCGCGAAGAGGAGCGCGCGCGGGTCATCGCAGCCAACAATATTCTCAATGCGCTGCTGATGGTCTGTTCGGCGATTCTGGCGATTGTCATGCTCAGTGTGCTGGAGCTGTCGATCCCGACGCTGTTTTTGACCATCTCGTTGCTCAACGTGCTGGTCAACGGCTACATCTTCAAGGTGGTGCCGGAGTTCAGCATGCGCTTTCTCATCTGGCTGCTGGGACACTCGATGTACCGCGTTGAGCACCGCAACCTGGAGGCGATCCCGGATGACGGGCCGTGCGTACTGGTGTGCAACCACGTGTCCTTTGTCGATGCGCTGCTGATTGGCGGAGCTGTGCGCCGCCCGGTGCGTTTTGTCATGTACTACAAGATCTATCGCCTGCCGGTGCTCAACTTCATTTTCCGCACCGCCGGCACCGTGCCGATTGCCGGGCGGCAGGAGGATGAGGTGACCTACGAGCGCGCCTTTGAACGCATCTCGGCCTACCTGCGCGCAGGCGAGGTGGTCTGTATCTTCCCCGAGGGCAAGCTGACGGCTGATGGCGAGATGGACGTATTCCGCGCGGGCATCACGCGGATTCTGGAGAACGACCCTGTCCCAGTCGTGCCCTTGGCGTTGCAGGGGCTATGGGGCAGCTTTTTCAGTCGTGACCCGCACAAGGGGTTCTTCCGCCGCTTGTGGTCACGGGTCTGTCTGGTAGCAGGGCAGCCGGTGACGCCCGAGGCGGCCCTGCCGGAGTACCTGCATGAACAGGTATTGGCATTGCGTGGAGAACGGCGCTGAGACAGCGACAGGCGTAGGGACGCAGCATGCTGCGTCCGCAAGGTCATGATCAGCGCCGCGAGGTAGCGGACGCGACATGTCGCGTCCCTACGGCTTGGCAAGCGCTGGCGGCTGATCAGTGGTTATGACCACCCACGCCATGGGCGTGGCCGTGGGCCAGCTCTTCTTCGGTGGCAGCGCGTACGTCGAGAATCTCCACGTTAAAGGTCAGCTCGCGGCCGGCCAACGGGTGATTGGTGTCAACCACCACCTGTGACAGCCCCGGTTTGACCACCACTACCTGACGCGGGCCTTGCTCGGTCTGCAAAATGGCAACCATGCCCGGCTTCCACTTTTTGGCGCCTTGCAGGCGTTTGGCCTGGACTTTATGCAGGGCGTTTTCACGGACTTCGCCATAGGCCTTTTCCGGCGGGATGGTGACAGTAAAGGTCTCGCCTGCGCTGTGACCTTCCATGGCTTCAACCAAGCCATCAATCAGGCCGGTCTGACCATGCAGATACAACACCGGATCATGCTCGCGGGATGACTCGATCGGGCCATTGGCGTCAGAGAGGTCGTAGTGAAACTGGACAACGGTTTTTTCGGCAATCTGCATAGTGAATTCCGCTTGGGCTATCAAAGCCCGCCATTATCCAGACTCGCGCGGTACTTTTCCATGGTCAGTCAATCGCCCCATATTTCCTCGAGGCGGGCGTCGCGACCACAGGTAGTGCGGTAGAAGGTGTAGCGCAGCGGGTTTTTCTCGTAGTAGTCCTGGTGATAGTCCTCGGCGGCATAGAAGGGCTGGCGCGGCAGTATCAGTGTGTGTATCGGCTCATCAAAACGCGCCTCCAGGGCATCCCGAGACGATTCCAGCAAGGCGTTCTGCTCATCGTTGGCGTAGTACACGGCGCTGCTGTACTGGTAGCCGTGGTCGCAGAACTGGGCGTTGGCGGTAAGCGGGTCGATGGTGGGCCAGAAGGCCTCCACCAGCTCAGCGTAGCTGGTCTTGGTTGGGTCAAAAAACACCGCGACCGATTCGATGTGGTCGGTGCCGCCGGCAGACACTTGCTGATAGTCTGCGGTCTCGGCCTCGCCACCGGTATAGCCAGACAGCGTTTCCACCACGCCTGGCAGCTTGTCAAAGTCAGACTCGGTGCACCAGAAGCAACCGCCGGAAAACACCGCCATTTCGGTGCCCGGCGGGCCTTGGGTGACCGGCTCGCTGGCCACGGCCAGCGGAGACAGGGCGAACAGAACCAGAGCAGGGGCAGCGTATTTCATGCATCACCTCGCAGGGCCGGCAGCGGCTCGCCAGCGGGAATGAATCTGAGTGCCAAACCATTGTTGCACCAGCGCTCGCCCCGGGGGGCGGGGCCGTCGTCAAAGACATGGCCCTGATGGCCACCACAGCGGGCGCAGTGGTATTCGGTGCGCGGCCAGATCAGCGCAAAGTCCTGCCGTGTTCCGATGTGTCCGACCAACGGCTGCGTAAAGCTGGGCCAACCGGTCTTGCTGTCGAACTTGTGCTCAGACGAAAAAAGCGGCAGGTAGCAGGCTGCGCACAGGTAGGTGCCGGGCTCGTAATGCTTGTCCAGCGGGCTGCTGCCGGGGCGTTCGGTGGCTTCTTCAAAAAGCACGTCCCAGGCGGCGTCTGATACCTTGTCGCGCCAGTAGTCTGCGGGCAGGTCCAGTGCCTCGACTTGCGGCACATGAAAGGCATCCTTGGCACTGGCCGTGCTGGACAGAAGCGGCAGGGCGGGGGCGGCCAGCAGGCCGCTAAGCAGGGTACGGCGTTTCATGGTCGATCCTGTGTGTGGTGACTGTCATCATCTGACGCCTGGTAACGGCATTTGTTACATCGGGGCGTGCGTATCACTCGGCCTGATAGGCCCTGAGACAGCTTGGCAGCTTGTCTCGTGGCGGTTAGTCTCGCTATATCCCGGTGCTTCCCTCGGCATCGGCAGGCCTATAACACACGCAAGGAAAATAATAATGATTCGATCAAGCATGCGTAAGCTGCTGGGCAGTGCTGTGCTGCTGGCGGCGGGTTTCTCTGGCAGTCTGTACGCCGAGCAGGCAGCGCACACCTTCACCCAGCCGCGGCTGGATGCCTTTGCCGCGGCCATGGCCCAGGAGGTGGAGCAGGGGCGCATTGGCGGTATCGCCACGCTGGTGTACCAGAACGGCGAGGTTGTGCAGCGCGCCGAGTATGGATATGCAGACCGGGAGCAGCAGCGGCCGCTTGAGCCAGACAGCCTCTACAAGATTTTCTCCCTGACCAAACTGGTGACCGGCACCGCGCTCCTGACGCTCTTCGATGAGGGGCGCTTTGAGCTGGACGAGCCGGTCGGCAAGTACATTCCTGAATTGCAAAATCTGCAGGTGGCCGTGGCCGACGGGCCTGAGGGCATGCCCAAGACTGAACCGGCGGCACATCCGGTAACCATCCGTGAGCTGATGACCCACACGGGCGGCTTTACCTATGGTCGCTTCGGCGATACCCAGGTAGACCAGCTTTACGTTCAGGCCGATATCCAGAACCGTGACTCCACCTTCGTCGATATGATGGCCAAGCTCGAGCACATACCCTTGCTGCATCAGCCGGGCACGGTCTGGCACTACAGTATATCGGTGGATATTCAGGCGGCTCTGATTGAGGTGCTGTCTGGCAAGTCCTTTGATGTGTTTTTGCAAGAGCGCATCTTCGACCCGCTGCAGATGAGTGACACTGATTTTTACGCACCGGAGGACAAGGCCGAGCGTCTGGCGCTGTCTTACCAGCCGCAGCCTGACGGCTCGCTCAAGGCGCTGCCCAATACGCCGTTTCTCAGCAAGCCGCGCTTTCTCAATGGTGGCGGCGGGCTTATCTCATCGGTGGATGACTATCTGCGCTTTGCCCGCATGCTGCTGGGCGGCGGCGAGCTGGAGGGTACCCGTATTCTCAAGGCAGACACCGTTGAGCTGATGCGCCGCAATCAGTTGCCGCAGGGCGTGGAAAATATTGGTCCGTTCTTTCCGGGCAACCAGTTTGGGTTGAATGTCGCCGTGGTGAATGACTCGCCAGCGGCCGGCTATCTGCCGCAGGGTACCTACTGGTGGTGGGGGATTCAGGGCGCCTGGTGCTGGATTGACCCGAGCAACGACGCCATCATCATCGGCATGATGCAGAACACCGATTACCGTCTCTCGCGCATGATCCACGGCAAGGCGAGTCGCGCGTTGTACGGGCCCGCGCAGCCCTGATGCGGGGGTGCGCGGAGAAGCCTGCGGCGTTCTCCGCCCTACGCACAGAACTGTGTAGAGGCGTAGGGTGGAGAAACGCGCAGCGTTCTCCACGCAAAGGGGTCAGGCAGAGCGGCCGGTATCAAGCACTTGCTCCAGCGGCAGCTGGGCGTGCAGATTGACGCTGCCCTGAGCTGGGAACACTACCAAGTGCTCCGCCGCGACCCGCAGACCGACCTCGTCGCCGGGCTGATGGTCGGCGTGGCTCGGGAACAGGGCTTCGAGCTGGGTGCCGGTCTGCAGTTGCATGCGGTAAAGGATGGTTGCGCCCTGAAAGGTGCGATCAATCACCCGGGCGCGCAATGCGCTGCTAGCGTCACCTACCAGATCATCCGGCCTCAGCAACACGTCCACGGGGCTTCCCTCTGGCATTGGGTAGGCGCGATTGCCCTGAAGCACGCCAAGCTCTGTGGCAACGGTGTCGCGCGCCTCCATCTGGCCGCGGATGAAGTAGCCCTGGCCGATAAAACTGGCGACGAAGGGCGTGGCGGGCTCGTGATAGAGGTTGTAGGGCGTATCCCATTGCTGCAGACGCCCATCCTTTAGCACGCCGACCTGGTCGCAGACGGCAAAGGCTTCAGCCTGGTCGTGGGTGACCAGCATGGCGCTGATCCCACGGGATTTGAGAATATCGCGTACCTCGGCAGACAGACGCCGACGTAGCTCGCCATCAAGGTTAGAGAAGGGTTCGTCGAGCAACAGCAGGCGCGGGTTGGGTGCCATGGCTCTGGCCAGCGCCACGCGCTGCTGTTGGCCGCCGGAAAGTTCGTGCGGGTAGCGGCGGCCCAGCTTGTCGAGCTTGACCAGTGCCAGCAGCTCATCGACGATGCGCTTGCGCTCCGGAGAGGTATGAATGCCAAAGCCCACGTTGTCCGCCACACTCAGGTGAGGGAACAGCGCATAGTCCTGAAATACCATACCGATCTGGCGCTGCTCCGGGGCAACCCGATGCTGTGCGGTGCTCAGGGCTTTACCGTCGAGCAGGATGCTGCCGCCGCTGATGGGTTCAAAGCCGGCAATGGCCCTGAGGGTCGTTGTCTTGCCGCAGCCCGATGGGCCCAGCAGACAGCCGATGTCGCCCTCGCGCAGGTGGATGCTCAGTTCATTGACGATCAACTGCTGGCCGTAGCCGCAATTGAGGGAATCAAGCTCCAGCACTGGCGTCGTCATGGCGTCACTCAACCAGCAGGAATTCGACCAGCGCTTTTTGCGCGTGCAGGCGGTTTTCGGCCTGATCCCAGACCACGCTGCGCGGGTCTTCCATCAGTGCGTCGCTGACTTCCTCGCCACGGTGGGCAGGCAGACAGTGCATGAACAGCACGGACTCGTCGGCCGCATCGAGCATCGCCGGCGTTACCTGGTAAGGCGCAAACTGCTTGAGGCGCGCTTCGGCTTCGTCTTCCTGGCCCATCGACGCCCAAACGTCGGTATTGACCAGGTGGGCACCGGCGACGGCCTCCATCGGGTCGCGCATCACGGTCACGCGGTCACCGGCCTGGTCCAGAAACTGCTGCGCCGGCTCGTAGCCTTCGGGGCAGGCAACGCGCAGATGGAAGTCAAACTGGATGGCGGCCTGGATAAAAGTGTTGCACATGTTGTTGCCGTCGCCGATCCAGGCTACGGTCTTGCCCTTTATGGCACCACGGTGCTCCAGATAGGTCTGCATGTCGGCCAGTAGCTGGCAAGGGTGCAGGTCATCGCTCAGACCATTGATGATCGGCACTTTCGAGTATTGGGCGAAGGTTTCCAGGGTCTCATGCGCAAAGGTACGAATCATGATCGCATCGCACATGCTGGACAGCACGCGGGCGCTATCCTCGATCGGCTCGCCGCGGCCCAGCTGCGTATCACGCGGCGACAGGAAAATGGCCTGGCCGCCCAGATGAATCATGCCTGCCTCGAAGGACACGCGGGTGCGGGTGGAGGCCTTCTCGAAAATCATCCCCAATACGCGGTTTTTCAACGGCTCATACACCACGCCTTGGCGATGCAGGGACTTGAGTTCGATGCCGCGTTTGATCAGGCTGATGAGCTCGGCTTCCGAGCAGTCCATCAACGATAGAAAGTGCCGTGTAGTCATATCTGTACTACCTAGTTACCTCGGTCGCTTAACGACCGGAAATACGTCGCCGTACCAGAGAGCCTGAAGGCCTGGTAACAGCCACAGTAATAAAGAGAAGCAGGGATCTTATAGGGAAAATCCAGCCCGTGGCAAATGGGCCTTGGTCGCAGAGGGTTTTGTGGCTCAGCAGGACGCTGGACCTTAGGGTCTGTTGACGTTTTGTTCACCCTCCTGTTGCAGCCTGTAAAGCCGCCAATCAAGGAGGGAGAAGCGTAGGGTGTTCAGCGCATCCCTGCGCTTCACCCCTTCGGGGCTGGCGCGCAAAAACGCTCCCGGCGTTTTTGTGGTTATTCCACGTGAGCGACGAGCGACGCTGAGTGACGGCTTTACAGGCGCAACCTCGGCGGCCCCACCCGCAGGGCGAGCGCTCAAGCATGCATCTGCGGCGTTGCGCTGCTTGCCGATAGAACCACTATTGGCTGCACACCGTGCCTTGCATCTGCACACTTGAGCACTCGCAGAGGGCGTGTGGAATTGATCAGAGCCTCCTTTACGTTAGAATGGCGCATCTGCAAGGTGCCAAAACGCCGACAACCTTATGAGGAATGCAATGGACATCATCGATACCATCAAAGAACAGATCGCCAACAACCCGGTACTGATCTACATGAAAGGCGCGCCGAACGCCCCGCAGTGCGGCTTCTCCGCCCGCGCCTCACAAGCGCTGATGGCCTGCGGTGAGAAGTTTGCTTACGTGGACATTCTGCAAAACCCCGAGATCCGTGCAAGCCTGCCGGGCTACGCCAACTGGCCGACGTTCCCGCAGCTGTGGATCAACGGCGAACTGGTCGGCGGCAGCGACATCATTCTGGAACTGCATGAATCCGGTGAGCTGCAAACCATGGTCAAGGCAGCACAGCCCGCCGCCTGATCCTGGCCGCTTAGCCAGCAAAAACGCCCGAAGGCGAAAGCCTTCGGGCGTTTTTTATTGTGTTTCCACACCGAGTAGCCCAGGACAACGGACGGCACGCTGCGCGGTAGGGTGTACTAAGCCGCAGGCGTGTACACCATTCAATCCACACGGGCCGATTACCCGTGCGCGCGCCCCGCGGATACGCTGCGCTTAATCCGCCCTACCGGCCGTGCTGCACCGTAGGGTGTACTAAGCCGTAGGCGTGTACACCAACCTGCCAACACAACACCCTCAAAAAAACGGCTGAGCCCCGCAGGCGACAAAGTGGGGGTTTTCAAAGCCGGGCTTGCCGTACAGGAGCGGGCCGCCGTCGAGGGTTTGTATCTGCCCGCCAGCAGCAGCCAATACGGCGTGACCCGCGGCGATATCCCATTCCATGGTGCGCCCTTGGCGCGGGTATATGTCCGCTTGTCCAGCGGCCAGCAAACATAGCTTGAGCGACGAGCCCGCGTTGATCAGTGAACGCACCGGGCGGCCGGCCAGGAGTTGTTCCAATGCCGCGCTATCGCCATGGGAGCGGCTGGCCAGCACGTCGAGCCCGTCG
This sequence comes from Pseudomonas abyssi, assembly GCF_002307495.1. Classification (GTDB taxonomy): domain Bacteria; phylum Pseudomonadota; class Gammaproteobacteria; order Pseudomonadales; family Pseudomonadaceae; genus Halopseudomonas; species Halopseudomonas abyssi. The sequence goes on along the minus strand of NZ_NTMR01000009.1, from coordinate 108,257 downwards.
TGGGATGGCTCGCGAACCTGGATGGCGCGACGCCCGTCGGCATCTTCAATATAGGCGCCACCCGCACGGGACCCGGCATACAGTGCGCCGATGGCGGGCGCAAACACCACGCCCAGCAGTGGGCTGCCGTTCTCGATCAAGGCAATGTTGACGGTAAACTCGCCGTTGCGATTGACGAACTCCCGTGTGCCATCCAGCGGGTCAACCAGCCAGAAACAGTCCGCTATCTCGGGCACATGGCCCGCCGCGGTTGCTTCTTCAGCCACCACCGGAAAGTCCACCCCCAACCTGGCCAGGCCCTCAAGAACTAGCGCCTCGGCGCGCTCGTCTGCGTCGGTCACAGGAGAGGCGTCGTCCTTGCCGCGCACGGCAAAATCACTGTGATAAATATCCATGATCACGGCGCCGGCGGCGCGGGTCAGGGTGGCTACGGCTTCCAGCAGCCGATGTTGTTCGTCTGGTTGCATGGGTCCTCCTAGCTAAGGCCGCCATTATGCCCGCAGGGGCTGATCAATTCACCCGGACTCATACGCGCTGGACCAACGCCACTGTTTGGGCTGCTCACACAGTCCGGCGGCGACCGGCGTGTTCTGCAGCTCCTGGATGCTCTGTTGCAGGTCCTGCTCATCCTTGATGTACCTGTCCCAGTAGTCGCGCATCCATAGCATGCGGCCGGGTGTGTCGAGCGCCAGTGATTGCTTGTTCTGTTGCATCCAGTGGGTGGTCGTGGTCTTCCACGCCTGGATAATGCGAGGGGTAGAGTAGGTGGGCTCCAGCAGCACCTGCACATGATTGGGCATGATGCACCAGGCGATCAGCTTGTAGCGCTTGCGATTCTGGCTTTCCAGTGCATCGGCCACTTCGGCAGCCATGTTCGGGTGTGCCAGCAAGCAGCAGCCGTGACCCTGTTGCAGATGATGGTCTAACCGTCGGCGGCGAAACAGCACGCGCTCTTCCGGCGGCTGGGCGCGCACTTCCTCCTGCAGAACCTGCATGGCGCAAGGGGGCAGGGAGTCAGCGAGGCGCAGGGTGATCAGTTGCAAATCGTAGGGAATGGCGCGCTCGGCTTTCTGCGGTGAGCGCTGCCAACCCTTCCAGACTTCCGTGGGTGTGAAACGAGGTGTGAATCTGTCTCTGGTCATGGACTTTCCTTATCGCTGTACCAGATTAGACGCTAACAATGTAAGCAGTGAATCTCTGCGATCTGTGACGCAAAAATGTCAATAAACAGTAATGTCTGACGAATGGTCTAAATGTTGACGCGCTTAGCGCAGGCCCCGTACATAATCCATACGGGGCAGGTCAGGAGGCGGAGGAAGGGAAAAGCGGTCGGAGAGGTGCTGAGCGCCGCTAGGCGGTCTGGCGGCGCAGCATGTACTGGTAGCCGCCAATCAGCAGCAAGCCGATTACCAGCCCCGTGCTGTTAGCGACAATGTCGTGCCAGTCGGTGGTGCGTGTGGGGTGCAGCGCCTGCACCATCTCAACCGCCACGCCAACCAGTGTCAGCAGCACCGCGCGCAGCCACCAGGGCCAGCGCGCAAAGGCCAGAAAGCTCAGTAGCGTCAGCGCAAAGATGCCGCCGCCATGATAGAAGCTGGCCTGCCAGCTATACGCCGCTGGCGGTGGGGTGGGGCGCATGCCCAGATACAGCCCCAAGGCCAGCAGTGCGAAGAACCCGACGACAAACCATGGGCGCCAACTACGGCGGAGGTCTTCCAGCTTGCGCCACATAACCATTATTCGGTCAGGCGGCGGAAGCCGTCGTTGAAGTTGTCGAGGTCACGGTCATTGGTGAAGTTGTAGAGCTGGTAGTAGCGGGCAAGTCGCGCGCCACCGTCACGGGTCAGCGGGTTCCAGGCAATGGTGCCGACTGAGGTAGTGGAGCGAATGAAGAAGGCATCGAACGGAATCTGGATATAGACGCCTTTATCAAAGCTACCCTCACCAAACTCTTCCTTGGAGACATTGGTCATGGTTGCCCAAGCGCCCATGGTGAAGCCATTGTCAAAGCGACGTGACAGGTCCAGCGTGGCGCCATAATCGCCCGCCAGGTAGCGGCCCACGCTGCCCTTGGCCAGCACGTCATAGATGCCGGTCTGCAGGTAGCCGGTTACGTGGCCGGTGAGGGTCGAGTAGTCACGGAAGCTGAAGTCCTGCTCAAAACCACGCTGCTTGACCCAGTTGAAGTCTGCGCCAATTGCCCAGTTTGCACCGTAGGGGCGGTACAGCACTTCACCGCCGACGCCGCCGTACATCCACTCGAACAGACCAGCATAGGCCATTGCGTAGAGGTCACGGTCCAGGCGGTGGGTCTGAGTGTATTGCAGGCGGCTGAGCTGAACGTCTGAGCTGGTCGCGTACGAGCGGATGTCGGTCCGTACGCGCGGCAGGTTGCTCGGCGCGTCGTATTCGAACTTGTCGTAGTTGTTTAGCAGGTTGACGCCAACGCTGCCGTTGAGCCACTTGTTATCATCAAAGTAGTAGGCACCATTAAAGCGCAGCAGGAACTGATACAACAGGAAGCCATCTGGGCCGCCGACGTTTTGGGTGTAGCCAAGCGAGGTACCAAAGCTGTATTTGTCCAGTGGCGCGGTATAGACAACCTCGTCATCGAGCACAGAAGGCACCGCATTTACTACGCCCTTGCGTAAGGTATCTGCGTCTACCTCGTTCATTTCATAACGGCGCAAGGTTTCGGCATTGACACTGGTCTGGCTGACGTCCATTCCGCGGGGGCGATACACCAGGGTGTACCAATCATAGGAGCCCTCACCCAGGCTGTTGTCCAGCACGCGCGCGGCGCGGCCCAGGCCTTGGGCGCGGTTGCGATAGCGCGTCTGGTCGCCGGTCACAATGACTTCGTCGCCGTGCAGGGAAATTTGCTGCACATTGATGCCTGCGTTCTCGCCAAGGCGTCGGCTTATGTCGGCCCAGTCGACCTGGCTTCCGTTCACGCCAGCGGGCAAGCCGCGTCGGGCTTCGGGGGCTGGGTCGAGATATTTTTTGGGCTCCGGGTTGGTCTTCATGTTGGCTTGGTAGGTAATGCCGAACATGGCAGTATTGCCGCGCTCAAATGCAGCGGTCAGATCAATGCTTTTGCCCAGACGGTAGGTGGCACCGAAGTTGATGGGGGAGTCCTGGTCTATTTCATTGCTCAGCGGTTCCGACTCATAGTCGTTACCATCCAACTCCACCTTGAGGCGCAGGCGGTCCCAGGGGGTTTGGTACTCGACTCCGCCAAACAAGCCAATGGGGCCTTTAAAGTACCGGTTGGTACCCAGGTCGCCGGCTTGAGAAACATCTGCAGTCACTTCGCCGCGGTCATTGAAGCTGTCTTTGAACCAGCCAAGCGGGTTGTCGATGCCGCCTCGATTACCGATATAACCCCAGGCAATACCCAAGCTAACGTCTAGATCATAAAAGCGTTTGTTGGCAACAAAGTACTCGCTGGAGAAAAGGCCTGTACCGCCGGCGTCTCTCATGCCGAACGCTACTTGCGGAACCCAGTAGCTTTCCTTAAGGAGGCGCACTTTAAAGTCGATCGCTTTATCTTTAAAGCTCTGGTCGCCACTAAACTCTTCTGGTCCGTAGTTGCGGTTGGTGATCGCGATATAGCGAATGGTGCCTTCAAGCCATGGCAGCGGCTGCGCCGAGATGCTATAGCGGCTATAGGGTTCAGTGCGGTTAGCGTTGAAGCTCAGGTTGCCGTCTTCCGCCATACGTGCTGTTGGGGTTTGCAGCAGGCCGACGCCACCAAAATCGTGCTGGGTGGTGTTATAGCGGCTGTTGATGTCGGCCGTAGCGGTAATGCTAACCAGTAGCAGAGTGGGCAGTGCGGCAGCGGAAAAGGCTGGCAGGAATGGACGCTGCATTACCTGATACGCTCCTGTGCAGGTGTCTGGGTGGCGATAAAGGCGGCCATGTCTTCGTTGAAGGTTTCGGGCTCGCCGTCAGCGGTCAGCGCCGTCTCATCTACTGGTACGAACAGTGTGGCCCCGACTGCGACCGACGCATCCTGCTGATTCCAGTGGCCGCTGCCGAGTCGCTCTACCGCGCCGTCCGGCTGTATCAGATACAGCGTGTCGGCGGAGGCTAGCGGGTGTGCAGGGCAGGCGGCCAGATAGTCATACAGGCTGGTGGCGTATGAGTAAGTAAGCTGGCAGTCGGCTTGCACGGCGCCGGTTACCGTGATGCTGTTGGGGCGCAGCGCATAGTGGATCTTGTCACCTGCTTCCAATAGCGGGTTGTAGCGGACAAGACGTTGTTTCAGCGGGTTCATCTCTGCCGGAATGCGGCCGGTAACGGGCATGGCCTCTACTTGGGCGGTCAGCCGCTCAATCAGCGCCTGGGCTGCTGGGTCGCCGGCCAGTCGTGAGCGCACCTTGGCGCTGCGCAGGTCAAACAATAGCCCAACCTTGAGCTTGCGCTGCTCAAGCTTCGCGCTCTCACGTTGCAGGGTGGCGCCCATATACCAGGCGTTTGAGTTCACCTGCGCTGTAACGGACGCGTCCAGCAGCCGAACACCTTGCTGCCACTGGTAGTCGCCGGGTTGGCTGACGGCGCCCGTAATGCTGAATATTGGGGCGGCTGCCACAAGGGCAGGCTGAAGCAGTATTGCGGCAAATAGCAGCCGAGCAATCATTGTCCTGCATCCTTGCTGCTTTTATGGGTGCTGATAACTTCAAATACCGGAAAGTCGGGGCTGGGATGTTGCAGGCTGCGCCGCACCAGGCCGGTGTTCGGGTCCACCCAATACTGGTTGAGCGCTGAATAATCCAGCTCAGGCATCCAAATGCGCTCATCAATGCGTTGGTACTGTGCCGTCTGGCCAAACAGGGTGAGCGACTCTTGCGGGCCTATAAAGTAGGTCGCAATTTGCTCTATGCCTGTCTGGTAGCTAAGTGGGTAGTCGACGAAGCGAGTGACTTGTTGCCCTTCGGTAACGTTCAGCAGTCCTGTTTTGAACGGGTCGTCTGTAGTCAGTGGTTGGGCCACGTCTGTCTCCAGCCCAACTATCTGGCTGATGCGGCCATGGCAGGTTTCAACTTGCTCGGCTATGCCCCACCAGCTTATGCATCCTCTGCTGCCTGCAGGTGCGACGAACAGGGCCTCGGCGGCACCTGCGCGGATCAGCAGGCTATCGCCGGGAGCTTGCAATACCTGGCCTTCCGGGATCTCGTTGACTTTGCCTTTCCACGCCATGCGAAAAGTTTCGATCGAGTTACTTGTCAGCGAGTTGCAGCCAGCCGCCAGTAGCGCTGCTGCGGCGAGGGCGCAGCAGCGAAAGGTGCGTATCAAGTACACGATCAGTTGTCGTCAGAGAAGTCGTTATAATCGCTACCCGCCCTGGCGGTAGTGCCCACAAGCGTGGCACTTGGCAGCAGCTGACTGATAAAGCGGTTCCAGCGGGTGATACCGGCGGCTCCGACAAAAACAACATCCTGCGGCTGCATTTCAAACTGGTCCGCCAGGATAAACGCAGAGGGCGACTGCGCGTTTAGCTGGAATACGGTTGCTTTGTCCGTCTCCAGGTTCTCAACGCCGCGAATCACGTACACCTCGCGGCCGCTGGATGATGTTGGGGAGGGGCCGCCAACGGTGGCCAGCACTTCGCTAAGCGTCATGCGGCTGGTGCTATAGGCCAGCGCGGTGGGGCGCGGTACCTCTCCCATGACAAAGACCTTGCGCGCGTCATTCAGGCCAAAGTGCAGCTTGTCGCCGTCTTTCAGGTAGATATTGCCGACGGCACTGGGGTGGCCAGTGAGGTAGTCGTAATCGAGTGTGTAGATTTGACCGTCGCGCAGAATTTGCAGGCGCGAGAGGTCGGCACGGGACTGGTCAATCCCCGCCTCGCCGATCGCCTGTAGCAAGGTGAGGGGTTGCGAATTGATCGCGCGAAAGCCAGGGTTGTTAAAAGCACCGCTCAGGGTGACTTTCTGACTGTTGTACTCAAGAATATTGACGTCAACCTGGGGTTGCTCAATATAGCGAGCCAGGCGTTCAGAAATCAGTTTGCGCAGCTCTTCCTGGGTGAGCCCTGCCACCTTTACGTTGCCGATAAAGGGATAGAACAGCGTGCCGTCGTCTCGTACTACCCGTGCGTTGGCAGAGGATGGCTGCTGCTGGCCGCCGGGAATAGTCAGCTCAGGGTGGTCCCACACTGTGATGAATAGGGCGTCATTGGGGCCAAGGCGGTAGTTCTCTGGCGCATAATCCAGCAGGGCCTGTGGGATTTTCCGCTCGGGGCGCTCCACATTCTCCTGTGCCAGCACTTTGGGGGTGATCTGCACCATCTCGACCATGCTTGCCTCGACAGAGTCTTCAGCGATCAGACGGTCCGTGTCCATATGCATGCCGGGGGAGAACATGCAGGCTTGCAGTAAAAGAGTCGTTGCGCCAAGGGCGCCGAGGGCGATGCGATTCATGGGCAGAAATTCTTATAGTCAATTAGGCGGCGATAACGCCGTGCAAAAAAAAGCCACCCAAGCATGCTGGTGGGTGGCTTTGTATCCATTATAAAGCGCCCCGGATCAGGGGGTAGTGCCGGTAGTGCCGGTAGTGCCGGTAGTGCCGCTGGAGCCATCACCGTCATCGTTAGCTGCAGCAACTGCGCCGCCAACAACTGCGCCGCCGATGACTACACCGCTCATGGCGCCGAGACCGCCGGCAGCTCCACCAGCCGCGCCGCCTGCGCCAGCTCCGCCGCCAGTGGTTGCGCCACTGGTTCCGCCGGTGCCGCCGCCAGTGCCAGCGTCGCTGCCGCTTTGTGCCATGGCCGCGCCGGAGGCGAGCAACAGGCCGCTGGCAATCAGTGCAAGTACTTGTTTATTCATAACTCGTCTCCTTGTTACGTGGGAAATACGACTTGGATTATACGCAGTTAAAGGTGAATGAAAACCCCCAAATCAGAGCCTTGTTTATACTGTGTGGTGGCGCCATGATGGCCTTTGGGTTGAGCCTGGCGGATGCGCGCTTCTGGATAGTGGTTGGCCCCGTTCTCGCGCGTCTGCGTTCGATAATAGTGCGCTAGTACCTTTTGAGCTTAGTTGTGTGAATTTGCTCACAAAGCTGTCATCAGGCTGGCGTAGATCACGGGGCTGGGCGGTCAGTTGTGGGTGGAGCCTGCCGCGTTGCAGGCCAAAGCGGGCGTGAGGGGTGTCTTTTCGCGCCAAATCTTTTGAGCGGTGGCGCGTCATGACCATGTGTCGCCCCGGGCAAGTCAAGTCTTGTCCGGGAGGAGGGCAGGCAATTATCATTGCGCCGCAATTGCACGCCCCAGATGTTTTGGGGTGTGAGGTGATTCTATATGCGCAAGGTGAGAGCCAACTTACCAAGTTCAATTGAGAGCGGGCCGGCAGGCTGCTCGGGTGACAGGATGTCTGGACAATACGCAAACGCCTCAGGTTGGTACCTGATTCAATGCAAACCCCGTCAGGATGAGCGGGCAGAACAAAATCTGCGCAATCAGTCCTTCAATTGCTATCGTCCGCTGCGCCGCGCTCAGCAGGTCAAGCGCGGCCGCCAGGCCGAGGTGAGTGAGTCCCTGTTCCCCGGTTATCTATTCGTGCGGCTGGATCGGCTGCAAGACAACTGGTACTCCATCCGCTCCACCCGCGGCGTTGCGCGCCTGGTGACCTTTGGTAACGAACCGGCGGTAGTTCCTGCCGACCTGATCAATCGCCTGCATGCGCACGAATGTGAAGCCCCCGTTGCTTGTCAGTTTGCCTGTGGTGATGCGGTGCGCATTACTGAAGGCCCCTTCAGTGAGCTTGAAGCCATTTTTTTGCGCAATGATGGTGAAGAGCGCGCCATTTTGCTGCTTACCCTGCTGCATCGAGAGCAGCGGCTGAAAATGCCGCTGCGCAGTATCAAGTCTGCGGGTGAGCGGTCTGCTCAGGCCAATGCATTCGCCGGTCAGTCGTTGGCTGGCGCGAAATATGCGTGATATTTCAGGCCTCTACTTTCAGTTGTAGTGGCCTGATGTTTATTTTTTCTCTGACTTTTAATGTCGTCGACAAAGGATAGTTATCTGTGACTGTCAAAACAGCCGTTCTACCCGTTGCCGGTCTCGGTACCCGCTTTCTCCCAGCCAGCAAGGCCATTCCCAAGGAAATGATCACGGTTGTCGATAAGCCTGTTATCCAGTACGTGGTAGATGAAGCCGTACGCGCGGGCATTAAACAGATTGTGCTGGTCAACCATTCGGCCAAGCGCGCGATTGAAGACCACTTTGATGTGCACTACGAGCTGGAAAATGAGCTGGAGCGCCGCGGTAAGGACGAGTTGCTCAAGGTCATGCGCTCCATTCTGCCGCCGGACGTTCGCGTGATCAGCGTGCGCCAGGGTAAAGCCCTAGGTCTGGGCCATGCCGTGATGTGTGCCCGTGAAGTGGTCGGCGATGCTCCTTTTGCCGTCATGCTGCCCGACGTGCTGGTTGATGCCGAGTTGCAACCGGCCGGCTCGGAGCCGGACCTGGCTGCCATGGTGCAGCGCTATCAGGCCAGCCAGCGGGCGCAGATCATGGTGGAGCAGGTGCCCATGGACAAGGTATCGCAATACGGAGTGGTTGCCCTTGAGGGCGACGCACCTGCGGCCGGTACCAGCCAGGTGATGACGGGCGTTGTAGAAAAGCCGGCGCAGGCCGATGCACCCTCTGATTTGGCGGTGGTTGGGCGCTACATCCTGCCCGCGCGTATCTTTGAACTGCTGGCTGATACGGCGCCCGGCGCCGGTAACGAGATCCAGCTGACTGATGCTATCGCCACGCTGATGAAGGAAGAGTCGGTAGAAGCCTACCGCATGCAAGGCGTGACCTACGACTGCGGCAGCAAAATTGGTTACCTGCAGGCGACGCTGGCCTACGCCAAGCGCCACCCGCAGGTAGGTGCCGAGTTTGCCGAGTTGCTGCGTCAATATAACGACTAACGCGGAGCCCATCGTGCACATCGATCTCTACGGCGACACCCTTTCAGCGTTGGTCACTGCCGGCAGTCTGGCGTCCACTGGACACAATGTGGTGCTGCGCATGCCCCAGGGGCGCGTGCGCCAGCAAATTATCGCCAACAAGGCTGCTTACAGCGAACCCGGCCTGCGTCGGCTGATTAGCAGCGGCCACACCAGCGGCCGGCTGGTGTACGGTGACTTTGACGGTTTGCCCGGCGCTGACAGTCGAGCGGTCTTTCTGGCGTTGGACACCGACGAGTCGGCGCTGGCCGAGAAGATAGTCACGCGGCTGTCGCAGGTGCGCGAGCGCAGCTGGCTGGTGGTCAACCAAAGTCCGTTTGCGGTCGGTTTTACCGAGCACCTGGAGAAGCTGCTGCGTACCGATGGCGGCGAAAGCCGTCGCTCGGTAGTGGCCCTGCCAGACTTTCTGCAGGAAGGTACCGCGCTGGATGGCATGCACAAGCCGCCGCAGATCATCTTGGGCTGCAATGATGGTTATGCCGAGCTGCTGGTAAAGGAAATATTCCGCCCCTTTAACCGTGACCGCGACCACTTCCTGGTTATGAGCCCACGTGAGGCAGAATTCACCAAGTTGGCAATCACCGGCATGCTGGTGACCCGTATCAGCTTTATGAACGATATGGCCAACCTGGCCGACTCGCTGGGCATTGATATCGAAAGCGTTCGTCAGGGCGTTGCGGCGGACCCGCGTATTGGGCCAGCCTACCTGTATCCTGGGGTTGGCTTTGGTGGCCCGGGGTTCTCAAGCAACGTGATTAACCTGGTTGATACTCTGGACGCGTCTGGTGTGGGTTCTTCCTTGCTCAATCAGGTGATTGAGATCAACGAGCGTCAGAAAGAGTATCTGTTCCGCCGACTTTGGCAGCACTATCACACGGACCTCAAGGGCCGCACCATTGCCATCTGGGGCGCGGCCTTCAAGCCTGAAACCGGGCGCATCGACAACGCACCCATCATTCGCATTCTTGAGGCCCTCTGGGCGCAAGGCGCCAAGGTGCGCGTGCATGACCCGGAAGCCTTGCCTGCACTGCTGGAGCGCTACGGACATCACTCGGGGTTGCACTATGCCAGTCACCCCTACGCCGCAGCTGACGGCACGGATGCGCTGATGGTGCTCACTGAATGGAAAATGTATTGGAATCCTGACCTGGACCGGCTGCGCAAGGGTATGAAACAACCGGTAATCCTTGATGGCCGCAACATGTATGACCCGGCCTACGTGCGTGAGCATGGTTTTACCTATTACGGAGTTGGGCGTTGAGCCCAGAGGGATGCCGACATGAATGCCTTCAAATCCATACCCGATACGGGTACGCAAGCTGAGCAGCAGGCCTGGGCTGACCTGAATATCCAGGCAGAGCGCCTGCGCCCTCTGCACCTGGCTGAGCTGTTTCGCGCGGATGAACAGCGCTTTGCCGGATTTAACGTGACCGCCGGCCCTCTGCTGCTGGATTACAGCAAGCAGCGTGTGGACTCGCTGGCACTGGAGAAGTTGTTTGCCCTGTCTGACAGTGCTGACCTGCGCGGCTGGATCGAGCGCTTGTTCAATGCCGAAACGGTCAACAACACCGAGCATCGCGCGGCCATGCACTGGGCGCTGCGCGTGCCTGCCGACACAGAGCTGAAGGAGCCGGTAGAGGGCGTCTATTCCGATGTGCAGTCGCAGTTGGATCGCATGGCTGCGATGGTCGATAAGATCCACAGTGGCCAATGGCGCGGCATGACCGGTGAAGTCATCACCGATGTAGTCAATATCGGTGTGGGTGGCTCGGATCTTGGCCCCTTGATGGTCAGCCGCGCGCTTAACGATTTTGCAATCAAGAGCAGCAAGTCGCTCGGCATTCACTTTGCATCATCAATGGACGGCAGTCAGATGGCGCAGCTGCTGCAGCAGTTGCGGCCGCAAAATACGCTGTTCATTGTCTCGTCCAAGTCCTTCACGACTGTCGATACGCTTTACAACGCCAATACGGCGTTGGCCTGGCTGGAGCGCTCGCTGGGTAAATGCGCAGGGCTGATGCACTGCCACTTTATCGGCGTATCGTCCAAGCCCGAGAAGATGAGCGAGTGGGGTATTCATCGGGAAAACCAGCTGCAGATCTGGGACTGGGTGGGCGGTCGTTATTCACTGTGGTCCTGTATTGGACTGCCGATTGCGCTGCGTATCGGCATGGAGGGGTTCCGCCAGCTGCTGGCGGGTGCGCACCTGATGGATGAGCATTTTCGCTCTGCGCCCTGGGCGAGCAATCTGCCCGTGCTGATGGCGCTTATTGGCGTGTGGAATACCAACTGCCTGGGCATCAACGCCCATGCCATCTTGCCCTATGATGGTCGACTGGAGAAACTGCCGGCCTATCTGGAACAGCTGGAGATGGAGTCTAACGGCAAGTCAGTCAACCGTGACGGCGAGCTGGTGCAGCTGCACACCTGCCCGGTATTGTGGGGAGAGGTTGGGCCCAATGCGCAGCATGCGTTCTATCAGCTGTTGCACCAGGGCACTGAAGTTGTGACCTGCGACTTCATTGCGCCGGCGCTGCGTTACCACGAGGCGCGCCATACGGTCGATGCAGAAGAGCTGGTCAGTCAGCATGAGCTGGCATTGGCCAACTGTTTGGCGCAGTCGCGCCTGCTCGCATTGGGAGAAGCCGCGCTGGCAGAAGAGGGTGAGCTGCCGCACTACAAGCGCTACCGCGGTAACCAACCCAGCTCGACATTGCTGTTGAAGGAACTCAGCCCCTTCAGCTTGGGCGCCATGATTGCAGCGTACGAGAACAAGGTGTTTGCCCAGGCGGTGATCTGGGGCATCAACCCCTTTGACCAGTGGGGAGTGGAGATGGGCAAGAAAATTGCCACCGAAACCCTTGGGGTGATTCGTGGTGAAGAAGCCGCCGCAGCGCTCGACAGTTCCACCCGTGGGCTGATCGACTTTATCAAAGCCCAGTAAACCTACGAGCAGGGTGGACAAAGCCTGAGGCGTGTCCACCAAGGGGCTGCAGACAAGCGCTGGGAGGATAGCGAGTTTGATGGCGGACACGCTGCGCTCACTCCGCCCTACGACCGCGCTGGTCGCGTAGCACGCAGTCGCCCGTAGGGTGGAGAAGCCAACGGCTTGTCCACCAGCCCGTGCCCCATTTACGGAAAGGCCGAGTTCCAACTCGGCCACGGACGTGCACCGAGCCCCCACTGGTCAGGCACGAGTTCAACCTGCCCAGTGACCTGGCACCTTCCTCAGCTACGATACCCTTCCGGGTTTTGCGACTGCCAGCGCCAGCCATCGGCGCACATGGCTTCAATACCCAGTGTCGCCTTCCAGCCCAGTTCCTGCTCTGCCAACGTCGGATCTGCATAGCAACTGGCGACATCGCCGGGGCGGCGGGCGACCAGCTCGTACGCTAACGTCTTGCCACAGGCTTGTTCAAAAGCCTTGAGCATTTCCAATACCGAATAGCCGCGCCCGGTGCCGAGATTGAATGCCTTGATACCCAAGCCTTGCTGCAGCCAGGCCAGCGCCCTCACATGACCATCCGCCAGATCCATGACATGGATATAGTCGCGCACCCCGGTGCCATCCACCGTGGGGTAATCACTACCAAACACGCTTAACCTTTCCCTGCGACCAACGGCAACCTGCGCAATATAAGGCATCAGGTTGTTCGGGATATCGCTAGGGTCTTCACCGATTAGCCCGCTGGGGTGAGCGCCGACCGGGTTGAAGTAACGTAGCAAAGCCACGTTCCAGCGCGGATCGGAGGTGTATAGATCACCCAGAATCTCTTCAATGATCAGCTTGGAGCGGCCATAGGGGTTGGTCGCACTGGTGGGAAAGTCCTCGCGAATCGGCAGTGTCGCCGGGTCGCCGTAGACCGTGGCCGACGAGCTGAACACCAGATTGAAAACACCCGCGCGCTGCATCGCCTGGCACAGGGTAACGGTGCCGCTGACGTTGTTGTGGTAGTAGCGCAGCGGCTGCGCTACAGACTCGCCGACCGCTTTTAACCCGGCAAAGTGAATAACGGCATCAATAGCGTGCTGCTCAAAAAGCCTATCCAGCAGCGCGGCATCATTGATATCGCCTTCAATGCCGGGCACTTCAATACCCGTGATCGCTTGTACTCTGTGCAATGCTTCCGGTGAGCTATTGCTAAAGTTGTCCAGTACCAATAGCTGGTAGCCGGCAGACAGTAGTTGAATGCAGGTGTGGGTTCCGATATAGCCTGCGCCGCCGGTGACGAGAACGCGAGCTGTGGATTGCATATCAGTAGGCATTCTTGTTGATAAACCCTTTAAAGACCGTCAGAAATACAATCTTCAGATCTAGAAACAGCGACCAGTTGCGTATGTAGTCCAGGTCATACTCGATGCGCTTCTCCATCTTGTCGACGGTGTCAGTTTCACCACGCCAACCGTTGATTTGCGCCCAACCGGTAATGCCAGGTTTGACCTTGTGGCGGAGCATGTAGCCGCTGATGATCTTGCGGTACTCCTCATTGTGGGCAATGGCGTGGGGGCGGGGGCCGACGATGGACATTTCACCACGCAGGACGTTGATGAACTGCGGCAGCTCGTCTAGAGAGGTGCGGCGCAAAAAAGCACCAAAGGGGGTGATACGGTTATCGCCACGGGTCGCTTGGGTGACCTTGGCGCCGTTTTCCATCACTTTCATGCTGCGGAACTTCCAGACCTCGATGGACTTGCCGTCAATGCCGTAGCGCTTCTGGCGGAAGAGCGCAGGCCCGGGAGAGGTTATGCGAACGCAGAAGGCGATCATCAGCATGGGTATGGATATGAGCCCGAGGATCAGCGTGGCAAGAATGATGTCTTCGATGCGTTTGACGATGCGGTTGGCGCCGTCCATTGGGGTGTCGAAGATACTGATGCTCGGCAGCCCGTTGATGGACTCACTGCGCGCATGCAGAAGGTCAAACACGAAGACGTCAGGAATCAGGTAAACCGAAGCGGTACTATCGCTCAGTTCATCGAGCAGCCACTTGATTTTGAGTTCCGCGCGCATAGGTAGGGTGATATAGATTTTGTCAATTATGCCTGCTTTGGCGTCGTTGATCAGCTGGCGCATATCACCGTTTACAGGTATTGCCACGCTAGTATCGGCAAGAGGAATCGGGTCGCTGGTCTTATCGTCATAAAACCCCATCAGGTTCAGACCCATCCAGGGGGTACTAACGATGTTATTCGCAAGTCTCTGGCCCAGCTCACCGGCACCGGCAATGGCAACGGAGCGAGTGTTGTAACCGTGGCTACGCAGGCGGCGCATGACCTGCCGTAGCAGCACACGGTAGCCCCACAGGCTAATTAGCCCCAAGGCAAACCAAGCCACCTTTTCCACGTCTGGCAAGCGGGTGTTCTGAAAAAAGAAGTAGTCAGTCACGAAGGCTGCGGCAAAGGCCGCTGCCCAGTTGCCACCCACCTGGCGTAGCTCGCGTAGCGAGTGTTCACCCCGCCAGGAGCCGTAGAGGTGGCTGAAATCGTTGATCAGATAAAAGAGAAAGAGCGTGATCAGCAAGCTGATCCAGTGATCTCGGTGCAGTGTGGTCTCTTGAAACCAGAGCACGACAAAAAGTGCCCCGGCAATGACGACCAGGTCCAACCAGCGGTGCATGACCGCGAGCATCGGTTCATTGGAGCGGATGATTCCGTTCTGGGTAGGCTGCATGATCTATTCCTGCGAATGCACAATGTTCAGAAACACTGTCGGCTGCGATCTGATTAAGAGTCTTGCAGGGTGAAGTGGTTTCACCCCCCTTTTTTTGCCCAACGCGTTGACAGGGCAGAGCGCTATGACGAGCCTGTGACTCAGGTCGCATAGTATCGCAGAGATCGGCCGCTGAGTGGCGCCGATCTCTAGTATTGGACCGGTGTTGGTCGCTCAGGACAACGCGTTGATAGCGTCCAACAGTTGCTTGGTTTGCTGCTCCATCAGCGCTTGGTCGCCGCGGCTTTCAACGTTGAGGCGAATAACCGGCTCGGTGTTGGATGCGCGCAAGTTGAAGCGCCAGTTAGCAAACTCGATGCTAACGCCGTCAGTGTGATCAACACTCAAAGCGTCACCGGCATACTGGGACTCGATGGCCTTGAGCACGCCTGGGGCATCTTTCACCTTCAGGTTGATCTCGCCAGAGGACGGGAAGCGCGCAATACGCTCGTCGACCAAGGCTGACAGGGGCAGGCCTTTGCGGCACATCAACTCGGCAATCAGCAACCAGGGGATCATGCCGCTATCGCAGTAGGCGAAGTCACGGAAGTAGTGATGCGCACTCATCTCACCGCCGTAAATGGCATCCTCATTGCGCATGCGCTCTTTGATAAAGGCATGACCGGCCTTGGTTTGTACCGCAACGCCACCGTTGCTCTCTACCTGCTCAACCGTGTTCCAGACCAGGCGCGGGTCGTGAATGATGCGAGCGCCGTTTTCTTTCTGCAGAAACGCCTCGGCAAGCAGGCCGACGATGTAGTAGCCCTCAATAAACCGGCCTTGTTCGTCGAACAGGAAGCAGCGGTCAAAGTCGCCGTCCCAGGCGATGCCTGCGTCCGCACCGTGCTCCAGCACAGCGTCACGTGTGGTGGCGCGGTTCTCGACCAGGATGGGGTTGGGGATACCATTGGGGAAGGTGCCGTCTGGCTCATGGCAGATCTTGATAAAGGTAACGGGCAGGCCGGCGGCACTGAAAGCAGCCTCAATGGCGTCAACCGCAGGCCCCGCTGCGCCGTTTCCGGCGTTGACGACCAGCTTGAGCGGGCGGTCAAAAGCGGTGGTATCGATATAGCCCATCAAGTGCTTGACGAAGTCCGCACGGGTATCCACCAGCTCATAGTTACCGCGGTCTGCTTCTGCCACCGCTGGGTCTTTACCGTCCACTAATTGATAGCTGCTGGCTTCGGCGATCTCGCGGATAGCGGCAAGGCCGGTATCCGCCGAAATGGGCCGGGCCCCTTCGCGCACCAGCTTGAAGCCGTTGTAGTCGATGGGGTTATGGGATGCGGTCACTTCGATGCCGCCATCGACGCCTAGGTGGAACGTGGCGAAGTAAACTTCTTCCGTCCCGGTCAGGCCAAGATCCAGAACGTTTACCCCTTCATCACGCAAGCCGTTGGCGAGCGCAGCTTTAAGAGTAGGGGAGGTGGCGCGGACATCGCCACCCAAGACGATACGCTGGGGCTTGAGGAACTGTGCGAACGCGCGGGCAATACGATAGGCGATATCTTCATCGAGCTCTGTGCCGAGTTGGCCGCGGATGTCGTAGGCTTTGAAACAGGAAATTGTGGGCATGAGAGTTCAGCTTAATTAACGGATGGAAAGCTTTTCTTTAAGCAGTAACCATGCAAACAATAGATTAGTTTTTAAATACCGCTTCCACATTCGTCTTGGTTCTTGAATTACCCGGTATAACCACTCCAGACCACTGTCTTGCATCCATTTGGGGGCACGGGAAACCTTGCCAGCGACTACATCGAATGTGCCACCTACACCCATAACAAAATTAACGCCCAGTTGATCGCGCCAACGATTTATAAAGTTCTCTTTTTTGGGCGAGGTGATGGCGACGAAAAGAAGCTTCGCACCTGAGGCTTTTATGTCGCTAACAACGGACTCCTCATCATCCCAGAAGTAACCGTTGTGGCTACCGGCAACGTTTAAGCTGGGGTATAGCTCTTTGACCTTGCGCTCGGTTTTTACTAATACTTCTTGCTCGGCACCTAAGAGGTATATTGCATGTCCACGTTGCGCGCTCATCTTTAGCAAAGCGTGGAAAAGGTCGATACCTGCTACGCGTTCTGGAATATTGTGTCCTAAAAAGCGTGCCCCAACAACTACACCCATGCCGTCGATGTTTATTATGTCGCACTGTTCTATGGATTCTTTGAGTAAAGAATCGGTACGCATATTTACAAGCTTCGCGACATTCACCACCACGTGCTGAGTAAATACACCATTGTCGATTGCTGATGTGATTGCTGTGACTGTATCTGTCATCGTTATCGGGTGCATAGGGCAGTCTAAAAAAGTTATGCGTCGCATTGTTTTCCTAAATAAAGTATTTGAAGGTTTGATGTTGAGCTTAGATGGCGAGGTGCTGGTAGAATTGATAGATGTATTTGTGGGCGTCGGTAACTATGGTGCGGCTTTACCTGGGAGACGTTTGGAGTATAAGTACCAGGACGCGACGCATGAGAGAAGTAATATTATTGTTTTGCTTAGAACGATGGCCTGTGGCTGGGTTTCAACTTTGATGAGAATCTGCCCTAATATTAAAAATAGAATGAAGGAAAGTGCGATAATCAGTGTTGGTGTTTTGGGTCGCATTGTGATTAGGTAGGGTATTGAGAGAAAAACGAGAAGGTAATAGCAGCACTGTGATACCGTTACCAATATAGCGAGGTGAGGTATTTCGTAAAGCGATGGTTTTATGAATTCAATAAGGTAGGGAGCTCCGAAGTAAGATGCTGCGCAACATGTTAACGCGAAACCTGGGAACAGCTTTAGATATTTTTTGAAACTAGCTTCCCAGGCACCACCGCTCTTGTATTGCGTAGATATTCTAGGAAAAACCACCATTAGAAATGCCCCCATTATCACGGAGCTAATCTGATTTCCTATGTTGGAGGCGATAATATAGCTTTCAGATACAGTGGCATCTGAAAACCAAAGTCGATCTACGTACATCAAACCTGAGCCAAAGAAGTCATTTATTGCTAAAAAAAAGCCGAAGCCAAGAATTTTTCTTATTTCTAGAGCTGAAGTTTTTTCTTGGAAAAGGCTGTATCCGTCTTTTATTATGATTGAAAAAGCTATAGTGCAGGCTAGCGATGTGCCAATCGCTAGGCCTATAAATATTGCGTCAGTAGATATAAAGAAATAGGCAGCTGTTGCACCTAGCGTCCACTTTACGAGAGTGAACAAGGTTTCTGTGGTAAGAAAGGCGAAGGTTCTACCGGACGATCTAAGTATCCCTCCCAAGACGTAGGTGAGACCCGTAGTTATTACAAACACAGCTACGAGTGAGCTGATTCGTTGGTCGATATAGCTATATGCAAATATCACGACGGTTGACGCCGCTGCCGTCAAGAAGGCGACGGCGAAGTACTTAGTCGTTGACTTTTCCCTTGGGTCGAACAGTCGAATGACAGTGTTTTTTTGCCACTGGAACGCCGTTGCTATGGACCAGGTCGCGACGGTCATGCTGATCAAGTAACCGTTGAATTCGTCTGCTGGTAAAGTTCTGGCAAATATTATTAAAGATAAAAATGTGGCTACGGGGATTGTGGCGCGATTAATGAGAGAAAGAAATAGCTCTGTTTTTCTTTTCACTGCTCTAATCTCGACTTGACTTGTCTTGCTGGAATGCCAGCTACGATTGAGTATTTAGGTATATCTTTTGTAACTACACTGCCAGCTGCGACCACACTTCCTTTCCCAATTGTTACGCCAGGTAAAATAGTTACTCTGGCGCCAACCCAAACGTCTTCTTCGATTGTGACAGGTGAAACGCTATATCCTTGATCTCGTATAGGGGAGTCCAAAGAAGAAAAAATATGATTCCTAGTAAGGATGATAACTTCTCTTGCTATGAGAGTGTTTTGTCCGACGGTTATGTTTGCATAACCGTAAAGAGCGCATCGCTCACCAATATATACGTTTTCTCCGAGGCGTATGTTGCTGGGAGAGATCGCTTTTGTACCTCTCAGAATTCTAACGTTATTACCCATGGCGCCTAAGGATGCTTTCCAAAACTGTTTTGAAATAGGCCAAATTACTCGTTGCGTTGAAAGGTTGGCTGAAAGAAATCCAAAAAAAATGCGCTTAATATTCATTGTCTGGTGTAGAGGCTCTGTGCAGTAAGTGAAAAGTGATTATGGTTGTTGAGATGTAAGCCGCGTTCACTAGGATGTTTCCAAAAAACATCGGTATCAACAAAGACAGGAAAAAGGCTAGCTTATGCTTGGTTAGTTTTCTTCCTGCTAAGTATGAAATGTAGGCTAGCGTTACTATTCCAATCAACCCGTTTTCCGCTAGAGTCTTTATAATGTCGTTGTGTGGGTCGGTGTACATGAAGTCGAAAGCATAACTTCCGTAGGACATGGAGCCATATCCTAAACCGATCAAAAGTGAATGCCAGCTTTCGATGGATATGGATTTTAATATTGCACCCCAGTAGACCAATCGCCAGCTTAGCGATCCGGAGCCGCCAAAATTTTGATCGTCAATCTTTGTGTTTAACTCCCCTGGTGAAAAAGAGGTTATTTGAGCATATAACTTATCATAGGTGCCTGTTATATACGCGAGTGAAGCTAGTGCTATCGCACAAAGTAACCCGTAAAGCAGGGCTTTAGAGTTTTTTGAGAAGTACACAATTGTTATCGCAGATACTGTTAACGCTGCGCCGCTACTTTTTGATAAGGCTAGAGATATTGAAACAATTGAAATTCCAAGCAGCTTATATCTTTGATTCTTTTCTAAAGCTAAATAATAGAAAAAGATAGGTACTAAGAAGTAAGCAAAATGATTTGGATGCTCAAATATGAATTTATATCTTGTGGTTCCGCTTATCGGCTCGTATAGCGTTAAATAGTTTTGAAGCGCCAGGCCTAAAGCTAGTGGGATCAATAGCAGTCGGAGTGTGGACCTTAGTGTGTTCGGGTTTGTTTTTGCTACTGTGACGGCAAACGCCAGATATATCATATATCGAGCTGATCCGCGGAAGGATAAATATAAGTCTGAAATTGATTGATTAGCCAGCACTGAAAGAAATAAGGTGACGATGATTATCGTCGCGATAATTATGGCTGAGCTTGGTATGGCTGTTCCTTGGCTTTTATTTGTGGTTTTTGTTTTGTGTGCTAAAAACAATATCCCCATATATGTTGGCATTGCGACATATAGCGCAGCCGGAACAAGTGCAATGCCTAAAATGACGACAGCAAGGATGATATGCATATATTAATTCGGTTTAAAAAGCGTTTTTGCCTTGTTCCATGTGTAGTTCTTGTAATACTTTAAAATCCCAGGGTCGGCACACCTTTTTTTTCTCGATATTAAGCTTTCAAAGTACCCAATCATATACTGTAGCGCGTTGCTCGGAGACCGAGGTGTTATTGCAATGGTCCTCAAAATAGCATATACAGGTGTTACGCCGCGAAAGTAGCTTGCGTAGCCGTAGTATCTATGGTTTACCCTTGCGCCGACTTCTCTTGAGATGACCTTGGCGCTTTTACATACATTTGAATTCCAGCCTGCAATTGATGCTTTGGCTGAGCTTAGCGCGTCGGCGGAAGGGCCAATGATATATCCGCTTTCATTGAAGCAATCCATTTTCCATAACCGGCAACCTCCTCGGACCCAATTCATCGACGCCGAATCTGGTTTTCCTGCGTCATCGTATATAATTCCGCTAGTTATCCCTGTGTCGGGATGTTTATCCAAAAAGCGTGTAAGCTTTTCGTAATATGCTTCCTCCGGGAAGCAGTCAGAGTCTAGTATTCCGATATGGCTGAGTTCAGAGTAATCAGCTTCTAACTTTGCTTTTTCGAAGCCGCGGCTTACTACTTGGGAATACTTGCTTCCGAGAGCATAAGTGTTGTCGTCGAAGGCTTCGTTTAATATGACTATTTTCCTTATTTTTGAGGTTTTGGCTCTGGATAATAGTTTTTCCACGCTTCCATCTGTGCTGCCGTTTTCAACTATGATCCATAGGTAGAGGGGTTGTGTTTGATGCTCTATTGCCGAAAATAGTCGATCAATATTATTGATTTCGTCCCTCAAGGGGGTAATTATTGCAATGTTTTTCATTTCTATTTTTTTCTATTCAAGCTCTTAATGTACCAAGGCATAGCGAGTTCTATGCCGCTGGTAATGTCATTTTCCGGCATGTAACCTAATAGGGTTTTGGCTTTGCTAATATCTGCTTGGGAGTGTCGTACATCGCCAGGTCGAAAATCTTTATATATGGGTGGGGGGCTATAATGCACCCCGTTTCCCTTCAAAGTGGCTTGTATGATGGAAAATAGTTGGTTAAGTGATGTGCGTCCACCGTAGGCTACGTTGTAGACATTATTAAAAGATTCTTCTAGCGTATTGGTTGCTGCAAGCAGATTTGCTTGCACTGCATTTGCAATAAAGCAGAAATCTCTACTTGTATCCCCGTCCCCGTTGATCTCGATTTTTCCTCCCCTGATCATTTCTGCAGTCCACTTTGGGATTACGGCTGCATAAGCACCGTCGGGGTCTTGACGTTTTCCAAATACATTGAAATATCGCAGCCCAATTGAGTTGAAATTATAGGTTTTGAAAAAAACATCTGCATAAAGCTCGTTGACATACTTAGTCACGGCATACGGCGATAAAGGCGAACCGATAATGTCTTCTTTTTTGGGGAGTGCCTCATGACTCCCATATGTTGAGCTGCTCGCCGCATAGGTGAAGCTCTTCACCTCCGCATCTCTTGCGGCGATTAGAATATTTAGAAATCCGCTGATATTTACATCGTTGGTGGTGGTAGGGTCGTTAATAGATCTCGGAACAGATCCTAATGCTGCCTGGTGAAGTACGTAATCGACGCGTCTTTTTTTACTTGTTGTGTCGTCACCTAGTGATAAATGAGTCATTGCATTGCGACATGCTTCCATGTCTCGTATATCGCCCTCAATGAACTGGAAGTTACTCCATTGTTCAGGGGTTACTAGTGCTTTCACTTCGTCTAGGTTTTTCTGATGTCCTGTAGAGAAATTGTCGAGCCCGACGACGCTTTGGTTCAGTTTTAGTAGTGTTTCTAGAAGGTTCGATCCAATGAAGCCTGCAACTCCAGTTATTAACCAGGTTTTAGGTTGCAGTAGAAGCGACTGTTTTATTTCCGAGTAACGAGTCATTTCTTTGTGATCTCTTTGTTGCTTGTGAAGGTGGCAATCATATGCTTTTATTTACTGCTGATTTGTCGTCTTTAAAGGCGAAGGTCTGAGTGCTCGGCGCTAAATAGGTGCTTTAGGTCGTAAATGATGTGTGAGGTTTTACCAAAAGACCTAATCTTGTCTACGCCTAATTTTCGAAACTCGTCGTGCGCTACGGCGATTATTATTGCGTCGTACGAGTCTGCCTCTGGACTTTTAGTCAGGGTGATGTCGTATTCGCTTTTGGCTTCGAGTTCATCTACCCATGGGTCATGAATGTCTACGTCAATATTGTACTCACTAAGCTCATTTAATATGTCCACTACTCTAGTGTTTCTCAGGTCGGGACAGTTTTCTTTGAAAGCTAGTCCCATGATTAGCACTCGCGCCCCGTTAACATGTATGCGCCGTTTTAACATCGCTTTGGTTAATTGCGAGACGATATAGCTTCCCATGCCGTCGTTCAGTCTTCGTCCTGCGAGGATGATTTCGGGATGGTATCCGATCTTCTGAGCTTTGTGAGTGAGATAATAAGGGTCGACACCGATACAGTGCCCACCCACTAACCCAGGCTTGAATGGCAAGAAGTTCCACTTTGTGGAAGCAGCTTCTAAGACAGCTTGTGTGTCGATGCCTAGTTTGTTGAAGATAATGGCGAGCTCATTTATTAACGCAATGTTGAGGTCTCGTTGAGTGTTTTCTATAACTTTTGCGGCTTCTGCGACACGTATGCTCTGCGCTTTGTGCGTGCCTGCTACAATGATTTCGGCATAAAGCCTGTCGACGATGTCTGCAACTTTTTCTGTCGAGCCTGAGGTGACCTTTTTTATGTCTTTTACCCTGTGTTCTTTGTCGCCTGGGTTTATTCGCTCAGGACTATAACCTGCGAAGAAGTCGGTGTTGTATTTTAGGTTTGAAATTTTTTCTAATATTGGGACGCAATGCTCTTCGGTCGCGCCCGGGTATACCGTTGATTCATATATTACGATGTCGCCCTTTTTAAGTATTTTACCGATGCTCTTGGTTACGCTGGTTAATGGCGATAGATCTGGCTGCTTGTGCTCATCAATGGGAGTCGGCACCGTGATGATAAAAACGTTGCATTCTTTAATATCTTCAATGCAGGAGGTGTAGTTTAAATATTTTGCCTCTTGAAGTTCGTTGCGACTTACTTCTAACGTAGAGTCGTGCCCTTTTGTCAATGCTTCTATTCGGGCTGTGTTTATGTCAAACCCCGTCACGTCGCGTTTCTTTCCGAATTCAACTGCGAGCGGCAGCCCTACATAGCCTAAGCCAAGGACTGCGAGCTTTAGTGTGTCTGTATTGTTCATCTGTTACCTGGTTTCTTTGTAAGGTTAGATCGGTAAGATTGAGGCAGGGTTAGGCTTGGTTTTCTATTATTCCAGTTGCATCGACTATAAAATTTGTTTTGAAGTTAAGAGCGCCAGGGATTTTAAACTCTTTGTGGTTTACCAGTATGACAGTCACATCTGCCGTTGAGCAGGCTTCCGCAGTGCTAGTTAGACTTATGTTGCTAGGTATCGGCGGTTTTTTGGTTTTTATGTTAGGGTCGACGGCGATTGTGCGTCCTTTGTTCCGCTCCGCAATTTTTGTGGCTATCTGCAGTGCAGGGCTTTCACGTAGATCATCAATATCTGCTTTAAAAGTTAAACCAAGACAAGCGACGGTAACCTGGCTTGGTGTCTTTTCAGGAAACAATTTTAGGTGTTCATTTATTGCAGACTCCACTTTCTTAACTACCCATTCAGGCTTGGAGTCATTGACTTCTCGTGCGGTACGGATTAGTCGCGATTCCTTCGGCGTTTTGCTAACTATGAACCAAGGATCCACCGCAATACAATGTCCTCCAACACCTGGGCCTGGTTGTAAGATATTAACTCGCGGATGACGATTCGCTAGACCTATCAACTCCCAAACGTTTATGTCTAGCTTGTCGCAAATAATAGACAGTTCATTGGCAAAGGCAATGTTCACATCTCGAAAGCTGTTTTCCGTCAACTTGCACATTTCAGCCGTACGGGCGTTGGTTATGACGCACTCGCCTTGCACAAATATTTTATAAAGCGCCGCTGCTAGTTGCGAGCATTTGGGGGTCATTCCACCGATCACGCGATCATTGTTGACTAATTCGCGAAGCACATGGCCAGGCAGAACGCGTTCGGGGCAGTGGGCAATGCGGATGTCTGACTCTTCGCCATGAGTATGTGGGAAGGTCAAATCTGAACGTGCCTCGGCCAGCCATGTGGCCATTTTTTCGGTTGCGCCTACTGGACTTGTCGACTCCAGAATGACTAAATTTCCCTTTTGCAGTACTGGAGCGATAGCCTTTGCGGCTGACTCTATATAACTTAGGTCGGGGTCATGGTTGTCCCCCTTGAAGGGAGTGGGTACCGCTATCAAGAATGCGTCGGCTGGTTCTGGAGTTAGTGTGGCGCGCAGATAGCCCTCCGTCACGGCGGAGTGCACGACCATGTCCAGATCCGGCTCGACAATGTGTATTTGTCCCTTATTTATGGTCTCTACCGCGTGAGGGTTCACGTCAACCCCAATAACCTTCACCTTACGAGAGGCAAAGGCAGCTGCCGTCGGTAGGCCGATGTAGCCGAGACCGATCATAGATATAGTGTTGAAGTTCATGCGTCTTCCTTTCGAGCTACATTCCAGTTAATAAGAATTCGGCGGATGCGGTCACAGGCTTTGCCGTCGCCATAGGGGTTGTGCGCCATGGCCATTTTGCTGTAAGCCTCCGGGTTTTCTAGGAGCAAGCTGAGCTGCTGGCAAATTTGCTCGCTATCCGTGCCCACGAGTCGAACTGTTCCTGCTGCGACCGCTTCTGGTCGCTCAGTGGTGTCACGCATCACCAACACTGGTTTGCCGAGTGATGGTGCCTCTTCCTGAATGCCGCCCGAGTCGGTGAGAATGATGTGGGCTCGGTTCATCAGATATACGAAGGGTAAGTAATCTTGAGGTTCGATTAATTTGATATTTGGCTGGCCGCTCAGTAGGCGGTTGACTGGCTCTCGTACGTTCGGGTTCAGATGCACGGGGTAGACAATTTGCACATCGGGATGCTTCGCAGCCGTGTTTACTAGGGCTTTGCAAATACGCTCAAAACCTCCACCAAAACTTTCCCGTCGATGGCCGGTCACTAGTACCAGTTTTTTGCTGGCGTCTAGGAAGTTGAATTGCTGGTCGAACTGATTATTTAGCTCCGGCTGTTTTAGTTTCTCAACCACCTGCAGCAGCGCGTCGATCACCGTATTGCCTGTTATATGGATCCGGTCTGCCGGGACTGCTTCACGGAGTAGGTTTTGCTGGGAGCCTTCGGTCGGAGCGAAATGCAGTGCAGTCAATACGCCGGTAAGCGAACGGTTCGCTTCTTCCGGCCAAGGAGAGTAGAGGTTACCGGTGCGCAGACCTGCTTCCACATGGGCTACCGGAATTTGTTGATAGTATGCAGCCAAGGCCGTGGCAAATGTGGTTGCAGTG
Organism: Pseudomonas abyssi; assembly: GCF_002307495.1. Classification (GTDB taxonomy): domain Bacteria; phylum Pseudomonadota; class Gammaproteobacteria; order Pseudomonadales; family Pseudomonadaceae; genus Halopseudomonas; species Halopseudomonas abyssi. Next base: position 82,886 of record NZ_NTMR01000009.1, on the reverse strand, counting down.
TCCCCATGGACCAATACGATGTCGGGCCTGCAGGTGGCCAATACGCCTCTCATGCCTTGCAGAATGGCAGACGTGACATCGGTCAGGTCTTGTCCTGGTTTCATGATATTGAGATCGAAGTCGGGCTTTAGGTCGAATAGCCCTAATACTTGATCTAGCATCTCGCGGTGCTGACCTGTGACGCACACCTTGGCATCAACTTGTGGGTCTTTTGCAAGTTGCAGTGCGAGTGGCGCCATTTTGATAGCTTCGGGACGCGTACCGAATACGCAAAGGGTTTTCAATTGAGTCATGTCTTTTGATAGCCGGGAGTGAGTTGGTGCGTTGCTGGTGCCTAACTACTCAACAGTTACTGATTTCGCTAGATTGCGGGGCTTGTCGACGTCTGTGCCCTTGACTAGGGCGACATAGTAGCTGAGCAGTTGCAGCGGGAGAGTGTAAAGAATAGGGGCTATGCAGCTATTTACCCAGGGCATGTGGATGTGAGTGATGCCATCTTGATCTTGCATGTCTGCTGTCTCGCAGGCGAAGTTAATTAACTGGCCACCGCGAGCCCGCACCTCTTCCAGGTTGGACTTAAGTTTCTCCAATAGTTGGCAGTTGGGCGCGACAGATACAACCGGCATGCTTTCATCAACTAGTGCCAGCGGGCCATGTTTTAGTTCGCCAGCAGCATAAGCTTCAGCATGTATATAGCTGATTTCTTTTAACTTGAGTGCGCCTTCCATGGCGATGGGATACAGGGGGCCGCGGCCCAGAAAAAGCGTGTGTTGTTTGTTCGCAAAGCGCTCAGCCAAACGCTGAATCTCAGCATCCTGTTGGAGCGCTTGCTCGACTTGGGTTGGTAAGCCACGCAAGGCGCGGACAATCTCGCCGGTGATTTCTGGCGGCGCTCCGTGGGTCTGGGCGAGTGCCGCGCTTAGCCAGAGTAAGACGGCAAGCTGAGTGGTAAAAGCCTTGGTTGACGCCACGCCAATTTCCGGGCCGGCTTTGGTCAGTAGTCGCCAATCTGCCTCGCGGGCTAATGAGCTGCCGGGCACGTTGCAAATGGCCAGGGTGGCCAGGTAGCCCTCATGCCTAGCGTGGCGCAATGCGGCTAGTGTATCCGCTGTCTCGCCTGACTGAGAGATACAGACCAGTAATGTATTGGCGGGCACAGCGACGCGACGGTAACGAAACTCGCTGGCAATCTCAACATTACAGGCGAGCCCGGCAATGTCTTCAATCCAGTAGCGAGCGACCAGGCCAGCATGGTAGCTAGTACCGCAGGCGACAATATGAATATTTTGTACTTCGTGTAGCCGCTTTTCTGCTTCAGGTCCAAGAATGGCGGTCAACACGCGATCTTCTGTAAACAAACCTGTTAAGGTGTCGCGCAGCGCCGCGGGTTGTTCGTGTATTTCCTTCAGCATGTAATGTCGGTATTCGCCCTTCTCCATGCTGAGTTCAGCATGTTCGTAGCGTTGACTACTTACTTGTTTGGGGTTGTTGCTTGCGTCCCATTGCTTAATACCGCGCGGGCTAATAACAGCGTGATCGCCTTCCTCCAGATAGACAAAGGTGTCAGTCACCTGCAGCAAGGCGAGTGGGTCGGAGGCGATAAAGTGTTCTTCACTGCCAACCCCAATCACCAAAGGGCTGCCTTGGCGGGCGCAGTAGAGCATCTCTGGTTGGTCTTCGTGAATCACCCCGATGGCGTAGGCACCGCGTAATTGGTTGAGCGTATTGCGCAATGCGACGAGCAAGTCTTCGCTTTTACGATAGTGACTGGCAAGCAAGTGAGCGATTACCTCGGTATCTGTGTCCGAGTTGAACTCATATCCTTGCTCTTGTAGCTTCTTGCGCAAGCCCGAATGGTTTTCAATGATGCCGTTGTGCACCACCGCGAGCCTGTCGGAGCGATGGGGGTGTGCGTTGTGCTGGAGCGGTTTGCCATGCGTGGCCCAGCGAGTGTGTGCGATACCCGTTTGAGCTGTATCGGGTGCTGCGGCAATACAGGCTTCCAGCTCTTTGACCTTTCCAGTGGCTTTCCAGCTGTGAATTGTTTCACCCTTGATAATGCCAATGCCCGCAGAGTCGTATCCGCGGTATTCAAGCCTTTTTAGCCCCTCAAGAAGAATAGGGACAACGTTTCTATTACTAGTGGCGCCGACGATTCCGCACATGATTTAGGACAGTCCTTTGCCTGGTTGGGCTTGAGTGTTACTTGTCTGATTTGTATTCATAGTTGTAGTAGCCATAGTTTCCATATCCATACGAGGAGGCTTTCTTCTCTACCGCATTGAAGATTGCCCCTTTGAGCTGAATATCGTTTTGCTCAAACCGTCGCATCGCGACTTCGATTTCTTTTGCGGCATTTACGGCAAAGCGGGTAACGATGAGGCTCATGCCCACGTGGCGACCGACGATTGCAGCGTCTGTTACGGCAAGGATAGGGGGGGTATCTACAATAACGATGTCGTACTCGTCTTTGACGTTGTCCAGGAAGCTGGTGAAGTTTGCGTGCATCAATAGCTCCGATGGGTTAGGAGGTATTTGACCGCGCGGTACAACCTGTAGGCCTTCGACTTCGGTTTGGTAGATAGCGTCCTTGCTGGTGATTCTTGTCGCGAGCAATTCTGATAATCCATTTTCGGCGGGGAGCTTGAACAGCTTGTTCAGGTAGCCTTTGCGCATGTCGGCATCAATCAAGAGTACCCGTTGGCCTGCTTGGGCCATGATGGCGCCGAGGTTGGCAGAGACGAATGATTTACCGACACCCGGGCTGGGGCCGGAAATCATCAGAATGTTGTTTTTTGCCTCGAGGCGTGCGAAGTGCAGGCTGGTGCGCAGGCTGCGAAGGGCTTCGATTGCCAAGTCGGCCGGGTTGGTAACCGCCAGCAGGCCGGAGGTAGTGGCACTAGCAGGGCGGCGGCTTTTTACACCACCGTCGACTACTTCCTGATCTCGACTGAAAGGGATGGTTGCGTAGACCGGCAGGCCGAGTTGCTCTATGACATCTGGGTCTTCGACCCCACGGTTAAGGGCTTTGCGCAGCAGCACTAGAGCTACGCCGATAAAGCCGCCTAGCAGTGTTGCGATGATCGCGATCAGGGCTTTCTTGGGTTTGACGGGTTCTTCAACATTAACGTCTGCGGTGTCTATAACGCGGACATTACCCACGGTGCCTGCGCGCAACACGTCCAGCTCCTGAGTGCTATTGAGCATGGTGGTATACACCTCGGTAGTGACGGCTACGTCACGAGTCAGGCGCAGTAATTCTTGTTGGGTGGCTGGTAGTGACTCTACCTTGCTGGTTAGCTCTGCCTTTTGGCGCTTGAGCTGCTCCATTTGGTCAAGCAGCGCTTGATACGACGGGTGCTGACGGGTGAACCGGCGTTCCATTTCCGCGCGTTTGAGGTTTTGCTCGGAGATCAGGGTGTCCAGTTCGACAATCTGGTCCAAAATGGCTTGGGTTTCGATCGTGATGTCAACGGAGTTGGTGCTGGTTTGATACTCATTGAGCGCTTGCTCATAGCGTTCCAGCTCTTTGCGCACTTGAGGCAGTTGCTCCCGGAGAAACTCAAGACTTTGCGCGGCTTCTGCAGAGTTGCGTTCTACGTTTTGGCGCACATATAGCCGGCTGACTTCATCCAGGATGCTGATGGCATATTGCGGATTGTCGTGCTGCATGCTCAGACTGATGATGCCCGAATCCTTGCCCCGTTCTGCTGCACCTAACTGTTGCTGGTAGTCAATGATGGTATTCAGCTTGCGCTGCTTGATGACGTCAAAGCGGGTTTCCGGCCGCGCGTTCAGCGTTTTTACCTGCATGGTAAAGCCGCTGCTGCTGACCTGTTCTCCCACAGCGCCCTGAAGGAGGAGCTCTCCGTCATCGTTGTAAAGGGTGTAGGTGTTGTTTGCGCCCGCTACGAGTTCTAAAGGCTTACTCAGATAACTACTTGGTACGTCAAGCTGGAAAATGTCGACGTTTTCACCGCCCCATGCAAAGCTGTCAAAACCAAGTAGTGGTGAGGCTATTTCACCTTTGGTGTCCGGCTCATAGCGGCGGGCCATCCAGCGGCCAATGATGGGGAAGTAGTGAGGCTCGACAATGATATCCAGCTTCAGGTTGTCTACTGCTTGCCCAATAACCGCGCGAGATTTCAGCAGTTCTATTTCCGTTACAGCCTCAGGAGTACTGCCGAGCATATCCGACAGCTCGCCCAGACCAGAGAGTGTGTTGCCCGATTTCTCTTCAATTTGGATCAGCGCGTTGGCCTGATAAATAGGCGTAGCCAACAGCGCATAAGCAACACCGATAACTGCAAAGCAGACGGTAAAGCCGGCGATGATCCATTTGCCATCTATTAATGCGCCGAGTAGGGCAAGAAGATCGATTTCGTCGCTGTCGTGCTGTTGTGCCGTAGGCGGGGTGTTGTTCTGCATGTAATCCCTTCGGAAATCAGGAGTGGAATTCTGGTGTGCTTGTTATAGGTGTTTGGCCCAGCTGGCTACGCCTTGCTGGACCACTTGATAAACGTGCTCAAACGCGGGACGTTGCTGGCGGTAGGGGTCAGGGATCTTCTGATCGCCTTGCCATTTGCCAAGCAGGAAGGTTTTGCCGCGTGCCTCTGGGGCTATCTTGAGTATGTCCTGCACATGGCGTGGTTCCATGGTGAGGATGAGGTCGTACTGATGTGCCATCTCGCGGGTGAGCTGCCGTGCCTTGTGATCAGGGTGGTCACCACCGTGTTCGCGCAGCACCTCCAAGGCGGTGCTGTCCATGGGCTTGTCGACCAGGGCGCCGACGCCGGCTGAGGCGACGCGGATGTTTTTACCGGCCAGCTGATCTCGAAGCATGGCTTCGGCCATGGGGCTGCGGCAGATGTTGCCCACGCAGACGATGAGGATGGAATTGAACATGTTGCTGCTGTCTCTGCCTTGAGTTGCGGCCTTCTGTGCTGTGGGTAGCTCGGAGGGCAGTTTGACTGTATCCATGGCCCCGGTGGGGGTCAAGCTTGCTGTGGCGCTAAAGTGATACAGGCCCGAGACGCATTGGCTGCACAAAAAACAGGCGTTCAGGCACGCTACCGCCCCAGGATTTACAGTCTTCATCCTGAGGACTTTGCTTGCTTCTGGCCTTGTGTGGTGCGGCGCCAGAAGGGCGGTGATGTATTTTAGGCCGGCTTAGTATGTTTAGGTAAGGTTACTTTTTTGTGACCTTACGGATACTGCAACTCTCGTTAAAACAGCAGGTTGGCGGCGCAGTGCGGCTTGGGCTGCGCGCCGGGTGCTTTGAGAGGGGATGTTCGGATTGGTTCCGAATCTTCTTGAAGTGCGCCAGCGGCGCTGCAATCGGGCTGTCACCGGACTGCCTTATTTAAAAACGGTGCGCAGTTTACCTTGTTGTGCGCCATTTTTGGGCGCGAATTTCGCTCGAATTAAAGTGCTTTCGTCTATCACGCGGGTTGGCTGCCAGTCTGGCCGTTGTCGGTCAGGCTTATGCAAGAAGTGTACCTACTCGACCGTCACCGATTTGGCCAGATTGCGCGGCTTGTCGACGTCAGTCCCTTTGACCAACGCGACGTGGTAACTAAGCAGTTGCAGGGGCAGGGTGTAGAGCACCGGGGAGACGCATTCTTCGACCCACGGCAGGCCGACGGTCTGGACGCTGCTGTCGCCGCTGGGCTCGATGGTTTCGCAGGCGAAGTTGATCAGCTGGCCGCCACGGGCGCGGACTTCTTCCAGGTTGGAGCGCAGTTTTTCCAGCAGGCTGTCGCTGGGCGCGACGCTGACCACAGGCATGTCTTCATCCACCAGTGCCAACGGGCCGTGCTTGAGTTCGCCGGCGGCGTAGGCTTCGGCGTGGATGTAGGAGATTTCCTTGAGCTTGAGTGCGCCTTCCATCGCGATGGGGTAGTGCGGGCCGCGGCCCAGGAACAGCGCGTGGTGTTTGTTGGCAAAGCGTTGGGCCAGTTCGGTAATCGCAGGTTCCAGGCCGAGTACCGCCTCGACCTGTGCTGGCAGGGCGCGCAGTGCGTCGACGTTGCGGGCGACGTACTCGGTGCGGCCACGTGTTTGTGCCAAGGCGGTGGTCAGCCACAGCAGGGCGACCAGCTGGGTGGTGAAGGCTTTAGTGGAGGCGACGCCAATTTCGGGGCCGGCGTGGGTCAACAGGCGCCAGTCTGCTTCACGCACCAGTGAGCTGCCGGCGACGTTGCAGATCGCTAGAGTAGCGAGATAGCCCTGGTCCTTGGCGTAACGCAGGGCAGCCAGGGTGTCGGCGGTCTCGCCAGATTGGGAGATGGTGATCAGCAGGGTGTTGGCGGGCACGACCACGCTGCGATAGCGGTACTCGCTGGCCACTTCTACCTGACACGGCAGGCCGGCTTGCTCTTCGATCCAGTAACGGGCGACCAGGCCAGCGTGGTAGCTGGTGCCACAGGCGACGATATGGATGTTGGCAATATCGGTGAGGCGGGTTTCGGCTTCAGGGCCGAGGATCGCGGTCAGGACGTGATCGTCGCCGAGCGTGCCGGCCAGGGTGTCGCTGATCGCCTGCGGCTGCTCGAAGATCTCCTTGAGCATGAAGTGGCGGTACTCGCCCTTGTCCAGGCTGTGCGCGGCGTGCTCGTAGCGTGCGACCGGACGGTCCGCGCTGTTGTGCTCGCGATCCCAGATTTCGCATTGCTCGCGGTTTACGCGTGCGTAGTCGCCTTCTTCCAGATAGCGGAAGCGGTCAGTCACCTGGAGCAGGGCGAGCGGGTCGGAGGCCAGGTAGTGTTCGCCGCTGCCTTCGCCGATTACCAGCGGGCTGCCCATGCGCGAGCAGTAGAGCGTGTTGGGTTCTGACTCGTGGATAACCGCCAATGCATAGGCGCCGTGGATGTCTGCCAGGGTGGCGCGGAAGGCGTCCAGTACGTTGGCGCTGTCAGCATAGTGGTGCGCCAGCAGGTGGGCGACCACTTCGGTGTCGGTCTCGGAGGTGAACTCAAAGCCGAGATCCTGCAGGCGTTTGCGCAGCGGGGCGTGGTTTTCGATGATGCCGTTGTGTACCACGGCCAGGCCGTTGGAGATATGCGGGTGCGCATTGTGCTTGGCCGGCTTGCCATGGGTAGCCCAGCGGGTATGAGCGATACCCAGGGTGCCGCTGACCGGAGTGGCTTGCAGGGCGCTCTCCAACTCTGCCACCTTGCCGACGGCGCGCACGCGCTGGATACCGTCACCGGGGTTCAGTACTGCCACGCCGGCGGAGTCATAGCCGCGATACTCAAGACGGCGCAAGCCTTCAAGCAGGATGGGGGTGATATCGCGTTGGGCGGTGGCGCCGACGATTCCGCACATGGTGGTGTCCTTGGCTGGCAAACAAAGGCGGGAGTTTATCACTGCTGCCCAGGTCAGGGCAGGGGGCCTGTCTGTTGAGGCTGCAGGCCGCGGCCAGCAACTGCGGATTGGCTGCCAATTGCGTTGGCGGGGGCGCGCTGAATTGAGCCTCTGCGCTACGCCTCTGCGAGGCGTAGCGTATCGTGAACAGGTGCTTAGCGCCGGTTAAAGCGCTCCACCAGATTGACCTGCGCCTCGGCGGTGGCCGTCAGCTCGTTGCTCAGTGCAGCGCTGCGCTGGGCATCGCTGGAGGTGCTGTCGGCCAGACTGGCGATGTTGCTGACGTTGCGGTTGATTTCTTCGGCCACGCTACTTTGCTCTTCCGCTGCGCTGGCAATCTGGCTGGCCATTTCGTTGATACGTTCGATGGCCTGGCGAATGCCCTCTAGTGCGTCGTCCGCCTCGCTGACCTGTTGTACGCCGCGTTCGGCCTGCTCGTTGCCCGAGCGCATGCTGTCTACCGTGCTTTGTGCGGCTTGCTGCAGGTTGGCAATCAGATTATGAATTTGCTCGGTCGACTCGGCGGTGCGGCTGGCAAGGGCGCGCACCTCGTCCGCGACCACGGCAAAACCACGCCCCTGTTCGCCGGCGCGGGCTGCTTCGATGGCGGCGTTGAGAGCCAGCAGGTTGGTCTGTTCGGCGATGCCCTTGATCACATCGACGACGCTGCCGATTTCGCGGGCGTCGTTGGCGAGTTGGTTGGTAATGGTGGTGGCTGAGTTTACGGCGCCGGACAGGCTTTCCATCGCTTGCCGCGCGCGGGTAGCGACCGTTTTGCCGTGCAATGACAAGTCGCTGGCCTCGTGGGTGGCGTCGGCGGTGCTTTGCACGTTGCCTGAGACTTCCTGGGTGGCGGCGGCCATCTGGTTGATCGCTGCAGCGACCTGATCGGTCTCGGCGCGTTGCTGCGCCAGGCCCTGACTGCTCTGACTGGCCAGCTGGCTGGCCTCGCTGGCTTGTTGCTTGAGCCGCTCGGCACTGTCGGCCAGGCGAGTCAGACAGGTTTGCAGGCGCGCCTGCTGGCTGTGGATGGCCATTTCGATCTGTCCCAACGCACCTTGATAGGGCGTATACATCTGCGCCAGCAACGGGTCGGTAATGGTGCTCTCGGCGGCTCCGATGATGCGCTCAAGGCGCTTGTCGAGCAGTGCCTTGAGGCCAAGACCGGCCGGAATACCCAGCACGGCCGCCAGCGCAACGCCGCTCCAGCCCAGCGCCGCACCTGCGGCAGCGCCGATAGCCAGCATCAGTGCGCTGGGGACGATAGTCAGGGCCATGCCAGCCCAGTCGGCCGTAACCGCCTTGCGGCCACTGTTCAGCCGTTGGTACAAGGCTTCGGCCCGTTGCACCTGGCCGGGTGTGGTGCGCACCCGTACCGACTCGTAGCCCTGAACCTGACCGTTTTCATAAATCGGTGTGACAAACGCATTGACCCAGTAGTGGTCACCGTTGTTGCAGCGGTTTTTGACGATGCCCATCCAGGCGCGCCCGCGCTTGAGGTCGGCCCACATGTGAGCGAAGACCGCAGCCGGTGTGTCGGGGTGGCGCACCATATTGTGCGGGCTACCGATCAACTCTTCCCGGGTGAAGCCACTGACGTCCACAAAAGCGTCATTGCAGTAAGTGATGATGCCTTTGAGGTTGGTGGTGGAGATCAGCCGCTGGGTCTCGGGAAAGGTGCGTTCTCGTTGAGTGACGGGCTGGTTGTTGCGCATGTTCGGATTCTCTACTGAGTGACTCTCGGCACGATCGCCGGATTGGCAGGGGTGCCGGATTGTCTATGCTTGGTGTATCGGTCACAGAACACTGTGTCTTTATAGTCCGCATGAACATTTTTGGCGCACTATGGTCTTCCGAACACAGAGCGCAGACAGACATTGCGGCTCTCAGGACCAAATACATGTGCTGGCACCGAACCATTATAGCAACCACAAACGTGGCCAGTGCTCGACATTAGGAGGAGATATGTCCGTGAAAGACAGCCTGAAGTCCCGCGCGCAACTAGCCGTCGGTGATAGCACCTACCTGTACCACTCGTTGGCCCAGGCCGCAGAGACGCTGCCGGAGCTTAAGCGCTTGCCCAAGTCGCTCAAGGTGCTGCTGGAAAACCTGCTGCGCAACGAAGACGGCGAAACCGTGACGCAGGACGACATCAAGGCGATGGCGGACTGGCTGAAGGAGCGGCGCTCTGACCGTGAGATTCAATACCGCCCGGCGCGTGTACTGATGCAGGACTTTACCGGCGTGCCCGCCGTGGTCGACCTGGCTGCCATGCGCGATGCGGTGGCCCGTGCCAATGGCGATCCGGAACAGATCAATCCGCTGTCGCCGGTTGATCTGGTCATCGACCACTCGGTGATGGTGGACCGCTTTGCCAGCGACCAGGCCTTTGCGCAAAACGTGGAGATTGAAATGCAGCGCAACGGCGAACGCTATGAATTTTTGCGCTGGGGGCAGAAAGCCTTTAACAACTTCCGTGTGGTGCCACCGGGCACGGGTATCTGTCACCAGGTCAATCTGGAATATCTGGCGCAGACCGTCTGGGCCGCTGAGGTGGACGGTGAGCAGTGGGCCTGGCCCGATACGCTGGTGGGTACCGACTCGCACACCACCATGATCAACGGCCTGGGTGTATTGGGCTGGGGGGTGGGTGGCATTGAGGCCGAGGCTGCGATGCTCGGGCAGCCGGTGTCGATGCTGATCCCTGAGGTAATCGGCTTCAAGCTGACCGGTCGTATGCGTGAAGGCATTACCGCGACTGACCTGGTGCTGACCGTGACCCAGATGCTGCGTGCCAAGGGCGTGGTCGGCAAGTTTGTCGAGTTTTACGGTGACGGCCTGGCGGACCTGCCGCTGGCTGACCGCGCGACCATCGCCAATATGGCGCCGGAGTACGGTGCCACCTGCGGCTTTTTCCCGGTGGACGACGAAACCCTGCGTTACATGCGCCTGACTGGCCGGCCCGACGAGGTGGTTGCGCGGGTAGAGGCGTATTGCAAAGCCCAGGGGCTGTGGCGTGAGGCCGGTGATGAGCCGGAGTTTACCGACACATTGCACCTGGACATGGGTGAGGTTGAGGCGAGTCTCGCCGGCCCCCGCCGTCCGCAGGATCGTGTCGCGCTGCCGGATGTGCCGGCTGCCTTTGAAGAACTGCTGGCGCTGCAGATGACGCCGGCTGACAGTGAGCAGGCGCGTCTGGAAGGCGAAGGCGGCGGTGGCACAGCGGTGGGCGGCCCCAACGCTCAGGCCTCGATTACGGTGGGTGGTGAAGAACACGTGCTGGATCATGGCGCAGTGGTGATTGCTGCGATTACCTCCTGCACCAACACCTCCAACCCCAGCGTGATGATGGCCGCCGGCCTGCTGGCCAAGAACGCCGTTGAACGCGGGTTGATGCGCAAGCCCTGGGTTAAATCCTCGCTGGCGCCTGGCTCCAAGGTGGTGACCGACTATCTGGAGAAGGCCGGCCTGACCGACAGCCTGGACCAGCTGGGCTTCAACCTGGTGGGTTACGGCTGCACCACCTGTATCGGTAACTCCGGACCGCTGCCTGATGAGGTGTCGAAGGTCGTCAGCGAGCATGACCTGGCCGTCTCGGCCGTGCTATCGGGTAACCGCAACTTCGAAGGCCGGGTGCATCCGCAGGTCAAGGCCAACTGGCTGGCATCGCCGCCGCTGGTGGTGGCGTACGCACTGGCCGGCAATACGCGTATCAACCTGCGCGAAGAGCCGCTGGGGCTGGATGCCGACAATCGCCCGGTGTTCCTTAAGGACATCTGGCCGAGCAATCAGGATATAGCCGATGCGGTGGCGCTGGTAGAGGACGACATGTTCCGCAGCCGCTACGCCGATGTATTTACCGGCGATGAGCATTGGCGCTCGATTGCTGTGGGCGAGGGCAAGACCTACGCCTGGAATGATGCCTCCACCTATGTGAAGCATCCGCCGTACTTTGAAGCCATTGATCAGCCGCTGGCGCCATTGCAGTCGGTCGAGCAGGCGCGGGTACTGGCGGTGTTTGGCGACTCCATCACCACCGACCACATCTCGCCGGCCGGCAACATCAACGCCAGCTCGCCAGCCGGCGAATACCTGCAGGCGCAAGGCGTTGAGCCGGACGACTTCAACTCCTACGGGTCGCGTCGTGGCAACCACGAGGTGATGATGCGCGGTACCTTTGCCAACATCCGGATTCGCAACCGCATGCTGGGTGGCGAGGAGGGTGGTGAGACCATCCACGTGCCCTCGGGCGAGCGCCTGTCGATTTACGATGCTGCCATGCGCTATCAGAGCGAAGGTACGCCGCTGGTGGTGTTGGCGGGCAAGGAGTACGGCACCGGCTCCAGCCGTGACTGGGCCGCCAAGGGCACCAATCTGTTGGGCGTCAAGGCGGTGCTGGCCGAAAGCTTCGAGCGGATTCATCGCTCCAATCTGGTTGGTATGGGCGTGCTGCCGCTGCAGTTTGTCGACGGCAAGAATGTCGCCGAGCTGGGACTGGATGGGCATGAGCAGATCGATATTCTGGGCATCGACGACAACCTCAAGCCGGGCCAGCGTCTGCAGGTGAAGGCACACACCCCGGAAGGCAAGGTGGTCGAGTTTGAGGTGCTGTGTCGGATCGATACCGCCAACGAGATTGCTTACTTCAAGGCGGGCGGCATTCTGCACCACGTGTTGCGCGAGATGCTGGACTGATGGAGGGGCGGCCGGGTGAAGGCCCGGTCGTCTGCTTTTTGCGAGCACAAAAAGAAAAACCCCTGACTCACTGAGTCAGGGGTTTTGCTGTTGGTCGGAGCGACTGGAATCGAACCAGCGACCTTCTCGTCCCGAACGAGACGCGCTACCAGGCTGCGCTACGCTCCGTTGTGGGCGGCATTTTACCTAAAAGAGCTTTTCGCACAAGAGGCAATCGAAAAAAATTGCCGTTTTTCGCGGAGTTAGCGGGTGTGCAGGGCGACTCCACCGCTGGTGGTGGGGCTGTGGCGCTGATGGTGGACACGCTTCGCTTAGGCCACCCTACGGCTGGTGCGGCCCTTTGTAGGGTGGGCAGGCCGCAGGTTTGCCCACCGGTTGGCCTGGACGTTAGCGCCGTTGGTGGGGGCTGTGGCGTTTAAGGTGGGTGTGCCATTGGCTGCGGGTGTTGGCGTTGAGCAGGCGCGGGTCGTCTGCGGCAATGGTCAGGGTAACTGCCTGCTGTTCGATAAGCCAGCGATACGGGCTGCGCTGGCCGGCTTGCCAGGCCTGCTCCAGCGTGTTGAGCAGGCTGCGCGGCAATATGCAGATCAGCGGCTGCAACTGTTCTGCGCTCTGCAGCGCGATGGGCCGCTCGGGGTGCTCGCAGGTCAGCGCGACCAGCGCTCGCAGTAGCGGCGCGTCCAGTCGCGGCATGTCGCAGGGCACGACCAGTAGATGGCTGCCGCGCGCGACCCGCAGTGCGCTGAGAATGCCCAGCAGCGGACCGGGGTAGTCGGGTTGCGGGTCGCTGACCAGCCGGTCGGCCCACTGTTGGTACTGGTCGGCGTTACGGTTACAGCTGATCAGCACTTCATTGCTCAGCGAGGCCAGCAATCGGCTCAGATGGGCGGCCACGGGCTCGCCATGATAGACCATCAACCCCTTGTCGATACCGCCCAGCCGGCTGCCTTGGCCGCCGGCCAGCACTAGTGCGCTGAGGTTGATCGGGTTGGGCATGACAGGACTCCGTGCAAGGTTGCCCTGTGTTATAACAGCGCGGCAAGCAGCGAACAATGACACGGGTCGCGCCTGCCTGATTTTATCTTCGACAAGGATTCCACCCCATGAGCAGCAAGCCCGACGCCCCCTTTTGCCCTCTGAACATCGCCGTGCTCACCGTCAGTGACACCCGTACGCTGGAGTCCGACACCTCCGGGCAGTTGCTGGCTGATAGCCTGCAGGCCGCCGGTCATCACCTGGCTGATCGGCAACTTTATCCTGACGACCTGTATCGTATCCGGGCGGTGGTGTCGGCCTGGATTGCCGACCCCGAGATCGAGGTGGTGCTGGTTACCGGTGGGACCGGCTTCACTGGTCGCGACAGCACGCCCGAGGCGATTGCCCCGTTGTTGGACAAGCAGGTGGAAGGCTTTGGCGAGCTGTTCCGTCAGGTGTCGGTAGAAGATATCGGCACGTCGACCATTCAGTCCCGCGCGCTGGCGGGCCTGGCCAACCGCACGCTGGTGGCCTGCATGCCGGGCTCGACCAACGCCTGTCGTACCGCCTGGACGCGTATTCTGGAGCCGCAACTGGACAGCCGCACACGCCCCTGCAACTTTGTGCAGCACCTGGGCATGGCCGAGCAGTGTGGTCGTCGCGCATGAGTCTGATGCCGGTCGCCACTGCCCTTGAGCGCTTGCTGGCGAGTGCGGCCGAGCACCCGCCGACGGCCGTCGCCAAGGTGCCGCTGGCAGATGCGTTGGGCTGTGTTCTGGCCGAGCCGGTAGTCGCTGCGGCGGACGTGCCGCCCTGGGACAACAGCGCGATGGACGGCTATGCCTTGGCCAGCAGCGATCTGGCTGCGGCCATGGCGAGTGGCTTGCCGGTCAGTCAGCGGATTATGGCGGGCATGGCGCCGCGGCGGCTGCAGGCGGGGACCTGTGCGCGCATCTTTACCGGCGCGCCACTGCCGGCCGGTGCCGATGCGGTGCAGATGCAGGAAAACGTGGCGCAGCAGGGAGAGGTGGCGCAGTTGCAGGCGCCTGTTGTGCCCGGCCAGAACGTGCGTCGGCGCGGACAGGATATTGTGGCGGGCGCGCAGGTGATCGCCGCCGGTGTGCGCCTGCGCCCGCAAGAGCTGGGTGTAATCGCCTCGGTCGGTTTGGCCGAGGTATCGGTGCGTCAGCCGCTGCGGGTGGCGGTGGTGTCGACCGGTAATGAGCTGGTGGAGCCGGGCGAGGCGTTGGCGCCGGGGCAGATCTACAACAGCAATCGCTTCACCCTGATCGGGCTGCTCAAGGGCCTGGGCCAGACCGTGCTGGATGCCGGCATCCTGCCGGATGACCTGGCTGCTACCCACGCGCGCCTGCGCGAGCTGAGTGCACAGGCCGATGTGATTATCACCTCCGGTGGCGTCTCGGTTGGCGAGGCAGATTGCCTGGGACAGGCGCTGCGCGAGGGCGGCGCTGTGGATCTGTGGAAGCTGGCGATCAAGCCGGGCAAGCCTTTTACCCTGGCGGCTTACGCCGACACGCCCGTGCTCGGTTTGCCGGGTAACCCGGCGGCAACCTTGGTCACCTTTTTGTTGCTGGTGCGCCCGTACCTGCTGACCCGCCTGGGAGCGCTCGAGACCGCCCCCGCCCAGTTTGAGCTGCCCGCCGGTTGCGCCTGGAACCGGGCTGGCAGTCGCGATGAGTATCTGCGTGCGCGAGTGGAGCAGGGCGCGGTGCAGCTGGCCGGCAATCAAAGCTCCGGCGTGCTCAGCAGCGCCAGCCAGGCCACCGGGCTGCTGTGCGTCCCGGCAGGTCAGACCTTTGCGGCGGGCGACCTGGTGCGCTATCTGCCGTTCTCCGGGCTGCTCGGTTAGTCCTCGAGTCGACGCTTGGGCGGGTAGGGCGGACAAAGCCGTAGGCGTGTCCGCGGGACAGGGTGCTGCGGTGTGGCTCTGGTGGACTACGCTGCCCTAGTCCACCCGCTCAAACCATCGATGTCAGCATTGAGGCCGACCGGCGGACACGCCTGCGGCTTTGTCCCCCTACTACTGTATGCCTCCCTTGCAGTGTCAGATGAGAAATCAGTGTTTCCATATCGGATACGGTTTTGCTGCTTGTTACATATTTTGTTACATGTATCATTGTTGCGTATCAATTCTCATCTGCGACTTCATTCATGTTCATCCCCTTTCTTATCATGCTGCGCGAAGGCCTCGAGGCGGCGCTGATCGTTGGCATCATTGCGACCTACCTGCGCCAGACGGGGCGCGCGAGCTGGATGCCGCTGGTGTGGATCGGCATTTTCCTGGCGGTCAGTCTGGCGTTGCTGGCTGGTGCGGGCTTGCAGTTTGTCAGTGCCGAGTTTCCGCAACGCCGGCAGGAGCTGTTTGAGGCCCTGGTGGGCTTTGTTGCTGTGGCGATGCTGACCTGGATGGTGTTCTGGATGCGTCGCGCCGCCCAAGGGTTGCGTGGCGAGCTGACCGGGGCGCTGGATCAGGCGTTTGCCCAGGGCCGCCAGCACACCTGGGCGCTGATCGGCATGGTATTTCTGGCGGTAGCCCGTGAGGGGCTGGAGTCGATCTTCTTCTTGCTGGCGGTATTCCAGCAAAGTCAGAGCCATGGCGCGCCGCTGGGCGCGCTCCTCGGCGTGCTCTGCGCGGCGCTGGTGGGCTGGGCCTTCTACCGCGGCAGCCTGCGCTTGAACCTCAAGTACTTCTTCCGCCTGACCGGGCTGTTCATTCTGCTGGTGGCCGCCGGGCTGTTTGCCGGCTCGGTGCGGGCGCTGCACGAGGCGGGACTGTGGAACCACGCTCAGGCGGTGGTCTTTGATCTGAGTGACTGGCTACCGCTGGATACCGCGCTGGGCAGCCTGTTTGCCGGCATCTTTGGCTATTACCCGGCGCCCAGCGTGAGTGAGCTGGTGGCCTACCTCGGGTACTTGGCCCTGGCGCTGTGCGCTTTCTTCTGGCCGCCTGCTCAGGCACTGCCTGGGCCCTCTGCAGCTCGGGGCTGATTGGCTCAGGTCTGTTTTTCAACTGCTTGCGAGTGTCTTCTGATGACTGATTCTCCTGTTTCTGCGCCCAGCCGTCTGGCCCTGCGGGCCGGCCTGGTCGCGGCCGCGTTGCTGATGCTGGGTGCGCTGGCGCTGTTCTATGTCTCGCTGGGCGGCAAGTCTGCCACACCGTACGCCGACAGTACCGAGGTGACGGTTACCGCCAAAGGGTGCGTGCCCAATGCCATTTCGGTGCCGGCGGGTAAGCGGCGATTTACCGTCATCAACGGCTCGGAGCGGGCTATCGAGTGGGAGATTCTCGATGGTGTGATGGTGCTGGAGGAGCGCGAGAACATTGCGCCGGGCATGCGGCAACAGCTGAGTGCACAACTGACGCCCGGTGAGTACGCGATGACCTGCGGCCTGCTGAGCAACCCCCAAGGCACGCTGACGGTCACCGAGGGCGATGGCAGTGAGCGCGTGACGGAAGTGTCCGCCCGCGCGCTGATCGGGCCGCTGGCCGAATACCAGGTGTATCTCACGCTACGTGGGCGCGCCCTGGCAAAGGCGGCTGAACAGCTGCAGCAGCAGATTGCGGCCGGTGACCTGAGCGCCGCTCAGCAGGCCTATCGGGCGGCGCGTACGGTGGATCAGCAGATGGCCCTGGCCGTTGGCCTGTTCAGCGATCTGGATCAGCGTCTCAACGCCCGCGCCGACTACTTCGCCCAGCGCGAACAGGACCCTGAGTTCATGGGGTTTCAGCGTCTGGCTTACGGATTGTTCGAACAGCAAAGCCTCGATGGATTGCGGCCGGTAGCCGAGCAGCTTAATCACGATGTGGCTGAGTTGCGCGAGCGCCTGCGCGCTGAGGGCGTGCCCGCGCCGCAGCTGGCTCGCGGTGCCGGTCGCGTGCTGCAGGCCTGGCATGACCAGCAGCAGGGGCAGGCCCAGCTGAGTGAGCTGGCGCTGGCTGACCTGATGAGTCTGCAGCAGGGCGTGGACAAGGTCGTGAGTCTGGTGGTTCCCGTGCTGCAACAGGCGCACCCGGAGCAGGCGGCGCAACTGGCCGAGGCCAATCAGGCCCTGGCTGCACAGATGTCTGAGGGCAGTGCGCCAAGCGTACTGCCGCTGACCGAAGCGCTGGCGGCGCAGCTGGCCAACGTCAACCCGCTGCTTGCAGCGGCCAATTAGGATTGCATTGCATGAGTAAGCATGACACTTCATCCCAGGGTTGCCCGTTCGCCGGGCTGGATCGTCGACGTTTTCTGCAGGGGCTTGGCGCCGCCGGTGCCGGTATTGCGGCTGCGGGTCTGAGCGGTGGCGCGCTGGCGAGTCAGCCGGCGCGCACTGCCGAGGTAGCCGATGCACCGACCAGCGCAACCACTGGTCAAGCCTATCCCTGGCACGGTGCTCATCAGCAGGGCATCACCACACCGCGCCCGGCGGTGGGCATGCTGGTGGCCTTTGACGTACTGGCGCGCGATCGCGCCGGATTGGAGCAGTTGCTGCGTATTCTGAGTGAGCGGATTGACTTTCTCACCCGGGGTGGCAGCTACGAGCAGCGCGACCCGCGCTATCCACCGGTCGACTCCGGCATTCTTGGCCCGACCATCGACCCGGACGGTCTGACCATTACGCTGTCGGTTGGCGCTTCGCTGTTTGATGAACGCTTTGGCCTGGCTGAGGTCAAGCCGCGGCACCTGGAGCGTATGACGGCCTTCCCGAATGACGCGCTGGACGCAGCGCGTTGCCACGGCGATATCTCGCTGCAGTTCTGCGCCAACAGCGAAGGCACCACCATTCACGCGCTGCGCGACATCATCAAGAACACCCCCGGTCTGTTGATGGTGCGCTGGAAGCAGGAGGGCAGTGTGCCGGTCATGGCCCCGCGCCCGGACGGTCAGACCGAGAGCGCGCGCAATTTTCTCGGCTTTCGCGATGGTACCGCCAACCCGCCAGCGGACGATCGCACGCTGATGCAGCAACTGGTCTGGGTCGGCCGCAATAACGCTGAGCCGGCCTGGGCGCACAACGGCAGCTATCAGGCGGTGCGCCTGATCCGCAACTTTGTCGAGCGCTGGGATCGTACGCCACTGCAGGAGCAGGAGGCGATCTTCGGCCGGCGTCGCGACAGCGGCTCGCCAATGCACGGCGGTGTCGAGCATGACCTGCCGCAGTATGCCGGTGACCCGGACGGCAGCGTGACGCCGCTGGACTCGCATATCCGCCTGGCCAACCCGCGCACCCACGGCAGTGAGCGCAACCTGATCCTGCGCCGTCCGTTCAACTACTCCAATGGCGTCGAAGCCAACGGTCAGCTGGATATGGGCCTGCTGTTTATTGCCTATCAGGCGGATCTGCAGGCGGGGTTCATCACCGTGCAGCAGCGTCTGGATGGCGAGCCGCTGGAGGAGTACATCAAGCCGGTAGGCGGCGGTTACTTCTTTACCCTGCCGGGTGTGCAGGCTGGCGATTTTCTGGGTAGCGGCATGCTGGCTGCTGCCGATGCAATCCGTGAAGCGTGACTGATATTTATCCGACCTTTCAGGAGACCAAGATGCTGATTTCCCGTCGTGTTCTGCTTGCCGCCGCGTTGAGTCTGGGCGCGCTGCAGGCCCAGGCCGCCGTCGCGCCGCAGGCGCTGGTAGCGCCTATTACCGACTACAAACTCTATGTGCTCGACAATCTTGAGCAGTTTACCGAGCACACCCGCGCCTTTACCGAGGCAGTCAAGGCCGGTGACCTTGCGCGCGCGCAGGCGCTGTACGCGCCCAGCCGTGTCTACTACGAGCGCATCGAGCCTATTGCCGAGCTGTTCGCCGATCTGGATGCGAGCATCGACGCCCGTGAAGACGATTACGAGAATGGCGTGCAGGATCCGACCTTTACCGGTTTTCACCGGCTGGAGTACGGCCTGTTCCATGAGCGCAGCACCGAGGGCCTGGATGCCTATGCCGAGCGCCTGATGGTCGATGTGAATGACCTGGAGCAGCGCGTGCAGGGGCTGACCTTCCCGCCGGAAGCGGTGGTCGGTGGCGCTGCCGCGCTGATGGAAGAAGTGGCTGCGACCAAGGTCTCCGGTGAGGAAGATCGCTACAGCCATACCGACCTGTGGGATTTTCAGGGCAACCTGGATGGCTCCAAGAAAATCTTTGAGCTGGTCAAACCGTTGGTCGAGCAGGACGATCCGGCCTTTGTTGCGCGTATCGAAAGCAACTTTGCTGCGCTTGATGACACCTTGGCCAACTACCACCTGAGCCAAGGCGACGCCAGCAAAGGCTTCCAGACCTACGACAAGGTCAGCGAACGCGATCGCCGTGCATTGGTCGGGCCGGTCACCGTCCTGGCTGAGGAGCTGTCCACACTGCGCGGGATGCTCGGGCTGGATTAACGGTACTCGATGCCGTCATTGGCGGTGTGGGTGCGCAGGCAGCGTCCATGAGCCTGGGTGCGCCACGTTTTTCTGGTTAACCCAGCGTGGCGCCAACACGCCACCGTCATTCCCGCGCAGGCGGGCGCTCAGTGCTGTCTCTGACGTCGATCTGGATCCCCGCCTTCGCGGGGATGACCGGGTGTGGGGGATTCAGAGGGGCGGGTATGCACATATCCGTCATTTCGGCGAAGGCGGGAATTCAGTGCTGCTTACTCCCGCACCCGCCGGATTGCGTCCAGCCAGCCTTCGTACAGCGCGCTGCGCTGTTCTTCGGCCATCACCGGGGTGAAGGTGCGTTCGCAGGCCCAGTGGCTGGCGATGTCGTCCAGGTTCTTGAAGATGCCAAGTTGCAGGCCGGCCAGGTAGGCGGCGCCCAGGGCGGTTGTTTCGGTGACCTGGGGGCGATCGACGGTGACGCCGAGGATGTTGGCCAGCTCCTGCACGACCCAGTTGTTGATCACCATGCCGCCGTCCACACGCAGGGCGGCAGTGTTCTGGGCGCCGTCGGCTTGCATGGCGTCAAGCAGATCGCGGGTCTGGAAGCAGACTGATTGCAGACCGGCAGCAACGATCTGGGCGATCCCGGTGTCGCGGGTCAGGCCGAAGATGGCGCCGCGCGCGGCCGGGTCCCAGTAGGGCGCGCCGAGGCCGGTAAAGGCGGGTACCAGGTAGACGCCGTTGTGGTCGCCGGCCTGGCGTGCCAGGGCTTCGGTCTCGCCGGCGTGCTGGATCAGCTTGAGGCCGTCGCGCAGCCACTGGATGGCGGCGCCGGCCACAAAAATGCTGCCCTCCAGGGCATAGGTGGTCTGGCCTTTCAGGCGATAGCCAACGGTGGTCAGCAGGCGGTTCTGCGAGCGGATTGGCGTGTCGCCGGTATTCATCACCATAAAGCAGCCGGTGCCGTAGGTGCTTTTGACCATGCCGGGGCTGAAACACGCCTGGCCGATCAGTGCGGCCTGCTGGTCGCCGGCGATACCGCACACGGGCACACTGGCACCCAGCACGCTGGCGTCTGTCTGGCCAAAGTCGGCGGCGCTGTCCATCACCTCGGGCAACAGACTGGCCGGAATGTCGAGCAGCGACAGCAGCTCCTCATCCCACTGCTGGGTGTGGATGTTGAACAGCATGGTGCGTGAGGCGTTGGTGGCGTCGGTGCGGTGTACCTGGCCGCCGGTCAGACGCCAGAGCAGGAAGCAGTCGACAGTGCCGAAGCGCAGCTCGCCCCGTTCGGCGCGGGCTCGGGCGTCGGGCACTTCATCGAGCAGCCAGCGCAGTTTGGTAGCGGAAAAGTAGGGGTCAATCAGCAGGCCGGTGCGCTCGCTGATCAGTGTCTCGTGGCCGTCTGCCTTGAGGCGGGCGCAGAAATCCGCTGTGCGGCGATCCTGCCAGACGATGGCGTGGTGCAGCAGTTCGCCGCTCTCGGCATCCCACAGCAAGGTGGTTTCGCGCTGATTGGTAATGCCGATGCCGGCCACCTCGCTGGCGCTGATGCCGGCCTTGTCGAGGACCTCACGACAGACGGCGAGGGTGGATTGCCAGATGTCTTCGCCGTCGTGCTCGACCCAGCCGTCTGCCGGGAAGTGCTGGGCAAACTCCTGCTGGGCGCTGTGCTGCGGGCTGCCATCGGCGGCAAACAGAATGGCGCGGCTGCTGGTGGTGCCCTGGTCTATGGCGAGGATCGGCTTGGCCATGTTGGTGTCCTGGTCGGATGCTTGTGAGTAGGGTTCAGTCGCGGCACAGCTCGCATAGCTGAGCGTTGGTCTGGGCCTGCAGGTCGCTGGCGTTGAGTTCGATTTCCAGCCCGCGCCGGCCGCCGCTGACAAAAATACTGTCCCAGTCTGCGGCGCTGCTATCAATAAAGGTACGCAGGCGTTTCTTCTGGCCGAGTGGGCTGATGCCGCCGAGCAGATAGCCGGTGCTGCGCTGGGCGGCCGCCGGATCGGCCATGGCGGTTTTCTTTACCTTGGCGGCGCTGGCCAGTGCCTTGAGGTTCAGCTTGTCCGAGACGGGAACCACCGCAACCAGCAGCTCACCGGTTTCGCTGGCGGCCAGCAGGGTCTTGAACACGCGTCGGTGCTCCAGCCCGAGCTTGTCGGCGGCTTCGCTGCCGTAGGATTCAGCCTGCGGGTCGTGGGTGTAGCGGTGCAGCTGGTAGGCCACCTTGGCCTTGTCGAGCAGTTTGGTTGCGGGCGTCATGTTGTCATCTGTGCCGGGTGATGCTGCAAGGTTAAACCGCAGGCGCTCATCGGCCAAGCTCTGTGCGGCTGGTCACGCTCGCCAGCTTGCTGCTGGCTGCGTGGCGTTGTACAACAGATAGCGCCGGTCGCCACGGGTTGTTGCCATGGCGCACCTTGGGCGCCCAGGCACCGCTGATAAAAGGACCTTGCATGCTCTCGCCACACCCAGAGGAACGACGACGCCAATCTACGCCCATGGCGGTGCTGGATCTACTGGTGATTGGCGGCGGTATCAATGGTGCAGGCATTGCCAATGATGCGGCCGGCCGCGGTCTGTCGGTGCTGTTGTGTGAGCAGCACGATCTGGCCGCACATACCTCCTCGGCCAGCAGCAAGCTGGTGCACGGTGGTTTGCGTTATCTGGAGCATTACGAGTTTGGCCTGGTGCGCGCTGCACTGGGTGAGCGCGAGGTGTTGATGGCCAAGGCACCGCATCTGATCTGGCCGCTGCGCTTTGTGTTGCCGCATCGTCCGCACCTGCGCCCGCGCTGGATGCTGCGCGCCGGCCTGTTTTTGTATGACCATCTGCATCGGCGCACCAGTCTGCCCGGTTCCTCCGGCAAGGCGCTGAACGGCCAGGGCGTGCTTAACCCGATCATCGACTACGCATTCGAGTATTCCGATTGCTGGGCTGACGATGCGAGGCTGGTGGCGCTCAATGCGGTGCAAGCGGCCAGCCTGGGCGCCGAGATCTGTCTGCGTACCCGCTGCATCGCGGCGCGGCGCCGCAATGATCTGTGGGAGGTGGAGCTGGAAAGCGCGGCAGGTGAGCGCCGCACCGTGCTGGCGCGGGCGCTGGTCAATGCCGCTGGTCCCTGGGCGGCGCGGGTGATGGAGCGGGTGGTCAATGCCCGCTCGCCGCATGGCGTGCGTTTGGTCAAGGGCAGCCATATCGTGGTGCCACAGCTGCACCGCGGCAGTGAGGCTTACATCCTGCAGAACGAGGACCAGCGGATTGTCTTTGTACTGCCCTACGAAGGCGTCTTCTCGCTGATTGGTACCACCGATGTGGACTTTCAGGGTGATCCGGCGTCGGTGGAGCCGGAACAGGCCGAGATCGACTACCTGCTGGAGGTGGTCAACGCGCACTTCAAGCGGCAGTTGCGCGCGTCGGACATTGTGCATCGGTTTGCCGGGGTGCGCCCGTTGATCAGCAGCGCCACGGCGAACGCGGCAGAGGTCAGCCGTGATTACAGCCTGACCCTGGACGCCGAGCCGGGGCAGGCGCCGCTGCTGGCCGTGTTTGGCGGCAAGCTGACGACCTATCGACAGCTGGCCGAGCAGGCGCTGGACCGCCTGCAGCGCTGGTTTCCGGCGGTAGGCCCAGCCTGGACGGCCGAGCATGCGCTGGCCGGCGGAGACTTCGACACGCAGGCGGCATTGCAGGCGGAACTGGCGCAGACCTACCCCTGGCTTACCGAGGCGCAGCGCACGCGCTATGCGCGCAGTTACGGCACGCTGTGTCGCGTGTTCCTGCGCGGGATGACCTGTGCCGAGGATATGGGGGAGGACTTTGGCGCCGGGCTGACCGAGCGCGAGATTCGTTATCTGCGCGAGCGCGAGTGGACCGAGGATGCCGATACGCTATTGTGGCGCCGCAGCAAGTTGGGCCTGCACCTGACCGAGGCTCAACGCGCGCGGGTAACGTGCTATCTGGCTAACCGGGAGTGGGAGTGAGCGCCCGCCGGTTGACGGGCGCCAGCTGAACCGGCTGACAGATCAGTCGGCGATCTTGACCACCAGCTTGCCGAAGTTTTTCCCTTCGAGCAGGCCGATAAAGGCATCGGGGGCGTTTTCCAGTCCTTCTACACGGTCTTCTTTCACCCGCACCTTGCCCTCGGCCACCCAGGGCGTCATGGTCTTCAGGAACTCGGGATAGCAGTGGCCGTAGTTGTCGAAGATGATAAAGCCCTGCATGCGGATACGCTGGCTGAGTATCAGGCGCATCAGCTGCGGCAGGCGATCGGGGCCCTCTGGCAGGCTGGTGGCGTTGTACTGGGCAATCAGGCCGCACAGGGGGATGCGGGCGTGGGCGTTGAGCAGCGGCATGACCGCGTCGAACACCTTGCCGCCGACGTTCTCAAAGTACACGTCGATGCCCTTGGGGCAGGCTGCGGCCAGTTTCTCGGCCATGGCCGGGTCCTTGTGGTCGATGCAGGCGTCAAACCCCAGCTCCTTCACGGCGTACTCGCACTTCTCTGAGCCGCCGGCGATGCCGACCACCTGACAGCCCAGAATCTTGGCGACCTGGCCGACGACGGTGCCGACCGGGCCGGTTGCTGCACCGACAACCACGGTTTCGCCGACCTTGGGTTGGCCGATATCGGTCAAGCCCATGTAGCCGGTGAAGCCGGGCATGCCGAGCACGCCCAGGGCCTGTGAGGGCTCGGGCATGTTGCGGTCCAGGCGAAATACCATGCTGCCATCGGAGAGGGTGTAATCCTGCCAGCCGGAGGCAAAGCACATGACCAGGTCGCCCGGAGCGTAGCCTTCCAGTTCTGAGCTGACCACTTCGCTGACGGTGCCGCAGGTCATTACGCCACCAACCGGTACCGGGTCGGCGTAGGACTTGGCGTCACTCATGCGTCCACGCATGTAGGGGTCAAGCGACATCCAGCGGTTGCGCAGCAGCATTTGCCCGGCACTCACGGCGGGGACAGGTGTTTCCACCATGCGGAAGTTGGCTTGGGTAGGGGCGCCAATCGGGCGGGATTCCAGCAGTATCTGGCGATTGATGTCGGAAGTCTGGGGCATTGTTGTTGTCCTCTGGTCAGGGCCGTCGGCCGACGACTGTGCCGCCGACAATGCGCCAGTGCCAGGCAAGGGTCAAGCCGGTATCGGGTTGCTTGATGGTGCGCCATTGATGGGGTTCAGGTGCCAGAGTCGGCCGTCCTTTGGCGTGCGTGCCTGTTGCGTCAACGCCCCCGGCGCGGCTGTCTGATCAGGCCTCATTGGCCTGCGACGGGTCAGGCAAGCCAGGCGCGCTGGAAGTCCTCGGCGTGGCCACCCCTATGGGGGTAGGAGGCTTCCCAGATTCGCGCTAGGCTAGCCAGATCGCTTTGCTCGCCGGGGAGCATGTGCTGGCGCTGGTAGATCAGCCAGGCAATGGCTGCGGCGTAGCCGAGGTTGTAACCCAGCTCGGCATGCGGGTCGGTCAGGAAGCAGTGCTGGCTGGCCAGGCCTCGAACCTTGCTGGCCAGGTCGGGCTGGTAGGCGAGGTAGTCGTCCCAGATCAGCGTGTGCAGTCTCGGCGGGATACCAAAGGGGCCGATGGCCTCGGCTGCGCGTTGGGGCGCTGGCAGCGCGGACATGCACAGCAGCGTGCCGACCAGCAGTTGCTGCAGCTGCGGGCAGTCGAGCTGGAGGTACTGCATGACCGGCAGGAGTTGTTGCTGACAGAGGTAGCGACTGGGCTCTGCGGAGGGAGCGGGTGACGACGAGCTGTGTTGCGTTGGATGAGTGAGGAGGTTGGCAGACATGCAGTTACGTCCTGTCAGTTAGCGTCCTATTCTCAAGCATAGCCAGAGTTTGTGCTGGTAACGCATTGTTTTTAAATTATTTAACGTCGTAGACGATGTGCTATATAACGTCTCGATATATTGGCCACACTGATAACAACAACGGGCCCTGATCTGCATGACCTCGATTACTGCCTCTGCCGCCGTCGGCATTGATGAACCTGCGCTGCTGGCGCAACAGCGCGGCTTTGCAAGGCTGCGCTTCAGCGGCCCGCTGGAGCAGGCCTTTCAGCACTACCTGCATGTAAAGATGGCGGGACGTGTGGTGGTCGTAGCGGCCTCATCCGTCCTGTTCATGCTGCTGTTCATGTGGCTTGACCATCTTTACCTGCCGCCTGAGGTGGCGCGTTATACCTTGAGTATTCGAGCGGTGGCGCTGGTGCTGGTGTGCTTGGCCATCTGGTACGGCAACCGGCCCGGCCGGGTAAGGCCGGCGCGGGCCTTTGCGGTATCGACACTGGCTTATTGCTGCTCCGGCCTGATGGTGGTGATGGTGATTACCGTTGCGCGGCTGGCTGAGGTGCCCATCCGTGTGACGCACGATGGCCTCTATCTGGTATTGCTGTCGGGGTTCTTCCTGTTGGCGCTGCCCATGCGCCACGCGGTGATCGGTTCCTGGGCGATTGTGCTGAGCTATCTGGCTGCCGCCCAGCTCTCTGGCAGTGAGCCAGCACGGGTCATATCCGACGGCATTTTTCTGAGCAGCTTTGCCCTGATGGGCTCGCTGGGCGCCTATATCTACGAGTACCTGCAGCGGCAGAGCTTTGTTAACGAGCAGTTGCTGGAAGCGGCACGACGCCGTGCCGAGCGCGAAAGCCAGAGCAAGACCCACTTTCTGGCGACCGCCAGCCATGACCTGCGCCAGCCTTTGCATGCCATGCTGCTGTTTATCCAGCACCTGCAGGATCAGGTGCTGGAGGGCGAAGCGCGGCGCACCGTGGAACGTCTGACCGACTCGACCCAGTTATTGCAGGCGATGCTGAATTCGTTGCTGGATATCTCGCGCTTGAGTGTCGGCATGGTCCGTCCGCAAACCCGCTCCTTCAACCTGCGGCCCTGGCTTGAGCGGCTGGTGGCCAGCCTGGAAACCTACGCCCGGCGCCGGGGCATACGTCTGGAGATTGAGTGCCCGGCGCACCTGGCGGTGCAAAGTGATCCGCTGCTGCTGGAGCGGCTGCTGCGTAACTACCTGAACAATGCGTTGATTCATGCCGAGGCGAGTCTGGTGCGCATTGAGGTGGTACGGGTTGAGGCGCGCTTGCGGATTGCCGTGGTCGATAACGGCTGCGGGCTGGCCGAGGCTGATCAGGAGCGTATCTTCGAGGAGTTTACCCAGTTGCGTAATCCGGCGCGTACCCTGGACAAGGGAGTGGGGTTGGGTCTGAGTATCTGCCGGCAGATACTGCACTTGCTGGCCTATCCTTCGGGCCTGTGGTCACGGGTTGGCGAGGGTGCCCGCTTCTGGTTTGAAGCGCCGGTGGGCGAGTGGCAGATAGAGCCGCAGGAAGCGGTGAACGCGGCGCTGCCGCAGTTGCGCGGCCAGGTCGCGCTGATCGAGAACGACCGCGTCAGCCGCGAAGCCATGCAGACCTTGTTGTCCAGCTGGGGCTGTATTGTCTGGGCATTTGCCAGTGCCGATGAGGCATTGGTGGGGCTGCGCACGGTCGCTGTCGATATTCTGTTGAGCGACTTCCGCCTGGAGGGTGAACTCAACGGCCTGGAGCTGATTCGCCACCTGCGCGAGCGCGGCGACTACGCCGGCCCCGCAGCCCTGGTGACCGCAGATACCTCGGAGGAGCTGACCGAGGCGCTCCGCCTGGCTGATATCCAGTTGCTCTACAAGCCGGTGTTGCCTGCGCGCCTGCGACGCACCGTGCAACAGTTGCTGGCGCAGGCGCCGAGCGCGGCCCCCGCTGATTGACCGGCGCCTGTCAGAAGCTCACCAGCCCCAGCTTGCGCGCATGATTGACGCACTCGGTGCGGTTGTGGCTCTCCAGTGACGAAAACAGCGCCTTGAGGTGGGTTTTGACCGTATCTTCGGAGAGCGACAGGCGCTGGCAGATGAGTTTGTTGGGCAGCCCCTCGGCGAGCAGGTCGAGAATTTCCAGCTGACGCGGCGTTATACCCACTTCCCGGGCACTGCTTTGCCGATCCAGCGGGCGATTCTCATCACTGATCACCACCTGCGCGCCATACAGCAACTGAGTGACTGCCTGCAGCAAGGTTGCGCCGTCTGCGGTTTTGCTGATGAAGCCGGCCGCGCCCAGCTGCAGGGCGGCATCCAGATCGCTGGGGCTGTTGCTGGCGGTGAGGATGGCGATGGGCGCCATGGCGTCGGCGGCGCGTAACTTTTGCAGTAGCGCCAGACCGCTGCTGTCCGGCAATTGCAGGTCCAGCAGGATCAGGTCATAGGGATGTTCGCTCACTTGCTGGAGCGCCTCGGCGGCGTTGTGGGCGTGGTCGAGCTGGACGCCTTCACACAACGAGCTGAGGGTCAGGCTCAGGCCGTCGAGGTAGATCTGGTGGTCATCAATCAGCAATAGCCGTGTATCGGGCGGCAGCGTGTTGCTCATGCGTGGAATCCTCTACGCGCTGGCTGCCTCAGTGCGTCCCGGTGACAGCCTTTTGTTATTGTTCGCGGCTTGATGATATGCAAGCTGCCTGGTCAGGTCCAGAGTCCTGGTCCGGCAAACGTTGACGCAGCTCAGCCAGTTCGCTGCGCAGGGCCTTTACTTCGGCCAGCAGCAGTTGCTGAGGGTCTTCCACTGGCTCCTGCACCGGTTCCAGCGCATCGCGTTGATGCTGAATGGCATCGACGATGACGGCGATAAACAGGTTCAGCATCATGAAGGTGGCAATCAGGATGAAAGGCACAAAATACAGCCAGGCGTAGGGATAGGTCTCCATCACCGGGCGGACAATGCCCATCGACCAACTCTCCAGCGTCATCACCTGGAACAGGGTGTACAGGCTGGCGCCCAGGGTGCCGAACCACTCCGGAAACTGCTCGCCGAACAGCTGCGTCGCAATGACCGCGGCAACATAGAAGATCAGACCCAGCAGGGCGACGATACTACCCATGCCGGGCAGCGAGGCCAGCAGTGACTGCACGACCACGCGCATGCTCGGCACGATGGACACCAGGCGCAGTACCCGCAGCACGCGCAGGGCGCGCAGTACCGCCAGTGGGCCGCTGGCAGGCACCAGTGCGATCGCCACCACCAAGGTATCGAACACCCCCCACGGGTCGCGCAGCAGACGCCAGCCATGGGCGACAAAGCGCAGGGCAATCTCGACCACAAAACAGGTCAGGATCAACTGGTCGAGCAGCCGCAATAGGCCGCCCCAGCGCAGCATGATCGAGGGCGCTGTCTCCAGACCAAGGACGACGGCATTGATAAGGATCAGGGCGGTGATGGTGTACTGAAAGCGCGGGTGTTCCAGGCGGGCGGCAAGGCGCGCGCGCCAGGGCGTGTTGAGCTCGAGTGTCTGGTTCATGGGAGTCTTGAGAAAGGTTACGGCCTGCGAGGCAGGCCGCGGGAATCAACGCTCGCTTTCGGCAAAGGCGCAGAGCGTGTAAGTCGGGATGCCGGTGTCCTGCATCTGTTGCGAGCCGCCCAGGTCCGGCAGGTCGATGATAGCCGCAGCCTCATAGACATCGGCACCGCTCTGGCGTACCAGGCTGGCCGCGGCCAGGAAGGTGCCGCCGGTGGCGATCAAGTCGTCCAGCAGCAGCACCTGCTCACCACCGCTCAGGGCGTCGCGGTGCATCTGCAGCGTCGCCTCGCCATACTCGGTCTGGTAGTTGGCACTGAGCGTATCGGCGGGCAGCTTGCCGGCCTTGCGGAACAGCACCAGCGGGCGATTGAGTTCATAGGCGAGAATCGAGCCGATCAGAAAGCCGCGGGCATCAATGGCGCCGATATGCGTGACCGGGCTGTCGATATAGCGCTGGATCAGGCTGTCTGCCACCATGCGCAGGGCCTTGGGTGACTGAAACAGCGGGGTGATGTCGCGGAAGGTCACACCTTCCTTCGGAAAGCCCGGTACCGGGCGAATCAGCGATTTGATAGCGTATTCGTCAAAGATCATCAGCGGGTGCCGGGTCAGTCAAGTTGGCCACCGGCCAGCGCACAAAGCTCGCCGTGGTTGGTGATTTCTACTTCCTTGCCGTCGGCGGCGATCAGCCCCTGCTGCTGGAAGCGGGTGAACACGCGCGAGACGGTTTCGACCGCCAGGCCCAGATAGTTGCCAATGTCGTTGCGTGACATGGCCAGGCGGAAGGAACGGGCGGAATAGCCGCGGGCGCGGAAACGGGCAGACAGGTTGATCAGCAGCGTGGCAATGCGTTCATCGGCGGTCTTTTTCGACAGCAGCATCATCATCTGCTGGTCGTCACGGATTTCGCGGCTCATCAGGCGCATGACCTGACGACGCAGCGACGGCATGGTGGCGGTCAGGTCGTCCAGGCGCTCGAAGGGGATTTCGCACACGGAGGTGGTTTCCAGCGCGACCGCCGAGACCGGCTGCCGCTCGCCGTCCATGCCGGACAGACCGATCAGCTCGCTGGCCAGGTGGAAGCCGGTAATCTGCTCTACACCTGCGTCGTCAACGGTAAAGGTCTTGATGGTGCCCGAGCGCAGAGCATAGAGCGAGTCAAAGGGGTCGCCCTGACGGAACAGCATCTCGCCCTTGCGCAGCGGCCGGCCACGCTTGACGATGCTGTCCAGCGTATCGAGCTCCTGGTCTTGCAGTGCCAGCGGCAGGCACATGGTGGCCAGGCTGCAGTCCTTGCAGTGCGCTTCGGGCAGCGACTTGAGTTTGATTGCATCGGTCATGACGGTCACAGCTCCGTTGTTCGATCAGCAAAGCCTACCTCAAGCATGGCATCGCCGCCACGCCTGGGAGTATTGCAACAGGTATTCATTCATGCCCGTGATGTGCCTGCGATGGCAAGCTCAAATGCTGCATCAGCCAGTGTTGATGCGGGCCGGGCAAGGTCCAGAGTCCAAACAGGATAATCACCAGCGCGGCGCTGACGCGCAGGCTGCGGCGGCGCAGCAGGGCGGTCAGGCGTTCGGCAGCAGCCCCGGTGGCCAGCAATGTCGGCAGGGTACCGAGACCGAAGAACAGCATCAACAGGGCGGAATGGCCTGCGCTGCCGTGGCTGCTGGCCCAGATCAGCGTGCTGTACACCAGGCCGCAGGGTAGCCAGCCCCAGAGCGCACCCAGCAGCAGGGCCTGGCCGGGCCGCTGCACCGGCAGCAGGGCGCGGGCGTGCGGTTCGATATGTTTCCACAGTCCCCGACCCAGCTGTTCAATGCGGGTCAGCCCGGCCCACCAGTTGGCCAGATACAGCCCCATGGCAATCATCAAGAGGCCGGCGATGCTGCGCAGCACCACGCCCAGCCCCATGCCCTGCAGAGCCCAGCCGAGGCTGCCAAGCAATGCGCCGGCGGCGCTGTAGCTGGCGATACGCCCTGCGTTATAGGACAGCAACAGGCGCCATAGCGGCCAGCCATGGCGGCGTTCCGGCGGGATGGCCATGGTCAGGGCGCCCATCAGGCCGCCGCACATGCCAATGCAGTGTCCGCCGCCGAGCAGGCCCAAGGCCAGCGCGGTCAGCAGTTGGGGGAGCAGGTCATTCATGAACGGGGTGGTTGCTCGCTGTCGCTTGCATCGTCGGCGGGCGCTTCGTCACGCTGCTGCGCGGCGAGGTGCGCCGGGTCGTCTTCATCAAACAGAATGCTGTGCGCGGGACTGTCGAGGTCTTCGTACTGGCCGTTGTTGACCGCCCAGTTGAACAGGCAGATGGCAATGATGACCAGCACAATGGCGATGGGCACGAGAATGTAGAGAACGGTCATGGGCTCGGCTCCGGTTGAGCAGCTGGCAAGGCGGCCTGCGCAGGCTGGCGGATGCGGGTCAGGCGCAAGGCGTTGAGCACCACCAGCAGTGAACTGACTGACATGCCCAGGGCGGCCAGGGCCGGGGTGATCATGCCAAGCGCTGCCAGCGGCAGAACGGCGACATTATACAGGGTTGCCCAACCCAGGTTTTCGATCATGATCGCACGGGTGCGTTTGGCGATGCCGATGGCCTGCAGCAGGGCGCCGAGTCGGCTGCCGAGCAGCACCGCGTCGGCGCTGGTCTTGGCCAGATCCGAGGCATTGCCCATGGCGATCGAGATGTCGGCGCTGGCCAGGACCGGTACGTCATTGACGCCGTCGCCCATCATCAGCACTTTTTCGCCGGCGCGCTGGCGTTGCTGCACGTAGGCCAGCTTGTCGTCGGGGCTGGCGTTGCCGATGGCCTGGTCGATCTGCAGTTCAGCGGCGACCCGGTCCACCACGTTCTGGTGGTCGCCAGACAGCAGGACGACGTCAAGGCCACGCTGCTTGAGGCCGCGGATCAACTCGGCGGCGTCGGTACGCAGGCGGTCGTTGAGGCCAAACCAGGCCAACGGGCCCTGGTCGCCGGCCAGCAGCAGCCACTGACCGTCGCCGGTGGGGCGCGTGGGCAGCGGTTGCTGGCTCAGGTCCATCGCATACTCCGCCTTGCCGATGCGCAGGCGCTGGCCATCGCAGACACCCTCCAGGCCCATGCCTGGCTGGTTATGGGAGGCCTCGGCCTGGGCGCTGGTGCGGCCAAAGGCGCGGGCGATGGGGTGCTCGGAGTGGCTTTCGAGCATCTGTGCCCAGCGCAGGGCCTGATCGCTGCTGACGCCGGCAAAGGGCTGGATCTGTTCCAGCGTCATGCGGCCTTCGGTCAGGGTGCCGGTCTTGTCGAGGATCACCGTCTGCATCTGCGGCAGGCCTTCGAGCACATGCCCGCGGGTAACCAGCAGACCCAGGCGGTGCAGACTGCCGGTGGCGGTCGTGAGCGCGGTCGGTGTGGCCAGCGACAGGGCGCAGGGACAGGTGGCGACCAGCATTGCCAGCACAATCCAGAAGGCGGTGTGGGCATCGGCGGCCCACCACCAGGCACCGCCGACGACCACGGCGGCCAGCAGCACCGTGAGCAAAAAGTACTGCGCTACGTCGTCAGCCAGGCGGCCCAGCCGGGGTTTGTCGGACTGGGCTCGCTCGAGCAGGCGGACAATGGCGGACAGGCGGGTCTCCTCGCCCAGCGCCTCGATGCGCAGTTGTAGTGGGCCTTCGACGTTCAGGGTGCCGGCGGTGACGCGATCGCCAGGCTGCTTGGCGATCGGCAGGTACTCACCGGACAGCGCTGATTCGTCAACGCTGCTGCTGCCGCTGGCGATCAGCCCGTCAGCCGGGATGCTTTCGCCAGGTTTGACTTCGACCAGATCGCCGCAGCGCAGCTCCTCCAGCATGATGCGCTGGCGCGAGCCATCGGCCTCGATACGCAGGGCGCTGGGTGGCAGCAGGTTGACCAGTCTGGCGGTGCTTTCCACCGTGCGCTGCCGCGCTCGGCGCTCCAGGTAGCGACCGGCGAGCAGAAACAGGGCAAACATGGTGACCGAGTCGAAGTACACCTCGCCCTGGCCGATCAGGGTGGCGTAGATACCGGCCAGATAGGCACCGCCGATGGCCAGCGAGACCGACACGTCCATGCTCAGGCGGCGGTTGCGCAGGTCGCGCAGGGCGCCCTGAAAGAAGGGGGCGCAGCTGTAGAACACTACCGGCGTGGTCATCAGCAGACTGGCCCAGCGCAGCAGATGGGCCATGCCCTCGGTCATGTCCTGATCAAACTCGCTGGACAGCGCCATGGTTGCCATCATCACCTGCATGAACATCAGCCCGGCCAGGCCGAGGCGGCGCAGGTAGCGGCGGTTCTCGTCGGCGATCTGCTCCGAGGCCTTGTCCGGCTCGTAGGGGTGAGCGTTGTAGCCGATGCGGCGCAGGCTGGTGAGCAGCGCGGACAGCTTGGTCTGCTGGGGGCTCCAGGTCAGGCTGAGGCGCTGATTGCCCATATTGAGACTGGCTTCCTGCACGCCGGGTTGCGCGCGCAGGTGGCGTTCGATCAACCAGCAACAGGCGGCGCAGCTGATGCCTTCGATCAGCAGGGTGGCCTGCTGGCCTTCGCCTTCGCTGCGAGAGAAACGTTGTTGGACATCGTCACGGTCATACAGCTCCAGCTCGTCTTGCAGTGCCTGGGGCAGTGCTTCTGGATTGGCCGAGGGTTCGGTTCGATGCTGATAGTAGGATTCCAGACCCGCGCTGCTGATTGCCTCGGCCACAGCCTGGCAACCCGGGCAGCACATGGCGCGCGGTGCGCCGAGCAGCTCAACCGTCCAGGGCGCACCGGCCGGAACCGGTTCGCCGCAGTGATAGCAGGGGGTGGGTTGGGTCATGCGCGAATCAGTGGGCGCTCAACTGGTACCGCTGGTTGCCGCCCAGGTGCAGCTCACCGGTCAGACGCCAGCCGCCTTCACCGGGCTTGTCCGGATCGCTCAGCTCGATATAGCGACGACCTTCGATCTGCTTCTCCAGCTGGCCGGTGTAGGTGTTGCCGCTGATCTGCCGCAGCGTCACCGAGCGATCGCGGGAGGCGTGAGCAGGGGAGATCAGGTCCAGCGTCAGACTGCGCGGCAGGGCGGGCAGGTCGCCCTCCAGCTGCAGGCTGATATCGCCGGTTACCGAGTCCACCATGAAGCTGGCGGCGATGCCCATATCACGCGCATGGTGATCGCGGTCCAGCGTGAGATTGATCGCCTTGCCTTCGCTGTAGTAGTTGTCGCGCACCAGGCTGTCCGGGTTCATGGTTGCCACCAGCAGCAGGCCGATGCCGATGAACACGGCAAAGGCCAGAATGGCGATGACGAACCAGGCCCAGATTTGCTTGTACCAGGCCGATTGCGAAGGGTCGTGCGTCATGGATGTTCCTGTGCTCATCAGCGTACCTGCGGCGCCATGAAGCGACTTTCTGCCTCGGCCTGCACGCTGTCATCGTCTTCAGCGGTGACCACAAAGGTGATCGGTATGTTGGTCGCGCCGTTCAGCGCGCCCGGCTCCATATGGATGTTGACCGGCAGTTCAAGCTTGCGGCTTGGCGCGACGGTCAGGCGGTTGTCCGGCATCTGCAGTTGCAGCGCCGGGTGCCCGCTGACGTCGATTGTGTAGGTGCGTTCGGTCTGACCCTTGTTGAAAATTTTGACAATGTACACGTTCTCGATGTCCCCGGCACGGGTTTCTCTATACAGAACGTTTCGATCTCGCTCGATATCCAGCGATACCTGAGCCAGGTTGCCGACGGTGATGATAAACATCACGATCATGGTCACCAGAGCCGCGCCATAGCCCAGCAGGCGAGGGCGCAGCCAGTGGGTCTTCTTGCCTTCGAGCTCGTGCTCGGTGGTATAGCGAATCAGACCGCGCGGGTACTCCATCTTATCCATGACCTCGTTGCAGGCATCTACGCAGGCTGCGCAGCCGATGCATTCGTACTGCAACCCGTGACGGATATCGATGCCGGTCGGGCACACTTGCACGCAGATGTTACAGTCGATGCAATCGCCCTTGCCGACCTCAGCCGGGTCGACGCCTTTTTTGCGGGCGCCACGCGGCTCGCCGCGTTTGGCGTCATAGGACACGATCAGGGTGTCAGCGTCGAACATGACGCTCTGGAAGCGTGCGTAGGGGCACATGTGAAAGCACACCTGCTCGCGCAGCCAGCCAGCGTTGATATAGGTGGCGGCGGTAAAGAAGAACACCCAGAACGCGGCCCAGCCGGCAATCTGCAGGGTGAACAGGTCTGCTACCAGTCCGCGGATGGGCGTGAAATAGCCAACAAAGGTGATGGCGGTCAGCACCGAAACCACCAGCCAGATGGCATGCTTGGCGCTGCGGCGCAGGAACTTGTTGACGCTCATGGGCGCCTTGTCGAGCTTGATGCGTGCATTGCGCTCACCCTCGGTGATGCGCTCTGCCCACATGAAAATCCAGGTCCAGACAGTCTGCGGGCAGGTATAGCCACACCATACCCGGCCGGCGAACACGGTGATAAAGAACAGGCCAAAGGCGCAGATGATCAGCAGGAAGGACAGCAGGAAGAAGTCCTGCGGCTGGAAGGTCGCGCCAAAGATATGGAACTGGCGGGCGGGCAGATCCCAGAGCACCGCCTGGCGGTCGCCCCACGGCAGCCAGACCGTGCCGAAGTACAACAGAAACAGTGCAGCCACGCCGGCCAGGCGTACGTTCATGAACAGGCCCTTGTAGGAGCGGGTCTGGATTTTCTGGCGCTTGGCGTAGAGGTCGTAGGTTTCGACCTTGGGTGTTACATCTTGGACGGGGATTTTGCTCATGGTCAGACTAACCCTATCAGGCGGAAGGGGTGCACGGCGACTGGCCTCTCGTAGGGCCAATCTTTGCCGCTAAGCTGGTACGCGATGCAAGACGCGTACTTTCTCAATATTGAAAATAGACCTCTTGGTCCGCAGCCACAATGCGACAGGTAGTCGCGTCAAAAAAAACGGGGAGGCCACTGGCCTCCCCGTTGGGTGTTGCAACCACTGCTGCGGCTTACTGCTCGTCTTTGTGGGACAGGCTGTAAACGTAGGAGGCCAGCATGTGGATCTTGTCTTCACCCAGGTGGGCCTGTGTCGGCATGTGGCCGTTACGACCATAACGCACAGTCTGCTGAACCTGCAGGAAGCTGGAGCCATACAGCCAGATGTCGTCGGTCAGGTTGGGCGCACCCAGTTGCTGGTTGCCCTTGCCATCCGGGCCGTGGCAGACCGCACAGGTGTTGGTGTAGGTGGTTTGGCCTGCGGCCAGATCAACGTTCTCGGTTTCCAGGCCGGACAGGCTGCGGACATAGCCGGAGACGTTGCGTACACCATCTTCACCGATAACCGCGAGCCACGCGGGCATCGCTGCCTGACGACCTGCGCGCAGGGTGGTCTTGATGGTTTCCGGGTCACCGCCGTACAGCCAATCGTTGTCGGTCAGGTTCGGGAAGCCGAAGGCGCCGCGGGCGTCAGAGCCGTGACAGACCGAGCAGTTGGTGGCGAACAGGCGTTGGCCTATAGCAACCGCTTCAGGATCTTTGGCGACTTCTTCAACCGGCATGGCGGAGTACTTGGCAAAGATCGGGGCAAAGGCTTCTTCAGCCTTGGCGACTTCTGCTTCGTACTGGCCTACTTGGGTCCAGTTCAGGTAGCCCGGCCACTTGCCCAGACCCGGGAACAGGAACAGGTAGATGGCGCTGAATACCATGGTGGCGATGAACAGCACGAACCACCAGCGGGGCAGCGGGTTATCGAACTCTTCAATGCCGTCAAAGCTGTGGCCCAGGGTTTCTTCGGTCTGTTCCTTGCGTTGGCCCTTGCGGGTCGCCAGCAGCAGCCAGAGGATGAGGCCCAGGCAGGTCAGGGTCAGGACAACAATGTACCCGCTCCAGAAATTAGTCATTACTTGTCACTCCTAGCATCTTTGTGCTGCTCACCGGAGGCCTTGTCGTCCTCTTCGTCCGCGAAGGGCAGCTGGGCTGCCTCATCGAAGTCCTTCTTCTTGGACGTGCTGTAGGCCCAGATCACGACGCCGACGAAGGCGACAAACGCGAATACTGTGCCAAGGCCTCGGAGAGTATTGATATCCATGGTTGCTTACCGATCCGACAGGACAGTGCCAAGGTGTTGCAGGTAGGCAATCAGAGCATCCATTTCGGATACGCCCTTGACTGCTTCCTGAGCACCGGCGATGTCTTCATCGGTGTAAGGAACGCCCAGAGTACGCAGCACTTCCATCTTGCGGGCGGTGTGCTTGCCATCAAGCACGTCATCCTGCAGCCAGGGGAAGGCTGGCATCTTGGATTCCGGCACCACGTCCTGAGGTTTGATCAGGTGAGCGCGGTGCCAGTCGTCGGAGTAACGACCGCCAACACGGGCCAGGTCCGGACCGGTGCGCTTGGAGCCCCAGAGGAAGGGGTGTTCCCAGACGCTTTCGCCGGCAACCGAGTAGTGACCATAGCGTTCGGTCTCGGCACGGAACGGACGGATCATCTGCGAGTGGCAGCCAACGCAGCCTTCGCGGATATAGATGTCGCGACCTTCCAGCTCCACTGCGGTGTACGGGCGCAGGCCCTCTACCGGCTCGGTGGTTTCCGGCTGGAAGAACAGCGGTACGATTTGAACCAGGCCGCCGAAGCTGATGGCAAACACCATCAGAAAGATCATCAGGCCAAGATTTTTTTCTACTGTTTCATGCAGTTTCATTTAGCACATCCCTCAGGCAGTCTGGGCCGCAGCTTCGAGTTGAGCTGCTTTGCTGTGGCGCACGGTGCGCCATACGTTGTAAGCCATCAGCAACATGCCGAGCAGGAAGAAGGCACCGCCGATTGCACGGACGATGAAGCCCGGGTGGCTGGCTTCCAGCGCCTCGACGAAGGAGTAGGTCGGGGTGCCGTCAACGTTGACTGCGCGCCACATCAGGCCCTGAGTGATGCCGTTGACCCACATGGCCACGATGTACAGCACGGTGCCGATAGTCGCCAGCCAGAAGTGAGCGTTGATCAGCGGAGTGCTGTACATGGCTTCACGACCGAAGACTTTCGGGATCAGGTGGTACAGCGAACCGATGGAGATCATGGCAACCCAGCCCAGAGCACCAGCGTGTACGTGACCAATGGTCCAGTCGGTGTAGTGGGACAGTGCGTTGACGGTCTTGATAGCCATCATCGGGCCTTCAAAGGTGGACATGCCGTAGAACGCCAGTGCCACAACCAGGAAGCGCAGGATCGGGTCGGTACGCAGTTTGTGCCAGGCGCCGGACAGGGTCATCATGCCGTTGATCATGCCGCCCCAGGAGGGTGCCAGCAGGATCAGGGACATCACCATACCCAGGGACTGAGCCCAGTCAGGCAGAGCGGTGTAGTGCAGGTGGTGCGGGCCGGCCCAGATGTAGATGGCGATCAGCGCCCAGAAGTGCACGATGGACAGGCGATAGGAGTAGATCGGACGCTCAGCCTGCTTGGGTACGAAGTAGTACATCATGCCCAGGAAGCCGGCGGTCAGGAAGAAACCAACTGCGTTGTGGCCGTACCACCATTGCACCATCGCATCGGTAGCACCGGAGTACATCGAGTAGGACTTGGTCAGGGTAACCGGCATCGCCATGCTGTTGACGATGTGCAGGACCGCAACGGTGATGATGAAACCACCGAAGAACCAGTTGCCCACGTAGATGTGCTTCATCTTACGCTTCATGATGGTGCCGAAGAACACCAGCGCGTAGCTCACCCACACAACCGCGATCAGGATGTCGATTGGCCATTCCAGCTCAGCGTATTCCTTGGTGCTGGTGAGGCCCATGGGCAGAGTGATCGCCGCGAGAACGATAACCGCTTGCCAACCCCAGAAGGTGAAAGCAGCGAGGCCATCGGATACCAGGCGGGCCTGCGTCGTGCGCTGGACCACATAGTAGGAGGTGGCGAACAGGGCACATCCGCCAAAGGCGAAGATGACCGCGTTGGTGTGCAACGGACGCAGACGTCCGAAGGTAGTCCACGGCAAGCCAAAATTCAGTTCAGGCCAGACCAGTTGGGACGCAATAAAGACGCCCATGGCCATGCCCACGATACCCCAGACCACCGTCATGACGGCGAACTGGCGTACCACCTTATAGTTATAGGCTGTCGGAGTGGTAGCTGTGCTCATGCGAGATTCCACGGATAGCAGTTGGTTTATTGGGTTTAAAGCGCTGGCAAGTATGAGGAAAGCCCGCGCGCATTGCAATGACATAGGTCAGTGTCGAGGTGCGTCGCAAAGCCCTTCAAAGGCTTGAAACGGCGAGAATTTTGCTCTTGTATGGCCTGCTCGCCATGGCCCCACCAGGGTGGTTGCCCGAGATAGCTTCACCGCTAGCGCGTCGGAGAGACAAACGTCGGGACAGGGTTCAGACTAGCCCTCTACCGGGGTTATGTGAAGGTGCAGCAGGGCGCAGTTTATGTGACATCGTGTCGCAGCGTACGAATCTATATAAAGGAAGGTGTTATGCAATCAGTGCTGACCGACCAGCCAGCCGGCGAGCCCAGAGCAACGCTGCTGCTGGCCCATGGCGCCGGCGCGCCGATGGACAGCCCGTTTATGACGCAGCTGGCGGCGGCGCTGTCTGCCCAGGGGGTCAAGGTGGCGCGCTTTGAGTTCCCCTATATGGCGGCGCGCCGCGACGATGGCCGCAAGCGTCCGCCCAACCCGATGCCGATGCTGGAGCAATGTATGCGCGAGCAGGCCGCTGGGGTTTCCGGGCGTCTGTTTCTAGGCGGCAAGTCGATGGGCGCACGCGTGGCCAGTCAGTTGGCGGCGGAGGTGGGGGCCGCCGGCTTTATCTGCTTTGGCTATCCGTTTCACCCGCCGGGCAAGCCCGAACGTACCCGTATTGAGCATTTGCAGCAGATCGGTTGCCCGGGGCTGATAGTGCAGGGCACCCGGGACCCCTTTGGCAAACCAGATGAGGTCGCGGCCTATCCGCTGGATCCTGCACTGCAGTTGCACTGGCTGGAGTCCGGCGAACACGACTTTCGGCCGCTGAAGTCCAGCGGCCTGACACAGCAGGCGCTAATAGAAGAAGCGGCAGACGTCGCCGCCGCGTTTATTGCGGCGGCCGAGCGTTAGCTGCAAGGCGGAAGCTTCAAGCTTCAAGCTTCAAGCCTCAAGCTAAAACCTAAAAGCCCAAACTGTCTTGCTTGCGGCTTCCAGCTCGCCGCACTGCGGCGGCCCTCAGAGCCCCAATGCCGCCGGTGCAATCGCGGAAGACATCGTCCCCCAGCGGCGGCCTTTGACGAAGATCGGCACATAGAGCACGAACACCACGGTGGTGGTGCCGGGCAGCACAAAGGTACCCAGATTGAGGTAAGTGCAGCTGGCCATAATGCGCAGGTCGGTGTCGCTGGACACCGCAAACCGCTTGTAGTTGCTGCGCGCGGCATCAATGCGCGGGTCGCCGGTGGGTGGTTGGGAGGAGGCGCTGCGGCTGGTCGGCAGATAGCCGCGCTCGTTCACCGCAGCGGTATAAACAATACCGTCCTGGCCGCCCTTGTCCCACTCGTCCAGCAGTGGCCGAATGCGGTCGATAAAGGCGTCGGCCCAGCGCACGTCGTGCTTGGGCGGGTTGGTATTGGCCACCGGCGTGTAGTTTTGATCAAACAGATCAACGCCGTTGTCGGCCAGCGCGTCCAGGCGTTGCTCGATTTCCTTGCGCCGTGCCATCAGGACTTCGGTCACGGCTTCCAGCTGGCCTTCGCCCAGACGGAAACCGGCCAGCGAGCGCAGCGCCAGGTTGGTGTTGTCACGCAGCGCATCGGCCTGGGTGTGGGTGGCGGCCATGTGCTGGCTGATGGTCAGGCTCAGGTCACGAATCTCGCCGCCGTGCTGCAGTGTTTCGGCGTTGGTGGCGGTCAGTTCCTCCAGGGCGCTGCTGACCATCAGCAGATCGTCGTTGGCGCGCTGGAAGTCATCAACCATGGCATCGAACTGATCGGCTGCGCTGCTGACGGCCGTGCCAGTTGCCTCGGTCTGCTCCAGCATGCCGAGGGTCTGGGCATCTGCGCCAGCCATGGCGTCGCTCATCTGGCCCATCAGTTGGCTGATCTGTTCGGCGGCGTTGCCGACCTTGAGCGACAGGTTGCGTACCTCATCGGCCACCACCGCAAAGCCGCGACCCTGCTCGCCAGCGCGGGCGGCTTCAATCGCTGCGTTGAGTGCCAGCATGTTGGTCTGCGCAGAGAAGTCCTGCACGGTGGTCAGGATGTCGCGGATCTTTGCCGAGGTGGCGTTCAGGGCGCTGACGTTGTCCTTGAAGCCACCCATGGCGTCGCTGATTTGTTGCATCTTGCTGCGGGCATCGCTCATCTGCTCGCGCGACTGACGGGCCATTTCCAGGTTGCGGGAGTTGACTTCGGTGACACCGGTGGCGCGATGGGAGATGTCCTGCAGGGCACTGGTGGTTTGCTCGCTGGCATGGAAGATCAGTTCGGAGACCTGCTGCTGGCTTTGCGCGTCCCGCGCTGCCTGTTCTGCCAGCAGGCGGCTATTGGCTGAGGCCAGCGCCGTGCCCAGGCTGTTCTGCTGCAGCTCCAGCATGATGGCGCGCAGGCGTTCGTTTAGTTTGACGTACTCCTGAATGGCTGGGTCGTCGCTGTGTTTCTCATTGCCCAGGCGCAGATCAATCTGCTTGCCGTTAACGCGTTGCAGGCTGGCTCCCAGTGCGCCGCTGTCGCCGGCTCCGCCATGCAGCTGCCAGGTAAGCGCGAGCGTCGGGATCAGCATGGCCAATGCGGCCCAGAAGAGCACGCCGGTCGTGCTGAGCAGCACTGCGGCAAACAGAAAGAGTTCGCAGATGATCAGCCCGGCCAAGGCTAGCCGGCTACGAGCGAGGACGGGCTTGGCGGCGGGCGCAAGCGCCTCGGCGTGTTGCTCTGACATCATGGGTGCCTCCTGGGCGCTTCTCGATATTGTTGTTGTAACGGCATGCGCTGCCCTGAGGGGGTGAGGCAAAAAAGCAAATAGTCCGTTAACGATCAGAATATCGGCGCTGATTCGCAAATTCGATAGGACAAAAACGTCATATTTGATGGCGTTTTGTAATTAGTCCTGGGCGAGCGAAGGCAGCCACAGCGATATCTCGGGAAAGAGTATCAGTAACACTGTCGCTATCAGCAGGATGAATATGAAGGGCGGTGTACCGCGAATGACATCGAAGTAGGGCCGGCGGAAGATCGCCATGGCCGTAAAGATGTCGCAGCCGAAGGGCGGTGTTGCCGATCCGATGGCGGCCTGCAGGGTGACAATCACGCCAACGTGCACCGGGTCCAGGCCGGCGGCTTGGACTGCGGGCTTGAACAGCGGTGTGAGGATGAGAATGACCACGATGGGGTCAACGAACATGCAGCCGATGAAAAACGACACGGCGATCAGGGCCAGCACCAGAGTCTGGTTGTCGCCGATGCTGGCGATCACCGGATCCAGGATGGCCTGCGGGATACCGGCAAAGGAGATGGCGTAGGTAAAGGCGTTGCCGGCTGCTACCAGAATGAACACCACGGCGGTGATCAGCCCGGTAGACAGTGCCACATCCCACAACTCGCGCAGCTTTACCGCGCGCAGAATGACGACCTCAAGAATCAGGGCATAGAGCACCGCGATGGCCGCAGCCTCCGTCGGGCTGAACAGGCCGCCGTAGATACCGCCGACCACCACCAAAGGAAAGCCGAGCGGCAGCAGCGCCTTGCGCAGGGCCAGCAGACGTGTGGTCCAATCGCTCTTTGGCTCTGGCGCAATGCCCATGCGGATGGAGGCGACCCAGCAGTAGATGGAGAACAACAGCAGGATCAGCAGGCCGGGGATGATACCGGCGATAAACAGGTCACCGATTGAGGACCCTGAAATCACCCCGTAGATGATCATGCCGATACTGGGCGGAATCAGCAGCGCGATGTCGCTGGCGTTGATGATCAAGGCGATGCTGAAGGTGTCTGAGTATCCCTTCTCCAGCAGCTTTGGGCGCATCGGCCCGCCCATGGCCACCACGGTTGCCTGGGTAGAGCCCGACACTGCGCCAAACAGGGTGCAGCTGGCGGCGGTGGTGATCGGCAGGCCGCCACGCAGGTGGCCGACAAAGCTCTGTACCAGGTCCAGCAGACGGTTGGCTGTATGCCCGCGCGTCATCAGGTCGGCAGCAAAAATGAACAGCGGTACGGCGGCGAGCGCCCAGGACTGCACGCCGCTGATCATCTGTCCCATCAGCAGGCTGACGTTGCCCAGGTCGATGACCAGAAACAGCAGCATGAGCGCGGCGACCAGCAGCGGCACCATCATTGGGAAGCCCAATGCCAGCAGCACGATCATGGTAATGAAGGTCAGGGTAAGCATGGGTCCGTAGCCTTGGTCAGAGCGCGCCGTCGTCCGGAATGGCGTCGTATTCGTCCTTCTCGGTGAAGGAGCGGTAGACCTCGCGAGAGGTCAGATTGCGCACGGCGGTGAGCACAAACTGGATGCCGGCCAGCACAAAGCCGACCGGGGCCGCGAGGTAGGGAATCCACAGCGGAATCTGCAGGGCGGAGGAGGTGCGGCCGCGCTCGTAAATGTTGGTGACATAGTCACCAGCGTGCCAGGCCAGGTAGAACATCAGGGCAGCGGTGCCCAGGGCGATGAAGATCATCAGCGCCTTGCGTGGTTTGCCGCTGAGCTGGTCGAAGAAAGCGGACATGCTGATATGGCGTGCGCGCCGCACGGCGTAGCCGAGCCCCGAGAAGGTCATGATGATCAGGCTGATCTGGGTGAGCTCAACCTGGCCTGTCACACCATTGCCGAACAGCTGCCTGCCCAGTACGTGCACGATCAGCAGTCCGGCCAGAAACAGCACGCTGCTGCCCAGAATGATTTTTTCGACCCACTCGGTAACGCGGTCTACCGCGCCCAGCAGACGTAGCAGCAAAGAGCCGCTCGTGTGGCTTGCCGACGGCTCGGCTGGCTGGGGCATGCAATGTGTCCTGTGTGGCTATTGTCTCCGGGCTGACCGATCAGACCTCGTCTACGCTATCTGCTGGTGCAATGTCGTAATTCGGACGCTGCAGTCAGAATGCGATCTGGTCCGTAGTTTCGGCGCCTTTTTTGACCTTAACTCATATAAAAGGCTTTTGCACGGCGTGGACATGCGGTTGTGCTGTGTTAAGGTTCGTGAGGAATCCAGAACAGTTGATAAGGAGTGTTCCATGAATTGGCGCAATGGATGTATTGGTGCAGCAGCGATCATGCTGGCAGCGTGCGGGTCCGAGGAAGAACCGACGGCATCGAATACCGCCCCTGCAGCGGAGGAGCCGACTGCGGCTGCCGAAGTAGAAACCGAAACATGGGGTTTTGCCCTGGAAGAGATTGATGGCAGCGTGCAATACGAGTACGGCGCCAAGTTTGCCGAGCTGATCAAGGAAAAGACCGACGGCGCGGTAGAGGTCAAACTCTACCCCTACGGCCAGTTGGGTGGTCTGACCGATATCTATGATCAGGTCCAGTCCGGTGCAGTGCAGTTTGCCTTCGGCTCCGGTTTTCTGGGCGGTTCCGTTCCCGAGTCGCAGCTGTTCAGCCTGAACTTCGTGCTGACCGATGACGAGAAGACCAATACCGAGATTCTCAACGACCCGGCCTTCCGCAAGAACGAGGACCTGGTTGCCTCCTACCGTGATCGCGGCCTGCAGCCGCTCGCCATTGTGCCGGAAGGCTGGCAGGTCTGGAGTGCCAACAAGGCGGTCCGCACC
Organism: Pseudomonas abyssi; assembly: GCF_002307495.1. GTDB lineage: Bacteria > Pseudomonadota > Gammaproteobacteria > Pseudomonadales > Pseudomonadaceae > Halopseudomonas > Halopseudomonas abyssi. The sequence continues at coordinate 38,463 of NZ_NTMR01000009.1, read as the reverse complement.
CCCGAGGATTTTGACGGCCTGGCGATCCGCACCATGGATAACCGCCTGCTGCGCGAAACCTATAGCGCCTACGGCGCCGACCCGACCACCATGGAATACGGTGAGCTGTTCAGCGGCATGCAGCTGGGTCAGCTGGATGGCAACATCCAACCGGTGTTTGCCCACCAGGAAATGGACTTCTACAAGGTGCAGGATTACCTGATCTTTGCCAACCAGGCTCAGTTTATCGCGACCTTTATGGCCAACAGCGATTGGTATGACGGTCTGAGCCAGGAGCGCAAGGATGTGGTCGAAGAGGCAGTGGTCGAGCTGGTGCCGTGGATTCACGACGTGCAGACCCGCCTGAACACCGAGCGTCTGGATATCATCACCGAGAACAGCGACATCGAACTGGTTTACCTGACCGCTGAAGAGCGTGAAGCCTTCCGCGAGCGCAGCCTGCCGGTGCGTGATGTGTTTGCCGAGATGGTCGGTGAGCGCGGTACTCGCCTGATGAACACCCTGATCGAGCAGGTAGAGCAGGCCGATGCTGCCAAGGTGGCCCCGGCTGAGCAGGAGTCCAGCGACGAGGCAGAAGAGGCTGACGCCGAGCCACAAGCTGACGCCGCCTGATCAGTTGCGTTAAAGCAGCGGCCCGCCGGCTCCACCGGCGGGCCGCTTTGCGTTGGGCTGTGCTGCTCGGTAGCATAGCGGCCTCTTTATCTCGTTCGGAACTCCGTCATGTCGACCCTTGATCGCGCTGCCATTGAACAGGCCCTGGCCCAATACCAGGACCCCTACCTGAAAACCGACCTGCTGAGTTGCGGTTGCCTGCGCCGTCTGGAGATTAATGGCGGGCAGGTCGAGGCTGAGCTGGTGCTGGGGTATGCCGCCGGCAGCCTGGTCGGTGGCATTGCGCAGATTCTGCAAACGGCGGTGGAGAATGTCGATGGCGTGACCTCGGCCAAGGTCAGTGTGCGCTGCGAGATTGAAGCGGGTGCGGTGCAGGGGCAGGTCGCGGCGCTGGCCAACGTCAAGAACGTGATTGCGGTGGCCTCTGGCAAGGGCGGGGTAGGCAAGTCCACCACGGCCGCCAATCTGGCGCTGGCTCTGGCGCGAGAGGGCGCCAAGGTCGGTGTGCTGGATGCCGACATCTATGGCCCCAGTATGGGGCTGATGCTGGGCTTGCCCGAAGGCACGCGACCGGAAACCCGCGAGGGTAAATGGTTTGTGCCGCCGCGTGCGCACGGCATTCAAGTTATGTCCATGGCGTTTCTGGTGGATGACAACACGCCGGTGGTCTGGCGCGGCCCGATGGTGTCCGGTGCACTGATGCAACTGCTGACCCAGACCGCCTGGGATGACCTGGATTATCTGGTTGTAGATATGCCGCCGGGCACGGGGGATATCCAGCTGACCCTGGCGCAGAAGGTGCCGGTGACGGGCGCCGTTATCGTTACCACACCGCAGGATCTCGCGCTGCTGGATGCCAAGAAGGGCATCGGCATGTTCGAGAAGGTGAACATCCCGGTGCTCGGTGTGGTTGAGAACATGGCAATCCACATCTGCTCCAACTGCGGCCATGCCGAGCACCTGTTTGGCGAGGGTGGTGGTGAGCGCCTGGCGGCGCAATACCATGTCGAGCTGCTCGGCTCGATGCCTCTGTCAATGATGATTCGCGAGCAGGCCGATGGCGGCAAGCCGACGGTGGTGGCTGAGCCGGAGTGCCAGATCAGCATGGTCTATCAGGACATGGCCCGTCACGCCGCTGCGCGCATCACGGCGCTGAAAGGCGCCGGCGGCATGCCGGAGATCAGCATTAGCGAGGATTGATGACGGTCTTTTGTCATTGCCTATAACCCGGTAACATGCTGGCTCGTTTTCGTACAGATCACTCAGGACCCGCCATGAGCATCAAATCCGACCGCTGGATCCGCACCATGTCCCAGGAACAGGGGATGATTGAACCCTTTGTCGAGCGCCAGATCCGCGGCGCTGAGGGCGAGCGGGTCATTTCCTACGGTGTTTCCAGCTACGGCTACGATGTGCGCTGCGCCGACGAGTTCAAGGTATTCACCAATATCCATTCGGCGATCGTTGATCCGAAAAACTTCGACGACAAGAGCTTTGTCGATATTCAGAGTGATGTCTGCATCATCCCGCCCAACTCCTTTGCGCTGGCGCGCACCGTTGAGTACTTCCGTATTCCGCGCAATGTATTGACTATTTGTCTGGGCAAGAGCACCTACGCGCGTTGCGGCATTATCGTCAACGTCACGCCGCTGGAGCCGGAGTGGGAAGGGCATGTGACCCTGGAGTTTTCCAACACGACCAACCTCCCGGCCAAGATCTACGCGAATGAAGGTGTAGCGCAGATGCTGTTCTTTGAGTCCGACGAGACCTGCGAAACCTCTTACCGTGATCGCGGCGGCAAGTATCAGGGGCAGCGCGGCGTTACCTTGCCACGCGCCTGAGCGGCAAGAGCGCATGACGACTAAACCGGCCTTGGGCCGGTTTTTTGTTGTGTGGTCATCTGTGGCAAGGCGGACCAAGCCAACCGCGTGCCCGCGCAATGCGGCGTTCTGGCCGGCGTGGTCCCCGTCAGTGGGCTCAACACCGTTCCGTCCTTAGGCGCCACCCGCACGGTTAGTCGTGAATAAAAAAACCGCCGCTTTCGAGCTGCCGTGGAACAGCGCAAAAGAGGCGGTGCAATGCTGACGGAACAGCAGCCCGGGCTCAGCGTCTGATGGGGATATGCTAGCCCGGGCCGGGTATTACAGGGTTTTCGAGACCGACAGGGTGACGTTGGAGTCACAGGAATCCTGGCTGGAGTAGGCACAGTCATCACCCAGGTCGGTGTCGCTGTACATCAGAGCGACGTCGAGGCCCAGCATGGTTTTGCTCAGGGTGACGGCCCAATCGCCGTATTCTTCGTCACCGTCAACGCCGTTCAGCGGATCTTTGGTGTCGGTCAGGCCGTAGTGCAGGCCCAGGCCCACGTCGTACGGCAGGGAGAAGTCATAGCCTACGTAGGTGTACAGCGCGCTCTGCGGATCGTACGCGTATTTGGCGCCCAGGGTCAGGCCGTAGAGGCTGATGCTGGCCAGCGCTTCTTCAACATCGATAGCGCTGTTTTTCGGGTAGGTATAAGTAGTCCAGGACAGATCGTAGCTGATGTCGTCGGTGATGGCTCCGCCGTAGCCGGCGTAGTAGTCGATCTCGATGCTGGAGCCGCCAAAGTCGGTTGAGTCGATGTTGGATGCCCAGGCACCGATGTACAGGCCGCTTTCGTGGGCGATGTCCAGGCTGCCCTGAATGGCGCCAGCGCCATCGGTTTGCGACTGGCCGCGCCAGATGTAGTCGGTTGCCAGGGTGGCAGTCATGCTGACGTCAAACTCGCCCATGGCGGTATCAAAGGCTTCGGCGTGCGCCATGTTGGCAAAAGAGAGCGTGCTGGCGGTAGCAACGGCAACTGCGATTTTCTTCATCATCACGTAATACCCCGTAGGTTTTTGATTTAAGTGCGTTGGCATTGCTCACATAGCATTTAGCTTGCCAGTTTTTTATTTTCTTTTTAAATCAATTGCTTACGTCATAATTGCGGGTGCGGTTGCTCTTCGGTACACAGGTACAATAGCTGCGCGCGCACTGTTGTAGTGCGCGTATTACAGAATTGTGTTGCATTTGGTGGCAAGCTGCCACGATGGGGTAGAAATGGCTTACCCGGGCAGGTTTGCCAGGGCGACCAGCGACTTGCTGCGCTGATAGCGTTGCAGGCGTGAGTCGAGCGATTCAGGCAGGTGGGCGGCAAGCTGGTAGCCGCAGCGCTGGTAGAAGGGAGTCAGGTGCGGGGCGCAAAACAGCCAGATGGGGCCGTCGACCTCGGCACGCACCTGGTCTAGCAGCTGAGTGCCGAGGCCTTGGGCGCGCATCGCTGGCGCGACCAGCAAGGCGGTTAGCCAGTGTCCAGTTTCCACGGGCTGCAGGCACAGACTGGCGCAGATGTCAGGTGCGCGCAGCACCCAGATCTGCTGTTGGCCATTCGCCTTCATACCGCGATGGTGGCGGCGGTAGAACCGGTTGGCCAGGGGCAGCAACTCGCGGGGCAGCTGCTGCAATGTCAGTGTTACCGTATCCGCTGGTGCGGTCAACGGGGTGCTACTGGCGATGACGGGTGCGTTTGCCCATTACGGCAGCCACCACAGACAGGGCCAAAAACAGGGGGCAAAGCAAAGCGCCCAGCTGATCGTAGGGGGCGCCAAATCCTCCCAATGCAAATACGGCGGCGGCAAGAGACATGACAATAAAGGCGATGGCCCAGTTGTACATGGGGGATCTCCTCGGTGCGGCGGTAAAACGCTCAGTTAACTGGTTATCAAAAGCTCCAGGTCGAGTGGCTTCCATTATATGAAAGTAAATCGCAGGTTTGGGCTCCAGAGACATGATTTTTTTCCTTTCCTTCTTTTTGCATTACAGCTGCAGTCGGTTGGCAGTCTGCAGCGCCGGACTTGGCCAGCGTGCTTCGCTGACTGTCCGAGCCTGTCCGATATGCAGTTGACTGGCATCCACGCTGACCACGCCCGGCGTGTGTAGGGCGGTAGCGACCGCAACACGCTTGTCCCCGCGCTCGGGAACCACACCACTGAGCCGTACAACCCCCTTGTTGCTGTCCACACGGATGTCGATGCCGGACGTGTTACCATGCCAGGTCAACCGTGATTGCAGGGTGCTGACGATGCGGCTGTCGTCGGCAGATTGAACTATCGTGGCCTGGTGCGGCTCCATGCTAAGAGCCGGCTCGCGTGCTTGCGTGCTCATTGACAGTGAGCACAGCAGGGCGGTGGATAGGCTAAGCAGTGCGATGGGTTTGGCGCTGCGCATGACGGTCTTCTCCAGTCAATATCCGTATAAAGGTTTGCTTGTGGCTCGCCTTTTTCTGGTTTGTATTAGTACTTGAGCAAGCGTCGTGCCAGGCTTTTTAGTGTTTTTAAATCAATAAAAATCAAATGCTTACAGAATTTTCGCAGATTGCCTTGCATGCAGTTTGCAAGATGCGTCCCGGTAGGTCATGCATTTTGCACGACTGCCTTGCGGTGGGATCAGCGCCCGGAGAAGACAACCCTTATGGATGCAACTCAAAGCAATGGCCGGATATTGCTGGTTGATGATGAGCCAGCGATTTTGCGTACCTTCCGTTACTGCCTCGAAGACGAGGGGTATCTGGTAGCGACCGCCAGTAACGGTATGCAAGCCGAGTCGGTGTTGCACAGCCAGGTGTTTGACCTGTGCTTTCTGGACCTGCGTCTGGGCGAGGAAAATGGCCTGGATGTGATGGCGCGCATGCGCGCGATTGCGCCTTGGATGCGCGTGGTGATGGTAACCGCTCATTCGGCGGTGGATACCGCGGTCGACGCCATGCAGGCCGGCGCTGTCGATTATCTGGTCAAGCCTTGCAGCCCTGATCAGTTGCGCATGTCCGCAGCCAAGCAGCTTGAAGCGCGGCAGATGGCCGCGCGACTGGAAACCCTGGAAGAGGAAGTACGGCAGACCCGCGTGAGCGGCGATTCGCAAAGCCCCGCGATGATGGCGGTACTGGAAACCGCGCGTCAGGTAGCCGGCACCGATGCCAACATCCTTATTTTAGGTGAGTCGGGGACGGGCAAGGGTGAGCTGGCCCGCCTGATTCACGGCTGGAGCCGGCGGGCCAAGAAGGAATGCGTCACCATCAACTGTCCTTCTCTCAATGCCGAGTTGATGGAAAGCGAGCTATTTGGCCACACCAAGGGCGCCTTCACCGGTGCCAGCGAAAGTACCCTGGGGCGTGTCAGCCAGGCCGACGGCGGCACCCTGTTTCTGGATGAGATTGGTGACTTTCCGCTCACGCTGCAGCCCAAGTTGCTGCGCTTTATTCAGGACAAAGAGTACGAGCGCGTCGGTGATCCGGTGACCCGCCGCGCGGATGTGCGCATTCTGGCGGCAACCAACCTTGACCTGACCGAGATGGCCAAGGAAGGGCGCTTTCGCGAAGACCTGCTGTATCGCCTCAACGTGATTACCCTGACCTTGCCTCCGCTGCGCGAGCGTACCGACGATATTCTCACTCTGGCCGACCGCTTTCTGGCCGGCTTCGTCAAGGACTACGCCCGTCCGGCGCGTGGTTTCAGCGACGGCGCGCAGAATGCGCTACTCAACCACGGCTGGCCCGGCAACATCCGCGAACTGCGCAACGTCATCGAACGTGCCAGCATCATCTGCAATGAAGAGCGGGTGGATGTAGCGCACCTGGGCCTGGGCGCAGAACCCGAAGACAACGCCGCACCACGTGTGGGCGCGAGCCTGAGCCTGGACGAGCTGGAGAAGGCGCATATCGCAGCCGTGCTGGCTTCCAGCCCGACGCTGGAGCAGGCCGCGCGCACCCTTGGGATTGATGCTTCTACCTTGTATCGCAAGCGTAAGCAGTTCGGTCTATGAAGCTGCGCAGCCAGCTGTTTCTCAGCAGCAGTGCGTTGCTGACGGTTGCCCTGGTCGGCTTGCTGGTGGGGATGGTTGGCGTGCTCAGCCTCACGCAGTCGCAGAGTCTGAGTGTCAGTAGCAACATCGGCATCCTCAAGGCAACCATGGGCATGCGTCAGGAGATCGGTCGTCAGGTCACCATGCTGTTGGCCGAAGACTTTGATTCTGCCGCGCTCAAGGAGTCAGACCGGATATTCAAGGAGTGGTTGACGGTGGCCGGGGAGCAGGCGCGCAGTGACGCCGACCGCCAAGCCATTAGCGAGATCAGCCGGGCTTACTCGGTCTACGATCAGGTGCTCCAGCGCCCCACCTCCCTGCGCCGTGACCTGCTTTCCGACAGCACACTTAGCATTAATGTGGCGGCCATGCGTGACCGGATCAATGAGGTGCAGAACCGCTATCTGGAATACGTTGAAGTAGCGGAAACCGCGGCCCACCAGCGCGCCTGGTTGATTGCCATACTGCTGGGCCTGATTGGTCTGGCAGTGCTGCTGCTGGGCCTGTTGACGGCCCACAGCATTGCCCAGCGCTTTGGCCGCCCCATTGAAAGCCTGGCGCAGGCTGCCGACCGTATCGGTCAAGGTGACTTCAACGTAATGCTGCCGCTGTCACCGGTCACCGAGGTGGCGGCGCTCAGTCGCCGTTTTGGCGCCATGGCCGAGGCGCTGCGTCAGTTCAAGAGCACTGACCTGGAAGCGTTGCAGTCAGAGCAGCGGCGCCTGCAAGCGGTACTCGACAGTATCGACGACGGCTTGCTGATTCTTGATCAGCATGGTGAGGTGGACCACTTCAACCCGGTTGCCCGGCGCCAGCTCAACTGGGATGCGCGCGAGCTGGGGCAATCACTGGGGCAGGCCATGGGGCGTCCTGAGCTGGATGAGCAGGTGCGCGAAGTACTGGCCGGTGATGCCTTCAGCAGCGAACAGGAAGACCTGGCGGTGCAGGTGTCCGGTGAGACGCGCCTGCTCGACTACAGTTTGACCCCGGTGGTGCGCAACGACAGCTGGGTGCAGGGCGCGGTGATGGTGCTGCGTGATGTGACCGATCAGCGTGCTTTCGAACGGGTGCGTCGTGAGTTTGTGCTACGCGCCTCCCACGAGCTGCGTACGCCGGTGACCGGCATGCACATGGCCTTTGCCCTGTTGCAGGAACGGCTGGAGTTCACGCCGGGCAGTCGCGAGCAAGACCTGTTCGACACTGTCGATGAGGAAATGCGCCGGCTGGTGGACCTGATCAACGACCTGCTCAATTTCTCGCGCTATCAGAATGGCCTGCAGAAGCTGGAGCTGGAGCCATGCGACCCGCGCGAACTGGTGCGAGCGGTGGTATCGCGCTTTGAGGCCCAGGCCCAGCAGCAGGGCATAAGCATGCACGAAGAGATAGATGACGACCTGGCCGTTGCGCGGCTGGACCGGCTGCAGCTGGAGCGAGTGCTGGACAACCTGGTCGGCAACGCGTTGCGGCACAGCGATGTGGGCGGCAGCATTACCGTGTCGGTGCAGCGTAATGGCAAACGCGTGGTATTTGCCGTCACCGACACCGGTGAGGGTATTCCCTACAGTCAGCAGATCCGGGTGTTCGAGCCCTTTGTTCAGGGCGGCGGCAAGAAGGGCGGGGCAGGCCTCGGGTTGGCACTATGCAAGGAGGTCGTGCAGCTGCACGGTGGCCACATTGGTGTGACGTCACGGCCTGGCGAGGGCGCCAGCTTCCATTTTGCTCTGCCGTTGTAGCGGCGGCAGGCGCTGATCAATCAGCGTTTACCCATCGAGCGGCGCGTGCCACGCGGCGGCATATGTACGCGCTTGGTGTGCGGGTCGAAGCCCGCCTTGCCCTGTCTGGGCGAGTTGGTTTTGCCGGCCTGTTTGCCGGCGGCCGCAAAGAGGGCGCCGAGCCCGGTCGCTGACGGCGCAACCGGTTGGTCGGTGCTCGCATCGTTCAGGCACTGATCGTCTTGCTTGCTCATGACGTTCTCTCCAAGGTGGGGGCGGCGAGTATAACGGCTTGCCGGGAGCGCCATAAGCCCTTCTGTGCTCCGGTTGCCCGGTGTGCTCGCGTCTACTGTGACGCAGGACCGGGGCAGCGCCATGATTCAGTCCTTGCAGTGCAACGTCCGCATCGCCGCGAACGCGCGGCAGACCCAGAGGGCACTTACCGCTGATCGCCGACTTTGGCACAATGTGGTCTCGCCGTGCGGTATCTGGCAAGTCGTCCGCTCCGTGACGCCCCTCGCCAGCATGCCGTCTGAGTAGCGTGCTTGATGATGTTTTTGCCGCCACCCACTTTGACCTTGAACACGACAGACATGCAGCCCATCCACTATGCCGACACCGATACGCTGAGCCTGCGTCAGCTCGACGAACTCAATCACGCCCCCAAAGGCACGGCGTTTCGGGTGTTCCGTCGCTGCGAGGCGCAGCTGGAGGAGGGGAAGGACTTCTTCTATCTGGCGGCCGACGCGCACAAGGCGCTGATCGACAGTCTCAAGGTGAGCGGCCAGATCTACGCCACCACCGTCAATCTGGTGCTGCTGAGCCAGTCAGGCTATCAGCGTCTGACTGAACTTAGCCGAGCAGGCCAAGCCAGCCAGAGCCCGCCAGCAGCACCCCCATCAGCTGATTGAAGCGTCGCAGTGCCACCCTAGAATGCAGCCAATGGCGCGCTTTCAGGCCCAGCCACGCCCACAGCAGCATGCAGGGAATGGCGATCAGCAGAAACAGCAGCGCGAGCATCCAGGCCGGCGCGCCTGAGGTGCTCATGAAGACACCAACAACCGCGAGCGCCACGGTCCACGGCTTGGGGTTGATCAGCTGCATCAAGGCGGCCGCCGCAGCGCCCAGCGGTTTGTCGGTGCTGCTGTCGGTGTTCAGCTGCACATCCCCGGTGGCTATCTTCCAACCGAGCCAGCTCAGCCAGAGCGCGCCCGCCCAGCCGAATACTGTCGCCATCTCGGGGTGCGTCAGCAGCGCTGCACCGGCGCCTAGCCCCACCGCCAGCACCAGGGCGGCGGAAGCCGCGCAGCCGCCCAGCACGATAGGCAGACTGGCGCGCAGGCCAAAGCGGGCGCTGCTGCTCATGGCCAACAGGTTGGTCGGGCCGGGGGTGATGGAGGCAACAAAGGCAAAGACAAGAAAGGGCAGCAGGGCGGTCAAGACAGTTCTCCCGAAAATGGATTCGAGAGCCAGTCTGCCGCGTGTCTCAGCGTCGGTCTGGAAGGCCTGAGCAGCGTTGCTGGTAGTGCGCGGGGGTGACGCCGTAGGCACGCTTGAACCAGCGTCCCAGATGGCTCTGATCGGCAAATCCCAGACTGGCGGCCACCTCGGCCGGGGCCTGACCTGCGGCCAGCTGGCGGCGGGCCTGGGCGAGACGCAGCTGTACCAGATAGGCGTGCGGCGCCATGCCGAAAGCCGCCTTGAACGCGCGGTTCAGGCGAAAGCGGTCAACACCGGTCACGGCCGCCAGCTCGTTCAGGCCAAGGTCTTCATGCGCATGAGCGTGCAGGTAGTCGCGGGCTCGCAACGCCACCTGCGGCATGCGCGGGTTGGCCTCGGTACGGCGGCGCCACTGGGTATGTGCCGACAGGTTGCTGAGCAGATAGTCCAAGGCCGTCTGCCTGACAATGCGCAGTTCCTGCTGATGCAGGGTCTGAAAGGTGCTGGCGATGGCGAAGATCAGCTCGGGTGACTGCGTCACCGTCATGCTCATTCCGGGGACGCAATCCTCGGGCGCGTCGGCAAACAGCCCGCGCATCTCGCGCTCCATCCACAGCGGGTCCAGATACAGCATGGAATAGGTGAAACCATCCTCTGTCGGCGCCTCACCGTCATGCACTTCACCCGGCTCAATCAGAATGACCTTGCCCGGCACGCTGTCATAGCGCTGCCGTCCGCAATGAAAGCGCTGCAGGCCCTGCTCGGTAAAACCGACCAGATAGCTGTCGTGCCAGTGCGGATCGTAGGCGTGGCCCTCAAAATGGGCACGAATCGTCTCAATGCCGGTGTCGGCATCCTGCTTGAGATCGATCCAGTTGCTGGGTTTCATGGCGCACGCCTAGGGGATGACGAGTATCAGTGCAGCATAACCCAGTGTTTGTGGGTGTCTGGAAGATTTGTGCACGGCTGTCGGCGGGCTGCCGACAGCCGTGTGCGGGTCAGCGCTGCCCGGTCTTCACCCACTTGGCGACACTGGGCGGTGTGTAGTCGCGGACCTTCGCGAGCAGGGGCTCTGCTGCGTTGTCGACGATCAGCATGTCGCGGTAGGGCTGGCGCATGAAGCCTTCGTTTACTGCGTGGTTGAGGAACTCGATCAGCTTGTCGTAGTAGCCGGAGGCATTGAACAGGGCGCAGGGCTTTTGGTGGTGGCCCAGTTGGCCCCAGGTCCAGACTTCGAACAGTTCCTCAAAGGTGCCGACGCCGCCGGGCAGTGCGATAAAGCCGTCAGACAGGTCGGCCATCATGGCTTTGCGTTCGTGCATGGAGCCGACTTCGTGCAGGGTGGTCAGGCCTTCGTGGGCCAATTCGCGCTCGACCAGATGGCGCGGGATCACCCCAATCACTTCGCCACCGGCGGCCAGCGCCGCATCAGCGACTGCACCCATCAGACCAACCTGGGCACCGCCGTACACCAGGCCAATGCCGGCCTTGGCCAGCGCGGTGCCGAGCTGCTGAGCGGCGGCAAGATATTCGGGTTGGTTGCCGGGGGAGGAACCACAGAAAACACACAGACGCATGGACTCTCCTGATGAGCTGGGGAGGGGCAACGCTCGGTGGCAGAGCGCCGCGAAGGGCTGATGACTTTACCTTCGTGAGGCTATTTTTGCCAGATTAGTGTGTCGCGGCTAACCGCCGAGTAGCGTGCGGACGGCCAGTCCGGTCGCCACGCTGGTGCCGAAGCTGAGCAGTGTCCCGAGTAGGACATACTCTGACACCGGCCGCTTGGCCTGTCGGGTGTCGTTGAAGCGCATGATGCTCTTGGCTGCGAGCAGAAAACCGATGGCCGACCATTGGCCCATAACCACAAAGGCAAAGGCCAGCAGCCGTTCAAGAAAGCCGATCAGACGGCCAGCTTTCTTCAACGATTGCTCATCCTGCAGGTCCACGTGATTCAGCCAGGGCGTCAGGATCAGGGCAATCAGTGACGAAGTCGGATGCAGCAGGAAAAGTGCGCCCACCAGCACGGTCAGCATCTGCGGTTGCAGCAACTGCTCAAAAGCGGCTGCCAACTGACTCCAGTTGTCGGTGGCGCCGCTCCAGAGCAGGACCACGATAGCGACGGGGATGAGTTGGCCGAGCACAAAGCTGGCGGTGAAGGTTTGCGGCCGGGTCAGGCGCTGGTGTTCCAGAATCAATTGGCTGAGCAGTATCACGATGAAGCCCATGAGGCCGCTGACCAGCCCCTGCGACAGCAGCAAGGCACTGATGGCGGCGGCCAATGGCAAGGCCTTGAGAGTTAGCCAGGCGCGTTGCTGCAACCGGTCGGCTTGCTCGGGCAGCGGCCGGGCGTTGGCCCACAGGCTGCTGAGCATGTGCAGGAGCAGCATCAATGGCAATAGCATGAGATCAGTCACCGGCCAGCTCCGTAATCCATTCGTGGCTGCGGGCCAGAAAGCGGTCAATCAGTGGGGCTTCGGCACGCTGCAGTGCCTTGTGTACGGTGACTTGAGACTTGCCCAGATGTTCAGCAAGCGCCTTTTGACTAGTGTTCATGGTGGCGTGCAACCACCAGGTCTCGGCTTCGACTCGGGTCCAGTTCTCGATGATGCGAGCGGCAAAGGCGATGGGTAACTCGAGGTGGTCCAGCAGGCTGGCGGAGTGGGTGAAGAGGGCAAGAGTTTCTTTTTTCATACCGTCGAGCCCCTGACCAGAGAGCACGAACGCTTCGCCATAGTGGTTACTCTCAGGCGCGTGCCCAATGCCGATAGCGATGCGGGCGTCGTAACGCTCGTGTTCAGGGCTGGCTGCAATCAGCGCTGCGCGCAGCATCACGGCGCAGCGAACGGCGTCAGCTGAGGACTCCAGCGTCAGTTGAAAGCTGTCACCACGGTACAGCTCGTGACTGAAGGCGCACAATGGCAGCAGTTTGCTCAACGTGGCACGTAGCTGGTTGACGTAATCCTGCGTATTCTCGACGCCTTGGGAGTCAATCAGGTCGCCGGTCAGGACGGCAGCGATGGTCATGGGCAGGCCTCTGGAAGGTTCTGAATGACGTTAGCCTATAAATGCTAATTTTTCAATATTATCTTTTTTGGGCTATTTTAAGGTGTGGCAGAGAGCACTGATAGAACAGGGGAGTTCACATGATTACCGGCAGTTGCCTGTGCGGTGGGATTCGTTACGAGGTGTCCGGGCCGCTGGAGCCCATTCAGGTGTGTCACTGCGGCCAGCGCCGCAAGGCACAGGGCACGGCCTTTGCGACCAATATCCCGGTTGCCGAGTCGCATTTTCGCTTGCTGACAGGGCAGGACCTGCTGAACAGCTTCAGCTCTTCGCCGGGCAAGCAGCGTTGCTTCTGCAGCGGTTGCGGCTCGCCCATTTTCAGTCGTAATGAGCGCATTCCCGGCGTGCTGCGGATTCGCGCAGGGACGCTGGACGGTGATCTCGATACTCGCTTGCAAGCGCACTTTTTCACCGCCCACAAGGCAAACTGGTTTGAGATTACTGATCGCCTGCCGTGTTTTGCCGAGTTTGCGCCCAGCGTGGAGTAACAAGTGATGCTTGAGCTGCTCGAAGCACTGGCGCGCGGCCTGTTGTTGCTCGGGCGCCTGATTTTGGAAGCGGGTGCGGTGCTCGACCTCAGCCTGCGTCTGCCCGGGCGCTGGTTGCTGCGCTGCCTGTGGCCGCCGCACTGGTTCAGACCGCGGTCCTACCATGCCTGGCTGGAAAGCGCTGCCGGCATCGTCTTTTGGCTGCTGTTGGTGCTGGGGCTGTATTATCTCGACCAGACTTTCGCTATCTGAGGCTAGCCCATGTACCTGCCAGAGCACTTTGCCGAAACCCGTAGCGGTGAACTACACGCCCTGATCACGGCCAACCCGCTGGGTGCGCTGGTCACCAGCGGGCCGGACGGGCTGGATGCCAATCACGTGCCCTTTGAGCTGCTGCCGGACCAGGGGCCGCAGGGTACGCTGCAGGCGCACCTGGCGCGCGCCAACCCCCTGGTCGAGCAGATCACCGATGGTATGCGCGTGCTGGTGATCTTTCAGGGCCCGCAGGCCTATGTGTCGCCCAACTGGTATCCCAGCAAGCACGAGACTCACCGGCAGGTGCCAACCTGGAACTATCAGGTGGTGCATGCCCATGGGCGTATCCGCCTGCGCGACGACGAGCGCTTTGTGCGTGGGCTGGTGGCCCGGCTGACGCGCAAGCATGAGGTGGCGTCCGGGCAGGGTCGGCCGTGGAAAATGACCGACTCCAGCCCTGAATACATCAGCCAGATGCTCGCGGCGATTGTCGGTATCGACGTCGAGATTGAGCAGCTGGTCGGCAAGTTCAAACTGAGTCAGAACAAGGCTGCGGAGGATATTGCCGGGGCTGCTGATGGCCTGGAGCGGGGCGGTCATGGTGATCTGGCGGCGGCGATGGCCAGGCCGCAAGACTGAAATCTCTCCCTTTTATCGCTCGTACACTGGCGTATCAGCCCTGAACTGGTGCGCAATGTGCGGGTCACGGCGCTGCAGGCCGCATTGCTGCGTGGCAAAGTGATGGCACTTTTCTTGCTGAGGGTCTGGCTGTCCAATCAGTCAGGTTTTCTCACCATGCTGTCGATGCTCCGTAACATCTCCATGCGCGGCAAATTGCTGCTGCTCATTCTGCCGGCGCTGGCCGGAACGCTGTATTTCTCCGGTTCCACGGTCAAGGATCGTTACACCCACTTGCAGACAACAGAGTCGGCACGGGCGCTGTTTGACCTGGCGCTGACAGCCGATCCGGCGCTGGAGAACCTGCAAAAAGAGCGGGGTCTGACCGCGCTGTTCATCGCAACCGGGGGCGCTGACGGCCGTGTGGTCGAACGCCTGGAGCTGCAGCGTGCGGTTACAGATGCCAGCCTGAGCGCGCTGCGCTCCGGCATGGCAACACTGCAAGGCGCTGACCGGCTGGCGGTGGCCGCGCAGCTGGCCCGCATCAACGAAGCACTGGATGCCTTGGCGCCGCTGCGTGAACGGGTGATCAACGAGGATGTGGATGCCGCGCTGTCCTATCAAACCTTCACCGATGCCGTCGATGGTCTGATCGCACTGATCCCGGAAATCCTGCTGCGCTCCAACGAGCCACGCCTGACGCGGATGATGGGCGCGTTTCTGGCCTTGAGCGAGGCAAGCGAGTGGGGCGCCAGCGAGATGGCTGCCGGCGCTCAGGTACTGAGTGATGGTGGCGTGTCGCTGGCCCTGGCCAGTCAGGTCAGCGCAGCCGGCGCGCGCCGCCAGGCGCTGCTGGATGCGGCGGCGGGCCTGCTGGGGCCGTCGCTGCAGGGGCAACTGGACGCCATGCAAACGCGCCCGGAAAGTCTCGAGTTTGCGGCGCTGCGTGACCGGCTGATCGGGTCGGAATACGGTTTTCTGGGCATGGCCAATATCGAATGGTTCGACAGCTCCAGCGCGGCGGTCGCGGGTATCTATCAGCTCAAGCAGCAGTTGGCGGTGGATATGGCGAAGGGCACCGATCTGGTGCTGGCGGGCGCGCGCTCGGAGCTGCGTCGGGCCGCCATAATTGGCTGCGTGGTGATTGGCGCGGTGCTGTTGCTGGCGCTGTTGATCATCATG
This sequence comes from Pseudomonas abyssi, assembly GCF_002307495.1. Classification (GTDB taxonomy): domain Bacteria; phylum Pseudomonadota; class Gammaproteobacteria; order Pseudomonadales; family Pseudomonadaceae; genus Halopseudomonas; species Halopseudomonas abyssi. The sequence goes on along the minus strand of NZ_NTMR01000009.1, from coordinate 23,216 downwards.
GGGGTATCCGGGCAGGTGAATCAGCTGCTGGGTGATTTTCGTCAGATCATGGAGCGCAAGGACCTGTCTGTGCGCACACGGGTCTGTTCCAAGGACGAGATGGGGCTGATCGGCAGCGCGCTGAACGGGCTGATCGAAACCTTCTCCGGTGCCCTGAGCCAGATCGACGAAACCAGTGTGCGTCTGGCCTCGGCCTCGGAGCAGACCCGCGCCACCGCCAGCCAAAACTCCGACCAGGTGGGCCAGCAGCAGGCGCTGGTCGATCAGGTCGCGGCTGCGGCGGAGGAGATGTCCAGCACCTCGGAAGAGATCTCGCGCAACACCCAGCAGGTGGCTGAAGCGGCGCAGCACGCCTCGGCGCGCAATGAAGCCGGTCGCAAGGTAGTGCAGGACAGCGTTGGCCGTATTCGGCATCTGGCCGGGGCCATCGAGCAGGTCAACGGCCAGATGGAGCGGTTGCAGACCAGTAGCGAGTCCATCACCCGGGTGATCGACGTGATCAAGGCGGTGGCCGACCAGACCAATCTGCTGGCGCTCAACGCCGCCATCGAGGCGGCCAGGGCTGGGGAGCATGGTCGCGGGTTTGCCGTGGTTGCCGATGAGGTACGCAATCTGGCGCGTCAGACGCATGACTCCACGGTAGAAATCGAGACCATGATCAGCGGCTTCCGCGATATTACCGACAGCGTGCGCACCGCGGTGACCGACAGCCACAAGCTGGCCAACCTCAGTGCCGATGAAGCCGAAAAACTCGAAGACACCCTGGCCGCCATCCTGCAGGACGTTGACCGCATCTCTGGCATGGCCTCGCAGATTGCCTCCGCCGCCGAGCAGCAGGTTGCCGTAACGCGGGATATTTCTCGCAGCATGACGTCAGTGCGCGAAACCTCCCTGCAGACCCTTAACGGCTCGCGGGAAATTTCTCAGGTGACCGACAGTCAGGCGCAGTTGGCGGGTGAGCTGCAGGCGTTGGCGCAGGGGTTCAGGGTGGCTTGACAGCTGGTTAACTCGACACGCCCTCTGTCGTCGGCTTTACCACCGCTCGCTGAGCGGGTAACTTGCGGGGGCGTTCTGACGCAAGTACGTGGCGCCGGAAAGTGAAGCGCGCCGTGCAACACGGTACGTTTAGCGCTGCGGTGCTGATATGTCCTTCCACGTTCTTGCATCGGGTAGTGAAGTCTCTGAACAGGAAGTTTGGATGTCAAAGTCTCTGTTGATTTTTGCTCTTTCTATGCTGCTTTTTGGCTGCGCTTCACCCGCTCCGCTGGTCCATGCGGTGCCGGGGCTCAATGACAGCAACAGCGGTGAAATACATGTTTTCAAGAATGATTACCTTGGATTTGCCGCTGAACTTCGGGTGTTCATCGACGGCAACTATGTTGGTGCGATCAATAGAGAACCTATCGTCACCGCCCGGGTTGCACCCGGTGAGCACTTGGTTGAGATCATGGCCTACTCGATGGGGATATTAGGCGGTAACGATTCGGAGTTTCGCACTAGCGTCGACGTTGGCGACGATATCTACTTGAGGACTTTTACCGCGACAGGGATTGAGTCGAACGGTCAGTGGGTGTTCTTTGGCTACCCTAAGAACTTTCTGGTGTCGTCAAGCAAAGAAGAGTGGGAGAGCGGGGAGTAGTTGCGTTACGCCAGTGCTAACCGGCAGCTTTTCTCCAGACAACAGACAGTGGAACAGCAGTGAGCATCAGAAGCACAGCGCAGCTTGTCGATTGGGTAAACCACGGCAACAAGGTCAAGTACGTCTTTTTCTGGGGCCAACAGGAGTCGGGCGCCCAGGTAACCAAAAGTTGCTTTAGCCAATGGTATGACGCGCCCTTTGAAGAAGACGGCCTCGCCTTCCTGACAGCCGAGCACTACATGATGTACCACAAGGCGCGGCTGTTTGGTGACCTTGCCGCTGCCGAGCGCGTGCTGGCAGCAGGCAATCCGGGGGAGGCCAAGGCCATTGGGCGTGAGGTGCAGGGCTTTGACCAGCAGCGCTGGGAGGCGGCCAGGTTTGAGATCGTGGTCAATGCCAATCTGGCCAAGTTCTCTCAGCATCCGGCGCTCAAGGCGTTTTTGCTGGGTACTGAGAATCGGGTTCTGGTAGAAGCCAGCCCGGTTGACCGCATCTGGGGTATCGGGCTGGCGCAGGACGCTCCGGCTGCGGCAAACCCCAACCAATGGAAGGGCCTCAACCTGCTGGGCTTTGCCCTTATGGATGTGCGCGAGCACCTGGCCCAGGCTGAGGCTTGACAGCTGCGGTATGGTGATTGAATCGGGTGATGATGCCCTCAGTCAGTTACCGGAGCACAGGCCGCCGCATGAACAGCCAGGAACTGGAAGCACTCTTTGATCAACAGGCCGCAGGCTATGACCAGCAGTGGGCGCGGCAGGCGCCCATCCGCGACTGTCTGCACTTTTTGCTGGAGTCGGTGTTCAGCGAGCTACCGGACAACGCGCACCTGCTGTGTGTCGGCGCTGGCACCGGGCAGGAGCTGCTGTATCTGGCCGCGCGTTACCCGCAGTGGCGCTTCACCGCCGTTGAGCCATCAAGTGCAATGATGCAGGAGTGCCGCCGCAACGCTGAGGCCCAGGGTGTTGCCGGGCGCTGTCGCTTTCACACCGGTTACCTCGACAGCCTGCCGGAAGAGGCGGAATTTGATGCTGCTACCAGCTTTCTCGTCTCGCAGTTTATTCTGGACCCAAAGGCGCGCATCGGCTTTTTCAGCCAGATAGCCGCCCGCTTAAAGCCGGCCGGCATTCTTGCCAGCTCCGACCTCACGGCCCGCGCCGATCCGCAACAGCAGGCGCGGCTGATGACGCTCTGGGCGCAGGTTGTCTCGGCCGAGCCGGTAACGCCCCAGGTGGTTGCGCGGATGCAGCAGACCTATCGCCAGGACGTTGCCGTACTGCCCGCCGATAACGTTGAGGCGCTGATCCGGCAGGCCGGTTTCACCGCGCCGATTCCGTTCTTTCAGGCTGGCATGATCCGCGCCTGGAGCGCGCGCCGGGATTAATCGTCCGCGCGCTTCGCCACTTTACCCCGCCGCACGGACGCGGTAATTTCGCCAAGTGGGCAGCGTTGCCCAAGGCCCAGGGATGGCGCGCATTGCTTCTACTTCACCCTGCATACCGTTACACACGCCACACCCCGATGCCCCGGGTGTGGCGTACTGCTGCGCGTCGCACCCAGATAAAAACGATAAAGGGAGCTCATCGCAATGACCAACCGGGAGTTTGAACAACTGGTAGCACGCCTTGAAGCACAGGCGCTGCGGCGCCCGTGGCTGTACAAGATGCGCGTATTGGCGCTGGCGTTGCTGGGCTACGGCTACATCGCCTTTATGCTGGTCGGCTTGTTGTTGACCTCGGTGATCAGCGTTGTCGCGCTCAAGGCGCTGGGCGCCAAGCTGGCGCTGGGGCTGCTGGTGTTGATGTGGATGGTGCTCAAGGCGCTGTGGGTCAAGCTGGATGCTCCGCAGGGGCGGCGCGTAACGCAGAAGGAGGCGCCTGAGCTGTTTGCCATGATCAATGACCTGCGCAAAGGGCTCAAGGCGCCGCGTTTTCACCGCGTACTGATTACCGACGACTTCAATGCCTGCGTGGTGCAAACGCCACGCCTGGGCGTATTCGGCTGGTATCGCAACTATCTGGTCATCGGCCTGCCGCTGATGAAGACGCTCAGCGTAGAACAGTTCAGGGCCGTGCTGGCGCACGAGTTTGGCCACCTTGCCGGTGGCCATGGCCGGGTATCCAACTGGATCTACCGCCTGCGCCTGAGCTGGCATCGCCTGATCGACTCGCTGGTCGGCGAGGGCCGTTTTGGCACCTTTCTGTTTCGCCGTTTCTTCAACTGGTATGTGCCGTACTTTACGGCTTATTCCTTCCCGCTGGCGCGGGCCAACGAGTATGAGGCTGATGCTGCAGCGGCGCGCCTGACTTCGCCGCAGGCGATTGCCGAGGCGCTAACCGCCGTCAACGTGGTGGGCCGTTATCTGGACGAGCGCTACTGGAGCGATATCCACCGCAGCGCAAGCGACCTGCCGCGCCCGGCCTTTGCGCCCTATGGCAGCCTGGCCGACAAGGTGTCCGGCGGCCTGCAGGACCAGCCGGTGGCTGACTGGGTTGAACACGCGCTGCAGCGCGAGACCAGCTCAGACGACACCCATCCCGCCCTGACCGACCGCCTGCGCGCCCTGCAGCAGGGGCCGCTGCTATCGTTGCCCCGCCCTGATGCGCGCGCAGATCGCTTGCTCGGCCCGGTGCTGTCGACCATCACCGAGGAGCTGGATTGCCGCTGGGAGGCCGCTGTACTACCCGCCTGGGAAGAGCGCTACCAAACCGCCACGCGCGGACGCGAGCGCCTGCGCGAGCTGGATGCAATGCTGCAGCAGGGCACCGAGCTGAACCCGCAGGATGGCTATGATCATGCCTGCCTGACCGAGGAGTACGGCGCCGGGGAAGACGCGGCCTTGCCGCTGTTCAAAGCCCTGTATGAACAGACTCCGGACCAGCCGGTAGTTTGTTACGCGCTGGGGCTGCGACTATTGCAGCGCGATGATGATGCAGGCTTGGCCCTGGTCGAAAAGGCCACCAAACTGGATGAGGACGCCCAGCTGAGCGGCTATGAAGTGCTGCGCGACTACTGCTGGCGCCGTGGCCGAGAGGAGGCCGCCCACGCCTGGCATGACCGCTTGCTGGAGCGCCACGAGCTGCTGCAGCGGGCACGGGCTGAACGCGACCAGATCACCCTCAAGGACACCTTTGACCCCCATGGGCTGGATCAGGAGCAGCTTGCCGCACTGCGTGCCCAACTGCGGGCCATGCCGGGGCTGCGTCGGGTTTACCTGCTGCGTAAGCGCGTAGCCCTGTTCCCCGAGCGCCCATTGTTTGTGCTCGGGTATTCCTGTACGCGTTGGTGGGGGCTGTATCGTCGCAAAAAGGTAGACGCTATCGGGCAACGTCTGGTCGATGAAATTCAGCTGCCGGGTGAGGTGTTCGTGCTCAGTACCGATGGCGACAACTACCGCTTTGGTCGTAAGTTCCGGTGGAAGCGCGGGGCAAGGGTGCGGTGATTTAATGGGTTCCGATAGCGCTGTAGGAGATGCCACGTCTCGAGGGCTTGTTTGACGAGAACTGAGCTGACGCAAACTGCGCAACAACCGACCGGAGCACCGTGACTACCTTCCGCATCAAATCCGCCGCGAGCGACGCAGAGCTGGTACTGCACAGCCGCAACGGCGATTACTTTCAGGTGACGTTTTCATCCAGTGCGCTCACCTGACATCAGGATGTCTGGGCCTACACCGATGCCGATGGGCTGGCGCGTCTGTTCGAGCTGCTGGGCGCACAAACCCGGCCTTGGGCAGAGCCGCTTTGCTGGGCGTCGCTGGAGCGGGAGTTCAAACTGATTGCTACCTGCGATTTGCGCGGAACTGTAACTGTCGGTCTGGAGCTGAACCCGTTGGGCGCTTCTGAGGGGCGGTACGTCAGAACTCAGTTGCACTGTGAGTTTGGTCCGTTGCCCGCTCTCGCCAAAGCTGCACGTGCTTTCTTTGGCCCGGTACCTGCCTGAGGGTAGGAAACACATCATTATTAAAGGGAATTGGTATGAAGTCCGCACTCCTGGTGGTGGACGTGCAAAACGGCGTATTTGGCTCAGCTCAGCCGCCGTATCAGTCCGAGGCTGTCGTCCGCAACATCAACACCTTGGTGGAATACGCCAACGCACATTCACTGAAAACCGTACTTATCCAGCACCAGATTCCGGGCATGCTCGAGCCCGAGAGCCCGGCCTGGCAACTATACTCTGGCCTGACCGCGGCCAAGCAGGGCATCACCGTGCGCAAGCAGACACCTGACTCCTTTTTTGGTACTGACCTGGCCGAACGATTGGCACAAGAGGGTGTAGAGCATCTTATTGTCTGCGGCTACTCGACCGAGTTCTGTATCGATCGAACCGTCTTCAGCGCGGCTAGCCGCGGCTACAAGGTGACCCTGGCAGACGACGCCCATACCACCCACGACAAACCACACCTGGATGCCCGCACAATCATTGCGCATCACAGCTTTACGCTCTCGAAGCACCCCAACATCGAGCTGACAGCCACCGCAGCGCTTGTAGCAGAGCAAAAGCCTGCCTGATGCGGGCCAGCATGCGCTAGCCTCGCTCCCTCTAATGGGGGGGGGCTCAACCACGCCGCCGGCTCGCCCGGCGGTGTTCAATCTCGTAGCAGGAGAGACGCGATGCATCAGCATGAAAAACTGAATTACGTTGAGTTGGGCGCTAAGGACCTGGCCGCTACCAAAGCGTTCTTTACCGCTGCTTTTGGCTGGGCTTTTGCCGATTACGGCCCGGACTACACGGCCTTTTCCAATCAGGGTCTGGATGGTGGTTTCTTCAAAGCTGATACCTGCAACCGCACAGACAGCGGCGGCGCGCTGCTGGTGTTCTACAGCGCCGACATCGCTGCAACGCTGAACAAGGTGCAGGCGTGCGGCGGCGATATCGTCAAGCCGAGCTTCGACTTTCCCGGCGGCTGTCGTTTTCACTTCTGCGAGCCAAGCGGCAACGAATTTGCGGTCTGGTCGGAAGCGCGCACGCCAGCAAATCGGTAATCTGCCCGGTGCCCTGAACGCAATGGAGAATCGCAATGAAAAACTGGCTGCTGGTGATCGCCATGGCCGTGCTACTGGCTGGCTGCGCCGAACCGCTGCCGGAGAACCGGCTGGACTACGTAGGCCAATGGCGCAGCAAAGAGATGAGCCTGCTGATTCTGGCAGACGGCACCGTCGCCTATGAGCGGCTTAAAAGCGGCGGCACCACCTCCATCAATGGGCCCATGCAGGGCTTTGAGGGCGACGATTTTATTGTTGGCTTGCTGTTTTTGACCACGCGCTTTGAGGTCAGCGAACCGCCCCACGAAGTAGAAGGCGACTGGACCATGGTCGTCGACGGTGTGCGCCTCTGGCGTGTGCCCGAGAAATCCATCCAACTCGATAACACCATCTGAGCGCCGCGCAGGAGTCAACGTTCATGAACAAACCAACCTTGGCGCTGCTGGCCGCAGCCCTGTGCACGCCTATTTGGGCAGCGGTAACCGAGCAGGATGTGGCCGCAGCGCCCGAGCCTGCCCTGGCCGGAGAAGCCTTTGCCACCGCGCAATTGTTCCGCTTTTATGAAGGCGCGGATGGCGCCGTGGCAGAGTGGATCAACGGGACACTGGGCCAGGTAGCGCAAGCCCATCCCAAGCTCTTTCTTACCGAGCTGGTGGCCTACAACGGCGGCGCGGAGTGTACGAATGTCTCCGCGCTGGGGCCGGACTTTGTGGATGCCTTTGCCCAGCAGGCCGAGGAGCTGGCTGCGCGGCGGGCTGCGCTGCAATCGGTGGAAGATACAGCGCTGGAGACCGCGCGCGATCACTGCACCGCCCAGCTGGACCAGGCCATCAGCCGCTCCCGCGCAGCCGCCGCAGCGCTGGATGCGGTGGAGTAACCCATGCCTATGACCAACCGTTTTGTGCTCTCCGGCGGCCCCGGCGGCGGCAAGTCAGCGCTGCTTGCAGCGTTGGCCGAGCGCGGTTATCCCGTGGTGCCCGAGTCGGCCCGCGCCATTATCCGCAGCCGACTGCAGAGCGGCCTTGCTCCACGGCCCGAGCCCGCCGCCTTCGCCCAGGCCATACACGCAGCACTATCAGCAATTGCAGACTGTAGACACGCCATGCTTCTTTGATCGCAGCGTGGTAGACGCCCTCTACATGCTGCACGCCGCCGGCGCCATGGACGAGGCCGCCGTAGCGCAACAAAGCAGCGCCTACCCCTACAACACGCACCGTGTTCTTTCTGCCGCCATGGCAGGCCATCTACCAAACGGACGGCGAGCGAGACCAAACCTTTAGCGAAGCCCAACAGGTGTACGCAAACCTCAAACGCTGGTACCTGCGTTGGGGTTATGACGTGGTAGACGTGCCCTGTTGCAGCGTGCCGGAGCGCGTGGCCTTTGTGCTGCATGCGGTAACACAGGCGGCAGAGCAGGGCGGGGCAGACTAAAAGCGGCTTTACCACGCACCAGGATAGGGCTTTAATGGCACTAAGCCAGTTAAAGGAGCCAAAGGATGGCACGCAGACGGACCTCTGCATTTGAAGACCTGATCGTTGTACTGTCACGTCTGCCCTGGTGGGCAAGCTTGGCCATTGGTCTGGTCAGCTGGCTGATATTGCACCCCATCGCCACCGCACCTGTTACCCCGCCTGCCGCCCTCAAGCCGGGCGATATGGGCGGCATTCTTACCGCGCAGCTCTGGCGCACCTTTGCCTTGTTCGGCCAATACCTCATCCCCATTGCCTGCGGCCTGGGCGCCATTGGCTCGGTTATCGCGCGCTACAAACGCAAGCAATTGCTCGGCAGCGTCACCGCCGCCACCCAACCCGGCAAAGCCATCGACGGCCTCAGCTGGCAACAGTTTGAACAACTCATTGGCGAAGCCTTCCGCCGCAAGGGATACAGCATTACCGAAACCGGCGGCCAGGGCGCCGACGGCGGCGTAGACCTGATCCTGCGTAAGAACAACGAGAAGTACCTGGTGCAATGCAAACACTGGCGCTCGCTAAAGGTCGGCGTACCAGTGGTACGCGAGTTCTTCGGCGCCATGGCCGCAGAGGGCGCCGCGGGTGGTTATGTGGTCACCTCAGGCCAGTTCACCCAAGAGGCCAAAAGCTTCGCCCAGGGACGCAACATCCAGCTGATCGACGGCACCGGCCTTAAACGCCTGATGCTCCGCGCCCAACCAAGCGCCCCCATAACCCGGGCCACCAGCACACCATCCAGCACACCCACTGCCGCAACCCTCCAGCCAGCAAAAGACCCAACCTGCCCGCTATGCCACAGCAGCATGATCAAACGCATTGCGCGCAAAGGCACTAACGCCGGCAACAGCTTCTGGGGCTGCAGCACCTATCCAAAATGCAGAGGTATCGTAAATGTGCAGCTGCTTTAAATGCCCAGATGGTATGTCGAGCGGCATGCCCTACAGGGTTATTGGAAGCACGAAAAGAGGAAGTCGCGTTATTACGTGCGTGGTTAATGGGATGGCGGTAGGTGTCTGTTTTTATTGTTAATTTTTTATGCTGATGTGTGGAAGGAGGTGTTGTTATGAAGAAGTCACCGATATGCAATGATGAAGCCTTCGGTCCAATCAGCTGTTAGGCACCATCAAAAAGGACATACATGAGCGGACATATAAAAAAAATAGACTCAATTAAAAGTATGGCGGTCTATGATGATTTTCAGTGGTCATCATCTATGCGAGATGCTGGTAACAACATCGCAGAATTTAAAAAGCTAAACATCATATATGGCCGCAACTATTCTGGCAAAACAACACTCTCGCGGATCTTCAGAGCTCTTGAAACTGGCACGATATCAGACAAATATAGTTCACCTGAGTTTCAATTGTCATTTGATGGCGGCAGCACTGCCACGCAGAGGTCATTAAGTAATCATGGTCGAATCGTTCGGGTTTTCAATGAGGACTTTGTCCGAGACAACCTTCGGTTCATTGTTGATGACGAGCAGACGATCAATTCATTTGCCATCTTGGGGGAAGACAACACAAAGCTTGAGGAAGAAATCGAGAAGCATGAAGCCGAACTTGGGAGCGAAGAGGACAAGTCTGGACTGCTGGGAGAACTCCTTGGGGCTGAAGAAAAATTAAAAGGAGTCCAAAAAGACCATGATGACAAGTCGTCAGAATTGGAGGGGAAGTTACGTGAAAAAGCCAATAAGGCAGACACTGGAATCAAGCACAATAAAAGGTTTGGTGATGCCAACTACAATGTTTCTAAAATAAAGACAGACATCTCGACTGTTACTAAAGGCACTTATTCTCCGCTTACTGATGAGCAGGTGGGCAAGTTTCACGACCTCCTTAGAGAAGAACCCAGATCGGAAATCCCTGAATCATCAACTTTCAATCTTCAATACTCTGCTATCGCTTCAAAGGCTAAAGAGCTCATTGAAAAAAAGATTCAGGCATCTGCTCCAATTCAGGAATTGCTAATCGATGCGGCTCTGGCCTCGTGGGTGAGGACTGGTCGGGGCCATCATCAAGAGAAAAGAGATAAGTGCGCATTTTGTGGCAGCGACCTTCCTGAAGATTTATGGGAGAAATTGGACAAGCATTTTAATCAGGAGTCTGAAGAGCTTCGTCAAGCATTGGAAACCCTGCTTGGATCAATTGAACGTGAGCGAGCCCGAGTTCCTAATCTACTGAAAATCAAAAACTCGGATTTCTACTCTAACTTTACAGCCGACTTGGATTCATTGGCAGAGCAGTTGTCGACCTTATCAGAGTCTTACAGTCAGAGTCTGGACTCGATAAAAGAACAGGTCGAAAAACGAAGAGATGACATTTTTACGCCTCTTGAGTTTAAAACATCTGAGTTTATTGAAGATGCTTTGAATGCGGTCAGGGATTCGTATGAGGAGCTCAGAAACGAATCTAATAGGCTTACGGCTTCACTAAGCGCTGACCAATCTGAAGCTCGTGCGGCTCTCCGACTCCATGAGGTTTATACATTCATAAACGACATTAAGTATGGAGACGAGTGTACGGTCATCGAAACATTGAATGAGGCTATGGGCGAAGCGAAGGAAGCTAAAAACACCGCAACAGAAAAAGTTGATGAAAAACGAGAAAAAATTGCTGAACTGAAGGCCCAGTTAAAAGATGAAAGCAAGGGAGCTGATAGGGTAAACGATTATCTGAACAACTTTTTCGGCCACCAGTCTCTCTCACTAAAAGCCATTGAAGAAAACCTGGGGGACGCGTCATCTGGATACCGGTTTGAGGTAACTCGAAACAACAAAAAAGCATTCCATCTCAGCGAAGGTGAATGCAGCCTGATAGCTTTCTGTTACTTCATGGCCAAGCTTGAAGACATAGAGACTAAAGGTAACCAGCCTATCATTTGGATCGATGACCCCATTTCCAGCTTGGATGCAAACCATATCTTTTTTGTCTACAGCCTTATTAATGCTGAGATTGTAACGCCAGAGAAATATGAAGATGACGGTGAGATCAAGGCGCGTGACCGTTTTAAGCAGCTATTTATTTCGACTCACAATTTGGATTTTTTGAAGTATCTGAAGCGGCTACCCGGCGCTTTGAACAAAAAGAAGTCCCAATACTTTATCATTAACCGAACGGATCAAGTCAGTGACATTACATTGATGCCTCGATACCTGAAAGACTACGTTACGGAGTTCAACTTTCTGTTTCATCAAATTTATAAATGCGCTCATGCCCAGATCGAGTGTGATGAAAATCATGATTGCTACTACAACTTTGGAAACAATGCCCGCAAGTTTCTTGAAGCATTCTTGTACTACAAATACCCCAATGCCGTAGAAAATGATGACAAGCTGGCGCGTTTTTTCGGAGATGATGCATTGGCATCGTCACTAACGGATCGCATCAACAATGAGTTTTCCCATTTAGCGGGTGTGTTTGAGAGAAGTATTTTGCCTATTGATGTGCCTGAGATGAAGACAACGGCAAGTTTTATATTGCGAAAAATTGAAGAAAAAGATCCAGACCAGTATTCGGCGCTACTTCAAAGTATTGGGGTAGAAAATGCCTAACAAGCGCATGTTGCCGGACTGTTTTTCCGCTGCGCTCCAAACCAGCCGCAAATGCGGGCGTGAGGCACGTAAATGGCCTTAATCGAGTATGAGCTGACTGTCAACGCGCCTCATCCGGTCGTGTACGCCGCGTCTCAAGACTATTCCGTGAGGTATCAGTGGGACCCGTTTCCGGAAAGGATCGAGCTCCTGGGTTGTGCAACCGAGGTAGGCATTGGGGTTAGGACACTTGTAGTCGCAAAGTCCGGCTTAACCATGGAGGTCGAGTTTGTTCAGGTTGCCCCGCCTACCACGGCAGCCATCGTCATGACCAAAGGCCCTGCCTTTATAAAGAGCTTTGCTGGCAGCTGGGTATTCAAGCCCCTCAGCTGTGGCACTACAAAAGCGAAATTTCGCTACGTCATCAAAACCAAAAAATGGGCAATCCCCGTAATCTCGGAATATGTAGCTAGCCTTTATTTCAAGCGGGTGGTTAAGGCCAGGCTTAATGGCCTTAAGCAATACTGCGAGCAAGGTGCGTAGCAAGTGGTTGAAGTCACTGGCTTTTGCTCGCAAGGACTGCCTGATTCCGGCCACCTGATACGACGTCACTCATCCCCATGAAAACCACCACCAAACTCAACATCCTCGCCACCGCCTCAGGCGTGCTCGCACTGCTCTTCGGTATTTCGGCAGTGCTGCTCTGTGCATACGCATTCACCAAGGCGCGTATGCCGTACAACGAGGCGGGTCGCTACTTTGACGGGGTGACGGTTCACCACGCGGGTAGTGAGTATGTGTATGGGGTGTTGGGGCTGTCGTTTGGGGTGTTCGCGCTTGTTGCGGGTGTAGGGGCGTATCGCCTGTTTAAACGTGCTGCTGCGGCCCGGCGAGGCCGCAAACCCGATGACGCTGAGACTGGTGGTTCGCAGGGGTGAGCTAACGCGGATCAGGTTTCTGACCCCGGCGTATTCTTCATTCGTCGTGGTCAGGAGCTGGCAGTCTCTGCGCGTTACAGCCCCAGATACTGGGCGATCAAAAAAGCGTCGCCTTTCCCTTCATGCTTGCCAAAGTAGCTGACCGGCTCGCGTTCGCCGTCTTCGATGGAGCCTACTTCGCAGTCGATGTCGTATTGCTGGGCGAGGCTGTTGAACAGGTTGACGGCGGGGGCCAGGTGGGTGTGCTTTTTCACCGGTTGGCTGATGCCCAGCTGCCAGTCTTCGCAGTCATCACTGCTGCAATCGTTAATCAGCTCGGCGCGGTTGGCTTCGTTTTCTTCAACGTAGGTTTGCAGCGCGGCTTGCAGAGCTGGCAGGTTCTGTTTGAGCTGTTTTTCCTGCTTTTCATCCAGCCGGTCGCAGGCGATGAAAATGTATATAAGCATGGGGGCTACCTGGTGGAATTAAGCGGCCACTTTACCACAGCGGCTGCCGTGCTTAATGCGCCAAGCCCGGGTGCTGCTCTGGCATTGGGTAGGTATACTGCTTGGCGGCGGTGACCTCGGGTATCGCGCTGGTGCTCTCGCTCGTCGCGCTGACCGGTGTGTACGCCTTCGACCCGCGCGCGTTTTTCTTCACCATGGGCCTGTTCGTGATTGGCGCTGCCTACTACTTCGGCTACAGCCGCCAGCATCTGGTTGCCAAGTCGGCTGACGAAGAGTTTGCCATGCTGGCGGAAGCAGAGTCTGATCTGGCGGCTGCCTGATAGGGGGCCGAGTGGTACTGCAAGAGCCGCCTCCGGGCGGCTTTTGTGCATCTGCGACATCGCTTTGGGCAATGCCGCTGTATTCGGCAGGCTGAATGGGACGGTCATTGGTTGACCGGCTTGAGGTGTGCTGGATAGGTTGTGGGCTCTGTTAGGCAGTCACAACAACAAGAGGCCCCATGCCCGAATTCAATGCCCGCCCGGTCAGCAATGCTGCTCGCGCTGCCATGCTGGCGCAGTTGCCGCCCGGTATCCGCTCCCGCCAGGTCGACAATGGCAACGGTCTGAACGTCCATATTCTGGAAGCCGGTTTTGAGCAGCCGGGGCGTGAGTGTGTGTTATTGCTGCACGGTTTTCCGGAGCTGGCGTTTAGCTGGCGCAAGGTGATGTTGCCGCTGGCCGAGGCGGGTTATCACGTGGTGGCGCCGGACCAACGTGGCTACGGCATGACCGAGGGCGGTGATGCGCGCTATGACGGCGACATCAGTCAGTACCACTTTCTCAACCTGGTACGCGATGCACTGGGGCTGGTGCACACGTTGGGTTATGACCAGGTGGCGGCGGTAGTGGGCCATGATATCGGCTCGCCGGTGGCCGGTACCTGTGCGCTGACGCGCCCGGACGCGTTTCGCTCGGTCGCGATGATGAGCGCGCCTTATCCGGGCCCGCCAAGTTACCGCGTTGACGGGCAGAACGGGACGCAGGCCATTGCGCGGTTGCATGCGGATCTGGCGGCTCTTGAGCCGCCGCGCCTGCATTATCAGCGTTACTTCAGTCAGCCCGACGCCAATGCGCACATGCTGGCGTGCGAGCAGGGGCTGCACGACTTTCTGCGTGCCTACTTCCACATGAAAAGCGCGGACTGGGCGGGCAACCAGCCAGCGCCGCTGCCATCGGCGAGTGCGGCCGATCTGGCCAGCATGCCGACCTACTACATCATGGAGCAGGGCAAGACGATGGCTGAGACCGTCGCGGTTGCCATGCCGTCAGCGGCTGAGGTGGCTGCCTGTGGCTGGCTGCCTGAAGCGGAGCTGGCAGTCTATACGGGTATCTTTGCCGATACCGGATTGCAGGGCGGTCTGCAGTGCTACCGATCGCTTGGCTCAACTGCGGCGCAGGCGGAGATGCTGCTGTTTGCGGGGCGGCAGATAACAGTGCCGTCTTGTTTTATTGCCGGTGCAAGTGACTGGGGTACCTGGCAGAGCCCCGGCGCGCTGGAGCTGATGCAGCGCCGGGTGTGCGCCGACCTGCGCAGCGTCGACCTGATTGCCGGGGCAGGGCACTGGGTGGAGCAGGAGCAGCCAGCGGCCGTTGTTGAGGCGCTGTTGGGTTTTCTCGCGCGTCAGGCTGGCGCGTCCGGAGAAAAAGCGTAGCCGGCGCCACCGTTGCGTTTGGCAGCGTACATCGCATTGTCGGCGTGATGCATCAGCTGGCGTTCGCTCTGACCGTGCTCAGGGTAGACCGCGATGCCGACGCTGGGTGTACAGGTCAGGGTATGTCCCTCGATCAGAAAGGGAGCTGCCAGCGTGCTGAGGATCTTTTCCGCTACGCTTGCGGCGTCTTGCCGTTGTCGAATGCTGTCGAGCAGGACCGCAAACTCATCGCCACCCAGACGGCCACAGCTGTCGGACTCGCGTACGCTCTGACGTAATCTGGCGGCGACCTGTTGCAGCAGCTGATCGCCAACGCCATGGCCGTAGGTGTCGTTTATCTGCTTGAAGCTGTCCAGGTCCAGATACAGCACGGCCAGTTGCCCGCTAGTGCGCTGCGCTCGCAGCAGGGCGCCCTGCAAGCGATCCATGAGCAGTACGCGATTGGGCAACTGTGTCAGCTGGTCGTGTTGCGCGAGGAAGGAGAGTTTATCGTGGGCACGGTGCCGGCTGATGGCGCTGGCCAGCTGACTGGCGACAAAGTTCAGAAACTCGGTGTCCCGTGCATTGAATACTGGACTGCCCCGCCGGCCTTGTACGACGAGTACGCCAATGGGCACGCCGTCGTGCAGCAGGGGGACGCAGAGCTGAGGCGATTGTCCGTTGTTTTCTGTCTTGGGCGTGTGCGGGTATGAGCGAATTGTTCGTGCCAGCGACGGGTAGGCGGCAAGTGGCGCAGGCGCAGGCGCCGGCAGACCATCACCCGCCTGGTAGGGAAAACTCAGTTGATCCCGTTCGGGATCATAGAGGGCAACGGAAAAGGCCTGGACCGGCAGATGCTGGGCGATCAGGTGATGCATCTGCTGATACAGTGCGGGCAGTGTTTCTGCCAAGTGCGCCGCTGCCGATACCGCATATACCGCAGCCTGTCTGGCCTCGGCCTGTTTTCGCGCGGTGATGTCACGGGCGACGCCAACGCGCACCTGTTCGGCTGCGAACCATTGGGTCGACCACATGATGTGGACGATATGGCCCTGTTTGTGGATGTAGCGGTTCTCGTGATCGCTTGAGGGCTGGCCGGCGGTGATTCGCTCGACGATCTGTCGGGTGGCCTCCCGGTCATCCGGGTGGATCAGTTCGAAGGCCGTGCGGCCGATCAGCTCTTGCGGCGTATAGCCAAACACCCGTTCGCTGGCCGCGCTAACGGATAAAAAGCGTCCCTCCTTGTTTACGACGCAGACGACATCCAGCAGCAAATCCAATAGCTTGTCGTGGGGAATCAGGGGAGCTGGGATCATGCCGCCCAATATAGTGGCAGAGTGCCTTGGCCTGCTACCGTGCGCTGATGTTTTTTTTGTGCCTTGCGTGCACGCAAGGCCACGCCTTACTCGGGGCTCCCCTGTCGCGCGAGCCCCATCACGGCTGTGTTGCTGGCGGCGCTCAGGCGTCGCGCAGCAAGTCCTGACTGTTCAGCAGCGCGAAGGTGATCTCCGGATGCGCTTTCAGACTGCGACGGATGGCGGCGGGGATAGACTTGCGGGTTTTGCGGCAGAGCCCGGGTTGCGGTAGCAGCTTAATGTCGATACCGCGCACGCTGCGTACTTCACCAAAGCCGGTGTCGATGGCCAGACGCATGCCCAACTGCTCGTACATGCGCATTTGCAGGTGCTCCAGTTCTTCCAGTGTGCTGATGGCTTCGAGCCGGGCCACCAGTCGTTTCTCTTCATGCAGCGTCAGACGCAGGATGCGTGGATCGGCGTTGGCTTGCCCGGCCAGGGTGTCGCGGTCGCAATCGCAGGTGCCGGGCGGGCAGGGTTGGCGTGTGGCAGGCGTCGTGGTCATGGCGTATCTGCACGTGGGAGCGTGTGGCTATCGTGCTGGGTTTGCGCGGCCAGTGCAATGGGGCTTGGGCGTCTTGCGCATTGCAGTTGATGGCATTTGTTAAATACAATCAATCTCATTTGCCCGCCTCCCTGATCCTGACCGCCAATGACCGACGCCGCGCCAGCCACACAGCAGAACCTGCACACGCTCTATCGCGACCATCACAGCTGGTTACAGAATTGGTTGCGCCGTCAGCTGGGTAACACCTGGGATGCGGCTGACCTGAGTCAGGATGCCTTCATCAAGGTGCTGACCAGCTCCCAGAACGTGGCGGATATTCGCGAGCCGCGTGCTTATCTGTTGACCGTTGGCAAACGCCTGCTTAACACCTTTTACGCCCGTCGCAGCCTGGAACAGGCCTATCTGGATGCACTGCAGCAACTGCCGCAGGCGCTGGCACCGTCGCCAGAACAGCGCTGGGCCCTGCTGGAAACCCTGCAGGCGCTGGACGAGCTGCTGGACGGGTTGCCGCTGGCCGTGCGGCGGGCCTTTCTCTGGAGTCAGCTGGAAGGGCTCGGTTATCGCGATATTGCCGCGCGGTTGCAGGTGTCCGAACGCACGGTAAAACGCTACATGGCCCAAGCCTACGAGCACTGTCTGCTGCTGGAGCGGACATGAGCGGTGTGACCCAGGCCGAGCGCCGCGATATTACCCGTGCTGCCGCGCGCTGGCTGGCGCTGCTGGACGCGGAGGATTGCAGCGAAGACGATCACGCGCGCCTGGCGCATTGGCGCAGCAGCAACCCCGAGCACGAGCACGCCTGGCAGCGCGCGTTGCAGTTGCGTCAGCGTTTTGCCGGGCTGCCCAGTGCGTTGTCCCTGGCCGCGCTGGATAGGCCTGATCTGGGTCGGCGGGTGGCGGTCAAGCGGGTACTGGGCGCGTGTGCGTTGCTGCCTGCGGGTTGGCTGGTGGGGCGGCAGTTGCCGGTGCAGGCCTGGACCGCCGATGTCCACACCGCCACTGGCGAACAGCAGCGCATGCCGCTGGCCGAGGGCATCGAGCTGCAGCTGAACACCGATAGCGCGGTGAATCTGCAGCTGGCCGAGCGACGGCTGACGTTGGTGCGTGGGGAGCTTGCGTTGTCTGCCGCTGGCGATCAGCCGCTGAGTATCATCTTGCCGCAGGCCGTGCTCACCCTGCGTGACGCTGAAGTGTGCGTACGCCGTTTTGATGACCACTGCCGAATCGCGGTGGCCCGTGGGCGGGTGCAGCTGGCCGCCAGTGCCGGTGCCAGCGAGCTGCTTGAGGGCGGCCAGCAGGTGTCGGTAAGCGCGGGTGGCTTGTCCGGCTGGACGCCTTATGACCCCACACTGCCTGACTGGCGTCAGGGTGTGCTGTTGGCCGACAACCAGCCGCTGGGTGATTTTCTGCGCGAGCTGCGTCGTTATCGCCCCGGCGTGCTGCGCTGGGACCCGGCGCTGGAGCGTCTGCGCGTGACGGGCAGCTTCCGACTGGATGACACCGACCGTGTGCTGGCTCTGCTGGCGGCCAGTCTGCCGCTGAGCGTGCAGACACGCACCCGCTATTGGGTGTCGCTCGCGCCCAGACAAGAAAATGCCTGATGCCTGTCCCTTTTTCTGCGCTCGCCAGTCAGTAGCGGTGAGAAAGCAAAAATTGAGGAGCTGGTTTATGTCTGCAGTATCGACCGAGTGCGCATCGCTGCGTCTGCGTTCATGGGTGCACCTGGGGCTGGTCATGGGCTTGAGCGTCAGCCCGCTGGCTATCTCCACCAGTTACGCGCAGGAGGTGGAACGGCGCAGCTATGCGGTGCCGGCTGGCGAGCTGGGCGCGGCACTGACCCGCTTTGCCGGTCAGGCTGGCGTGAGCCTGTCGGTTGATCCGGCGCTGATGCAGGGCCGCCGCAGCGAAGGCCTGTCCGGCAGCTACAGCGTGGAGGAGGGCTTTGCTCGCCTGCTGCAGGGTAGCGGGCTGCAGCTTCAACCGGTAGGCGCTGGCGGCTATACGCTGGTCGCGGCGCCTGCCCAGAGTGCGGCGCTGCAGATTGCTCCGATCACGGTCGTGGGCGTCAGCCCGCAGCTGGCCAGCGGTGAGCGTTACGCCGGCGGTCAGGTAACCATGCAAACCTCCCAGGGCATGCTCGGCTCACGCGACTTTATGGACACCCCGTTCAGCGCAACCACCTATACCAGCGAAACCGCCCAGAACCAGAATGCCCGCACCCTGCTGGACCTGATTGCCAATGATCCGTCGGTGCGCTCCACCAACCCGGCCGGTGGCCGTTTTGAGCAGTTCACCATTCGTGGATTCAGCCTGTTCAATAGCGATGTTGCCTTCAACGGCCTGTACGGTGTTCTGCCGACCTATTCAATCGACATGGAAATGGCTGACCGGGTGGATGTGATCAAGGGCCCCAGCCAGTTGATCAACGGCATCTCGCCGCGCGGCGCTGTGGGTGGCGGCATCAATCTGGTATCGAAACGGGCCGCCGATACGCCACTGACCGAGTTCACCGGCAGCTACGCCTCCGATAGCCAGGTCGGCGGTGCACTCGACGTGGGACGGCGCTTTGGCGAAGACAACCGCTTTGGCCTGCGCTTCAACGGCGTGCGCCAGGCAGGCGATACCGAGTGGGACCACCAGCACGTCGACCGCGAGATGGCGGTACTGGGCCTCGACTACCGGGGCGAGCGTGTGCGCCTGGGCGCGGACATTGGCCACACCGAGCGCGATACCGATGCACCGCAGGAGCGCGTGCTGATTGGCGCAGCCGCGCCGATTCCGGACGCCGACCGGGTCAATGACAACTACGCGCAGGCCTGGAGCAAGGCCCGTACTGAAGACACTTTTGCCGCGTTCAATGGCGAGTACGACATCAACGAGGACCTGCTGTTCTATGGCGCGGCGGGCGTGCGCGAGAGCAACCACGATTTCCTGCGTCACAACGTCTCGATCATCAACGAGGCCGGTGACTTCAATGTGCAGCCACGCGACTTCACCCGCGATGAGAGCGTGCGCACGGCCACAGCCGGCCTGCGCAACTGGCTACAGACCGGGCCGGTCAGCCATGAGCTGAACCTGGCTGCCAGCTATTTCTACATGGACTTCACCAACGGCGGCGCGCGCTACGCCACCGGTCCGAGCAACCTGTATGACCCGGTGCCCACGCCGGCACCGGGCGCGCCGACCCGTATCGATAACGAGGTCTACACCGAGAACCGTTTCAGCGGTGTCGCGCTGGCCGACACCCTGGGTTTTATGGATGACCGCCTGCTGGTTACCCTGGGCGCGCGCTGGCAGCGGGTGAAGGTGGACGACTGGAGCAACGGCATCAAGGGTGAAACCGCGTACGACGAGGAAAAGGTTTCGCCCTCGGTTGGTGTGGTATATCGGCTTGCACCGGAGGTGTCGATCTACGCCAACTACATGGAAGGCTTGAGCCAGGGCAAGATCGCCCCGTCTACCTCGATCAACGAGGATGAAATCTTCGCGCCCTTTGTCAGCCGGCAGGTGGAAGTGGGCGCCAAGTACGACCGGGGCGACGTTGGCGTCACCCTGAGCGCCTTCCGCATTCGTCAGCCCGCCTATGAAACCGACGCCGCCACCGGCGTGTTCGGCCCCAACGGCAAGCGCGAGAACCGCGGTATTGAGTTGAGCACCTTTGGCGAGCCCTGGCAGGGTGTGCGTCTGCTCGGCGGCCTGATGTACATCGACAGTGAACTGACCGCCACCAACGATCCGACCGAGGACGGCAACCGTGCACCTGCTACGCCTGAGTACAGCGTCAATCTGGGCGCCGAGTGGGATGTGCCGGCGTTGCGCGGTCTGACCCTGACTGCCCGTGGCATTCACTCCAGCTCGCAGTATCTGGATCAGGCCAACAGCAAGAAGATCGACGGCTGGGAGCGTTATGATCTGGGTGCGCGGTACGCCTTTGCCGCTGCCGGCAAGGATGTCACTTTGCGTGCCAGCGTGGAGAATGTGCTGGATGATCGCTCCTGGATTTCTGCCGGGGCATCGGACGACAGCGCTGCGGGCCTGACCTTGTCAGCGCCGCGTACCTGTCTGTTGTCCGCCACCATCGGCTTCTGAGCCTGGCGCGCCCAGGCTGGTTGTCGGCCTGGGCAGTGGCGTTCGGTTATCCGCGTCTGTCGCTTTGCTGCGGACGCGACATGACATTCAGTACAAAAGCCGGATAATGGCGGGCTATTCAACCCGCCCCCACGTCTGGTGTTCTGCATGGAAATCAAGGTCAACTTTCTCGACAACCTCCGCCTGGAAGCCAAGTTTGATGACTTCACGGTGGTGGCTGATCAGCCCATCCGCTACAAGGGCGATGGCTCTGCTCCGGGCCCGTTTGACTACTTTCTGGCGTCATCGGCGCTGTGCGCGGCGTACTTCGTCAAGCTCTACTGCAATACCCGCAATATCCCCACCGACAACATCCGTCTGTCGCAGAACAACATCGTTGACCCGGAAGACCGCTACAAGCAGATCTTCAAGATTCAGGTCGAGCTGCCTGCCGACATTTCCGAGAAGGATCGTCTGGGCATCCTGCGTTCGATCGAGCGCTGTACGGTCAAGAAGGTGGTACAGACCGGCCCTGACTTTGTCATCGAAGAGGTCGAGAATCTGGATGCTGACGCCCAGTCGCTGTTGATGCCGGTGCAGACCGAGGGCGAGGGCACGCGGATTCTGGGCAAGGACCTGCCGCTGGAGCAGACCATCGCCAACATGTCGGGGCTGCTGGCAGGGCTGGGCATGAAGATCGAAATCGCCTCCTGGCGCAACATCGTGCCCAACGTCTGGTCGCTGCACATCCGTGACGCCCAGTCGCCGCTGTGCTTTACCAACGGCAAGGGCGCGACCAAGGAAGCGGCGCTGGCCTCGGCGCTGGGTGAGTTTATCGAGCGGCTGAACTGCAACTTCTTCTATAACGATCAGTTCTGGGGCGAAGACATCGCCAACGCGGACTTCGTGCATTACCCCAACGAGCGCTGGTTCAAGATCGGGCGCAATGATGATCTGCCCGTCGGGCTGCTCGACAGCTACTGCCTGGATATCTACAACCCGGAAGGGGAGTTGCGTGGCTCGCACCTGATCGACACCAGCTCCGGCAATGCCGAGCGCGGCATCTGCGCCTTGCCCTATGTGCGCCAGTCCGACGGCAAGGAGGTGTACTTCCCCTCCAACCTGATCGAAAACCTGTTTCTCAGCAACGGCATGAGCGCGGGTAACACGCTGGCCGAGGCGCAGGTGCAGTGCCTGTCCGAGATTTTTGAGCGAGCGGTCAAGCGCGAGATTCTGGAAGGCGAATTGGCGCTGCCGGATGTGCCGCAGACTGTGTTGGACAAATACCCGGGCATTGTTGCCGGCATCAAGGGGCTGGAAGAGCAGGGCTTCCCGGTCCTGGTGAAGGACGCTTCGCTTGGCGGCCGGTTCCCGGTCATGTGCGTCACGCTGATGAACCCGCGCACTGGCGGTGTGTTTGCCTCCTTTGGCGCGCACCCGAGCCTCGAAGTGGCACTGGAGCGCAGCCTCACCGAGCTGCTGCAGGGGCGCAGCTTTGAAGGGTTGAACGACCTGCCGCAGCCGACCTTCGAGTCTCAGGCGGTGACCGAGCCGAACAACTTTGTTGAGCACTTTATCGACTCCAGCGGTGTGGTGTCCTGGCGCTTCTTCAGCGCCAAACCCGACTACGATTTTGTCGAGTGGGACTTCTCCGGCCAAGGGGCGGATTCCAACCAGCAGGAAGCCGACACCCTGTTCGGCATTCTCAAAGACCTGGGCAAAGAAGCCTATATGGCGACCTACACCGACCTGGGCGCCAACGCCTGCCGCATTCTGGTGCCGGGCTATTCCGAGATCTACCCGGTCGAGGATCTGATCTGGGATAACACCAACAAGGCGCTCGACTTCCGCGCCGATATTCTCAACCTGCACAGCCTGGATGATGAGCAGTTGCAGGCGCTGGTCGAGCGGCTGGACGAGAGTGGCCTGGATGATTACACCGATATCAAGACGCTGATCGGCATCGAGTTTGATGACAATACCACCTGGGGTCAGCTGACCATTCTCGAGCTCAAGCTGCTGATTCATCTGGCGCTGCAGCAGCGTGATGAGGCCAAGGAGCTGGTCGAAGCCTTTCTGCAGTTCAACGACAACACCGTCGAGCGCGGTCTGTTCTATCAGGCGCTCAACGTGGTCTTGGAGGTGCTGCTGGATGAGGCGCTGGCGCTGGCCGATTTTGAGCCCAACTTCCGGCGCATGTTCGGTAACGAGCGGATGGACGCGGTGATCGGCTCGGCGAATGGCGATGTGCGTTTCCATGGCCTGACACCCACCAACATGCAGCTGGAAGGGCTGGACCGCCACCTGCGCCTGATCGACAGCTACAAAAAGCTCCACGCCGCCCGCGCCAAGGCGGCCGCCAGCGTCGCCCGCAATGACGACGCCACAGCCAAACCCCTCCTGCAACCCTCCCGCCCCCGATCCGCCTGGCGCAAAAAGCCGTAGTGCGGAGAACGCCAAAGGCTTCTCCGCGTCGTCGCGGCGCGTTGGCTCTGGTGGAGAACGCTGCGCGGTTCTCCACGCTACGGGGTGGTTGCGGCGCGGCGGTTCTGGTGGAGAACGCTGCGCGGTTCTCCACGCTACGGGTGTAGGGCGGAGAACGCCGT
>NZ_NTMR01000008.1 GCF_002307495.1 Pseudomonas abyssi | reverse complement strand
CCCGCCCCCGATCCGCCTGGCGCAAAAAGCCGTAGTGCGGAGAACGCCAAAGGCTTCTCCGCGTCGTCGCGGCGCGTTGGCTCTGGTGGAGAACGCTGCGCGGTTCTCCACGCTACGGGGTGGTTGCGGCGCGGCGGTTCTGGTGGAGAACGCTGCGCGGTTCTCCACGCTACGGGGTAGGGCGGAGAGTGCCAAAGGCTTCTCCGCGTGGTCACGGCGCGTTGGCTCTGGTGGAGAGCGCTGCGCGATTCTCCACGCTACGGGGTTGGGTGGAGAGCGCCAAAGGCTTCGCCGCGTGGTCACGGCGCGTTGGCTCTGGTGGAGAACGCTGCGCGATTCTCCACGCTACGGGGTAGGGCGGAGAACGCCAAAGGCTTCGCCGCGTGGTCACGGCGCGGTGGTTTTGGTGGAGAACGCTACGCGGTTCTCCACGCTACGGGTAGGGCGGAGAATGCCAAAGGCTTCTCCGCGTGGTCACGGCGCGGTGGTTCTGGTGGAGAACGCTGCGCGGTTCTCCACGCTACGGGGTAGGGCGGAGAGTGCCAAAGGCTTCTCCGCGTGGTCACGGCGCGTTGGCTCTGGTGGAGAGCGCTGCGCGATTCTCCACGCTACGGGGTTGGGTGGAGAGCGCCAAAGGCTTCGCCGCGTGGTCACGGCGCGTTGGCTCTGGTGGAGAACGCTGCGCGATTCTCCACGCTACGGGGTAGGGCGGAGAACGCCAAAGGCTTCGCCGCGTGGTCACGGCGCGGTGGTTTTGGTGGAGAACGCTACGCGGTTCTCCACGCTACGGGTAGGGCGGAGAATGCCAAAGGCTTCTCCGCGTGGTCACGGCGCGGTGGTTTTGGTGGAGAACGCTGCGCGATTCTCCACGTTACGGGGTAGGGCGGAGAACGCCGCAGGCTTCTCCGCCGACAAAGACACACCTTATTCACCCAATCTCAGCGCCTCGTCATCCGGCGCGTCACCCCAATCCGCTGGATATAGCCCGGCAGCGACCGCGCGATGAAAGCTGGAATAGGGCCAATCGGCCAGTCGCGTCACATGCCCATGTTTGATCGGGTTGTAGTGGATGTAGTCCAGGTGGCGTCGGTAGTCGTTGTCGTCACGAATCAGGTGTTCCCAGTAGCGGCGTTGCCAGATACCACGCTCGCCGCGCCGTAGCTGTGTTGCGGTGCGTGGTTCAGTGGCTGGCAGGCGTTTTGAGAAGCTGTGCTTGATCACTTGCCAGCGCAGCGAATAGTCAACATCTCCGAGTGGCAGGGTCCAGATGCAGTGCATGTGGTCGGGCAGCACTATCCAGGCGTCAATGTGAAAAGGATGGCGATCGCGCGCTGCGCGCACGCAACGCCGCAGCAGGTCGATCTCACGCACCAGCAGGTCGCTCCTGCGGTCGTGCAGGGTGACGGTGAAGAAATAGCTGGCACCCGGGGCGCGTGCGCGGCGGTAGCGGGGCATGGACTGACGGTTCTCTGAAGGCGATGCTGCACCATGGGCCACAGGCGCTCAGCGGCCAATCAGTTCAGAGCGGGGATGTGATGCGTTCGGGGTTTGCCGGGGCGGATTCTGTGTCCTGTTGGCGCTGGCTTCAGGGCGTGAGATAGCGTGCGACGATCTGCTGGTAACTGCCGTCACTGACCAGCTCTTGCAGGGCTGCAGTGTAGGCAGCAACAAACGCCAGGTCATTGGACGCCTTGCTTAGCGCGACCTCAGCGGCTTCGGTTGAGACCACAATGTGGGTGGCCGTGATGACGTTGGCCAGGCCGAGCTGCTGAATTTCCCAGGCGCCGGTGTGTTCGTCGGCAATGGCGCCGTCAATGCGTCCTCGGGCAATCATGCGCCACAGACTGCTGCGCTGGCTGACCATGGCGACGCGCTTCGCGTAGGCCGGGTCGCTCATCAACTGGAGGTAGTCAGGGCCATACAAGACGTCGATCTGCGCGCCAAGCCGAAAGGGCGTTTCGGCCAGCGCCTGGAGCGAGTCGGCAGGCCAATTGCCGATAGCTTCGTGGTGGGTAAACAGCAGGTTGCGGGCTGGCGGCAGCACCGAGCCAGAAAAATGCGCGTAGACTTCGCGCTCAGGGCGACGAAATGCACCGGGCAGAATATCCAGCCTGCCGGCTTCCAGCTCCCTCAGCGCGCGTGCCCAAGGCAGTTTGCGCAGCACGGTCTTGCAGCCCAGGCGTTCGAGTACGGTGGTGTGGGTATCAATGTGGATGCCTCGCACGCTGCCGTCTGCCAGTAACATGCTGTAGGGCGGGTCGTCGTTCCAGCGCAGGTTTTTCTGACAGGGTTCCGATGCATTGGCAGGTGACAGCGTCAGTAAAACGAATGCAAGCAGCCAGCCGCCACGGCGGGTGCCTCGGGTGCCTACCTGGGCTGGAATCCACTGCATTCGCGCTCGGCTCTACCATTTTGATTGAGGGAGTTTAGCAGGATGTATGCCGGGTACGGGAAGGGGGCAAAACGGACATTTTTTGCATTTTCTCATGTTCTGCAGCAAGCAGCGGCTGGCGCAGCGACCAGCCGCTGATGAGCGACACCTAGGCTGTTTCTGCCAGCTCCGCCGCTTGCGTGGCCTGCTGCAGCTGCTGCACCAGTGCATCGACTGCCGCATTGGCCTGGGCGACCGACGAGGCCAGCACCTCGCCGCCGAGTTCCTGCCCCTCGACGGCGATCTGATGGATCTGTGTGATGCCCATAAATCCCAGAGCGGTGATCAATGCGGGCTCCAGGTGATTGAGGGCTTCCAGCTCGCCACCCGGACCGAAGCCAACCCCACCGCGTGCGCTGAGAATGACCGCGTGACGAGGGCGGTCAGCCAGCAGCGGCGTATACGGATCGGCCGGGTTGCTGGTGTCGATATCCACGGTCTTGCCCGGGCGCACAACCTGATCGATCCACGCCTTCAGGGCGGCGGGCATGCCGAAGTTATACATCGGCACACCGATGACCAGAATATCGGCCGCGATCAATTCGTCAGCCAGTTGGTTACTTTCCGCGAGCGTCTCATGCATCCAGGGCTCTCGCTGCGCCTCGGGCGTGAAGCTGGCGGCGATCAAGTCATGACTGACGCAGGCGGGTGGGTGTTGCCCGATGTCACGGTAGGTGGTGGTGTCCTGCGGACGTTGCGCCAGCCACTGGCTGACAAAACGCTGGCTGAGACTTCGGCTGTGTGAGCCGTGCAGATCCTTGCCGGCGAAACCGGGGCGGGCGCTGGCGTCCAGTTGAAGAATGTGCGGCATGGTTTTCTCCTGAAGTTGAATTCATCTGAAATTGGCAACACACTCAGGCTACGGTCGCGTATAGAAGGCGACAAACGATGAATATTTTGACGTTCAGCTGAAAGGAATTCATCTATGGTACAGCGCAAGTTACCGCCGCTGTCTGCGCTCCGAGCATTCGAGGCGGCGGCGCGGCATGAGAGCGCCAAGCGGGCAGCCGAAGAGCTATCGGTAACCGCAACGGCGATCAGCCATCAGATACGTTCGCTGGAAGAATCGCTGGGCGTGTCGCTGTTTGTGCGCAAGCCGCGCAAGCTGGAGCTGACTGCGCCGGGGCGTGAACTGAAAGACGTGCTGGAAGGCGCCTTTGACAACATCAGCGCTGCGGTTGAGCGCTTGCGCAGGACCCCGCAGCGGCAGGCTATTACCCTGACCACCACGCCGGTGATTGCCTCTCGCTGGCTGCTGTCGTGGGTCTGCATGTTGCGCGAAACCCATCCGACTATCGACCTGCGTATCCACGCCTCGCATGACGCCGTGGCACTGGATGGTGTGACCGCCGATATCGCCATCCGCTACGGCGACGGCCGTTGGCCTGGCATGGTGGCGGAGAAGTTGCTGGACAACACCTTCGTTCCTGCTTGCAGTCCGCTGCTGGGTTTACACGATGTAAACGAGCTGCCCAAGCATTCGCTGATTCATTTTCACAGCCCGGTTATTGGTTCCGGGCCGGTGGATTGGGCGGGCTGGCAGAAACTGGCGAAGGTGCCTGGCCTGGATGTCAGTGCCGGGCTGGTGTTCTCCGATGAAACCCATGCGGTATCGGCAGCGGTAGGCGCACAGGGCGTGGCCTTGATGAGCCGTGAACTGATCGAGGACGAACTGGCTGCGGGTCGGCTGGTGCAGCCCTTCGGCCCGGAGATCAAGGGCAAGGCGTTTTATCTGGTCTACCCGGAAAGCCGCAAGAACGAGCCAACCATTCAGGCGGTGAGGGATTGGGTGATGGCGGTGCCGGGCGGGGTCTGCACGCTTTGAAATCGGGCTGCGTTTGGCAATGCGACCGATGGCGGACACGCTGCGCTTAGGCCGCCCGACGGCTGGGCTGCGGGTAGGGTGGACGAAGCCAAAGGCGTGTCCACCGCCCCCCCCGCTCTGGAGCGTTTACAGCTCCAGCTTCTGCGCGACGTAGTCTGCATCCTTGTCACCGCGGCCGGACAGGTTGACCAGGATGTGGCTGTCTTTCGGCAGGTTTGGTGCTTCGCGCATGGCCCAGGCTACGGCGTGGGCGCTTTCCAGTGCAGGGATGATGCCTTCGGTACGCGACAGGGTCATAAAGGCATCCAGACATTCCTGATCGGTAGCGGATTGGTAGTCGACGCGGCCGATGTCTTTCAGATAGCTGTGCTGCGGGCCGACGCCGGGGTAATCCAGACCGGAGGCGATGGAGTGCACGGCAGACGGATTGCCTTGTTCGTCTTCCAGTACGTAACAGGCCATGCCGTGCAGTTCGCCGGGCTTGCCGACCGACATGGTGGCGGCGTGCCGGCCAACCTTGTCCAGCCCCTCGCCAGCCGGCTCCACGCCGACCAGATGCACGGCCTCGTCGTTCAGGAAGGCGGTAAACATGCCCATCGCGTTGGAACCACCGCCAACACAGGCAGCAACGTGATCAGGCAGACGGTTGTATTTGGCGAGGAACTGCGCGCGTGACTCGTTGCCGATGATCGACTGGAAGTCACGGACCATTTTCGGGAACGGATGCGGACCAACCACGGAGCCAATCGCGTAGATGTAGTCCGTCGGGTTCTTCAGGTATTCCTCAAAGGCGCTGTCGACCGCTTCTTTCAGCGTGGCAGCACCGCGAGTCACCGGTACCAGCTTGCAGCCGAGAATGCGCATCTTGGTGACGTTCGGGTGTTCCTTCTCGATATCCACCTGCCCCATGTGAATCTCGCAGGGAATGCCCACCAGCGCACAGGCGGTAGCCAGTGCCACACCGTGCTGGCCGGCACCGGTCTCGGCGATCACCTTTTTCTTGCCCATGAACTTGGCCAGCAGTGCTTCGCCCAGGCAGTGGTTGATCTTGTGCGCGCCGGTGTGGTTCAGGTCTTCGCGCTTGAGGTGAATCTGCGCACCGCCGAGTTTCTCTGACAGACGCTTAGCGTGAAAGATCGGGCTGGGGCGACCCACGTAGTCGGCAAACAGGCTGGCCAGCTCCTGCTGAAAGTCTTCGCGCTGGCGGATCTCTTCATACGCCTTGTCGATATCGTCCATCGCCTGCTTCAGCTCCGGCGGTACCAGCTGGCCACCGTAGGGGCCGAAGTAACCGTTGGCATCAGGCATCGGAGTGGAGAGCAGGTCTTGGATCATGGCTGGGGTGTCCTTGCGAGTCATGGGGGTATTAAGACAGCGGTAGTGTAACCACTGCGAGCAGTCAGCGCATCCGCGAATATTGTCGACCAAACGCGCTGGAATAGGCGTTTGCGAGGTGTGCGCGGAGGCGGTGTGGCTATGCCGGCTCGCCGCTGTATACGCTGTGCTGCAGACTTCTCATCATTCGCAGTGATAATCGGCTATGGCCGCCAAATCTCCACTATGATCGGCAAGCGCAGGACTTGCGCAGCAATAACAATTACAAAAAACACTGGAGGTTTACCTTGCCAACTGCATCTTGGTCTCGGGCTGCCGTGCCCGTAGCGCTGTCTGCATTAATGCTGAGTGGTTGTTTGAGTGGTGGCGGTGGGGGCAGCGATTCTCCGCCGGCTGCCGAAACCCGCGCTCAAGATAGTCGTGACTTCCGAGCTGAATTGCCAGCTACCTTGCCGGCCGCGCTGGCCGGCACATCTATCTACTTCGGTATCTACGAGGGTCTGCAGGGCGATGCCATCTATTCGGTTGAAGTGCCGGATGGCTGGGATGGTGATGGGCTGGTTATGTGGACCCATGGCTATGCAGGCGAAACACTCGACCTGAGCCTTGCCATGCCGCCGGCAGCCTGGCGCTTGGCTGTACTGAACGCCGGGTACGCCTGGGCGGCGTCCTCCTACTCCGCCAATTGGTACGATGCCCGTGCCGGTATCGAAGATACCAACAAGCTTGCTCTCAACGTTGTTGACTATATCGAGCAGGACTACGGTGAACGGTATACCGCTCCCAGTCAGTACCTGATCTCGGGGGTTTCGATGGGCGGCCACATCGCTGCCGCCGCAGTTGATCGCGAGAATCTTGAGCAAACCCAGTTCTCTGTGCCTTATGCAGGGGCTGCGCCTTTTTGCCATGCAGAGCAGAATGAGTTTCAGTGGTTGGGCGACTACACCCGGGTAATGATGGAAATCTCCGGCTACGGCGATGAGGACTACTCTCGCTTCCTTGAGCTGGCGGGTGAGTTTACCGACTTTGGGTCTGCTTCTCTTATTACCTCTCCTGGCCCCATGGTTGATGCGCTGTTCAATCAGTTGCCTAATGGCTGGCCGAACTGGGCGTCACCGAAGGGGGTTGCCGGCGAGCGGCTGGTAGCCATCGCCGAAAACCTGACTGGCGGTAAGAGGCCGATTTTCAACATTGGTTATGCCACGCCCTTGCAGGACATCGTGCTGGGCACCGGCGGTAGCGATGGTCGCATCAATGGCATCCTGCTCAAGAGCATGTACGGGAATGAGGATGTGGTGTATCGCTGGACCACTGGCCCCACACCCACCGCAGAAGAGATCGAGTTTAACGAGTCTCTTGATCGCGTCAGCGCCGATCCGGACGCCAACCCCCTACGTGACGACGGGGTGCGCTGGATACCGCTGGTCAACGGGGACTTTGACGTACCCGTTCTGACCATGCATACGCTTGGCGACTTCTACGTACCGTTCCGTCATCAGCAGTTGTACCGTGAGCGCGCAGAGGCCAATGGCAATGAAGACTTGCTGGTGCAGCGGGCCATTCGAGCGCCGAGCCACTGCGACTTCTCGGACGGTGAGTACACCGCCGCGATCAACGACTGGCTCACGTGGGTGAACGGTGGTGCCAAGCCGGCCGGTGACGAGGTGCTTGATCCGGTCGTGGTTGCAAACGACAACTACGGTTGTACCTTCACTGTGGGTGAGCGCGCCGGCCTGCCGGCCTGTGCAACTCCCCCGTGATAGGAACGTCCTGGTAGCCCGACTACCATGACATCGGCCCACGATTGCGTCGCTCTGGCGCAATCGTGGGCTCTTCCTGCAGATTTCAGGTGACTTTCTGTCACCGCGATATATGATGCGCCACCGCCATTTCAGCGCCAGGCCATCATGTCCCACAACGCCATCTACACAGACCTATCGGGTTACTACGACCTGATGTGCGCCGACATCGATTACCCGGCCCAAAGCCGGTCTGTGCAGCGTATCCATCAGCTGTTCGGCAACGGCGGTCAACGCCATCTGGACCTGGCCTGCGGTACCGGCCCGCACGTGCGTCACTTTCTGGACGCGGGGTTTCAGACCAGTGGTCTGGATATCAATCAGCCGATGCTGGATCTGGCGCAGCAGCGCTGCCCGGAGGCAACCTTCTCTCAGCAGGACATGTGCGGTTTCAGCACCACGCAGCGGCTCGATTTGATCACCTGTTTTCTCTACTCCATCCACTACAGCGGCAGTATCGACCGGCTGCGCACGTGCATAGCCAGTGTCCATGCTGCGTTGGCCGATGGCGGCGTGTTCTGCTTTAACAGCGTAGATAAGAGCCAGATCGACAACAGCTCCTTTGTGTCCCATTCGGTGCGTCAGCACGACGCCACCTTCTGGTTCAGCTCTGGCTGGTATTACGCAGGGGAGGGTGAACAACAGCGCCTGCGTCTGCGCATCGAACGCACGGATGCGCAAGGTACCCAGCTCTGGAAAGACGAGCACCCGATGGTTGCCGTGACCTTCGGTGAGCTGCTTGAGTTGCTTGATCCGTATTTTGAGGTGCAGCTGCTGGAGCACGATTACCAGCGGCTGGTGCCGTGGAATGGGACATCCGGGAATGCGTTGGTGGTGGCGGTGAAGCGTTAAATCATCATTAGACTGATCGTTCCCGCGCTCCCCGCCTTGCCGCAGGCATGGTCAGCGAGCACAAAAAAGCCCGGCAGAAGCCGTAATGCTGTTCACTTAATAGAAACGCCGCGCTCCGAATAGGGGGGCGGTGTTTTCCATTGCATGTTTTTTGAGCATGGGAATAGCAGCATCCCTTTGGGATGGGCTGGAAAATATAAAAAATCCCGCTGCCGAGCGGTCGGCAGCGGGATTTTAGAATGGCCTTCAGGAAGCAAATGCCTAAGTGAGCAGCATTACGGCTTCTGCCGGGCTTCTTTGTTGGGGGCTGCTGGATCAATCCCAGGTCAGCGCACCGCCAGTCTGATACTCGATCACGCGGGTTTCGAAGAAGTTTTTCTCTTTCTTCAGGTCCATGATCTCGCTCATCCAGGGGAAGGGGTTGGTGGCGCCCGGGTATTCCTCTTTCAGACCGATCTGGGTCAGGCGGCGGTTGGCGATGAACTTGAGGTAGTCCTCCATCATCGCTGCGTTCATGCCGAGTACGCCGCGGGGCATGGTGTCGCGGGCGTATTCGATTTCCAGCTGGGTGCCCTGCAGGATCATCTGAGTCGCTTCATCCTTCATGGCGGCATCCCACAGGTGCGGGTTTTCGATCTTGATCTGGTTGATCACGTCGATGCCGAAGTTCAGGTGCATGGACTCGTCACGTAGGATGTACTGGAACTGCTCGGCAGTACCGGTCATCTTGTTGCGGCGACCCATGGACAGGATCTGGGTGAAGCCGCAGTAGAAGAAGATGCCTTCCAGTACGCAGTAGTAGGCAATCAGGTTGCGCAGGAACTGGCGGTCGGTTTCAGGCGTGCCGGTGTTGAACTGCGGGTCGGAGATCGAGCGGGTGTACTTGAGGCCCCAGGAGGCTTTCTTCGCGACGCTCGGGATCTCGTGGTACATGTTGAAAATCTCGCCTTCATCCATGCCCAGCGATTCGATGCAGTACTGGTAGGCGTGGGTGTGGATCGCTTCCTCGAAGGCCTGGCGCAGGATGTACTGGCGGCACTCGGGGTTGGTGATCAGGCGGTATACGGCCAGCACCAGGTTGTTGGCAACCAGGCTGTCGGCGGTGGAGAAGAAGCCCAGGTTGCGCTTGACGATGCGGCGCTCGTCTTCGGTCAGGCCGTCGGCGCTCTTCCACAGGGCGATGTCGGCGGTCATGTTGACCTCTTGCGGCATCCAGTGGTTGGCGCAGCCGTCGAGGTACTTCTGCCAGGCCCATTCGTATTTGAAGGGCACCAGCTGGTTAAGGTCGGCGCGGGCGTTGATCATCTGCTTGTCGCCAACCTGTACGCGGGCGGCGGAGCCTTCCAGGTCGTCCAGGCCTTCCTGAATGTCCAGCTCGTCCAGCGCGGCCTTGGCGCGGGCGATGGCGTCGGAGTCGTCGGCGCTGATCTGGCGCGCGTCTTCGACCGAGCTCTCGGCCTGGTTTTCCATCGCCGGGCTGTCGCCTACCGGCGCGGCGGGCTTGGCCTGCGCGGGCTTGCCGGCAGGGGCAGGGGTGGTGTCTTCGCTATCGAATTCGTCCCAGCTGAGCATGGGGAGTCTCCCTTTGGTCGACAGCCGCAAGCGGTAAGCTGCAAGCGGCAAGTTGTTCGATGTGGCTGCGGCGAGCGTGCTCGGCGCGGCGCTTTGGTTTGTCTGGATTCCCGCCTTCGCGGGAATGACGCGAGGGGCGGGGTGGTACTGACGTTTTCGCGCTCCGAGCGGTGCAGCTACTCGGAGCGGTTGCAGGCGAAAACGGTGCGGCTTGCCTTGGACTGCTTGTGGCTTGCAGCTTGAGGCTTGCCGCTGGCCTGCCTTATTGGCAGGCCTCACAGTCCGGATCGTCAATCGAGCACGCCTGCGGCACTGGCGCCGGGCCGGCGGGTGCTGCGGCCGGGGCGCTGTCGGCGCCGCTGGAGACGGCGTTCAGCTTGCCGGTGTTGACGGTGGACTTCTCGGTGCTGGTGGCGGCCAGGGCACGGAGGTAGTAGGTGGTTTTCAGACCACGGAACCATGCCATGCGGTAGGTCACGTCCAGCTTCTTGCCGCTGGCGCCGGCGATGTACAGGTTCAGCGACTGAGCCTGGTCGATCCACTTCTGGCGGCGGCTGGCGGCTTCAACGATCCATTTGGTATCCACTTCAAAGGCGGTGGCATACAGCGCCTTGAGGTCGTCCGGGATACGGTCGATCTGTTGTACGGAGCCGTCGTAGTACTTCAGGTCGTTGACCATGACCGAGTCCCACAGGCCGCGGGCTTTCAGGTCGCGGACCAGGAAGGGGTTGATCACGGTGAACTCGCCCGACAGGTTCGATTTGACGTACAGGTTCTGGTACGTCGGCTCGATGGACTGCGATACGCCGGTGATGTTGGCGATGGTCGCGGTCGGTGCGATGGCCATGATGTTGGAGTTGCGGATGCCGCCCTTGACGCGCTGGCGTACCGGCTCCCAGTCCAGCGTGGTGCTGCGATCGACTTCCATGTACTTGGCGCCACGTTGCTCTGCCAGGATGTCCAGGGAGTCGTAGGGCAGGATGCCTTGCGACCACAGCGAGCCGTCGAAGGTGGAGTAGCTGCCGCGCTCGTCAGCCAGGTCACAGGAGGCCTGGATGGCGTAGTAGCTGATCGCTTCCATCGACTGGTCGGCAAAGGCCACGGCTTCTTCGGAACCGTAAGGGATGTGCTGCAGGTACAGCGCATCCTGGAAGCCCATCAGGCCGAGACCGACCGGACGGTGCTTGAAGTTGGAGTTCTTCGCCTGGGGCACGCTGTAGTAGTTGATGTCGATCACGTTATCGAGCATGCGTACAGCGGTGCGCACGGTGCGCTCCAGCTTGGCGGTGTCCAGCTTGCCGTCGACGATGTGCTGCGGCAGGTTGACCGAACCCAGGTTACACACGGCGATTTCGTCAGCCGAGGTGTTCAGGGTGATCTCGGTGCACAGGTTGGAGCTGTGTACCACACCGGCGTGCTGCTGCGGGCTGCGCAGGTTGCAGGCGTCCTTGAAGGTCAGCCACGGGTGGCCGGTTTCGAACAGCATGCTGAGCATCTTGCGCCACAGATCGCGCGCCTTGAGGGTCTTGTGCAGCTTCAGCTTGCCGTACTCGATCAGCGCTTCGTAGTACTCGTAACGCTCTTCGAAGGCCTTGCCGGTCAGGTCGTGCAGATCGGGCACGTCGGAGGGCGAGAACAGGGTCCAGTTGCCGTCATCGAAGACGCGCTTCATGAACAGGTCCGGAATCCAGTTGGCGGTGTTCATGTCGTGGGTACGACGGCGGTCGTCACCGGTGTTCTTGCGCAGCTCGAGGAATTCTTCGATATCCAGGTGCCAGGTTTCCAGGTAGCCGCAGACCGCGCCCTTGCGCTTGCCGCCCTGGTTGACCGCAACCGCGGTGTCGTTGACCACTTTCAGGAAGGGGACGACGCCCTGGCTCTTGCCGTTGGTGCCCTTGATGTAGGCGCCCATGGCACGAACCGGTGTCCAGTCGTTGCCCAGACCGCCGGCAAACTTGGACAGCATGGCGTTGTCGTGGATGGCCTTGTAGATACCGGACAGGTCATCCGGCACGGTGGTCAGGTAGCAGGAAGACAGCTGCGGACGCAGGGTGCCGGCGTTGAACAGGGTCGGGGTAGACGCCATGTAGTCGAAGCTGGACAGCAGGTTGTAGAACTCGATGGCACGGGCGTTACGGTCGGCTTCTTCGATCGCCAGGCCCATGGCCACGCGCATGAAGAAGAACTGCGGCAGCTCGATACGGGTGCCGTCGCGGTGCAGGAAGTAACGGTCGTACAGGGTCTGCAGGCCCAGGTAGCCAAACTGCTGGTCACGGTTGTGGTCCAGTGCGGCGCCCAGTTGCTCCAGATCGAATTCGTTCAGCTTGGGGTCGAGCAGTTCGTACTCGATACCGGTCTGGATGTAGACCGGCAGGGCCTTGGCGTACAGGGTGGCCATGTCGCTGTGGGTGGCGCTGGCGGCAACCTGCAGGTGGCTCAGGGCCTCGGCGCGCAGGTTGTCCAGCAGCAGGCGAGCGGTCACCTGGCTGTAGTTGGGCTCGCGCTCAACCAGGGTGCGGGCGGTCATCACCATGGCGGTGTTGACGTCCAGCTGGGTGACGCCGTCGTACAGGTTCTTCAGGGTTTCCTGCTCGATGTGGTTGGCATCGACTTCGGCCAGGCCGTCGCAGGCCTCGCTGATGACAGTGCGCAGGCGACCCATGTCCAGCGGCTGACGGCTGCCGTCGGGCAGGGTCACGCGGATGCTCGGGTGGGCATCGGCCGGGGCTGTGGCCTGACGTTCCTGGCGCTGGCGGGCGTGCTCTTCGCGGTACAGTACGTAGCTGCGGGCAATTTTCTGCTCACCGGAACGCATCAGGGCCAGTTCGACCTGATCCTGGATTTCTTCGATGTGCAGGGTGCCGCCGGAGGGCAGGCGACGCTTGAAGATGGCGCTGATGGTATCGGTCAGATCATCGACGGTCTGACGAATACGCGAGGACGAGGCGGCCTGGCTGCCTTCCACGGCCAGGAAGGCCTTGGTCATGGCGATGCGGATCTTGTCGTCGGTGTAGGGCACCAGGGTGCCGTTGCGCTTGATAACGCGCAACTGACCGGGAGCGCTGAGCTGCAGGTCGGAGTCCTGTTGTTCCTCGCCATGCAGATTGCTGGAGGAGGTAGAGGGGGGCGTCGGGTTGACCTGCATGACAAACTCCTTTCTGGTCGTGGACACGAGATGCTGTACGTATTGCGCCTGGTGAGGGACGTTAATGCTCTGTTACGGTGCCGAACTGATCAATTTTTGTGCGTAGCGGTGTCGATAATTTGATCAATATGTGGTGATCGGCCTTGAGTTCGACACAAGATAGTGTGTGTTTTATTCGGAGGCAAGTGACTATTTAGTGGTTTTTTTCTGGGCCTGAATGGCCGGTCTGGCGGCAAGGCAGCAATGCTGCGGGCTAGGGGCATGTTTGACCGTTTGGCGGCTTTTTTTGAATCTGTGATGGGGTCTGCGCAATGGATTTTGTCAACCCTTGAAGGCGTCGGATTTGCTGTGATTTGCGGCCGTTGGCTGTGCGGATCGGGGCAGTATGTCAACAGCGGAAATCAGTGTTTCTTCCCGGCGTTGTAGTCCGGCGTTGAGCGGGTGCTACAATCGCCGGCTGTTTGCAGTCGTTGAATAGCCGGAGAGCAGGGGTGGAGACAGATAGCAGTAACATCCTGATTGTAGAGGACGACCACAAACTGGCCGGCCTGATCGCCGAGTTTCTGCAGGTGCAGGGACTGTCGGTGTCCATTGAGGCTGACGGCGCTCTGGCCGTACAGCGCATTCTGGACAGCCAGCCGGACCTGGTGGTACTGGATTTGATGTTGCCTGGCGAAGACGGCCTGTCGATCTGTCGCCG
Organism: Pseudomonas abyssi; assembly: GCF_002307495.1. Lineage (GTDB taxonomy): Bacteria > Pseudomonadota > Gammaproteobacteria > Pseudomonadales > Pseudomonadaceae > Halopseudomonas > Halopseudomonas abyssi. The sequence goes on along the minus strand of NZ_NTMR01000008.1, from coordinate 16,140 downwards.
GGTGCGTGACGCCGGATTCTCCCGGCCGATCCTGATGCTGACCGCGCGCAGCGAAGACGATGACCATATTTCCGGCCTGGAGCTGGGCGCCGACGACTACGTCAACAAACCCGTGCGTCCGCAGGTACTGCTGGCACGGATTCGGGCGCTGTTGCGCCGCAGCGGCGAGAGCGACAGCAGCGCAGCGCCCAGTCGCCTGGAGTTTGGCGAGCTGGTGGTCGACAACGACCGTCGCGAAGCCTGGCTGCGCTGCGAGCTGATCGAGCTGACCGGCGCCGAGTTCGACCTGCTCTGGCTGCTGGCCAGCCATGCCGGGCGTATCCTCAGCCGCGAAGAGATCTTTATCGCTCTGCGCGGTATCGAGTACGACGGTCAGGACCGCTCCATCGACGTGCGCATCTCGCGCATTCGCCCCAAGATTGGCGATGACCCGGACATGCCGCGTCTGATCAAGACCGTGCGCAGCAAGGGCTATCTGTTTGTTGCCCCCGGCCCGGACCAGGCGTGAACTCGATTTTTCTGCGCATTTACGGCGGCATGCTGCTGGTGCTGATCGCCGTGTCCTGCCTGGCGCTGATCAGCATCCGCCTGATTAACGATGTGCGCGCTGAAGACTTTCGCGAACGGGTGGCCACCGGCACCTTTCGGCTGATGGCCGATAACCTGGAACCCATGGATGACGCCGAGCGGCAGAAGGCCATGGCGGTGTGGATGCGCCTGATCGGTGTGCCGCTGGAGTTGCACTCGCTGGATGCGCTGGCGCTGGACTCCACCAGTTGGGCGCGCCTGATCCAGGGCCGCGTGCTGGTGCGCAGCTCCGGGCCATCCCAGGCGCGGGTCTACAGCCTGGTGGACCTGAGTCGCCAGCAGGTGCTGACCGCCGACATTGAACGCATCTCCGAGCAGTTGGGCCGCGCGACGCTGTTTTTGATCGCCGACGAACTGGTACGTCACCCCGAGACGGACATGCCGACCTGGCTGCAACGGCTGCGCCGTGCCAAGGGGTTCGGTTTCCCGCTTAATCTGACCCGTTTGCACGAGACGGATCTGGATGTCGATCAGCGTCGGCGGCTGGACGAGTTCGATACCGTGCTGAGCTTGGGGCCGGATGGCAACTCGATGATGATGTACATGAAAATCCCGGACACCAACTGGGTGCTGAGCCTGGGGCCGGTCTATCAGATGGAGGAGTATCCGCCCGAGATGCTGCTGATGACCGGCCTGTTGGCGCTGTCGCTCAGTGGCTTGCTTATCTACCTGCTGGTGCGTCAGCTGGAGCAGCGGCTGATGAATCTGGAGTCGGCGGCCACCCACATTGCCCGCGGCAATCTGGATGCCCGCGCAGAAGTCATCAGTACCGACTCGGTGGGCAGCCTGGCCCGTGCCTTCAATGATATGGCCGAGCACCTGCAGCGCGTGATGCAGATTCAGCAGGAGATGATTCGCGCGGTCTCGCATGAGCTGCGCACACCGGTGGCGCGGCTGCGCTTTGGCCTGGAGATGGTCGAGACGGCCGATAGCGACGATGCCAAGCGCCGCTATATGGACAGCATGGACGGCGACCTGACCGAGCTGGACAAGCTGGTCGACGAGATTCTCACCTACGCACGCCTGGAGCAGGGCGCGCCGGCCCTGACGCTGCAGCCGGTTGATGTGCTGGCCACGGTCGAGCAGGTCATGCTGGAGCTGGAGCCGCTGACCTCTCGCGTGCAGATCAGCCATGTCGACCGCTCCAACGGCCGCGCCCACGCCATCGACGCCGAACCACGTTATCTGCACCGTGCCCTGACCAACCTGGTCAGCAACGCGGCGCGTCACGCCAGCAGCCAGGTGCGCATCAGCACCCGGGTGGTTAACGGCCGCTGCCGGCTGATTGTCGAGGATGATGGACCGGGTATTCCTGAAGACTATCGCGAGCGGATATTCACGCCCTTTCTGCGCCTGGATGACAGCCGCACGCGCTCCAGCGGTGGTTATGGCTTGGGCTTGTCCATCGTACGGCGTATCGCCTACTGGCACCGGGGTTATGCGCGGGTAGAGGGCTCGCGTGATCTGGGCGGCGCGGCCTTTATCATCGACTGGCCGGTGCGTCTGCACATCTGAGCCGGTAAATGCACCGGCGCCCTGATAAGGCCAGACCCTGGGCCGAGGGACGCGGCAAGCCGCGTCCGAGGGGGAGTCAGTTCTGGTGGCCGTTGACCAGCAGGCGGAAGGCGGTTGTTGCCGGGCCCGGCTCGGGCTTGCGGCCGCAGATCAGGTCACAGTAAATGGCGCTTTCGCCGATGCGCACGATGTACAGCGCCAGGCTTTGCGGGTCCATTTCGGGCTTGATGTGACCCGCAGCGATGGCCTCTTCAAACATCTTTTCCCAGGTGCCGATCAGGCGTTCCTGCAAACCGGAGCTGCGCGCTGTCAGAAGCTGCAGGCCCCACTGCGGTTCGGCTTGCAGAAAGTCGTACATGGGCCGTGCGTTGATCAGTGCGATGTTGATGTCTTCATAGATCTGGGTCAGAAAGTCGATGCCCTTGAGGCCGGGCGTCTGTTCTGCGCGGGCAATCGCTTCGTCGTAGATGCGCTTGTAGAGCGACCAGAGAATCTCGCCCATCAGCAGGTCCTTGTTGCCGACCCAGCGCATCAGGGTGGCGCGCCCAATGCCCAACTCTTCAGCCAACTGCGACAGGTTCAGACGGCGCCCCTCAAGCCACCAGCTGCGAGCCATGCGAAAGGCAGTGATCGGCGTGGCACGTTCTTCGGACTTGCGTTTGGAGAGGGCGAGGGAGAGCGGAGTCTGCTGGCTTGTCATTGTCTTTTCCGTGGCGATATAGCGGGTGCGTTGTTGCACCGATTGCCATGGTAACAATGGTGATACCAAGATGGAAAGTGTCCCGTACCTGCATCATTGGTAACAGAAGATGAATATGTGAGGAGCGTATCAGACTTTGGTCGCATGCTGCCCTATCGCGCCGGTGACAGAAATCGGCCCGCCGTCTCAAGGCAATACGCCCGCCGGGAGCAGGCTCCGGCATGGGCACCGGAGCCCGAGGATCAGCCGCGGCCGATAAAGGGCATCTTGGTCGCCATGATGGTCATGAACTGCACGTTGCTCTCAAGCGGCAGTTCGGCCATGTGTACCACCGCCTGAGCAACGTGCTCGACATCCATGGTCGGCTCGACAGCGATCTCGCCGTTGGCCTGTGGGATACCGCGTGCCATGGGCGCGGCCATCTCGGTAGCGGCATTACCGATGTCAATCTGACCACAGGCGATGTTGTACTTGCGCCCGTCCAGCGAGGTGGCTTTGGTCAAGCCGGTCATGCCGTGCTTGGAGGCAGTGTAGGGCGCCGAATTGGGGCGCGGAGAGGTGGCGGAGATCGAGCCATTGTTGATGATGCGGCCGCCCATCGGGGCTTGTTCGCGCATGATGCGAAAGGCCTGCTGGGTACACAGAAAGGCGCCGCTGAGATTGGTTTCCAGGGCGGCTTGCCACTGCTCATAGCTCAGCTCTTCCAGTGGCAGCGGCGGTGCGCCGGTTCCAGCGTTGTTGAACAGCAGGTCCAGGCGACCCCAGTGGCTTTTTACCTCGGCGAACAGCGCCTCGACTGATGCCGGGTCGCGCACGTTGGTCGCGATGATCAGGGTGTTGTCTGCCAGGGCGCCCAGGCCGTCGAGGGTTTTGTGCAGTTTGTCGGCGTTACGTCCGGCCAGCGCGACATGGTAGCCAGCCTTGAGCAGGGCGATGGTCGTGGCGCGACCGATACCGGTGCCGGCGCCGGTGACCACGGCGACTTTGCGGGGGGAGTCTGACATGGGGCAATCCTCTGTTGTTGTCTTGGCTGGCCAGAGGATACACCAGCAGGTGTGCTGCAACCTGTCGCCATCCCGACAGGGTGACTGCCGGAATGGCTCAGGGGCTTGCGGTTAATTGATGCCTTTGCGACGTACGTCCCAGTCGTTGTCGGTACACAGGTCGCAGTTGCTGCCGTAGAAGGTGCTTTCTGCGCTGGCGTCATCCATCAGGTGATAACGGAACCAGGCGGTGGAGGGGCCACGGAAGTCACCCGCATTACCCACAGGCTCAAAGTGGCTGGCACCGGACAGTTCACCCCAGAACACTGGCACGTTGGCGCGGGTGTAGACCGGCAGCGCGTTCAGCGTTGGGCTGGCGATGGAGTCGGCGCTGCCGGTCATCAGGAACATGGGGCCGTTCTGATTGGATTGTGAGCTGCTGTTGTGCCCCAGGCCAATGGTGTACGGCTGGAAAGGGGCGGTGACTTTGATGCGATAGTCCTGGCCGGCCATGATGGTCCCGCCGCCGCCCTGTGAATGACCGGCTGCACCGATGCGGTTCAGATCCAGCTTGTTGGCGTAGGTGCCGGTGCTGCGGTTGTTCTGGGTGGTCAGGTAGTCAACGCAGTCGAGCATCTCCTGGCCGGTGCCGGCGTTGGAGGTATTGGCGGCGATCACCACAAAGCCATGGCTGGCCCAGTGATCAAGAATCCCGCTGTAGGTGCTGGGCGAGGCGGTGGTGCCGTTGCCCCAGACGATAATCGGGTGCTTCAGGCCGTTGGCACCCAGCGTGGACGGACGGTATACGGTGCAGCTCAGACCTGCACTGCCGTTGGTAGTCGAGAACGAGCCGTCAGCGCTGAAGCTGCTGACGCCAGGGAAGCCAGTGCCGGTATCGGGGTTGCTGCCGCCACCGCCGCCCGGGTTGGTGGCCAGCGCAGCGCTGGAGAGGGACATGCCGAGGGCGAGCGCAGCCAGCTTGAACAAGGGTGCTTTCATGACTGTATCCTTTTTCTGTTGTTGTCCGGAATTCATGCAGTGGCGCAGCGCGCTCATCTGCAAGACAGTCAAGGTAGTTGTCTCAAGGAGGCCGTAAAGTCGCCTGTACGGGTTAGTTGCACATGGCTACACCTCCCGAGATATCGAGAAGTGAGATATAACGCATTGATCCTCAGTGCTTTTACTTTGGCGATGCGGGTGGAGATGTTTCTGCCGTCTCACCCGCATGGGGGGCGCAAATGTCCCGTTTTCTAGTCGCCACTGCGCGCGCTGACGCCTTCCAGTGTGGCGAAGGAGGTGTCCTTGGCGGTCAGTAGAAAGTCCTGCAGGTACGGCATTTCCATCATGTCGTCACGTACCGCCGCGTATAGCGTGCCGAATAGCCCTTCGGGGCCCAGCCGGCGGGCGGTGACATAGCCCTTGTGCAGGTATTCGGCCATGGCCCAGTTGGGCAGGCAGCAGACACCGCGGCCGGAGGCGACCAGTTGCATCATCATGACGGTCATCTCAGCGGTGCGCACGCTGGCCGGCTCGATACCAGCCGGGTCTAGAAACTGCTTGAAGATGTCGAGCCGGTCACGCTCGACCGGATAGGTAATCAGCACCTCGCTTTCCAGGTCGCCCGGGCGTATGTGGTTCACCGTGCTCAGCGGGTGCTGGTTGCTCACCGCCAGCAAGGCCTCATAGGTGAACAGCGGCACGTAGGTAATGCCTTCGATGTCCAGCGGGTCTGAGGTGACCACCAGGTCCAGATCGCCGCGGGCCAGTGCCGGCAACGGGGCAAAGAAAAAGCCCGAGGCAAAATCCACCTCCACCTCAGGCCAGGCGTTGCGGAACTGGTCGATGGTCGGCATCAGCCATTGAAAGCAGCTGTGGCATTCGATCGCCATGTGCAACCGTCCGGCCTGGCCACCCGCCAGTCGCTGAATATCCCGTTCGGCCTGCCGTACCTGCGGCAGTAGGCTGTCGGCCAGGCGCAGCAGGCGCAGGCCGGCACTGGTAAAGCGTACGGGTTTGGTCTTGCGCACGAATAGCGTCATGCCGAGCTTTTCTTCCAGATCCTTGAGCTGATGGGATAGGGCGGACTGGGTCAGATGCAGGCGCTCAGCCGCCTCGACCAGGGTTTCGGCATCACGCAGGGTGCTAAGGGTACGCAGATGGCGGAGTTCCAGCATGGCGGGGTATCGTCTATATGAGAAAAATCGAACTATAGCATGAAGCATATGAGTTTGATTCAGCATGCAGGTGGCGCGAGCATAGCGTCCAGACACCCAAGCGAGGATTTGCCCATGCCCGGGCTGCATACACTGACCCGTTCCGCCAACCGCTCTCCCTATGCCCGCTGGCACGCCGAGGCCGCTGCGGGTTTGCCGCGCGTGACCCTGGCGTTGGCTGACCTGCCGGCTGATCTTCAGGACCTGCTGGGGCAGGTTGCTCAGGCGCATGGGCTTGGTTATCAGGTGAAAGTGGTGTTGCCCGGCCCCCTGTCGCTGTTGTGGCAGGTCCCCGACGCGCTGGAGCGCCTGAGCGCCACGCTGGATCGATACGATGCGCTGCTGCTGGCCCTGGCCGACGCCGGCGGGGACTGGGTACAACTGGATGAGCCACTGTTGCTGCAGCACCTGCCGCAGCCCTGGGGCGCGGCCTTTGAGGGAGCCTACAATCGCCTGCAACGGGTCCCGTTGCAGTTGTTGCTGGCCTGTCCCGGTGGGCTGTTGCACGAAAATCTGGGGCTGGCCTGCAGTTTGCCGGTGGATGGGCTGCATGTTGACCTGCTCGACGGCGAGCGTCAGCTGGTGCCATTGCTTGATCGTCTGCCGGCGTACAAGGTGCTGTCGCTGGGCGTAGTCGACTCGCTGGGCCGCCCCGCACTGGATAGCGCCGCACTGACGCCCATGCTGGCAGACTTGCATGGACGCTTGCGGTCGCGTCTGTGGCTGGCGGACAGTCGCCTTGAGTTTGCTGCCAGTGCCCTGGCCCGCAGCGCGCTTGCCGCACTTGCGCAGTTGCGCAGCCAAATTCGTAGCCAAGTAGGCCGCAGCGCGCCGTATACGGCCTGATCAGCCCGGCGGCACTTCAACCAACTTGCCGCTGCCTGTACAGTAGCGCCCGATCATCCAGCGGGAGCGAGACATGCAGGAATTGTTGCTACATTGCCGTCCAGGCTTTGAAGGGGAGGCGGCTGCCGAGATGCAGGAGCTGGCGGCCGAGCAGGGCATAGCCGGTTATCCGGTGACCCAGGATGGCAGCGCATTGGTGCGCTTTGTCTGCCCGGAGCCCGGCGAGGCCGAGCAACTGATGCGGGCCATCGACTTTCAGCAGTTGATCTTCACCCGCCAGTGGGCGGTTGGCAGCTGGCTGGAGCTGGACCCGGAAGACCGCGTCAGCCCGATTATCACCGCCTGCGCCCAGGGACACATTGCCTCGCTGATGTGGCTGGAAACCGCTGATACCAACGATGGCAAGGCGCTGGCTGCATTAACCAAAAAGCTGAAAGGCCCGCTGGAACGCTCGCTCACCAAGACCCGCTTTGTGCGCCCCAACAAGCCCGAACTGCCGCGCCTGCACCTGTGCTTTCAGAGCGGTCAGAAAGTGTTTGTCGGCTGGTCCTGGGCCGACAACGGCGCGCCCTGGCCGATGGGCATTCCGCGCCTGAAAGTGCCGCGTGAAGCGCCCAGCCGCTCGACTCTAAAACTGGAAGAGGCCTGGCACCACTTTATTCCGCGTGATGACTGGGACAGCCGTCTGAAAGCCGGCATGACCGCCGTTGACCTGGGCGCCGCCCCCGGTGGTTGGACCTGGCAGCTGGTCAATCGCCTGATGAACGTGACCGCAGTGGACAACGGCCCGATGGATCGACGACTGATGGACAGCGGTCAGGTGGAGCACGTGCAGGGTGACGGCTACATGTATCGGCCCAAGCGCACGGTGGACTGGATGGTCTGCGACATTGTCGACAAGCCGGCCCGCAGCAGTGCCCTGGCAGCCAAGTGGATTGGACAGCGCTACTGCCGCGAGCTGATCATCAACTTCAAGCTGCCGATGAAGCAGCGTTACCAGGAAGTGATGCAGTGCCTGGGGCACATTCAGGACGCATTGGATGAAGCCGGTGTGCGCGCAGACATTGGCTGCAAGCAGCTCTACACCGACCGGGAAGAAGTGACCTGCCATATTCGCGCGTTGCGCTAGCAGGGGCAGGTGCAGCGGCCGAGCGAGCGCTCGGCCGTAGCGCGCAGAGGGTCGCGCAGTTGCGGGGTTATAGCGGCTCGAGCAGGCTGATCTTCTCTTCTTCCAGCAGAATCGGTGCAAAGGCGCTGATGCTGTCGCGGCGTGATTCCGAGCTTTCCCAGCGCTGCCAGGAATGCATGTTTTGCCACGTGACCATGATGATACGGCGGTTGGGTTCTTCCATATCGCGAAAGGATTCGCCGGAGATAAAGCCGGGTGACTGCACTGCGGCAGCCAGGACACGGCGGGCGACTTCTTCGTAGGGTTGTTCCAGACCTTCTGCAATCACACGTTCAATCAACACTTTGATCATCTTGCTTCCTTACCCTCGCGGGGGCGTTGTTACTCTGGCTTCAGTGTCGGTCGCTACCGGCCGTCTGGCAAGCCCGGGATGATTGCGGGATAATCGCCAACTTGTTGATTTAGCCGAGCCTTGTCATGTCCGATTCTGCCGCTACAACCCTGGATACCCGCGGGCTGACCTGCCCGGAGCCGGTGATGATGCTGCACAACGCGGTGCGAGATGTCGCCGCGGGTGAGTTGGTGCAGGTGCTGGCGACCGACCCCTCCACCCAGCGCGATATCCCGCGCTTCTGCAGCTTTCTCGGCCATGAGCTGCTGGAGCAGCATGAGAGCGACGGAATCTTTCATTACCTGATTCGCAAGGCGGACTGATTGCCAGGGCGCAGGCCGAGTCAGTCTGCGCTGTGCTGATCTCTTTGCTCCCAGCCTGCTTGCCCCGGTTGTGACTGACAGGCGCCGAGTTGTTGCTGCCAGGCATCCGTGTGGGCCTTGAGCGCCGCCTGGTATTGCTCCCATAGACTCTGCGGCGTGCCGGCCAGTTGGTCGAGCGCAGCGGCGGTGGCGGGCGGAATGCCGGGCACCGCGCGCAGCGCGATGACGGATTCTGACCAAGGCTGCCCCAGACGCTGCAGTTGGGCCAGATACGGCTGAATCTCGCCTGCATAGAACAGCACAAACACATTGAGCAGCACCTTGGACCGCGCCGAAGGCGTGCCCATGGGGCACAGGTAGCGGCCCGGCTGTGCCTGCAGCATGGCGGTGGCTTGCTGCAGGCCGTGGCGGGTCTGGGCGAGCGCCGTGATCAGCTGACTGCCGTTGGGGCTGCGTTGCAGGGTTTGCAGAGGCTGCTCGATCTGCTCCAGTTCCGGTGGTAGCTGCGCTGGCAGGGCGGCACCGATGCTGGTCAATTGTTGCAGCGCTGCGAGCGCGGCGGTGTCATCCAGCGGCTGCTCCTGCACGGGTAACGGCGTGTCGGTAAAGCGTAGGTAGCTGGCCAGCTCGGTACTGGTATTGATGGTGTTCCAGTAGACCTGCGGCAGCTGGCTGCGCTTGCGCTCGGCAATGGCGCTCAGTTCGCTGCGCAGTGGTTGCTGGTCGGGCTCGCTCAGGGTGCCAAGGCATTGTTCCATCGCACGCAGCAGCTCGCCTTCGTAAGCCAGCCGGCTGCTCCAGGGCATGACCTTGCCGAGCACGCTGTTGCGCTCGGCTACGCGCTGCTGCAATGGCCTGCACGGGTTGACGTCAACCAGCAGATCCAGCAAGCCGATACGCTCAGGGGCAATGCTGTAAAGGCTGTCGCGGCGCTCGGGCAGCCGGTAGCGACTGAGGCTGTCAGCGGAAAAGGGCTGCCAGTCCTGCCTGAGCACGCGCGCGAGGCGATCCAGGTAATTTTCCATCTGCTGCTCGGCCGCCGGTTGTGGTTGGCAGCCGGTCAGCAGCAGATAGCCAAGCAGGGTGAGGGTTAAGGTGGCCAGGCGCATGGGCACAGTATAGGGAAGCCGCCTCGCAATCGTCATGCGGCGGTGGCTATTTGGCGCGGCGGACCACGCTCCGCCCTTATTGTCCCGCGTCTGCCTGGCGCTGCCCCAGCCCGTGTTGCAGGCCGGGTTTGCGCCCGACAGCACGCAGGCGCAGGCCCAGAAACAGCGCGGCGCTGCTCAGGCCGACGATCAACCCGAGCCAGAAGCCGGCAGGCCCGCGCGCCGGACCCAGCCAGTCAGTCAGCCCGAGGATGCAGCCAGCGGGCAGGCCGATCAGCCAGTAGGCAATCATCGTCAGCAGCATCGGCAGACGGGTATCCTGAAAGCCGCGCAGCGCACCAGCGCAGGCGACCTGAATAGCATCGGAAAACTGATACAGCGCGGCCAGGGCCAGCAGACTGGCGGCCAGGCTGATGACGTCACGGTCATCGGTATAGATCTGCGGAATCTGCTGCGCCAGCGTGTACATGGCGGTGGCGGCCAGTGCGGCGAACACCAGCGCCAAGACCAGACCGACCTTGGTGGCGAGCATGGCAGCGCGTGCACCGCTGCGGCCCAGGTTGTGGCCCACACGCACGGTAATAGCCAGCCCCAGACTGAAGGGCACCATAAACACCAATGAAGAGAAGTTGATGGTTACCTGATGCGAGGCCACCACCACCGCACCCAGGCTGCCGATCAGCAGGGCAATCACGGCAAACATGCTGGTTTCGGCGAAGAGTGCGATACCGATGGGAAAGCCCAGGCCAATCAGCTCGCCCTGGGTGCGTGCGTGCGGCCAGTCAAAACGCTCGAACAGCCCACAGGGTTGATAAAAGCGCGCGCGTTTCAGGTGAAACAGCATGCAGCCCAGCATCGCCCACATCACCAGCGCCGTTGCGACCCCGCAACCCACCGCGCCCATCGCCGGGAAGCCGAATTTGCCGTAGACCAGCACATAGTTGGCCGGCACGTTGATGACCAGCCCGATAAAGCCGATCAGCATGGCCGGCTTGGTGCGCGACAGCCCATCGGTCAGCCCGCGCAGCGCCAGCATCAGGCCTACCGCTGGAAAGCCCAGGGAAATCGCCAGCAGATAGTCCAGGGTGACCGGCACCAGCTGCGGGTCGACCTTCATCCAGATCAGCACCGGGCGCATCAGGTTGAGGAACAGCAGACACAGCAGCCCGAGAATCAGCCCCAGCCAGGCACCCTGGCGCACCAGCGCGCCGGTCTGGCCGAGACGCCCGGCGCCGCTCGCTGCGGCCACCTTGGAGGTGACGATCATCATCACCCCGGTGAGAAACAGCAGCGTCGGAATCCAGAAGGAGTTGCCCAGTGCCACGGCCGCCAGCGCCTCGGCACTGACGCGACCGGCCATCGCCGTATCGACAAAGCCCAACAGCGTGTGCGCCATCTGCGCAGCAATGATCGGCAGCACCAGCACAATCAATGCTCGCAGCTCTGTTACAATGCGCGCCCTTGCGGGTTGGGGAGGTGTCTGGTTCATGTGCTGACTGGCTGCCAAAAAACCAGCCATGCTAGCAATTTAGCTGCTAATGTCCAGCCAACTTTTCAGTCGCGCCCAACACCATGCAACACCACTGTCAGGATCTGATCACGCTGTTCGACAACTGCTTTCTGGCGGATTACAACACCTGCCTGCGTGGCGGCTATCCCGAACCCGAATATCTCCCCGCCGACGCCAGCGAGCCGCATCATCGCATTCTCTTTACCCGGGATTATTTTCGCAGCGCGCTGCATGAAGTGGCGCACTGGTGCGTGGCTGGTGCCGAGCGGCGACTGCTGCCGGATTTTGGCTACTGGTACGCGCCGGATGGCCGCAGTGCCGAGCAGCAGCGCACCTTCGAGCAGGTTGAGGTCAAGCCCCAGGCGCTGGAGCTGATCTTCTGTCTGGCGGCGGGACACCGCTTTGATGTGAGTACCGATAACCTCAGTGGCGAGGCCACCGACCCGGCGCCATTCCGCGCCCGCGTGCGCGAGCAGGCGCGCGTCTATCTCAGTGCTGGCCTGGGCGAGCGTCCGCAGCGCTACAGCGCCGCGCTGCTCGCCCATTACCGTCCCGGCGTCGCCTGGTCCGCCTTGCTGGCCGAGGTCTGACCTTCATACCGGCAGCGGCACCACCCGTGCGCCGCCAATGCTGCTGATGCGCTCAGCCGGCTCGCCGACAGTGTCCAGACTGGGCGCCAGGTAGCCCAGCACCGCATCGCGTGTCTGCGCCCAGGCCTCGCGGCTTTCCATATCCAGAAAGTGCCCCGCACCGCGTACCGTGGCAAAGCGGCAGTGGCGGATATAGCGATTGAAGTGCTGGGCATCCTCGGGGCTGGTGTAGCGGTCCAGATCGCCGTTGACGAAGAGGATCGGCGTATCGATGTCGGCGCTGCCGCGCAGATAGCAGCGGGTGTCCTGGGTCAGTACCTGACTGACGTGAAACGCCATCTGGTGATACTCGTGTTCGTCCAGGCTCACGATGTGCCGAAAATTGAAGCGCTTGACCAGCGAGGGCAGGTGCTCGCCGATGGTGCTGTTGAGCAGCTCGCCCAATGCCTTGCGTTCGCAATTGACCAGCAGGTCGATGCCGCGCTCCAGGTAATCACGCATGGCTGAGTTGATCAGCGGCGAGAAGGCCAGCACCACCGCCTTGCGGATACGTGCCGGCCGCTGCGCCAAGGCCAGCAGGGCAGAGGCACCGCCCCAGGAAAAGGACATCAGGTGATCGGCCCGGTAGCGCTCGATCAGCTCCAGCAGAATGCTGGCTTCCTGCTCCTTGGTAATCGGCCGCCGATTGCTGTTGTACTGCTTGGACTGACCCGCGTAGGGCTCGTCGAACAGCACCACATTGAAGTGCGGCTGCAGGTAGCGCACCGTCTGGGCAAAGGCGGCAGTGGTGGCCAGCGAGCCATTGACCAGAATCACCGTGCCTTGAGGCGCCGGGCTGCTGTAATAGTGGGTGTGGACGCGCAAGCCGCCCAGGGTTTCCACAACGTCGTGTTCTGCTTTCATATTCCCTGTCTCCAGTGTTGGCGTGGCTCGACCCGGCGGACGAGCGATACAGGGCAGTGCAGGCAAAGGGCCTTGGAGCAAACGCGCAAGGTCGCCGGGGCGCACAGCGGCAGCGCCGGAATAATAGACATTGTTGTGGTCGTGGCGACAGGGTGGTGAGGACAGTCCCGGGCGCGGCGCAGTGGGCGGTGCGCGGTGCGTTCCGGTACTCAGGCAGGTCCTGCAAAACGAGGGAGTCCCTCGAAAAAACGCTTGGAATGGTTATCGGACTGAAAAGTCACATCCAGACTCTGACTTGCAGTTAAGCAGCGCCGCTGTCTCGACGCAAGAGGGATGTTGCATCAATGCGACAAACTGCATGTGGCAGAAGAACGCACCGTCATGGCTGCCCGGCTGGACAGCGCGCATCGCCCCCTCGACAATGGACGCATCAAGCCTGCTCAAGTGATCTTCCATGCATATTGTTGCTGACGAAAACATCCCCCTGCTGGACGCCTTTTTTGCTCCACTTGGCCGTATTACCCGCTTGCCGGGCCGGCAGATTAGCCGCGAGCACCTGCTAGACGCTGATGCGCTGCTGGTGCGCTCGGTCACCCGGGTAGACCCGCAGCTACTGGCGGACACCCCGGTGCGCTTTGTCGGCACCTGTACCATCGGCACTGACCATATTGATCTGCCGGGGCTGGCCGCGGCGGGCATTGCCGTTGCCAGCGCACCAGGCTGCAATGCCCGCGGCGTCGTCGAGTACGTGCTCAGCTGCCTGCTGACCCTGAGTGAACGCACCGGGCTGGACTGGCGCACGCGCCGCGTCGGCATCGTCGGCGTGGGTGAGGTGGGTGGGCGTTTGGCGCAAACGCTCGCTGCGCTTGGGGTTGAGTGTCTGCTCTGCGACCCGCCGCGCGCCAACCGCGGGGAGTCAGGTTTCGCTCCGCTGGATCAACTGCTGGCCGAGTGTGATGTGCTGAGTTGTCATGTTCCGCTCACTCACAGCGGCCCTGATGCCACCTGGCACCTGCTGGATGCCGGCCGCCTGGTTGCGCTACGCCCCGGCGCCTGGCTGATCAACAGCAGTCGCGGCCCGGTGATCGACAATCACGCGCTCAAAGCCGTATTGGCCGAACGGGCTGATCTGCAGGTAGCGCTGGATGTCTGGGAGCAAGAGCCGCAAGTCGACGGCGAGCTACTGCAGCGCTGCGCCCTGGGCACCCCGCACATTGCCGGCTACAGCCTGGACGGCAAGCTGCGTGGCACCGAACAGATCTACCGCGCCTTGTGTGCCAGTCTCGGCGTACCCGCGCCACTGACGTTGCAAAGCCTGGCACCGGACGCCGGCAGGGCACAGCTGCAGTTTGCCGCTGACACGCCAGCGCAGTGGCTGCTCGAACGGTCGCTACGGCAGGTATACGATGTGCGCGATGACGACGCCCGCTTTCGTGCGGCCATGCTGCCCTTGGCTGGGCAAAGTACCGCGGCGGCCTTTGATGCACTGCGTAAGGGATACCCGCTACGCCGCGAATGCCCCGAAGTCGAGGTGCGGCACAGCGGTCAGGAGGAAACGGCGGCGTTGCTTGCCGCCGCCGGATTCAAGCGCTGAAGCGCGGGCGCGCCGGCACCCACTGTTGCTCCAGCTCCTGGCAGGCTTGCTGGATCATCTGTTCGGTGATGGCAATCTCGCGGCCGTCTTCGTCGATCAGATGGCCGCCCACGCAATGGGACGGATGAATCAGGATGTCGGCACTGTCACGGCACGGTTTCAGAGCATGCACATTCATGGTTGTCTCCCAAGTTGATCGCCAGTTGCAGGCAGGATATGGCACTGGCATGACGGATTTGTGACATGACAAACAGCACACCCAACACCCGCTTCAGGCTTGGCCTGATCATCAACCCGCTGGCCGGCCTGGGTGGTCGCGCTGCGCTGAAAGGCTCGGACGGTGTCGCCGATGACGCCCTGGCCATGGGCGTCGAGCCACAGGCGCACAACCGCGTGCGTCAGACACTGGAGCACCTGCTGCCGCTGCGCGACCGGCTGCAACTGTTCAGCGCCCCCGGTTCAATGGGCGCGGATCTGCTGGCCGACATGGGTTTTAACGCCGAGGTGGTCGGCCAACTGACCAACCCGCCATACACCAGCGCCGAAGACACCGAAACCATCGCAAGGCAGATGCACCAGCAAGGCGTCGATCTGCTGCTGTTTGCCGGCGGCGACGGCACCGCCCGCAACATCTGCAACCAGCTCGACAGCACTCAATTGGTGCTGGGCATTCCGGCCGGGGTGAAAATTCACTCCGGCGTTTACGCCGTTAACCCACGCGCCGCCGGTGAGTTGGTTGCGCTGCTGGTGCAGGGCGAGCTGGTGCGTCTGCGCGAAGCCGACGTGCGCGACATTGACGAGCAGGCCTTTCGCAACGGCCAGGTGCGCACACGCCACTACGGCGAGCTGGCCGTGCCGGAAGAGGGCCGCTTTGTACAGCAGGTCAAACAGGGCGGCCGTGAAGTAGAAACCCTGGTACTCGACGACATCGCCGCCGGCCTGCAGGAAGAACAAGACGACAACACCGGCTGGATACTCGGCCCCGGCTCCACCACCCTCGGCCTGCTGGAGGCCATGGGGCTGGAAGGCACCCTGCTAGGCGTGGACGTGCTCAAGGACGGCGAGCTCATCCTGCGTGACGCCACCGAGCAGCAACTGTGGGAGCAGGTAGAGCAGGGCGGCGACTGGCGCATACTGGTTACCGCCATCGGCGGCCAGGGCCACATACTCGGGCGCGGCAATCAGCAACTGTCACCCCGCATCATCCGCGCCGTAGGGCTGGACAACCTGCTGGTGGTCGCCACCAAAACCAAACTCCGCAGCCTCGCCGGCCGCCCGTTTTTGGTGGACACCGGCGACAGCCAACTCGACACCGACCTCAGCGGCCTGCGCCGCGTCCTCAGCGGCTACCGCGAAGAGATGCTTTACCCCGTGAGCTGGAAGGCCGAATAACCTTCCAGCGTCTCTTTACCGCGCACCACAATAGCGCTAAGTTCAATGCAGGCATGACGCCAGCAACAGGACCAACGGATGGCCACCACCCTCGCAGCTACACCCAACCCTGACTCCCCCTCGCATCCCGACCCCGGCGTTCGCACGCTAGGCGCGGTCGTGTGCGTACTATGCGCTGTATGACCGGAGCGGAAGTAATGATTGGCGTGAAAAAGAAGCGGTCAAGCGAATACGGGGTGTGCTGCCAAGGCGTTGTTTTTTATGAATTTAGTTGGCCGGACGGGCGTTGATATGCGGAAGTCGCTGATATGCAATCGTGAAGCCTTCGGTCTAATCAGCTGTTACACCCCCCCC
>NZ_NTMR01000079.1 GCF_002307495.1 Pseudomonas abyssi | reverse complement strand
CAGCATATGGATCACCAGTTCAAAGCGCTCACTCCCTGGCAGCAGCTTTCGCATGGGCCGACAAGCCTGGCGGCGGACCTTCATCCGCTGCTGAGCCACGCGGGCCGAGTAGCTGCCAGCTGCATCTCGATTGCGGCGCATCTCCCGGCTGACCGTCGAAGGGGATCGGTTGATCAAGCAGGCAATCCTGCGCAAGCTGAGGCCTTGGGCATGACTAACTTGAATGGTGGCACGCTCTTCAACGCTGAGTTCGGAATAAGACATGGGGCAGCACCGTACCGGAAAGGTCAGGTGTTGCACT
>NZ_NTMR01000078.1 GCF_002307495.1 Pseudomonas abyssi | reverse complement strand
CACTGCTGTCCGGAATAAATTTGGGGGGGAGTTCTGGAGGGATTGCAGCCACTGAGTTTGAAGGGTAGAACCCGTTGATGCGACTCAACAACTCAGTGACTACAACGTGTACACAAATACCCGATTTGCCGATCTTTTGAAAGGCTTGCCACGCCCTGTTTTCGACAAGCAGGTGCGCGAACTCGATGCAGACAAGCACTGCAAAGGCTTTAAATCTTGGGACCAACTGATCGCTCTGATCTATGCCCAGATTGCTTGCGCCTCCAGCCTCAGGGAAATAGAGACGGGCTTTAACAGCCAGAAGAT
>NZ_NTMR01000077.1 GCF_002307495.1 Pseudomonas abyssi | reverse complement strand
TAGCATTGGCATTAAACTGAGGAGAAACGACGAGTAAAAGCTCTCCATTTTCTAACTGTAGTGCACTTATATATAGTTTCACCCGACCAACCAAAATCCGTCGTTTACGACATTCAATTTGACCAACTTTAAGATGGCGAAATAAATCACTAATTTTATGATTCTTTCCTAAATGATTGGTGACAATGAAGTTTTTTTAACACGAATGCAGAAGTTGATGTCTTGTTCAATTAACCATGTAAACCACTGCTCACCGATAAACTCTCTGTCTGCGAACACATTCACAATACGGTCTTTACCAAAAATGGCTATAAAGCGTTGAATCAAAGCAAT
>NZ_NTMR01000076.1 GCF_002307495.1 Pseudomonas abyssi | reverse complement strand
CGCGTTGTAGATCGTCTCGCGGCAGACGTAGGCGTCTTCGAAGTTAGGGAATTCCATCGCACGGAGCTTGCCGGCAATTTGCTCGGGAGAAAAGCGTTTTCGCAGCAGGTAGACGACCAGATCGAGCAGCTCGGTGCCAGGCATCAGCTTTTTTTGTGGGCGGCAGGGCATGCGGCGCTCGCACGTCGCTCGCTGGGCATGCTGGGTGATGTACTCGCCTTGGGCGCCGCGGTTACGACGGATCTCGCGACAGATCGTCGAGGGGCTGCGGTTAAGCATTCGGGCAATGGCCCGCTGGCTCATGCCGCGCAGCAGACCGACCTGGATGTTGGAGCGTTCTTCGAGACTGAGTTCGTGGTAAGACATGGCGACACCGTACAGGAAAGGTCAGGTGTTGCACT
>NZ_NTMR01000075.1 GCF_002307495.1 Pseudomonas abyssi | reverse complement strand
TCGACAAGTCGAAGGACAGCGCCCGAATCTCCTCAAAGCCGTTCAGGGCTAGGCGAATCATTCGTTCTTCTGATGGACAGTCCATCTTCGGCACGGCATAAACACTGACCCATCTCCCTGGCGCCTCGGAGGAGGCCTGTATATCGGTATCCGCTGCGGACGTTGCATCACCGCCACAGGCGCCACCACAGGATTTGCTCATGATACGACTCCACTTGAACAATGTTGTGGTACCATTTAAAACTATAAAGCTACTATAAGGTCAATAGAGTAAAGAATCCGTTGGGGAGGAGGCTGATGCGCATTGGTCAGTTGGCGCAGTTGGTAGGGGTCGAAACACAGACGATCCGCTTCTATGAACAGCAGGGCTTGTTGCCGCCGCCTGATCGGCAGGACAACGGTTACCGTGTCTATACCGAG
>NZ_NTMR01000074.1 GCF_002307495.1 Pseudomonas abyssi | reverse complement strand
GGCCAAACCTATGTCTTCGACAAGGGCTACTGCGACTACAACTGGTGGTATCAGATTCACTGCGCGGGGGCTTACTTTGTCACGCGACTCAAGAGCAATGCGGGTGTTCAGGTATTGGCTGACAACACGCAAGACAGCTCAGAGCACCCGGAAATACTGGGCGACCACCTGATTAGCTTCAAGAACCGCCGCCCTGGCGGCAAACGTATCAACCAGTATCACGGCACGCCGTTGCGCAGAGTCCTGGTAGCACGAGAGGACGGCAGGCCGGCGCTAGTCATAGCCACGAACGACCTGGCGTCGCCAGCCCGCGTGATTGCTGCCAACTACAAGGCGCGCTGGGGCATCGAGTTGTTCTTCAAGTGGTTGAAGCAGAACTTGAGCGTGCGGACGTTTCTTGGGCGCAGCGAAAATGCCGTCAAGATTCAGATATTTGTGGCCTTGATTACCTATCTGCTGCTGCAGATACAGCATGCCGGTTCAGCAACAGTCAGCTCATTGCGTTGCAGCCTGACCGAGCTGAGAGCAGGCTTGTTTCAGCGCAAAGAGACGGATCACCAACTGCTGCAACGAAGGCAACGGCGTCAGCTGATATGGACCAGGATGCAGGGTGCTCTGCCGCTATGAATTTATTCCGGACAGCAGTG
>NZ_NTMR01000073.1 GCF_002307495.1 Pseudomonas abyssi | reverse complement strand
GTGGCCCTTGTATGTTGACTGTGGTCCCTGTGACCATGGTCCCCGACTGATCATCGGGCGGCAGGTGACAGGCCGGTGTGGCCCTGAAGCCTCAAGAGCTTGGTTCGTAGATGGGCCGTCACCTGCCAACACACTCAGACAGTTCGAACGGTATCTGGTGCCGGTGCTGAGCGCCTGAGCACGTATTCGCAAGGTAGAACAGAGTGTGGTGACGATCACCTGTCAACAGAGCCGGAGGCCCCATGACCTGCGTTATCGGAATCGACATTGCCAAGCACACCTTCGACATCGCTAAGCCGCTGGAGCGCGATAAATACCGCACCAAGGCCAAGGTGGCGAACACCCCCGAAGGCTTCAAGCAATTTGACCAATGGTTAGAGAAGCACGCCGAGCCACATTGCTGGGTGCTGATGGAGGCAACCAGCGTGTACCACGAAGCGCTGGCGACGCATCTGCATCAGCAGGGCTATCAGGTCTGTGTCATCAACCCTGCACGCATCGCCAAATATGCGCAAAGCGAGCTGCGCCGGGTTAAAACCGACAAGACCGACGCCAAACTGATCGCCCGCTACGCACAGCGCCATCTGGAAGAACTGCGTCCTTGGGAGCCCGAGCCCGAGAGCTTCCGTCAGCTACGCGGCCTGGTGCGTCGGCTTGCCGACCTGAAGGAGTTGGCGCAGATGGAGCGCAACCGTCTGGACGT
>NZ_NTMR01000072.1 GCF_002307495.1 Pseudomonas abyssi | reverse complement strand
CTCGTTTGGGCATGTCGACCCACAGCCTGTATGCCTGGGTTAAGCGCTACAGCAAACCTGAAAAGCAACGCGTGCAAGAAGACGACCAGCAAGCTGAGCTGCGTCGTCTACGTGCCGAACTCAAGCGCGTGACCGAAGAGCGAGACACCCTAAAAAAGGCCGCCGCGTACTTTGCCAAGGAGTGCGGCTGAAGTACGCCCTCATCAGTCAGCTATCCGCAGACTATTCCGTTCGCCGGCTTTGCCTGACCCTGAAAGTACATGCCAGCGGTTACTACGCCTGGCTGGCTGAACCGAAGTCGGCACGAGCCAAGGATGACCAACGTCTGCTTGGCCTGATCAAGCACTCGTGGCTAGAGAGCGGTGGCGTTTACGGCTACCGCAAAATCCACGACGACCTGCGTGAGCTTGGAGAAGCATGCGGCAAGCATCGTGTTGCTCGACTGATGCGCCTGGAAGGGCTGCGCTCACAGACAGGGTATCGTCGTCGACCGGGCCGCTATGGCGGCAAGCCTCCAGCGGCCTCACCGAATCATCTGGAGCGTCGGTTCAATGTCACCGAACCCAACAAGGTCTGGGTCACGGACATCACCTACATCCGCACCTATGAGGGCTGGTTGTATTTGGCGGTGGTGCTCGATCTGTTCTCGCGGCAGGTAATCGGTTGGTCAATGAAGCCGCAGATGACCAGCGACCTGGCTATTGATGC
>NZ_NTMR01000071.1 GCF_002307495.1 Pseudomonas abyssi | reverse complement strand
ATCGACGTACTGGTTGCCGGCGCAGGCTGTGCCGCTGTTGCCGACGCCGCTGCCAAGGTCGCTGGCGTCAACAAGGTCCTGCTGGCTGACAACGCGGCCTACGCCAACCTGCTGCCGGAAAACGTTTCCCTGCTGATCGCTGAACTGGGCAAGGGTTATAGCCACATTCTGGCGCCAGCCAGCACCAACGGCAAAAACTACCTGCCGCGCGTTGCCGCGCTGCTGGACGTTGATCAGATCTCCGAGATCACGGCTGTTGAAAGCGCTGACACCTTCAAGCGCCCGATCTACGCCGGCAACGCCATTGCCACCGTGCAATCCAGCGCTGCGATCAAGGTCATCACCGTGCGTGCCACCGGCTTTGACGCCGTTGCCGCCGAAGGCGGTAGCGCCTCGGTTGAAGCGGTTGCCTCGGCCCACGACGCGGGTACCTCCAGCTTTGTTGGCGAAGAGCTGGCCAAGTCCGACCGTCCGGAACTGGCAGGCGCCAAGATCGTCATTTCTGGTGGTCGCGGCATGCAGAACGGCGACAACTTCGAAATGCTGTACAAGGTCGCCGACAAGCTGGGCGCCGCTGTGGGTGCTTCGCGCGCCGCGGTTGACGCCGGCTTCGTACCGAACGACATGCAGGTGGGTCAGACCGGCAAGATCGTTGCGCCGCAACTGTACGTTGCAGTCGGCATCTCCGGCGCCATCCAGCACTTGGCTGGTATGAAAGACTCCAAAGTGATCGTTGCGATCAACAAGGACGAAGAAGCGCCGATCTTCCA
>NZ_NTMR01000070.1 GCF_002307495.1 Pseudomonas abyssi | reverse complement strand
GTGTTCAGAGTAGCTGCGTTCAGCTCGGCGTTGTTGTGTTCAGCAATAACCAGAATGCTCATGTTCAGATCACCTTGGCTTCGTTCTTCAGTTTGTCGACCAGCTCGTCAACGCTCTTGACCTTGATGCCAGCGCTGCGGGCAGCCGGGGCTTCAACCTTCAGGGTGGAGACGGTGGAGGCAGTGCTCACACCCAGGTCTTCCGGCTTGAGGGTTTCCAGCGGCTTCTTCTTGGCCTTCATGATGTTCGGCAGCGACGCGTAGCGCGGCTCGTTCAGACGCAGGTCGGTGGTCACAATGGCCGGCAGCTTCAGCGCAACGGTCTGCAGACCGCCGTCGATTTCGCGGGTGACCTTGACGCTGTCGCCGTCAACGGCGACTTCAGAGGCAAAGGTGCCCTGAGCGTAGCCAGACAGTGCAGCCAGCATCTGGCCAGTCTGATTGTTGTCGGAGTCGATGGCCTGCTTGCCGAGGATGACCAGCTGCGGCTGCTCTTTATCGACAACGGCTTTCAGTGCCTTGGCGATGGCCAGCGAGCTCAGCTCGTCAGCGGACTCGACCAGCACAGCGCGGTCAGCGCCCAGTGCCAGGGCGGTACGCAGTTGTTCCTGGGCGGCAGTCGGGCCGACAGTCACAGCGACGATCTCGGTCGCGACGCCTTTCTCTTTCAGGCGGACGGCTTCTTCTACGGCGATTTCGCAGAAGGGGTTCATCGACATCTTGACGTTGGCCAGATCAACGCCGGAGTTGTCTGCTTTGACGCGAACCTTGACGTTGTAATCAAC
>NZ_NTMR01000007.1 GCF_002307495.1 Pseudomonas abyssi | reverse complement strand
CCCCCCCCCCCCCCCCCCCCCCCAATAAATTGAGTTCTATTATATGAAGAAGGAATTTTACAGGTTCAGACGTATTAATAGTTTGATTGGAGAGTTTGAAGAATTAGAAAATCAAAGCATCTATTTTGCAGAGCCAGAATCATTAAACGATCCTATGGAAGGCTTTCGAGATATGTATTGGAGAGGTGACTTCATAGTATGGAGAAATTTGTTCCGACATTATCTATTATGCCTTGAGAGGCTTTGTTCTTTGTTAATAATTTCAGGTGAAGAGCACCCCATAACTACAGCCCACATGCCGGTTTTTTCTGGTGAGGAAGATTTTCCTACACCAATGTATCAAGAGTTATTCGTAAACATTACAAACAAATTCTTTGATAATGAAAGACTAATTAAGCTTATCGAATCAATTTCTAAGCGAACAACACCTGTAAGAAGAGATGAATTGTTTTTCTATCTTCGAAATATCCATAGTTATGCGCTTGAAGTCATTTATTCAGAATATGAAAGAAGTGGACTTATTCCTGAGCGAGACAATAGAAACGGCGGTTGCAGGAACTGAGT
>NZ_NTMR01000069.1 GCF_002307495.1 Pseudomonas abyssi | reverse complement strand
ATAAAAAAGTAGCGCTGCCAGCCTCCACCATTCGCAAAAAGACTGAATGCGGCACCGGTGTTCCATAGGTGCACCCAGTTAAAGAATGGGGTCACCGAAACATACTCGCCATAGGCCATTGATTGCTGCACCAGCCACTTTACAGCCTGATCAGACGCTGCCAGCAGGCCCGATATGGACAATAGGGCATACGGCGAGAGCTTTTTGCCAATAATGAGCATTATTTAACCCTTCAACGCCAAAATGCGTCTGGCACCGTTAAGTACAATGCCCCCCGCGATGGTGCCGATAATCAGATCCGGATAATTGGAACCGGTCCACGCGACCAGGGCGCCGGCGGTGATGACCCCCAGGTTGATCACCACGTCG
>NZ_NTMR01000068.1 GCF_002307495.1 Pseudomonas abyssi | reverse complement strand
ATTCAGGCTCACTACCGAATACAAAGCGTCTCACCACCTCTACGAGCACGCCCACAGCCAAGATCAGTTGCAGTACACCAGCAAGATGCGCGGCACGTACCTGCATTTTCACGCTATGTCCAACCGCATAAAGGGCAAGCCCGTACACCGCCGCATCGGCAAAATTGTCCAGGGATTCTCCAATCAGGCCGGTGGACCGGGCGATCAGACCGGCAGTCATTTCCACCACGAACAGAAGTGCATTGATGCCGAGCAACCAGCGCAGGGTCCCGGATTCTTGCTTAGCAGAAGCTGCCGAAAACTCGGCGGCCTTGATGGTCTCCGGATTTGCAGCGACGGTTTCCTGAAGCGAGGCGCCTAGCCCCAAGGTCTTCAGTTTCGAGGTGACGGGCTCGACCTCGCCGTCATGCACGACCTTCAGCCGGCGGTTCGACAAGTCGAAG
>NZ_NTMR01000067.1 GCF_002307495.1 Pseudomonas abyssi | reverse complement strand
GAGCAGCGGCGTCGCTTGCCGCGCCGCACAAGGCGCCTGCACCCTGACAGCGAGCTATGGCAGGTGGTAGTGAAGATGCTCGCCAAGGGCTGGTCACCACAGCAGGTAGCCGCCAGACTGAAGATCTTTTGGCCAGACAGACCGGAACGCCACGTGAGTCACGAAAGCATATACCTCGCTATCTACGCCTACCCGCGCGGAGAGTTGAAACGACAGCTGATTGCCTACCTGCGTCAGGGCAAAGCTAAACGCCGCCCACGCAGCGTCAGTGCCGCTCGTCGAGAGCGCTACCCGGCTGAGCAGAATATCCGTAATCGCCCCGAAGACGTCGAAGGGCGGCAGGTCCCAGGCCACTGGGAAAGCGACTTGATTATGGGGGCTGGCAACCGTTCAGCAGTAGCGACAATGGTTGAGCGCACTAGCCGCTTTGTGATCTTGGCGAAGCTTGATGCACCTACAGCGGATGCCGCGCTGGAGGCGATGACTCGGGAGCTTGCACGGATGGCGCCATCGCTGTTGAAAACCATAACGCACGACCAAGGCAGCGAAATGGCACGCCATGCAGAGCTTTCCGCCCGCACAGGGATGAACATTTACTTCGCCGACCCACACAGCCCTTGGCAGCGTGGCAGCAATGAGAATACCAATGGCCTGCTGCGGCAGTATCTCCCCAAGGGTACAGACTTATCGCTGGTAAGCCAGGAGCGTCTGGACGAGATCGCCGAGCTGCTCAATACTCGACCCAGGCAAACCTTGGGCTGGAAATTCCCTGTCGAGGTGCTGGTTGAATACCTCCAGCTACAGGCCACTAACCAGCTGGGTTCAATTCACTGATGTTGCACTTGGAACTTGAGGCGGCC
>NZ_NTMR01000066.1 GCF_002307495.1 Pseudomonas abyssi | reverse complement strand
AAAAACTTCAAAAAAATGCTTGACAGAACAGAAGGTTAGCGTAGAATGCGCGGCCTTGGTTGAGCGGAAACGCTGACCGAATCGCTCTTTAACAATTTGAATCAAGTAATTCGTGTGGGTGCTTGCTGAATGTGCTCGATGATCAGAAAGATTATCAGCCTAGCAAGTAACTCTGTGAATTCATGAGTTTTTTGTAAAGCTGAGCCAAGTTTAGGGTTTTCTCAAAACCCAATCAGTATTTAACTGAAGAGTTTGATCATGGCTCAGATTGAACGCTGGCGGCAGGCCTAACACATGCAAGTCGAGCGGTAGAGAAGGAGCTTGCTTCTTCTTGAGAGCGGCGGACGGGTGAGTAATGCCTAGGAATCTGCCTGGTAGTGGGGGACAACGTTTCGAAAGGAACGCTAATACCGCATACGTCCTACGGGAGAAAGTGGGGGATCTTCGGACCTCACGCTATCAGATGAGCCTAGGTCGGATTAGCTTGTAGGTGAGGTAATGGCTCACCTAGGCAACGATCCGTAACTGGTCTGAGAGGATGATCAGTCACACTGGAACTGAGACACGGTCCAGACTCCTACGGGAGGCAGCAGTGGGGAATATTGGACAATGGGCGAAAGCCTGATCCAGCCATGCCGCGTGTGTGAAGAAGGTCTTCGGATTGTAAAGCACTTTAAGTTGGGAGGAAGGGTTGTAGCTTAATACGCTGCAACCTTGACGTTACCAACAGAATAAGCACCGGCTAACTCTGTGCCAGCAGCCGCGGTAATACAGAGGGTGCAAGCGTTAATCGGAATTACTGGGCGTAAAGCGCGCGTAGGCGGCTTGATAAGATGGGTGTGAAATCCCCGGGCTTAACCTGGGAACTGCATCCATAACTGTCTGGCTAGAGTACAGTAGAGGGTGGTGGAATTTCCTGTGTAGCGGTGAAATGCGTAGATATAGGAAGGAACACCAGTGGCGAAGGCGACCACCTGGACTG
>NZ_NTMR01000064.1 GCF_002307495.1 Pseudomonas abyssi | reverse complement strand
GACCGGGCCATCCGTATGGTTTATGAGGTCCGGGAGTCCCACACATCGCAGTGGGCCGCCATTGAGGCCGTGGCCAGCAAGATCGGCTGCACCGCCCAGACGTTGAGCAGTTGGATTCGGAAGGCGGCTGCGCCTGCGGCCCCCTCCGCCTCGGGCACTGATGCCCGCGTCAAGGAACTGGAGCGCGAGGTTCGTGAGCTCAAGCGAGCCAACGAAATCCTCAAGGTCGCCAGCGCTTTTTTCGCCCAGGCGGAGCCCGACGGGCAGGCCATCCTGCGCCGTTTGAAGTGATCTGGCAGCTGATCGACAAGCACCGGCAAAGCTTTGGAGTCGAGCCACTGTGCCGCGTGTTGCAAGTGTCTCCATCGGCTTACCGGCGCCATGCTGCACGGCTACGTGACCGCTCACGACGCTCCGCCCGAGCGATCCGTGACGAGGAACTTGCTGTACAAATTCACCGTGTCTGGCAGGAAAACTACGAGGTCTACGGGGCTAGGAAAGTCTGGCGGCAGATGCATCGCGAACACCAGGTGGTTGCGCGCTGCACAGTGGAACGGTTGATGCGTGAAATGGGGCTCTGCGGCGTAACGCGGGGCAAAACGGTGAAAACCACACAAGCCGATCCTGACAATGCCAATCCCAGGGATCTGGTAAAGCGCCAGTTCACGGCCGAACGTCCCAATCAGCTCTGGGTCGCCGATTTCACATTCGTTTCAACCTGGCAGGGATTTGCTTATGTGGCGTTCATCGTCGATGTCTACTCACGGTTTATCGTAGGCTGGCGTGTCAGCCGACACATGCGCACAGAGTTTGTTCTGGATGCTCTGGAACAGGCGCTTCACACTCGTCGGCCTGAGCCCCACCGGCTGGTTCATCACAGCGATAGGGGCTCGCAATATCTGTCGATTCGCTACAGCGAGCGGCTGGGCGAAGCTGGCATCGAACCCTCGGTTGGCAATACCGGTGACAGCTACGACAACGCACTGGCAGAGACCATCAACGGCCTCCACAAGACCGAACTGATCCATAAGCGAGGGCCGTGGAAAAGCGTAGACAGTCTGGAGTGGGAAACGCTGAAGTGGGTGACCTGGTTCAACCATCAGCG
>NZ_NTMR01000063.1 GCF_002307495.1 Pseudomonas abyssi | reverse complement strand
GAACGTAGCAAACCGCACCTGAACGTAGGCACCATCGGTCACGTTGACCATGGTAAAACCACTCTGACCGCTGCACTGACCCGTGTTTGCGCAGAGGTTTATGGCGGTTCTGCCCGCGCTTTCGACCAGATCGACAACGCGCCGGAAGAAAAGGCTCGTGGTATCACCATCAACACCTCGCACGTAGAGTACGATTCTCCGACTCGTCACTACGCGCACGTTGACTGCCCTGGTCACGCCGACTATGTGAAAAACATGATCACCGGTGCGGCCCAGATGGACGGCGCTATCCTGGTTTGCTCCGCTGCTGACGGCCCGATGCCGCAGACTCGCGAGCACATCCTGCTGTCCCGTCAGGTTGGCGTTCCTTACATCGTCGTGTTCCTGAACAAGGCCGACATGGTTGATGACGAAGAGCTGCTGGAACTGGTCGAGATGGAAGTTCGCGACCTGCTGAGCACCTACGACTTCCCGGGCGACGACACTCCGATCATCATCGGTTCTGCCCTGATGGCGCTGGAAGGCAAAGACGACAACGAAATCGGTACTACTGCCGTTCGTAAGCTGGTTGAGACTCTGGATGCTTACATCCCTGAGCCTGAGCGTGCGATCGACAAGCCGTTCCTGATGCCGATCGAAGACGTATTCTCCATTTCCGGTCGCGGTACTGTCGTAACCGGTCGTGTTGAGCGTGGCATTGTCAAGGTGGGTGAAGAAGTCGAGATCGTCGGTATCAAGGCGACCACCAAGACCACCTGTACTGGCGTCGAAATGTTCCGCAAGCTGCTGGACGAAGGTCGTGCCGGTGAGAACGTGGGTGTTCTGCTGCGTGGTACCAAGCGTGAAGATGTTGAGCGTGGTCAGGTTCTGGCCAAGCCGGGCACCATCACTCCGCACACCCGCTTCGAAGCTGAAGTGTACGTGCTGGGTAAAGATGAAGGCGGTCGTCACACTCCGTTCTTCAAAGGCTATCGTCCGCAGTTCTACTTCCGTACTACCGACGTAACCGGTTCCTGCGAACTGCCGGAAGGCGTGGAAATGGTTATGCCGGGCGACAACGTCAAGCTGGACGTCACTCTGATCGCTCCGATTGCGATGGAAGACGGTCTGCGCTTTGCGATCCGCGAAGGCGGTCGTACCGTTGGCGCCGGTGT
>NZ_NTMR01000062.1 GCF_002307495.1 Pseudomonas abyssi | reverse complement strand
ACTCAGTTTTTGCGGCCGCCGGCATTCAGCGAATCAGAGAGAGCCGCACTGCTGGCGGTGAAAGGCGTTGGGCCTACGGTGGTTAAACGTTTTGAGGAAGTAGGGATAGATTCTTTTTCTGTGTTGGCGAATTATGAGCCAAAGGACATTGCTGAGAGAGTGGCATCCATGCTCAGAACCACCTGCTGGAAAAATAGTCCTCAAGCCTTGTCGGCGGTCAAGTCCGCAATAGAGAGGGCTAGACAAGGTGTGTAGCGGGTGACGAGTTCCCATAATAATTTGCTGTCGCTGTCGTTATAACGCGATTAAATCAAGGTGCCGTGTTTGAAAAAATTTATATTGATCGTTCTTGTAGGCTTCGGTGCGTGGAAATTTTATTCGGAAAAGGTAGATAACTCTTCCAGTATGCCTGTGTCAGGCGAGTCTTATAGACAGGCTCCAGCTCAAAGCGCTCAGTCCCGTTTTAGCTGTGATGGGCGCCAGCATTGCAGCCAAATGACGTCGCGGGCCGAAGCGGAGTTTTTTACAAGAAACTGCCCAAATACCAAAATGGATGGTGATCGTGACGGCATTCCTTGCGAAAATGACTCTCGCTTTTAACCGCGGCGGTTACAGATAGGGCTCAACCTGCCCCGTCCATTGGCGGACGGTATTTTCAAAGCGCTGCTTAGTGTGCGTTATCTCTTTAGGAGTAAAAGCATGGATATTCTTAAGTACGCTGCGAAAAGCATGTCCATGACCGACGAGGTTTGGAATAGGCATTCTAATCCATGGAGTGTTTATACCCGGTTTACCGTGCTGCCGATCATGTCTGTGTGCTTTTGGTCTAGAGACTGGATTGGTCTTTATTTTATTGTGCCGGTGCTGCTGTCTTTTATTTGGGTGTGGCTAAACCCCCGCTTGTTCAAGCCGCCAAGCAAAACAGATAATTGGGCCTCCATGGGGACGTTTGGGGAGCGTATCTATCTCAATCGCAAAAATGAGTGTATCCCTAAGCACCACATAAACGCCTGTCGAACTCTACAGATATTGTCTGCAATAGGCCTTCCATTATTTCTATATGGTGTCTATGCATTGGATTTTTGGGTTTTGCTGCTTGGGAATCTCTGGATAATGGTCTTCAAGGCATGGTTTGTTGACCGAATGGTGTGGTTGTACCTGGATATGAAAAATGCCAATGCTATCTATGCGGCGTGGTACAGAACATAAAAGGGGCGGCCGCAAAAACTGAGT
>NZ_NTMR01000061.1 GCF_002307495.1 Pseudomonas abyssi | reverse complement strand
ATAAAAAAGTAGCGCTGCCAGGGTAATCCCCCCATTTTTAGTACTCGCCAGAAGTAGAGGTCAGGCCGCAAGGGCCAACTTCTGTTTGGGGGGGATGCCACCCAGGGCCATGTTTGGCCGTTCGTGATTGTATATCCATACCCAGCGCGTTGCATGCTCCTGCACCTCGGCAATGGACTCGAACAAGTAATGCCCCAGCCAGTCATAACGCACCGTGCGGTTGTAGCGCTCGACGTAGGCATTCTGCTGTGGATTACCAGGCTGGATATGCTCCAGTCGAATGCCGTGCTTTTCCGCCCATAGCACGAGCTTGCTGCTGATGTATTCCGGACCATTGTCGCTGCGGATAACTTGGGGCTTGCCACGCCACTCGATCACTTGATCCAGTGCGCGCACCACCCGCTCTGCCGGCAATGACAGATCGATATCCATGGTCAGGGCCTCGCGGTTGAAGTCGTCGATCAGGTTGAACAGGCGGAAGCTGCGACCGTCGGCCAACTGATCGTGCATGAAGTCCATCGACCAGCAGTGGTTGATTGCCTCCGGCACGGCCAATGGCTCGGGCTTCTCTCGCACGATGCGCTTGCGCGGCTTGATCCGCAGGTTCAACTCCAGCTCCCGATAGATCCGGTACACCCGTTTGTGATTCCAGCGATAACCTTTCACGTTGCGCAGATACAGGAAGCACAGGCCGAAACCCCAGTTGCGTTGGTTATGTGTGAGTCGGATCAGGTGATCGGCGATCTCGGCATTTTCTGCCGACAACCGTGGCTGGTAGCGATAGCAGGTCGTGCTGATGCCAAACGACACACACGCCAGTTTGATGCTGACCTTGCCTGAGGTAACCGCGTGTTGCGCCATCTCTCGTCGCCGAGATGGCTTCACCACTTTTTTGCCATCGCCTCCTGGATGATCTCGGCCTTCAGGCGCTCCTCGGCATACATCTTCTTCAGACGACGATTCTCCTCCTCCAGCTCGCGCAGTCGAGCCATTAACGAGGCGTCCATGCCACCGAACTTGGCGCGCCATTTGTAGAAGGTCGCCGAACTGATGCCATGCTCGCGGCACAGTTCAGGCACGGGGCTGCCGACTTCAGCCTGCTTGAGGATGGCGATGATTTGACTGTCCGAAAAACGCGATGTCTTCACGCAAAATTTCCTTGATCCGATTAGGAGAAAATTCTACTTCTGACGAGGGCTGATTTCAGGGGGGATTACCGTAGCTATCGCCCCTTGCTGCCAACCAGGGTGAACCGCCCCGGGTTTCGCGGAGGCTCCACCCTTTGAGAGAATGGAGCCCATATGAGCAAG
>NZ_NTMR01000060.1 GCF_002307495.1 Pseudomonas abyssi | reverse complement strand
CAGACTGCTGACAAAGCCCCTAGCCGAAAGGCGGGGGCTTTTGTTTAATGGGTTGTCGTTTACTGCAGGCCAACCCGATGCTCAAACCCCCTTCACCCAAACAGCACGCGCTGGAGATGGTCACCCTCGAAGAGCTGGTGCCCGCCGATCATCTGCTGCGCAAGATAGCCCGCCATATCGATTTCGAGTTTATTCGGCCTGCCACGCAGCACCTGTATTGCGCTGACAACGGTCGTCCGGCGATTGCCCCGGTTATGCTGTTCAAGATGCTGTTTATTGGATACTTGTTTGGCGTGCGCAGTGAACGACAGTTGATGCGCGAGATCCAGGTCAACGTTGCCTATCGCTGGTTTCTGGACCTGAGTCTGACCGACAAGGTGCCCGATGCCTCGACCCTGAGCCAGAACCGTCGCCGTCGCTTTGCCGATACGGATATCGAACAAGTCATCTTTGATGGGATTGTCGAGCAAGCGCTGCACAAGGGCCTGATTGGGGGCGAGGTATTACACACCGACAGCACGCACCTCAAGGCCAGCGCCAACAAGCAGCGGTTCGCTGTGCATCAGGTTGAGCAGCGTCCTGTTGATTATCTGGGCGAGCTTAATGCGGCAATCGATGCCGACCGCCAAGCGCATGGCAAGCAACCGCTAAAGCCCAAAGACAGTGATCCCGAGATAAAGGAAACCAAGGTCAGCACCACTGATCCCGATAGTGGATTCATGACGCGGGATAACAAGCCGCAAGGTTTTTTCTATCTCGATCACCGCACGGTAGACGGCAAACACAGCATTATCACCGATACTTTTGTTACCCCCGGTAATGTGCATGACAGCCGACCTTACCTTGAACGACTGGACCGCCAATGCGAGCGCTTTTCTCTGACACCGCTGGCCGTTGCCCTGGACGCCGGCTACTTCACGCCAGCGATTTGCAAGGGGCTGGAAGAACGAGACATCTTCGGCGTGATGGGCTATCGACGCCCCAATCACAAGCAAGGTTACTTCTATAAACGTCAGTTCACCTACGATGCAGAACGTGACGGTTACCTGTGCCCAAACAATCAGTTCCTGCCCTACAGCACGACTAACCGGGCCGGTTATCGCGAGTACAAGTCGGACCCGCAGCAATGTCGAGATTGTCCATTACGAGACCAATGCACTCGCAGTCGAAACCACGTCAAGGTTGTCGTGCGGCATGTCTGGGAGGACGCCAAGGAGCGGATTAACCAGAATCGTCTTAGCCCTGAAGGCAAGCGTATCTATGCCAGGCGCAAAGAAACCGTCGAGCGCAGCTTTGCGGACGCCAAGGAGCTGCACGGGCACCGTTATGCCCGGTTCCGTGGTCTGCGCAAGGTAATGAAACAGTGCCTATTGGCAGCCGCCTGCCAAAACATGAAGAAGATTGCCCGCCTGCTGGCAGTGCTTTTACGCCTGCGGTCCGGGATAAGACGCGGCACTTGGCTACGAAGCCAAAAGTGCAGCTACTCGGAGGGAATTGGGGCCTTCGCAGGCTGAATCAGTCAACACAGGGAAAATCATTGCAAGCGTCCCAGAAAAACGAAACCCCGCGAAAATGCGGGGTTCGTCAGCAGTCTGA
>NZ_NTMR01000006.1 GCF_002307495.1 Pseudomonas abyssi | reverse complement strand
GGCCACGGCACGCCGTGGCCGATTGGCATTGGCGCCGGCGGGGCGGCACGGACGCGACAGGTCGCGTCCCTACGGGAGGGCGATGAGTCAGTGCTTCGCTAGAGCATCAATGCCTCAGCTCAGATCAACAATCCGCAGCTCTTTCGGCACGCTGAAAACGATATTTTCTTCCTTGCCCGCCAGTTCTTCTGCACCGGTCGCGCCCTGGGCGTGCAGGTGCTCAATCACCTGACGCACCAGCACATCCGGCGCAGACGCCCCAGCGGTAACGCCGATCTTGCTGACACCCTCCAACCAGGCCGCCTGGATCTCGCTGGCGCCATCAATCAGATAGGCCGGCGTGCCCATGCGCTCAGACAGCTCACGCAGGCGATTGGAGTTGGAGCTGTTAGGGCTGCCCACCACCAGCACAGCATCGCACTCAGCAGCGAGCTGCTTGACCGCGTCCTGACGGTTCTGGGTGGCATAGCAGATATCGTCCTTGCGCGGCCCGTCGATCGCCGGAAAACGTGTCCGCAAAGCATCGATCACCTTGGCAGTGTCGTCCATTGACAAGGTTGTTTGCGTCACAAACGCCAGACGCTGAGGATCCTTCACTGCCAGACGCGCAACGTCGTCCTCGTCCTCAACCAAGTAGATCGCCCCACCACTGCTGGGGTCGTACTGGCCCATGGTGCCTTCAACTTCCGGGTGACCAGCATGACCAATCAGGATGCACTCGCGGCCATCACGGCTGTAGCGAGTGACTTCCATGTGCACCTTGGTGACCAGCGGGCAGGTGGCATCAAACACCTTGAGTCCACGGTCTTCCGCCTGCTGCCGCACTGCCTGAGATACGCCGTGCGCACTGAAGATGACAATGACGTCATCCGGCACTTGGTCAATCTCCTCGACAAACACAGCGCCGCGGTTGCGCAGGTCTTCCACCACGAACTTGTTATGCACCACTTCGTGACGCACATAGATTGGCGGGCCGAACACCTCGAGCGCCCGGTTGACGATTTCAATGGCACGGTCAACACCGGCGCAGAAGCCGCGTGGATTGGCCAGTTTAATCTGCATGAATAGCCTCTTGGTGCTCGCTAGCGTACGTCGACGATCTCGACATCGAAGGTAATGACCTTACCGGCCAGCGGGTGATTGAAGTCCACCTCGACTACCTGATCATGCACCTGCTTGACCACACCGGGCAACTCACCACCGGCGGCATCGGTAAAGATCACCAGCAAACCCGACTCCAGCTCCATCTCGTTGAACTGATCACGCGGCACAGTTTGAATGTTCTGTTCATTGCCCGGGCCAAAGCCGCGCTCGGGGTCAATCTCAAAGCTACGGGCATCGCCTGCCTTGAGTCCGAACAGCACCTGCTCAAATCCGGGCAGCAGGCTGCCATCCCCTACCTTGAAGGTCGCCGGTTGCTTGTCCAGCGTCGTATCGACCACGTCACCGTTGGGCAGCTTGAGGGTAAAGTGCAGGGTCACCTCGGAGTCGTGACCGATTCGGCTTTCTGTCATGGCATCTATCTCATCAGGACGGCGGCGCCCGCCTCACTAGGGCGGGCGCGCATTATTACTCAGGCTTGCGACCAAAAAACATGTCGAGCAGCAGCAGCGCGGCACCGACGGTAATAGCGCTGTCGGCGATGTTGAACGCCGGGAAGAACCAGCTTTGCTGCCAGTGCACCAAAATAAAGTCGGTCACCTTGCCGTGGATAACCCGATCATAGAGGTTACCCAAAGCGCCACCGAGAATCAGCGCCAGTGCAATCGCTTCCATCTTGCGCGCGCGATCCAGCCGCGCCAGCCAGACGCACAGCACCACGCTCACGACGACAGCAATGCCGGCGAACAGCCAGCGCTGCCAGCCGCTGGCATCAGCCAGAAAGCTGAATGCGGCACCAGTGTTATAGGCCAGCGTGAAGCTGAACAGGCCATCAATGATCGGCACCTGCTGATACAGCCGCAGGGCGTCCACAGCGATCCACTTGGTCGCCTGATCCAGCACGATGACGACAACCGACAACCAGAGCCAGATCAGACTGCCACGACGCAGATCAGGCATGCTTGCGCACCTCGCCGGCACCTTCGATGTTCTCTACGCAGCGACCGCAGATCTCCGGGTGCGCCGGGTTGCTACCAACATCATCACGCAGATGCCAGCAGCGTGCACACTTGGTCGCAGTCGATTTGACGATCCGCAGTTTCAGGCTGTCAACCTCGGTCGCCACCGCCTGCTCTTCGGCCTGTGCCAACGGCGCCAGTGCGGCCTGAGAGGTGATCAGTACAAAGCGCAGCTCATCGCCCAGCTGGGCCAGGCGCTCTTGCAGCGGCTGGTCAACGAACAGAGTTACTTCTGCTTCCAGGTTACCGCGCAGGGTCTTGGCGTTACGCAGGTTCTCGATCTCTTTGTTGACCGCTTCCTTTACTCGCATCACATCGGCCCAGAA
This sequence comes from Pseudomonas abyssi, assembly GCF_002307495.1. GTDB lineage: Bacteria > Pseudomonadota > Gammaproteobacteria > Pseudomonadales > Pseudomonadaceae > Halopseudomonas > Halopseudomonas abyssi. Next base: position 5,541 of record NZ_NTMR01000006.1, on the reverse strand, counting down.
CTCGCGGCCCAAGGCTTGCCCCTCCGGCAACTCGGCCAGTTCCTCGTACCAGGTATTGAGCATCACCGACTCATTGCGCTCGCCCGGCAGGTACTGCCACAGCTCCTCGGCGGTGAAGCTCAGAATCGGCGCAATCCAGCGCACCAGCGCCTCGGCAATGTGGTACAGCGCCGTCTGGCAGGAGCGGCGCGCCACGCTGTTGGCCTGCGTGGTGTACTGGCGGTCCTTGATGATATCCAGGTAGAAGCCGCCCAGCTCCTGCACACAGAAGTTGTGAATCTTCTGGTACACATTCCAGAAGCGGTAGGTGTCGTAGGCCTCGACAATTTCCTGCTGCAGCAGGCGTGCGCGATCCACCGCCCAGCGGTCCAGATCAAGCATCTGCTCGGCCGGCAGCGCATCGGTCGCCGGGTCAAAGCCGTTCAAGTTCGAAAGCAGGAAGCGCGCGGTATTGCGGATGCGACGATAGGCATCAGCACTGCGCTGCAGAATCTGGTCAGATACCGCCATTTCAGCCGAGTAGTCGGTCGACGATACCCACAGACGCAGAATGTCGGCGCCCAGCGTGTCGTTGACTTTCTGCGGAGCAATGGTGTTGCCCAGCGACTTGGACATCTTGCGGCCCTTCTCATCCACGGTAAAGCCGTGGGTCAGCAGACCGCGATAGGGAGCGTGTCCGTCAATCGCAGCGCCGGTCAGCAGCGACGAGTGGAACCAGCCACGGTGCTGGTCAGAGCCTTCCAGATACAGATCGGCGCGCGGACCTTCGTCATGGCCCATGGGATGCGAGCCACGCATGACGTGCCAGTGAGTCGTCCCGGAGTCAAACCAGACATCCAGCGTATCGCTGGTCTTCTCGTACAGCGGCGCCTCGTCACCCAGCAGCTCGGCAGCATCAAGATTGAACCAGGCATCAATGCCCTGTTGCTCGACCCGCTGCGCCACCTGCTCGATCATCTCAACGGTACGCGGGTGCAGCTCGCCCGTCTCCCGGTGCAGGAGGAACGGGATCGGCACACCCCAGTTACGCTGGCGGGAGATACACCAGTCCGGACGACCGGCAATCATGTTGTGCAGGCGCTGCTTGCCCCAGGCCGGAACAAACTCGGTTTCTTCAATGGCTTTGAGGGCACGTTCACGCAGCGTGGCACCGCCATCGACCGGTACGTCCATGCCGACAAACCACTGTGCAGTGGCGCGATAGATCAGCGGCGTCTTATGGCGCCAGCAATGCATATAGCTGTGCTGGATGCGGTTGTGCTTGAGCAGCGCACCGACTTCTTCCAACTTGGCAACAATGGCCGGGTTGGCCTTCCAGATAAACTGGCCACCAAAGAACGGCAGGTCAGACACGTACACGCCATTGCTTTGTACCGGGCTGAGGATGTCGTCATTGCTCATGCCGTACTGCTTGCAGGTGCGGAAGTCGTCCTCACCGTAGGCCGGCGCCGAGTGAACGACGCCAGTACCGGCGTCCAGCTCGACATACTCAGCCAGATAGACCGGCGAGAAGCGCTCGTACAGCGGGTGACGGAAACGGATCAGCTCAAGCGCAGCACCTTCAGCGGTTGCCAGCACCTGCCCCTCGAGGCCGTAGCGCTCCAGGCAGCTCTCGACCAGATCTTCGGCCAGCACCAGCAGGCGCTCGCCGGTATCGACCAGCGCGTAGTTGAATTCAGGGTGGACGTTCAGCGCCTGGTTGGCCGGGATGGTCCAGGGGGTAGTGGTCCAGATGACGATGGCGGCAGGCTTGCTCAGCGCAGGCAGGCCAAAGGCAGCGGCGAGCTTGTCGGTATCTTCCGCCACAAAGGCAACATCGATGGCTTCAGAGGTCTTGTCCTGATATTCGACTTCCGCCTCGGCCAGTGCCGAGCCACAGTCAAAACACCAGTTGACCGGTTTCAGGCCCTTGAACACCACACCTTGCTCGACCAAACGGCCCAAGGCGCGGATCTCACCGGCCTCGTTGGCGAAGTTCATGGTCAGGTAGGGATTATCCCAGTCACCCAGCACACCCAGGCGAATAAAGTCCGCCTTCTGCAGCGCAACCTGCTCGCCCGCGTATTCGCGGCACAGCGCACGCACCTGCTCGGCAGGCAGATGCTTGCCGTGGGTGGTTTCAACCTTGTGCTCGATCGGCAGGCCATGACAGTCCCAGCCCGGCACATAAGGCGCATCAAACCCCGATAGTGTCTTGGAGCGGGTGATCATGTCCTTGATGATTTTATTGAGTGCATGACCGATGTGAATCACGCCGTTGGCGTAGGGCGGGCCGTCGTGCAGGATGAACTGCGGGCGCCCCTTGCTGACCTCACGAATCCGCTGATACAACCCGTCCAGACGCTTGAGCGTCTCGGGTTCACGGTTCGGCAGGCCGGCCTTCATCGGGAAGTCCGTGGCAGGCAGATTCAATGTTGCTTTGTAATCGGTCATGTTCTATCAGGCTCTCGAAAAATTCACAGGCCCCATTGGGCTCTGGCGGCAGCAAAGTCAGCCTTGATTGCCGCCTGCAATGCGTCCAGCGAGTCGAAACGCTGCTCGTCCCGCAGTTTCTGGTGAAATACCACAGTCAGACGACGGCCGTAGAGGTCGCCGGAAAAGTCAAACAGATGCACTTCCAGGTGCGCCTTGCCGTCACCACTGACCGACGGACGCTTGCCGATGTTGGCCACGCCCTTGCGCACCACGCCATCGACCTCGGCACTGACACGATACACTCCGTGCAGCGGGGGGTTGACGCGTTTGAGCTGCACATTGGCGGTCGGTGCACCCAGGGTACGCCCCAACTGCTGGCCATAGACCACCCGTCCGGTAATGCTGAACGGCCGGCCCAGCAACAACGAGGCGAGAATAAAATCGCCCTCGGCCAGCACCTGGCGCAAACGCGTGCTGCTGATGCGCTCGCCATTCTCCGCCACGGTATTGGCCGCCTCGACGGTAAAGCCGTGTTTGGCGCCGCTATCCTGCAGGAAGGCAAAGTCGCCGGAACGATCACAGCCAAAGCGGAAATCGTCACCCACTTCCAGATGGCGCACGCCCAAGCCCTCGATCAGCACCTGCTGAACAAACTGCTCGGCGCTCAGCTCGCGCAACCGGCGGTTAAATGCCAGGCAGAGGACCCGATCAACGCCGTGCTGCTGCAGCAGCGCAAGCTTCTCGCGCAAGCGTGTCAGGCGCGGTGGTGCCGCATCGGGCGCAAAGAATTCCCGTGGCTGAGGCTCGAAAATCACCACGCAGCCGGGCAGCCCCAAGCGCTCGGAGTGCGCACGCAGACGCGCCAGAATGGCCTGATGTCCGACATGCACGCCGTCGAAATTGCCGATGGTGGCGACGCAGCCCCGGTGCCGGGGCCGCAGGTTATGTAAACCGCGGACCAGTTCCATATTGCTCGTCAAAGGTGGATCAATCGAAACGCAGCAGTATACAGACTTGCAGGGCCGCCCGTCATGCCGTTCAGCCCTGCCCTGCCCTCAGCTCACGCAGACGCAGACCAAGGGCAAACAGCACCGCCAGATAGATCAGCATGCCGCCAGTGACCAGCAGCGTCATCTCCCAGGCCTTGCGCTGCCAGCCCCAGGCCAGCCAGTCCGCCGTTGGCGGGACCATCCAGACCAGTAGTGCCGCCATAGCCAACGTCGCGACCAGCAACCGCAGCGCAAAGCGCAACCAGCCCGGCTGCGCGTGGTAAACACCATCACGGCGCAGCCCCCACCAGAGCAGCCCCGCATTGAGCAGCGCCGACAGCGAGGTCGCCAACGCCAGCCCCACATGCTGCAGCGGCCAGATCAGCAGCAGGTTAAGCCCCATATTGGCGACCATGCAGATAATCGCGATGCGCACCGGCGTTTTGGTGTCCTGGCGTGCAAAGTAACCGGGCGCCAGCACCTTGATCAGCATGAAGGTCATAACCCCCACAGCGTAGGCCCGAAGTGCTGCTGCGGCCTGCCCCACGTCCGCATCGGTCATGGCGCCGTAGTGAAACAAGGTAGCAATCAACGGCTCTGCCAGCAGCAACAACGCCAGCGCAGCCGGCACCCCAACCAGCAGCACCATGCGCACCGCCCAGTCCAGCGTGCGCCCGAAGGCCTTCAGATCTTCACCGGCATGCTGGCGAGACAAGGCAGGCAGGATGACCGTGCCAATGGCGATACCAAAGGCGCCCAAAGGCAGTTCGGACAGGCGATCAGCGTAATACAGCCAGGAGATACTGCCCGTTTGCAGAAAGGAGGCCAGCACTGTGTCCAGCAACAGATTGATCTGACTGACCGACACACCAAAGAGCGCCGGAATCATCAGCGTCATGATGCGCTTGACGCCCGGGTCCTTGCGGTTGGGCCTTGGCACCGGCAGCAACTTGATCTGCGCAAGAAACGGCAGCTGGAACAGCAGCTGCGCCACCCCGGCAATAAACACCCCCCAAGCCAGCGCCATGATCGGCTGGTCGAAATAAGGCGTCAGACACAGGGTCGCACCGATCATGCAGACATTCAGCAGCACCGGGGTAAAAGCCGGCACGGCAAAGCGGCCGTAACTGTTCAAAATCGAGCCACAGAGCGCGGTCAGCGAAATCAGGAACAGGTAGGGGAAGGTAATGCGCAGCATATCCGTCGCCAATGCCAGCTTGGCCGCATCATCATGAAAGCCGGGTGCAAACAGCGTAATCAGCACCGGCGCCCCAGCCACACCAAGCGCGGTGATCCCGGCCAGCGTCAAACCCAGGGTGCCGGTCACCCTGTCCACCAACTGACGCACTTCTGCCAGCGTGAACTTGGTACGGTACTCCGACAGCACCGGCACAAACGCCTGCGCGAAAGCCCCCTCAGCAAACAGGCGACGCAGAAAGTTCGGAATCTTGAAGGCAATAAAAAACGCGTCGGCCTCGGATTGCGAGCCAAAATAGGCCGCCACGACAATGTCCCGGACCATGCCCAGCACCCGCGACAACAGGGTCATGACACTTACCACCATGCCGGATCTGAGCAGGCTGGGCGCCTTGGGAGTAGCAGGTTCAGGTGCAGCAGATTGGGACATGAAGTATCACACCGAAATAAAAGCGCCATAATAGCGGCGCACCGCTGCCATTGTCAGGCAGCTTGGGTGTAAAATGCCGCCACCTCGGCCACTGTGACCACTGGTCAACTGAGCCGTTCAAGCCCGCGTTGACAGGCTTGACATTCGATAAGACCGGCGGCATAGTACGCGGCCTTATTTGTACCTAATTCATCCAGATTTTCTGAGGAGCAAGACGGTGGCCAACTCACCTCAAGCCAAGAAACGCGCCAAGCAGGCCGAGAAGCGCCGCAACCACAATGCAAGCCTGCGCTCCATGGTCCGCACCTACATCAAAAACGTCGTCAAGGCGATTGATACCAAGGACCTCGACAAAGCCAAAGCAGCCTACACCGCTGCCGTTCCGGTCATCGACCGCATGGCTGACAAGGGCATCATCAACAAGAACAAGGCTGCTCGCCACAAGAGCCGCCTGAACGCGCACATCAAGGCCATGGCTGAAGCCGCCTGATTCGCAGTTCTTGCTGAACA
>NZ_NTMR01000059.1 GCF_002307495.1 Pseudomonas abyssi | reverse complement strand
ACCCAGGCATACAGGCTGTGGGTCGACATGCCCAAACGAGACGCTACCTCAGCCACCGGCAGACCTCGTTCGGTCACCTGCCTGACTGCTTCGATTTTGAATTCTTCGGGATAACGCGGATTGCTCATGGCACCTCCTAGTGGGCCGTATTATGAGGCCAGGAGGTGTCTACGAAACTAGGGGCGATTCACTTCATTACAATTCTGTAAGGAACATAACCCTTCGCTTTTATTTCAGAAGTATCTCGGTGCGTTTTGTAGTGACGGATGGCCCAACCCCGATCTCTGACATAAATGTCATTTTCAGGTCAGGCTCAAGTCAGGTTGTTTTCCATATACTCTGTGTAAATACGGCAAGAACCATAGGAAGGTTACATCGTGGTTTAGCTGGGCCTTTAGAATTATCCAAAGCACATGATGGCACACCGTTTCTGTCACCAAAGTGAAACGGACATTGCATTGAGGTAATACAAGGTCGGATCGTTGATCTATTTCAGCATGACATTTTTGTAATCGCAGCGTCACCAGCCGGACAGGTGACGCCATGTACCATACTAACGAGTCCCAAAAATCCATTTCAGATGAGAGGTATAGCCATGAGGACCTTAGCAACGATTTTCATGTTTTTATTTGCGCTGAACGTTACTGCGGTAGTCCATGCAGAAGATGGGAGCATGCGTTACCGGCAGATGGTAGAGAACCTGCGTGAACAAAACAAAGAGCGCAGAGAAGCCCGTGATCAACAAATAAAAGAGGATGAAGCAAAAAACAGTACGAAAAATACTGGAGGTGCTACAACCGCGTCAGACAAGCGCTAACAGAACGGTGTCTACCTGACTTCTTCTAAGGTTGTATTCCGTTCAGTTGTACTTCTGAAGCTTAACACTGCAGATCGCACATAACGACGATGGAGGGGATAGATCTGAGTGACACCGACAGAGAATTGAATTGGTTCAGATTGCCGGAAAATTCGCTGGCTGACACCCCAATTACGGGGGTGTACTGAATTTTGTGTAACCTGTAGGGTTGATTACAAGGGCATCATGCGGTCTTCGAACTGAATCGTAAAGCGATTCAGTTCCGTTTTCCAATCCCGGATGTTCGGCAACGACGGTCTGCGCCGGTTGCGGCTACTGTCGAGCGGCTTCGCAACCAAGGGTGAACCATCACGGCGATTCGCCACGCAGGCCGAGACCTCGGCGGCGTCGGTCTCTTGGATATACCGCGCGCATCGGCGCGGCCTGCGCTCGAACGGTTACGTACCATAGGCATCACCCGCATGATCATGCATTTCTGGAGACAACCAACGCGTAGCCGATGCGGTCACCAAGCAAGTTTGCTTGGACGAGGCATGGGGTGACCTCATGCCAGAAGACAAGGTTGACGCAGTCAACAAACTACGCAAAACCACCGAGGTCGTAATGGTTGGCAATAGCGTGAATGATGCGCCCGCCATGGCTCATGCTACTGTTGGTATCGCTACGGGCGCCGCAGGCTCAGATGTAGCTTTGGAAACGGCCAACGTTGCATTGATGGCAGACGACCTATCGCATCTGCCGTTTGCAGTCGAACTCAGCCGACATACTCGTAGGATTATTCTCCAGAATCGGCGGTTGCAGGAACTGAGT
>NZ_NTMR01000058.1 GCF_002307495.1 Pseudomonas abyssi | reverse complement strand
GGGGCACCTTCACCCCATCAATCTGATACCACCCTCAGATGGTTGATAGATCGACTCCGTAGTTGAGTTCCTCTGCGAAGTCCGGCAGTCCGTAACCGATGGTTTTCTTGTAGAAAGGAGAGACCTTCGCAGTCGGTGCCTTCTTCTTGTGCTTCGTGGTGTAGAGCATTCGTGCCCGCATCACCTCGAAGGAGTAACCGCGCCCTTCACGGTTCTTGTCCTTGGCCAGTCGGTTGATGGACTCCGTGTAAGCGTTGGTGACGGGCATGTCCGTCTCGAAGTAGGTCATGGTCTCTTCGCGCCAGTTTCCCACTGCCCTGACCAGATCGCTCCAGACTTCCTTTTGGCCCTTCGGGATGGTGGCTATCCACTCGTCCAGGGCGGCTTCTGCCTGGAGCCGTGTGGTGGCGTCCCAGATGCC
>NZ_NTMR01000057.1 GCF_002307495.1 Pseudomonas abyssi | reverse complement strand
GCTATCCACTCGTCCAGGGCGGCTTCTGCCTGGAGCCGTGTGGTGGCGTCCCAGATGCCGTAGAAGCGCTCCTTGTGCTCGTAGGCGGCCAGCAGTTGCGGGAACGCGCCTGTCCAGGTCTCCATGATGAGGCGCTCCCGGTCTGAGACTTCGTGAGCGCGTTTCAGCAGGATTTTCCGGTCTCCCTTGAGAGTCCGGCTCTGGGACGGTTTCAGCTCCTTTCTGAGGCCCTTGCGCACTCTCTCTAGGGCATCGTTGGCCATGCGCACCACATGGAACTTATCGACCACGATACGGGCCTGGGGCAGCACAGCCTTGACCGCTGCCCGGTAGGGGTTCCACATGTCCATGCTGACGATCTCGACCTTCTGCCGGTCTTTCAGCTTCATCAGGTAGTTGGTCACCACGTCCTGGCGGCGGGTGGCCAGCAGGTCGAGCAGGGTTCGCTCCTCAATGTTGGTCAGAATGCAGCGGTAGCGCTTGTTCAGGTATAGCTCGTCAATGCCCAGGATGCGGGGCGTCTCGAAGCGGTGCCAGCGCCCCAGGAACTCGGCGCGGGCGTTGAAGATGTCGCGCACCGTCTTCTCGTCCAGGCCGGTCTGTGCCGCCACAAAGGTGTAGGGGTGGTTGAAGGATTCCTTCTCCACGTACTCATGCAGCCGCAGTGTCATACGGAATCCGTCCACCATCTCCGGTAGCTGGGGCCTGAATGTTGTCTTGCAGGCCCGGCAGGTGTATCGGCGGCGGACCACCCAGAGAGTGACCCGCTTGCCGTGGATGGGCAGATCACGATAGGGAACGTCACGCTTGCCGAACCGTACGAACTCACCCTGCACGCCGCATTCCTCGCAGGCGATGGGATCGGGCACGTCCACCTGGAAGTGCATTTCGTCGTCGGTTGATTTGCAGCCCAGTACTTGGTATTGCGGCAGGTGAAGGATGTTGTCGGGAAGTTCGGTCATGGTGTTGTATAGGCGTAGGTGTCAGTCAGATCCATCCGACTCGGCATTGGTGTTTGCTTTTTTACCCAACAAGCTGCTGGAAACGAAAAGTAAGGCACCGAGGACAATTGCAATATCAGCCAGGTTGAAGGCCGGCCAATGCCAGTCTCGCCAATAGAAATCAAAGGAATCCACAACATAGCCGCGAAAGACCCGGTCAATCAGGTTGCCCATGGCGCCACCGAGGATAAGACTGTAAGCGATGGCTTCTCCTTTATGACGATTTTCAAGGATCAGCTTGATCAGAAAAATCGAGACCACTACCGCGATTCCGATAAAAAAGTAGCGCTGCCAG
>NZ_NTMR01000056.1 GCF_002307495.1 Pseudomonas abyssi | reverse complement strand
CACTTGGAACTTGAGGCGGCCCTTCTCAGCAATAAGGTACTCGGAATCATGATCAACAACGGAGTTGGTATTGAGGACCTTCAGGCAGCCGCCCACGAAGTAAGGCTTGAGATTCAAAGATATTATGAGAGCTTCAATCCGATTAAAAACTAACCAGGCGCTCCAGCCGACCGCTAAAGCGGCATGAAGGGCGTGGGGATTAAGCAATGTTGCAGAAAATAATAAAGTGGTGGGAAGGCGAATCAAAAATGGACCCACCTGAGTCGGGCCCAGGTTATGTAATGGTGCCTCCTCCCTATACCGAGTATCACTGGAGTGCAAAAGTCGCGCGAGCAATAGTGACATTCTATCTTCGTCACTGGCAGTGGCTCTGGATGGCAGCTATTGCAATAGGTGGGGTGTATGTCACTTATCTGCAGCTTGGAAAATGACAAAACTGAGCCGCCTAACAAGGTGGTGTTGGTCGCCGCTTCGCGGCTGGGACGGTTTACGCTACGCTTCAGCCGCCCCAAACCACGGCGTTAAATGTCTATGATCGATCACGATAAATTCCGGGCCTTGGTCACTCAGCTCTATGCCACGGTAAATGAGTTGGAGGCCATGTTCCCGGGCAGGCACTTTACCCCGGATGGTCATATGGTTGGCAGTTTGGGTGAATGCCTCGTGGCCGATGCATACAATCTTGAGTTGAAGACAGCGTCCAATAAAGGCTATGACGCTCTCACTGAAACCGGCGTGGAAGTTGAGATCAAAGCTACGCAATCCAACTCTGTTGCATTCCGCAGTCAGCCGCAGCACGCGATTATCATCAAAATCTTGCGTGACGGTACGTTCGAGGAAATTTATAACGGGCCAGGAGCCCTTGTTTGGGAGCAATTCAAAGGTAAACGGCTACCTAGTAATGGCCAGTTTCAAGTCTCTCTCAACAAACTCCGGCAACTCAATCAAACAGTGGCTCAATCGGACCGTGTGCCTAGGGCCATTTAACAAGGCGCAGCAGTACGCGGCCGGTGGCCGCCGGACGCCCTTTACGTGGCTCCTTCGTCGCCACTCCAAGGTCGCCGCTGTGCTTCGGCGTTATAACTACAACAATCGAAGTCAAGTCAGAGGAATAAGAATGTCAGAAAATCAAGAGCCAACGGTGATCGAACAAGCAACAGACAGTCTGCTACGAATTCAAGAATTTGATGTGAATTTGCTCCCAAGAATTGATGAGCTTGGAAGTTCGCTTAATTTCGAGAATGCGGTCGCACCAGCTAGAAGACTTATTTCACTCTACAGAAGACTATCAACGACTGCATTGGAGGATTTTCCTGTAGCCATTTTGAATCAGATAAAAGCACAGTGTGATGCAGACTACCAAAAGTTTGGCCAAATTCTTGATTTCGATACATCAAGTCAGCAAACGCCTGCGGCAGTAAGAGATTCTTATATTAAGCAATTGGTTGATGCTTACGATCCTGCTTTTACTAAACTAAGCCCTCATATCTCATATTCTTTGCATCGCTCAGCAGATTTTCAACGCCTTGACGCTGATGCTCGATCCACGTTTCAACAAATTAAAGACGAAGCAAACCATATTCAAAAAAGTTTAGAGCAACAAAAAGAGGCCGGCGAAGAAATATTAAAAGACATACGCGAGACAGCAGCAGAACAAGGTGTTACGCAGCAGGCGATATATTTTCAAACGGAATCAGCTAGTCATAATACAGATGCAGAAAAATGGGAGACGCGGACGATTTGGGTTGCGATCGCACTAATGTTATTCGCGATAGCCTCTGTTTTTCTTCATAAATGGTCTTGGATCGCTCCTGCCAATACATTTGAAACTGTGCAGTTAGTATCTAGTAAGCTTCTTATATTTGGCGTTCTTACCTACGTATTGATTCTCTGTGCTAAAAATTATTTAAACCACAAGCATAATTCAATTGTTAATAAGCATCGTCAGAATGCGTTAATGACCGGCGGTTGCAGGAACTGAGT
>NZ_NTMR01000055.1 GCF_002307495.1 Pseudomonas abyssi | reverse complement strand
CCACTAGACGAAGGGGACGTATCCGGACTTCTCTATGCCGAGGTGTTACCCTGGCTACCTGCTGCGCGTTGTTCGCTGCAAGTGGCGCGCATTTTATGCGTCACATTCCACCTCGTCAACAACTATATCCATTCCCTGTAGAGCAAATGTGATCTCGGCTCCCCCTCCCCCCTGAACAGGCCCCTGGATCAACCCACCCTATCAGCCAAACGAGCTGCCGCCACACGGCTACACTTTCATTCCAGACCCTACCCCTGAGCCAATCGTCAGCAAGCCTCAAGGAAGGCAGACAGCATGACAATGACCACCTGCAGGTCCCTCATCCTTGGCAGCAGCCTACTGGCAGCCAGCATCACCAGCGCCCAGGAGATAGCCGACACCGTTTACCTTGGCGGTCCCATTCTGACAATCAATGACGAGCAGCCGACAGCGGAGGCTGTCGCCGTCCAGGACGGACGCATAATCGCCGTTGGCAGCCTCGATCAGATAAGACTTCACCATAGCGCCGCAACCAGGGTATTCGACTTGCACGGCCGCGCCATGCTTCCGGGCTTCGTCGACAGCCATGGTCACGTCGTCATGGGCGGCCTTCAAGCGCTATCAGCCAACCTGCTGGCGCCACCTGATGGCAAGGTGACCGATATCGCCAGCCTCCAGGACTCACTGCGTACGTGGATGGAAGAAAACGAAGCCGCGGTCAAAAAAATCAAACTGATCATCGGATTTGGTTACGACAACGCCCAGCTGGCAGAACTACGTCACCCCACCCGACAGGATCTGGATGCAGTATCGACCGAGTACCCCATCATGATCGTGCATCAGTCGGGCCATCTCGGTGTGGCCAACTCCAAAGCGCTCGAGCTAGCAGGCATTGACGCGTCTACCGACAACCCTCCCGGCGGCGTCATTCAACGAGGCAGCGACGGCAATCCCAATGGGGTGTTGGAGGAATATGCGTTCTTCACTGCGCTGATGCCGATGCTCTCCGGGCTAGGCCCGGAAGGCATGCAGATATTTGCCAAGGCGGGCGCTGAAATGTGGGCTCGTTTCGGCTACACCACCGCGCAGGATGGGCGCTCCTCTGGCGGCGTTGTCGAGGCACTGAAGGCCGTTGACCAGGCCGGCGACCTCCCCATTGACGTTATCGCCTACCCGGACGTGCTCGAATCCAAAGACTATCTTGAAGCCCATGTATCGCACACCTACACCGGCCACGTTCGCACTGGCGGTTGCAAGCTGACCATCGACGGCTCCCCGCAAGGGTTTACAGCCCTGCGCGACCGCCCCTACTACGACCCGGTTGGTGACTACCCGGAGAACTATGCAGGCTACGCCGCAGTGACCATGAAACAGGTCCAGGACTCGGTCAACTGGTGCTACCAGCACAAAATGCAGATCATCACCCACGCCAACGGCGAGGGAGCATCCGACATGCTGATAAGCGCCCTCAAAGCCGCGCAGAAGCAATATGGCGACCCCGGTAACCGCCCGGTTTTGATTCACGGCCAGTTCCTGCGCGAAGATCAGGTCGACAGCTACCAGGAGCTGGGCGTTTTCACGTCACTATTCCCGATGCACACCTTCTACTGGGGCGACTGGCACCGCGAACATACTGTCGGCCCCGCGAACGCCGAGAAGATCTCACCGACCGGCTGGGTACGCGCACGCGGCATGATGTTCGGCTCTCACCACGACACGCCTGTTGCCTTCCCCGACAGCATGCGGATTCTCGACGCTACGGTAACGCGGCGTACTCGCTCCGGCGATATTCTGGGGCCGACACAGCGTGTGGACGTCATGACTGCCCTGAAGGCAATGACTATCTGGCCAGCGTGGCAACAGTTCGAGGAAGAAACCAAAGGCAGCATCGAGACGGGCAAGATCGCCGACTTTGTAATCCTGTCCAGGGACCCGACCAGCGTCGATCCGGAAACGCTCGACCAACTACGCGTCATGGCCACGATCAAGGACGACAAGGTTATCTATCAGGCCAGCGAAAGCGACCAGGCGAGCTCTCTGCCACGCCCGCCGCTGATTGCCGATCAGGCGCACGCCCACCACCTGCTTGACGCCTGGTACGAGGGGCTTAACAACTGACGATCTCGCCAGCCAGCGTCGGAAGCAGTGGTCGCGGGAAAAAGACCATTTGGGCACAAAAAAACCGCCACTTGGACGGTTTCTTTGTTACGACTGGAGCGGGAAACGAGACT
>NZ_NTMR01000054.1 GCF_002307495.1 Pseudomonas abyssi | reverse complement strand
CGCACAAAGAAGAACACCCTGGCCATTTCTGATCAGGGTGTTCGGTATAGGCGCTTGACGATGACCTACTCTCACATGGGGAGACCCCACACTACCATCGGCGATGCATCGTTTCACTTCTGAGTTCGGGATGGGATCAGGTGGTTCCAATGCTCTATAGTCGTCAAGCAATTTGTTGCTGCCCGCTAGGCGTGCAGCTTAAAAAGCTTGGATGTGTGACAGAAGCTAAGGTATTTGCAATCTCGCAAGTTCGCGAAGTTGTTTGTTTCTGTTTGGCTCGATAACACCAGATTGCTTGGGTGTTATATGGTCAAGCCACACGGGCAATTAGTATTGGTTAGCTCAACGCCTCACAGCGCTTACACACCCAACCTATCAACGTCGTAGTCTTCGACGGCCCTTTAGGGGAGTCAAGCTCCCGGTGAGATCTCATCTTGAGGCAAGTTTCCCGCTTAGATGCTTTCAGCGGTTATCTTTTCCGAACGTAGCTACCCGGCAATGCGTCTGGCGACACAACCGGAACACCAGAGGTTCGTCCAACCCGGTCCTCTCGTACTAAGGTCAGCCCCTCTCAAATCTCAAACGTCCACGGCAGATAGGGACCGAACTGTCTCACGACGTTCTAAACCCAGCTCGCGTACCACTTTAAATGGCGAACAGCCATACCCTTGGGACCGGCTTCAGCCCCAGGATGTGATGAGCCGACATCGAGGTGCCAAACACCGCCGTCGATATGAACTCTTGGGCGGTATCAGCCTGTTATCCCCGGAGTACCTTTTATCCGTTGAGCGATGGCCCTTCCATACAGAACCACCGGATCACTAAGACCTACTTTCGTACCTGCTCGACGTGTTGGTCTCGCAGTCAAGCGCGCTTTTGCCTTTATACTCTACGCACGATTTCCGACCGTGCTGAGCGCACCTTCGTACTCCTCCGTTACTCTTTGGGAGGAGACCGCCCCAGTCAAACTACCCACCATACACTGTCCTCGATCCGGATAACGGACCAGAGTTAGAACCTCAAAGTTGCCAGGGTGGTATTTCAAGGTTGGCTCCACGCAGACTGGCGTCCACGCTTCAAAGCCTCCCACCTATCCTACACAAACAAATTCAAAGTCCAGTGCAAAGCTATAGTAAAGGTTCACGGGGTCTTTCCGTCTAGCCGCGGATACACTGCATCTTCACAGCGATTTCAATTTCACTGAGTCTCGGGTGGAGACAGCGCCGCCATCATTACGCCATTCGTGCAGGTCGGAACTTACCCGACAAGGAATTTCGCTACCTTAGGACCGTTATAGTTACGGCCGCCGTTTACCGGGGCTTCGATCAAGAGCTTCGCCGAAGCTAACCCCATCAATTAACCTTCCGGCACCGGGCAGGCGTCACACCCTATACGTCCACTTTCGTGTTTGCAGAGTGCTATGTTTTTAATAAACAGTTGCAGCGGCCTGGTATCTTCGACCGACATGGGCTTACGCAGTAAATGCTTGACCCTCATCGGCGCACCTTCTCCCGAAGTTACGGTGCCATTTTGCCTAGTTCCTTCACCCGAGTTCTCTCAAGCGCCTTGGTATTCTCTACCTGACCACCTGTGTCGGTTTGGGGTACGATTTCTAGTTACCTGAAGCTTAGAAGCTTTTCCTGGAAGCATGGCATCAACCACTTCGCGTTCTAAAGAACACTCGTCATCAGCTCTCGGCCTTAAGCGCCCGGATTTACCTAAGCACTCAGCCTACAACCTTAAACACGGACAACCAACGCCGTGCTGGCCTAGCCTTCTCCGTCCCTCCATCGCAGTAACTAGAAGTACGGGAATATTAACCCGTTTCCCATCGACTACGCCTTTCGGCCTCGCCTTAGGGGTCGACTCACCCTGCGTCGATTAACGTTGCGCAGGAACCCTTGGTCTTCCGGCGAGGGAGTTTTTCACTCCCTTTGTCGTTACTCATGTCAGCATTCGCACTTCTGATACCTCCAGCCAACTTCTCAATTGACCTTCACAGGCTTACAGAACGCTCCTCTACCGCTCATCTTACGATGAACCCGTAGCTTCGGTGTATGGTTTGAGCCCCGTTACATCTTCCGCGCAGGCCGACTCGACTAGTGAGCTATTACGCTTTCTTTAAAGGATGGCTGCTTCTAAGCCAACCTCCTAGCTGTCTAAGCCTTCCCACATCGTTTCCCACTTAACCATAACTTTGGGACCTTAGCTGACGGTCTGGGTTGTTTCCCTTTTCACGACGGACGTTAGCACCCGCCGTGTGTCTCCCGTGCTGACACTCACTGGTATTCGGAGTTTGCATCGGTTTGGTAAGTCGGGATGACCCCCTAGCCGAAACAGTGCTCTACCCCCAGTGGTGATACACGAGGCGCTACCTAAATAGCTTTCGAGGAGAACCAGCTATCTCCGAGCTTGATTAGCCTTTCACTCCTATCCACAAGTCATCCGCTAACTTTTCAACGGTAGTCGGTTCGGTCCTCCAGTGCCTGTTACGGCACCTTCAACCTGCCCATGGATAGATCGCCCGGTTTCGGGTCTATACCCAGCGACTAAACGCCCTATTAAGACTCGGTTTCCCTACGCCTCCCCTAGACGGTTAAGCTCGCCACTGAATATAAGTCGCTGACCCATTATACAAAAGGTACGCAGTCACAGAACAAGTCTGCTCCCACTGCTTGTACGCATACGGTTTCAGGTTCTATTTCACTCCCCTCACAGGGGTTCTTTTCGCCTTTCCCTCACGGTACTGGTTCACTATCGGTCAGTCAGGAGTATTTAGCCTTGGAGGATGGTCCCCCCATGTTCAGTCAACGTTTCACGTGCGCCGACCTACTCGATTTCACAGCTAAGAGTTTTTCGTATACGGGGCTATCACCCACTATGGCCGCACTTTCCAGAGCGTTCTACTAAACTCAAAACTGCTTAAGGGCTGGTCCCCGTTCGCTCGCCACTACTTGGGGAATCTCGGTTGATTTCTTTTCCTCAGGGTACTTAGATGTTTCAGTTCCCCTGGTTCGCCTCACACACCTATGTATTCAGTGTGTGATACCTAGCTTATGCTAAGTGGGTTTCCCCATTCAGAGATCTCCGGATCAAAGGTCATTTGCCACCTCCCCGAAGCTTTTCGCAGGCTATCACGTCTTTCATCGCCTCTGACTGCCAAGGCATCCACCGTATGCGCTTATTCACTTGACCATATAACCCCAAACAATCTTAAGTTAACGAGTTAACTCAGATTATTCAGTGATATCGGTTTAAAACAGAATTAACGACAATTCCGGAACTTGCACTTGAGATTACAAGTTTACCTTAGCCACACAACATGCAGTGATACATGCCATGTGTCTGTACTTCTATCACATATCCAAATTTTTAAAGAGCGTCTGGTTCAGAGACCAGATATCAACAATCAACACATTGATTGTTCATATATGAACTCTGAGTTCCATTCATGGCGTTGTACTGCGTCGACCTGGTGGAGCCAAGCGGGATCGAACCGCTGAC
>NZ_NTMR01000053.1 GCF_002307495.1 Pseudomonas abyssi | reverse complement strand
GAGTCTCTCCGTCCGCACCATATAAGCTGTTGTTTTCATTGGTGAACGCAAGAAGTACCCCTCTAAAGGGGATCGTTTTGGGAACACTTTGGGAATGACGGGCACGAAAAAGCCGCCTCTATGGGCGGCTTTCGTGTTTGTGTTTTACAGCTGCAGGGCTGCGGCGATTATGTCGAGCTGATCGTGCGCACGCCGGGGTATCCAGGTGCCGTAGTGGCGGTGGATCATCGCGGTGGTAGTGTGGCCCATGTACTCGGCGATCCATTCCACCGGCGCAACACCGGTGCTCAGTACCTGGCTGGCGAAGGTGTGCCGGCAGTTTTTTGGGCTGCGGTACCGCACGCCGTGTTTCTCCAGATGACCTACCCACCAATTTTTCAGTAGCACGTCTGAGCTGGTCCAGGCCGCTTGCGTGGTTGTTTTGTGGAACACAAACCGCAGCCGGCTTTTGCGCACGGTGCGGTTGTCCCGTTCGGTGACGGCCACCTCAACGGGCGGCAGGTGGCCTGTCAGTTTGAACTGGGCGAGTAGGGCGTCGTGCGCTGGTTTGAGCAGCTTGAGCTCGCGGTTTGAGCGCCGGGTTTTGGTTACCTTGTAGTGCCCACGCACCTGGGCGCGACGGAACCGGACGATGCCGGCCTCCAGATCGATCACGTCTTCCCACGCCAATGAAATGGCCTCAGACACGCGGGGGCCGCTCCACAGCATGAACTGGGCGAGGTTGATCTCCTGCTGTAGGTCAGGGTCTGGGGTGAGGATCTTCTCGATCTCTTCGCGGTTGAACGGGTCCACCTCTTCGGTATCTGGCAGCTTGATGGTGATGCCGGTGGTGGGGTCGTGTGCTGACCTGTTGCGCGAGCGGTAGAGCGTGTAGGTCTGGTGCATGATGTTAACGATGTCGCGGATGGTCTTGTTGTGCAGCTTTGGCATTAGCTCCTGCTGCACCCAGGCGGTTACCTCGATGTGCTCAATGCTCTCGGCCTGCCGGTCGCCCCACTTGGGCCGGATGTGGTTTCTGACCTTGCTGGCGTGCCCCCTGTAGCCCGATGCGGACATTTCATTGCGCTTGATGTCGAGCAGCAGGTCCAGGTAGTAACCCAGCGTGCTGGTTTTCACCTTGGGTGAATTGGGGAAGTGCCGGGCATAGTCGAAGGTGCCCTGTTGAATTTCGTAATTGATGGTGCCGGCCAGCCGTTGGGCGTTGGCAATATTGGCGGGTGTGGCATCGCCGCTGACCGACTCGCGGCACAACTCACCCTGATATCTGAAATACACGCGCACGCGGTTACCGCGCACCTCTACACCGTCTGCCATAGCGTCCCCACGCTCTTATGAATCGTCGCCAGAATAACTGCCTGGCAAAAAAAACGGCCCCCGCAGGGGCCGAGAAACTGCACCGCTGTATTCTTATTGCATCCACTCGGCCCGGTGCGTCCACTGCCGGCGCATTTCTTCCAGCAGGCGCTTTGCAGCGGCGTTGCCGCGCTTGCTGGCGATCAGCTCCTGCAGCTCGGCCACGCGCTGGCTGTTGGTGTAGCCTCGGCGCAGCCAGTCGCGTGCCTCGGTTTCGAGCAGCTGGCGGTTTACTTGCTCAGTGCTCACGGCCAATGCCTTTTCCGCTTCCCGGCGCCGGCAGCTCTGGCTTGGATTCAATAAAGCCGGTGCTGTGTTTTCCGCCGGCGGCGTTTATGAACTGGACTTCTACCTTGGCGGAGTCCACCAGCACCTTGCTGATCTCGGTCATGGCTTTCACGCGCTCCAGATCTACTTTGCTCTCGGGGTCGGACAGGCTCTCCAGCTGGGCGAACAGGTGGTTTCTGAGGTCTTGCATCTTATTCTTCATCTGCCAGATCCTTAACTTTGCGCTCCAGCTTGCGTTGCAGGCGGATGACCTGTTTAACGTCGGGCGGGTAGCGGTGAATGGTGTTGCGGCTGGCCAGCTCGGCGCGGGTTATCAGCTCCAGCCGATCGATGGTGATGTTTTCGTGCTTGGGCAGGGCGTCTTTGAATACGACGACGTGGCCGGCGGGTATCTCCCCGTGGTGCTCGATCCAGACCAGACGGTGTACGGCCTGGTAATCGCGCCGGGTGCAGCCGGTGTCGGTCACCTTGCGTTCCAGGTAGCCGTCCTGGGTGACGCGCTCGGCGCCGACCGGTTGCCAGGTGTGTGGCTTGTGTCCGGGCTTGAACTGCGTTTCTTTGGCGCGGCCGCCGACGGTCATACCCTTTTTGCCGTGGTTCCATGGCTTTCGCCCCGGGGCGAATCGACCGGCTTCGCCCTGTGTGCCATTCAGCCGGCCGGACAGGTCGCTTGCCTTGAACGCCTCAGACTTGGACAGCCCAAGGCGGCTGGCCAGGCTGTAAACGTGCTGCAGCGGGCGGCCAAGGTCAGCAGCGATGTCCTTTGCCCGCTCGTTGGGGTAGCGGCGGCGCACCTGGTCGACCTCGCCGTCAGTCCATGTTCTGGCTTGATACTTAGCCATGGGCCACCTCCGGCTGATAGTCGCCCAGAACCTGGTCGACACGCTGCAGCAAGTCGTTGAAGTCGTAGGGCGCAGCGCGGCGACAGTGGCGGGATTCGTACAGCAGCTGCAGCGCCTGGTCACGCTCGGCGGTGACGCTGGCCAGCTCCTGGTGAACCTCTTCCAGCCCGTTGTTGGTGTCGGTGTGCAGGCGGCCGTGCTGGTCCATCCAAGCCACCTGGTCGAGCACTTCCGGTTCAACCGATGCCATGACCTCGGCGATGCTGGTCACTGGCGGCCTGTACACCACACGCACCACGTCGGCATCGGCAAAGGTGCGGTGCTTGCCGGTCTTGGTGTTGGTACCGACCAGTTGGCCAGGGCTGGCCCAGTCAGAGCCGCGCAGCCCGCGCACCACCAGTTCTACGGTGTAACCAGCCAGGCGGCAGACCACTACGGTTCCGCGTGGATACGCAGCCTCGGTCAGCTTCGACAGGTTCCGCTGCGCTGCCTCCATCACAGCTTTGGCCTTTTCGACGTGATGGTTCATGGCGTCACCTCCGGGTCTGCCAAGCTGGCAAACAGCTCATCCAGCTCCTGGATCATGCTGGCTGGCATCCAGAGACAGTCGGTTCTGATCAGCTCCCACTCTTCTTTGGTCAATGCCATTTCGCTTGCCAGGGAGAAGAGGTCGTGCCCGCTGCGTGAATGGAGAAAGCCCTGCAGTCGCTGCTTGGCTTTTTCGATGGATGACAGATTCACGTGTGGGCTGAACTTCCGGTTGACCTCGTTGATATCGGATATCCACTCCGGGGGATAAAAAAAATCTTCCAGTTCGCTTTTAGTGAGCCGCATCACTCGACCAGCATCAGTCAGGCATGCGTAGACCGTTTTGGCTTCATCCCATCTGGCTTTCTCAGTTGCGGTGATGTGGGCATTGCCACAACGTCTACCGTCGCGGGTTGGCAGGTGCGCTCCGAGAACGTACTCGCCTTTAGCATGGCCGGTGGCCCATTCGGGGAGGTGTTCGTACAGGTCCAGATCGCTGCTATTAGGTTTATGCACGGGCCACCTCCCGCACTTCAAACTCATCAAAGCCCGGACAATCAAAGCCCGCCACAATGCGGATCCCGCACCAGCCAAAAGGAGTATGAATTTCCCCTCCCCAACCATCTCGGGCATGAAATTTCATAGACCAGGCACGCACAGTGTCGGCGCATGTGTCGTACCTGGTGCCACCCAGGCTATCCACAAGGATGACTTCACAGGCGTGGATTCCAGCCAACCGGATCACCGCCCTCACTTCATCGCCGTTCTCGTCACGGATACGGTCTTCGGATCCGCCCCAGAATTCATTGATCTCTTTGGCTCGCGCCGGCGTTAGAATGCGGTGGTCTACCTCCAGCCACACTTCGTAGTAGCCGAATGTCTGGCTTACCTTGTATCGCTTGATGTTGCCGTCAGTGGTAGCCTGCTCGGTACCGCTGTTGGGTTGAGTTGCTTGCATGGTGCTCTC
>NZ_NTMR01000052.1 GCF_002307495.1 Pseudomonas abyssi | reverse complement strand
CGTTGATGCCGTGCCGGATGGCGACGCTGGAAACGGTGGCTCCAGGTTGCAGGCACTCCTGCACGACTTGGGCTTTGAACGGTTTTGGATAAGAGCTTCGTTGGCGCATGTAAATCCTGGCGATAAGGGCAATCGCGTCCGCGAAAAAATAGACGGACACCATCGCCCTTAAAGCTGGAGTTCAAAAGGTGTGTTCACCGGACGCTTACGATTGACGGTACTTCCTGCATGCTTGGCTAGCTACGCTCAAGATCTTAGTGGCAATGGCCTTTCATCTTTGTTTCCCCCTTCTCCCACAACCGCCACTCCCCAGTCTCATACGCCTGCCATTGCTCATTGCTGGTCAGCGGTTCGGTTGCGATCACCGTCACCACGTCGTTGCGGGTGGTGTGCTGCTGAAAGTCGATTTCCAGGTCAATGTCACTGAGCGCGGCGGGGCCGAAGGGCGCGCGGCGGGTGATCCAGTGGAGTTTGCTGGTGCACAGGGTGAACAGCCAGTCGCCGTTGCTGAGCATCAGGTTGCATACCCCCAACGCGCGCAGCGGGGCGCAGCATTGGCTGAGGGTGTCAGCAATCTCGGCAAGGCTTGGGGGCTTACTGTAGCGGCGGGCCAGGTTGTTCAGCAGGTGGCAGAAGATCGATTCGCTGTCAGTGTCGCCGACCGGGGTGTAGGGGCCTTGATCAGGGTTGAAACCGGCCAGTTGACCATTGTGGGCGAAGGCCCAGTACTGGCCCCAGAGTTCGCGGGTGAACGGGTGGGTGTTGGCCAGGCTGACGCCGCCGACATTGGCCTGGCGGATATGGCAGATGACGTTTTCCGACTTGATCGGGTACTGCTCGATCAGCTTGGCAATCGCTGAGCTGTGGCAAGGGTTGGGGTCATGGAAGCAGCGCAGCCCTCGGCCTTCGTAAAATGCGACTCCCCAGCCATCGCGGTGCGGGCCGCTGCCGCCGCCACGGCGCATCAGGCCGGCGAAGCTGAAGCAGATGTCGGTTGGGACGTTGGCGCTCATGCCAAGCAGTTCGCACATGGTGGCTCCGGGGTAGGCGGGTGGCTGCAGTATTCTACCCGGCGCCGGGTGAGTTTGTGTTCAGGTGCGGATAGTTGTTGGGTGTCAGGATGATGGCCGAGACGGTTGGTCTGACCTTCGTGCATGAGCCTGCAAGAGAAGAGTGGTGATGGTCTTTTCTGGGGCGCCGCGGGGCTTTTTCTGGTGCGGTTGCTGCTCGGAAGCTGAATCTTTTTTGTTTTTTGACTCATATTTCGATGGCTTGCAGCTGTCTGGAAAGGTGCTTTCAGACCCTCGTGAATATTGTGTGTTGATCTGTTTTTATGGCTGTGACTCAATGGTCACAGAATTGCATTATCTTGTTTTGGATCAACTCAGGGCTGTTCTCTTTTTTTCTACAATAAGAGTCTCTTTCCCTGCCTGCATCGGATGCGCAGTTTCGTCTGGTGCTCGATTCCGTTGTGCGTTGCGGTCGCCTGAACCGTCGCGCGTACACCCAACTGGTATTGAGGACGTCGACCATGAAACAACTGACCCCAATGGATTCCCATTTCTTCTACTTTGAGGCGCCAAACCAGCCGATGATGATCGGCAGTCTCTGGTTGTGTGATCAGAGTAGTGCGCCAGGTGGGCTGGTGCGGCACAAGGAAATCCTGCAGTACATATCCGATCGCCTGAACACGACGTCTTACTTTCGTCGCCGTCTCGAGCAGGCTCCTTTCCAGCTGGATGATCCGTACTGGCTGGATGACGAAAACTTTGATCTGGAGTACCACGTTCGGCACGTGGGGTTGCCGCAGCCGGGTGACTGGCGTCAGTTGTGCATCTTTACTGCTCGCACCATGTCGCGCAGCGTCGATATGGAGCGTGCGCCCTGGGAGATCTACATCATTGAGGGCGTCAATAATGTGCCCGGCATCCCGCCGAACAGCTTCGCGGTGCTGATTCGCTTTCACCATGCCTATGTGGACGGCAAGGCCAGCCTGGAGCTGACCACCGCCATGATGGAGGAGACCGCCGAGCACGAATACGGTCGGCGTGATCGGGTAGAGGTCGCTGAGCGCGCGCCAACCCGCCTGGAGATGTGGGCGCGCACTACGCCGCGCATGATGGGGCAGACGTTCCGCAGTTTGCGGGCCGGCTGGGTGGTCGGGCGCAAGAGCCTCGACCTGGTGCGTCGTTTGCGCGACGAGGCCCAGCCCGAGCAGCGCAGGGTGCCGCGCACCCTGTTCAACGCGCAAGTGTCGCCCCATCGCGCCTACGGTGCTCTGACCTGGAATATCCCCGAGCTCAAGCGCATGCGACAGCTGTGCCCGGGTGCCACGCTGAATGATGTAGTTATCGCCATTATTGGCGGCGGCATGCGGCGCTACCTGATGCACCACAACCAACTGCCGGCCAATGAGTCGCTGGTGTCTATGTGTCCGGTGTCGGTGCGGCCAACCGAAGCAATGAAGGATTGCGGCAACCTGATATCGGCAATGTTTATCGGTATCGGCACCGATATGGCCGATGCGACAGATCGCTTGGCTGCTGTCCGCCGGCGCACAGCACGTGGCGTGCCTTTGGCCAAAGACGTGCTCTGTGACCTGAATAATGCGGTGGGCGACATGATTCCGCCCTACATGCGCGCGCTCGGCGCCTGGGTTCAGAACAAAGCGCGTCTGGCGGGCGTCATGCCGCTGATCAACACGCTGATCACCAACGTGCCCGGCATTCCCGGTCTGCAGCCCCGCTATTTTGCCGGCGCCAAGATCGTCAATGTGTTTCCCATTGCGCCCGTATGCGATGGCATGGGTGTCAGTCACTGCCTGACCGGTATCTATGACGACCTGAATCTCGGTGTGCTGGCCGACCGCAAGATGATGCCTGATATGGATCAGTACATCGCCTGCATGGCAGCGTCTACCGATGAGTACCGCGCCTTGCTGGCAGAGCTGGAAAAGGCCGCAGCCGCAGAGCCGGTGTTGCTGGAAACGCGTAAGCCGGGCGCAGACGCGCCGGCCGCCGGGACGTCGGCCGCCGAATCGCCGGCTGCACAGCCTGAGACAGCCCGGCAAGCCGGGCGCCGACGCAAGGCGTCCAGTCGCTCCGGCGACGGATCTGCCGCCGCCAGTGCCAAGCCGGCCGGCGCAGCCTGAACCTGATCAATCGCACTGTGGCGGCACTCAGGGTGCCGGGGGAGTATCGTATGGCGGTTAGTTTATTTCAGCGAGGCAAGAGCAAGGCGCTGCTGCAATCCATGGAGAAGGCTGAGGATTACGCGCAGTGGAGCGAATTGGCTGCGGCCTGGGATCACGAGCAAGGGCTGGACGAGTGGAAGCAGGATGACGCCTGCGAAAGCTACGACTACCGCTCGATACGCCAGCGCCTGGACATATTGCGGGACCTGCGCTTTCGCAAGGACTGGCACCAGCTGCTGTTTGTGCTTAATGAGGGGGTGCACGGCAACCTAGGTGGTATCGGCAAGCCGTCGCTCTATAACAAGGCGCGTTTGGGCACCAAGAACTTGATCACCCGCTACATTGACGAGCTGTGTGGTGCCTTGAACGACCTGAACGAGGTCGACGACGAGATTATCCCGCTGGCCGAGAAGCAAGACTTCTTCCTGCGCGCCAGCCACTGCAATGGTCGTACGGCGCTGATGCTGAGTGGCGGCGCGGTGCTGGGCTTTTTTCACACCGGCGTGCTCAAGGCGTTGTTTGATCAGGGCCTGCTGCCGGAGATCATTTCCGGCAGCAGCGCCGGGTCCATTCTGGCGGCAACCGCCTGCACCTACCCCGATGAGGAGCTGCGCGAGCGACTGAGCCTGGATAACCTGCATCACGAAGTAGAAGAGACGAGCGCCATTCGCCCCTCGCTGACGTTGTTTGGCGGCAGTCGCGCGATGGACGTGGACAACCTGCGCGATTACCTGGCGAAGATCATTCCTGACATGACCTTTCAGGAGGCCTTCGAGCTGACCGGTCGCAAGCTCAACATTACGGTCACCGGCCTGTCGACTCAGCAGGCGCCGCGTCTGCTAAACGCCATTACCTCGCCTAACGTGCTGATCCGCTCGGCGGTGATGGCCTCGTGCGCCATCTATGGCATTTATCCGCCGGTGACCCTGATGTGCCGCAACGCCTCAGGTGAGACAGTGCCGTATCTGCCGGGCATGAAGTGGATCGACGGCTCCTTTGCCGATGACCTGCCCGCCAAGCGCCTGGCGCGCTTGTATGGCGTAAATCACTTTATTTCCAGTATGACCAACCCGGCGGCGCTGGCGATCACCCCGGATCCGGATGCGCCGCGCAGTCGACTGCGCAACCTGGCGCATTTTCAGGCGCGTTTTCTGAAACTGGGGGCTGCCGAGGCCATGCGCTTTACGCGTGACAACGTGCGTATCAAGAGCCCGGTCATCAACCTGATGCAGCACCTTACCTATGGCGTACTCGCGCAGGAGTACACCGCCGACATCAACATCTTCCTGCGCAACCGCTGGGATCATCCGCTGCGGCTGCTGGCGCCGCCCACGCGCGAAGCCATGCACCGCCTGATTCACGAGGGCGAGCGTTCAGCCTGGGAGAAGGTTGAGATGGTGCGCAACTGCACGGCCGTCAGCCGCACCCTGGATAACATCCTGCACACCCGGGGCTGGGAGAAGTAGCGCCGGTACATTGTGGTTGTATGTTTGTCCGCCCCGTAGGGTTGGCAGATCTAGGGAAGCACTGATCAATT
>NZ_NTMR01000051.1 GCF_002307495.1 Pseudomonas abyssi | reverse complement strand
GTGTATTCCCTGTACGCTTACCGTCAATCAGGATAGCGTCCAGACTCAGACGGCGCCCATAAAAAACCCCCGGACAAGCCGGGGGTTTTCATCGATAAGAGTCAACAAGCAGCGCGTGTAACTACTGCTAAAACTCTTTCCACCTATCCGTTAGCGGCAACCAGACGGAATGTGGGCGGCATCGATAGTACCGGCACAAGTCCAGCCGGAGATCTGACCGCTAGCAGTAACGCCAGGAGTCATAGTCATGCTGGTACCAGCCAAAGCGCCGTCAGTGAAAGCAACAGTAATGACACCAGCGTTGCTCACGGTTACATCACCCGGATCAAAATATTGACCATCAAGCAGCAGCGCCGAAGCGATGGTGGTGGCGCTAGCAGCAGCCGCAGCGGCCTCTGCAGAATCCACAGCGATATCAGCCTGCAGACCAGCGGTTGCCTTCAAGCCTTCAGTAGCTTGGGCGCGAGCGGTGTAGTCCTGGTAGGCCGGCAGTGCGATGGCAGCCAGGATACCGATGATCGCGACTACGATCATCAGCTCGATCAAGGTAAAACCCTTTTGAGCCTTCATAGTAAACTCCTTTTGTGAGATAGCCGGTTGGCTACCTGACGTAAAAGCAAATGCTGTGCCATCCGCTGCAAAGCCCTATCGCTAAAGCTTTTCCAACCAAATTGAGCAGTAGCCACGACGCGAAAGCTCACACAAATAGGCCGAAAGTGACTTTTTTTGTCACACATCAAAGACCCCGTACGCCTTAACCCGCACAACAGTGCAATTAGTAAGGCACGTGTACTATAGTGAAGAGTAAAGCGTAACGATTGATTGGAACCTAAGGCCTCATGGAAACTCCCGTTTTATCAGGGCTCGCACGCCGTATCGTGCAAGAAGGGATCCTAAGCTCGGAAGCCGCGAGCAAAGCATCTCAACAGGCAGCGCAAGATAAGATCCCGTTCATTACCCACCTCGTCCAACGAAAGCTTGCCGACGCAAAGTCGCTAGCCATGGTGTGCGCAGACGAGTTCGGCTACCCCTACTTTGATCTGGCAGCACTGGAAAAAGAGGCGCAGCCCAGCGAGCTGGTCAGTGAAAAGCTGATACGCCAACACAACGTTATGCCTCTATTCAAGAGAGGCTCCAGACTTTACCTGGCCCTATCGGACCCAACCAATCAACAAGCGCTTAGCGACATTCAGTTCAACACAGGCTTGATGACCGATGCAGTAATCGTGGAAGACGACAAACTGCATAATGCGATAGAAAAATACTTGGACAACCCAACCGGCGGCTTGGGAGACATCACGGATAACGACCTGGATGAACTTGACGTCCAGGCCGTAAAAGATGACGAAAAGCAGGAGGGCGGCTCCGATGCAGATGACGCCCCAATCGTTCGATTCGTGAACAAAATGCTGCTAGACGCCGTGCGTATGGGGTCTTCTGATTTACACTTTGAACCTTACGAAAAGGTGTATCGCGTACGTTTTCGCACCGACGGCGTCCTCCACGAGGTGGCAAAACCCCCGCAGCAGCTCGGTGTTCGCATTGCTGCTCGCCTGAAGGTTATGTCTTCGATGGACCTCGCCGAGCGTCGGAAACCGCAGGACGGCCGCATCAAGCTGAAGATATCCAAAAACAAGGCCATCGACTTCCGGGTTAATACCCTACCTACATTGTGGGGCGAGAAAGTAGTACTCCGTATCCTCGACTCTGAAAGCGCAAAAATGGGTATTGATGCCCTGGGCTACGAAGATGACCAGAAGCAGATGTATCTGGCGGCGCTTTCACGCCCGCAAGGCATGATCTTGGTCACAGGGCCCACCGGCTCAGGCAAGACAGTTTCCCTTTATACGGGCCTGAATATCCTGAACACCAGTGAGCGGAACATATCAACTGCCGAAGACCCGGTTGAGATCAACCTAGAGGGCATCAACCAGGTCAACGTCAACCCCAAGCAGGGGATGGATTTTGCAAAAGCCCTGCGCGCGTTCCTCCGCCAGGACCCAGACATCATCATGGTGGGTGAGATCCGCGACCTTGAAACCGCTGAAATTGCCATCAAGGCCGCACAAACGGGCCACATGGTGATGTCGACGCTGCACACCAACAGCGCCGCTGAAACACTGACGCGGATGCGCAACATGGGTGTCCCATCTTTCAACATCGCCACATCGGTAAATCTCATCATCGCGCAACGCCTTGCCAGACGCCTATGTAAAAGCTGCAAGAAGCCGATGGAGGTTCCAAGAGAAACACTGATCGAAGAAGGGTTCTCCACCGAAAAAATTGATGCTGGGCTGACAATTTATGGCCCTGTGGGTTGCGAAAATTGCAAAGACGGTTATAAAGGACGTGTTGGTATCTATGAGGTCGTCAGGATCACCCCGGCCATGCAACGCATCATCATGGAAGACGGCAACTCGATTCAGATCTCAGACGTCGCCCAGAGCGAGGGCTTCAGAAACTTACGTCAGTCAGCCCTGATGAAGGTCGAAGAGGGCGTGACCAGTCTGGCGGAAGTAAACCGAGTGACCAAGGACTAAGTCATGGCGCAACAAGCAGCACTTAAAAAGACCCCTGCCGCCGCCAAAAAGGCCAAGGAAGAAAAGCTTTTCCCTTTCAAATGGGAGGGAAAAGATCGTAAAGGCACCAAAATCACTGGTGAGATTCAGGGCGCTAATGCAGCCCTAATCAAGCACCAGCTGCGAAAACAGGGGATTCTGGTCACCAAGATCAACCGCAAGTCCACCCTGTTCAGCAAGCGGGCGAAACCGATCAAGCCGCTAGACATTGCCTTTTTTACACGGCAACTGGCAACAATGATGGAGTCTGGCGTGCCCATCATTCAGGCGTTTGAAATCATCGCTGAAGGGGCTGAAAACCCCAACCTCGCGAAGCTCGTCAACGAGATAAAAACCAATGTGGCTGCTGGTAACACGCTGGCAGATTCCCTGCGCCAGCATCCTCAGCACTTTGACGACCTCTTTTGCAACCTTGTCGAGTCGGGGGAGCAGTCCGGTCGTCTCGAGTCGCTACTTGACCGCATCGCGACTTACAAAGAGAAAACCGAGGCCCTCAAAGCCAAAATCAAGAAGGCGATGACCTACCCGATTGCAGTTATTGTGGTAGCGATTATCGTGACCGCCATTCTGCTGCTGAAAGTAGTTCCAAGCTTCCAAGAGGTCTTCTCTAACTTTGGCGCCGAGCTACCCGCGTTCACCACCTTCGTCATCGCGTTATCCGAATGGCTGCAATCTTGGTGGTTCATCCTGCTGGTTATGATAATCATCGCGGGTTATGCCTATGGGCAAGCGCACCGTCGATCCAAAGCCTTTAGAGACTTCCAGGACAGGACCTTACTCAAAGCTCCCATTGTAGGCGAAATCATTTATCAGGCTGCCGTAGCGCGTTATGCGCGTACGCTGTCGACAACCTTTGCGGCCGGCGTACCTCTTGTAGATGCCCTTGATTCTGTGGCCGGAGCATCAGGTAATGTCGTGTTTTACAACGCGGTGATGAAAATCAAAGAGAACGTCTCTGCCGGCTCTCAACTTCACTTCTCAATGCGCACCACCAATGTGTTCCCTTCGCTCGCTGTGCAAATGGCCGGCATCGGCGAGGAGTCAGGTAACCTGGACGGAATGCTGGAAAAAGTAGCGGACTACTACGAGGCGGAAGTTGACAACAAAGTTGACAACCTGACGACACTACTTGAGCCGATGATCATGTGTGTGCTGGGCGTCTTGGTAGGTGGCCTCATCATCGCCATGTACCTTCCAATCTTCCAGCTCGGTAACGTCGTCTAAACACATGCAATTCAGCTCTTATCTGGCCAGCACCCCGCTGGCCTTTATTTTGCTCGCCGGCCTCCTGGGCCTGATCATTGGCAGTTTTCTCAACGTAGTCATTCTGCGCGTACCGCGCATGCTCGAGATTGAGTGGCAGCAGCAGGCGCGGGAGATTCTTGAGCCAGACCGCGAGCATGAGCCACCTGCCACATACAACCTGATTCTGCCGCACTCGCATTGCCCCAAGTGCAAGACCGAGATAAAACCCTGGCAGAACATACCGGTCATCAGCTACCTCTTGCTCCGTGGCCGTTGCGGCAACTGCAAGGAGCCGATCAGCCTGCGCTACCCGGCAATCGAGCTGCTCACTGCCGGCCTGTCCATGCTGGTTGCCTGGCAAATGGGCTTTGGCCTGGCAACCGCGGGCATGCTGGTGCTCACTTGGGCGTTGATCTGCCTGAGCATGATTGACGCCGATACCCAACTGCTACCGGACATCATCGTCCTGCCATTGCTGTGGCTAGGCCTGATCCTCAACAACTTTGGTGTGTACACCGACCTCAACACCGCGCTATGGGGCGCCGTAGCAGGCTACCTGAGCCTGTGGTCGGTTTACTGGCTGTTCAAGCTGGTTACCGGCAAGGAAGGCATGGGTTACGGCGACTTCAAGCTGTTGGCCATGCTGGGCGCCTGGGGTGGCTGGCAGGTATTGCCACTGACCATCCTGCTGTCGTCATTGGTCGGTGCGATTTTGGGCATCATAATTCTCAAGGCACGTGGTGCTAGCAACAGCACCCCACTGCCATTCGGGCCCTACCTGGCCATCGCCGGCTGGATCGCACTGATCTGGGGTGAGACAATCACCGACCACTATTTGCGTTTCGCCGGCTTCTGAGCTGCCCTCCCCGGGCGACCAGATCGCTGGCTGCCTGACTGAAGGAACCCCGGATGATCATAGGCCTGACCGGCGGGATCGGCAGCGGGAAAACTGCTGCCGCCAACCGCTTTGCTGCCGCTCACGGCATTCATGTTGTGGATGCCGACCAGAAGTCCCGCGTTGTTGTCGAGCCCGGCCGCCCAGCACTCACCCATATCGTTGATCGCTTTGGCGAAGCCATCCTGCTGAAGGACGGTAGCCTGAATCGCAGCGCCCTGCGCGAAAAGGTCTTCGCAGCCCCGCAGGAGCGGCAATGGCTGGAGGAGCTGCTGCACCCACTGATCCGCGACGAGATCATCTCCGACCTGCAGTCGGCAAACTCCCCTTACGCCCTGCTGGTTTCTCCCCTGCTAGTAGAGTCCGGACAGAATAACCTGACCTCTCGCGTCATCGTCGTCGACGTTCCAGAGGCGATGCAGCTAGCCCGCACCGTCGAGCGTGACGCCGTTCCCGAGGCCCAAGTGCGCGCGATCATGCAGGCGCAAGCCCAGCGTGAAGAGCGCATGCGTCACGCTCATGACGTGCTGACCAACGACGGTGACCTGGCCGCCTTGCACGCGCAGGTAGACGCACTGCACAAACGCTATCTGGAACTGCTGGAGCGCCCCCAATGACGCTGACCGTCAACTGCCCCACCTGTCAGGCCCCGGTGTCCTGGACTGATCAATTTCCACAACGCCCCTTCTGCAGCGAGCGCTGCCGGCTGATCGATCTAGGCGCCTGGGCCGCCGAAGAACATGTCATCCCCGGCGGCGAGAATGAAGAGCAGGACCTGTTCTCTGACGACCTGCCGGAGCAATGACGGTGCGCCGCATTCATGTCATGGCTGCGGTGATTCGCGACGCCGAACGTCGTATTCTGATTGCCAAAAGACCCAACGACGCCCACCAGGGCGGGCTATGGGAGTTTCCGGGGGGCAAGCTCGAGCCGGGCGAGAGCCGCCTGGAGGCGCTGCAACGTGAGCTGAGTGAGGAGCTGGGTATAACCGTGCAGCAAGCTCGACCACTGATTGACCTGCAGCACAATTACCCGGACAAGCACATCAGACTGGATGTCTGGGAAGTATCCGAGTTCACGGGCACGGCGCACGGCGCAGAAGGCCAACCGGTCCAATGGGTAACCGAACAGCAACTGCCAAGCTATGACTTTCCGGCGGCCAACCAGCCTATCGTGGCAGCAGCCCGACTCCCCCAGCGCTATCTGATTACGCCCGATTGCACAGCGGTAGAGTTGCTACAGGGCATTGAGCACGCAATCGACGCTGGCATTCGCCTGATTCAACTGCGCCAAACCCAGCTTGATACCCAAGGCTATCGAGCTCTTTGCAAGGACGTGCTACAGCGCTACGGCGCACGGGCCACCTTTATGCTCAAGGGCGATCAGCCAACTCCAGAGCCCAGTGCCGGGTGGCACCTGACATCACGGCAGCTACGTGCACTGTGCAGCCAGCCGGAACCAGCACGCCCTCTACCCGCTGAGCGCTGGCTCAGTGCATCCTGCCATGACGCCGAGGAGCTGCAGATGGCGGAGAGGCTTGGAGTAGATTTTGCTGTGCTGTCGCCCTTGCTGCCTACAGCGTCACATCCGGAAGCCAATCCATTGGGCTGGGAGCAGGCCCACGCCATGCTCAACAACTGTCGCCTGCCGGTTTATCTGCTGGGTGGGCTTACTGGCGCCGACTTGGCGTCTGCGCATAACGCGGGTGCACAGGGCGTTGCCGCGATACGTGGGCTGTGGAAGCTCCCATAGGGCCAGAGCATGCCTTGGCCGCGCGGCCTCTGTGCTGGTATCAAGAAGCGGGCGCGACATGTCGCGCTCCTTCGCAAGCACCTCTGCCGAGGGCCTTGGTCGGGAGTAGTGCCGAAGTCGAGTAAAACACTATCC
>NZ_NTMR01000050.1 GCF_002307495.1 Pseudomonas abyssi | reverse complement strand
GCCAGCCTCACTTTCATCGCTTTGATGACCGGGTTGTAGGTCATCGCCGACAGCGCTGGCATGTATAGCGCTGCGCGCAATCGGCCTGACCCGGTGCGCGAGATGGTCGACTTGCCTCGGTATATCCCAGATTCCTGCAAACGCGGATTCAGACCACAGAACGCTGCCAGCTGCCTTGCGCTGTCGAATCGCAGAGGGCTGCCCAGCTCCGCCAGCAGTGTGGCGGCAGTGCCATCACTGACACCATCAATGGTCTTCATTAGCCGCTTTTGCTCTCGCAGGTCCGGGTCGTTGTCTATGTGGTCATTGATGGCCGTGCTGATCAAGGCGACTTGACCCTCCAGGTGCTTCAAGTGAATGCGGATAGAGGCTTGAGCGGATTCAGCGCTGACGTCCAGACGGTTGCGCTCC
>NZ_NTMR01000005.1 GCF_002307495.1 Pseudomonas abyssi | reverse complement strand
GGCTGAAGCCGCCTGATTCGCAGTTCTTGCTGAACAAAAAAACCGGCCTAGGCCGGTTTTTTGTGCCCGCAAACCGGGCCAGTCAGAACAACCAGGCCGGGCTTGCCGCAGCACGCCCGACCAAACCACTTACACCAGGACCAGATTGTCCTTGTGCACCATCTCCGGGTCGTCGATATAACCCAGAATACCGGCAATCTCATCGGTCGACTTGCCAGCAATACGCGCCGCATCCTGCGCAGCGTAATTGGCCAGGCCTCGGGCAACCTCGCGCCCGTCCGGCCCGACACAGACAACCATCTCGCCGCGCCGAAAACCACCCTCAACCCCCACAACACCTACGGGCAGCAAACTGCTCTTGCCCGACCGCAGCGCCCTGACAGCGCCCGCATCCAGCAATAGGCGACCACGGGTCTGCAGATGCCCCGCCAGCCACTGCTTGCGCGCCACCAGCATGCCCTTTTCGGACAGCAATAGCGTACCCAGCGACTCGCCCGCGTGCAGCCGATCAATCACTCGCTCCAGCCGACCACCCACAATCACCGTGGCTGCGCCGGAACGCGCCGCCAGCCGCGCAGCACGGAGCTTGGTAGCCATCCCCCCGCGCCCCAGCGCACCCGCACTGCCACCAGCCATCGCGTCCAGCTCAGGGTCGTCTGCCATGGCAGAGGACACCAGCTCGGCATTTGGGCTACTGCGCGGATCGGCGGTGAACAAGCCATCGCGATCAGTCAGGATGACCAGCAGATCAGCCTCAACCAGATTGGTCACCAGGGCACCCAGGGTATCGTTATCACCAAAACGAATCTCGTCAGTGATGACAGTATCGTTTTCGTTGATAACCGGGATAACCCCCAGATCCAGCAGGGCGCGCAGCGTGCTGCGGGCATTCAGGTAGCGCTTGCGATCAGACAGGTCATCATGGGTCAGCAACACCTGCGCAGTCGACAACCCATGACGCTGGAAGC
This sequence comes from Pseudomonas abyssi, assembly GCF_002307495.1. Classification (GTDB taxonomy): domain Bacteria; phylum Pseudomonadota; class Gammaproteobacteria; order Pseudomonadales; family Pseudomonadaceae; genus Halopseudomonas; species Halopseudomonas abyssi. The sequence goes on along the minus strand of NZ_NTMR01000005.1, from coordinate 340,896 downwards.
TGGACTCCCAAGCCTGCACCAACCCCATCTGACCGATAGCAGCCGCCGCCTGCAAGTCATGGGTCGTCTTAGGCCGCTCACTCCAGCCCAGGCGACTCATCCCAGCCGCGACCGCCCCTGAGGACACCAGCACCACCTGAGCACCGGAGGCACGCAAGGCCGCCAACTGCTCAACCCATACCGCCATGGCCGCCTGATCGAGGCCACGACCGTCACCAGTGAGCAGCGCACTGCCAATCTTCACCACCCAGCGACGGGCCCCGGTTACCTTTTCACGCATGCTGATTCCATCAACAGATTGTCAAAGCCCACCCGTGGCGACTGCGGCGGCCGCCACGGCGCTCACTCAACGGACGTAGATAATCTCAGGCCCGTCTTCATCATCCTCATCGTCGTCATCATCCAGATCATCAGCACCGATACCCTGCTTGCGCAGAGCACGCCGATCATCCAGCTCCTGGATATGCGCCCGAGCCTCATCTTCAATGCGCTGATCAAGCTCCGCCATCGCCTCGGCGTACTCTTCATCCTCGATCAGTCGATGCTCACGCTCATCCAGCCAATTCATTACGTCCTTGGCCAGCTCAGCGGTACCCTGGCGCTCAGATGCAGAGATGACATATACCGGACCTTCCCACTCCAGACGCTCGACAACATCATCCAGAATCGCCTGCTGCTCGTCTTCGAGCAGCTGGTCGCACTTGTTCAGCACCAGCCAGCGCTCACGCAGGGTCAGCGAGGGGCTGAACTTGCCCAGCTCGTGCAGGATGGTTTCAACCGCCTCAACAGGATCAGACTGATCCAGCGGCGCCATATCGACCAGATGCAACAGCAAACGCGTGCGTGACAAGTGCTTGAGAAAGCGCGTCCCCAGACCCGCACCATCGGCAGCGCCGGCGATAACACCCGGAATGTCAGCAATCACGAAGCTGCGCAGCTGACCCACATCCACCACACCCAGATTGGGAACCATGGTCGTGAAGGGATAATCAGCCACCTTGGGCTTGGCCGCGGAAACAGAACGAATAAAGGTACTCTTGCCGGCATTGGGCAGCCCCAGCAAGCCGACATCAGCCAACACCTTCAGCTCCAGCTTGAGATCACGCAGATCCCCCAGCGAACCCTGGGTAGTCTGGCGCGGCGCGCGGTTCACGCTGGACTTGAAGCGCGTGTTGCCCAAACCATGAAAACCGCCCTGCGCAACCAGCAAGCGCTGACCCGGCTCAGTCAGATCACCAATGATCTCCTGGGTGCCCGCATCGATCACCGTCGTACCCACCGGCACCGGCAGGACCATGTCTTCGCCCTTGGCGCCAGTACAATCACTACCACGGCCATTTTCGCCGCGCTTGGCGTTAAAGCGACGCGTGTAGCGATAGTCAACCAACGTATTCAGATTGACGTCGGCCTCCAGAAAGATGGAGCCACCATCACCACCATCACCGCCGTCAGGGCCGCCTTTGGGGATGAACTTCTCACGCCGGAAGCTCATGCAGCCGTTACCACCATCGCCAGCCTTGACCGTGATGGCTACCTCATCAACAAATTTCATTCTGCTCCCCTTCCCGAAAGGGACGGGCTAATGGAAAGAATACGCTACAAACAAAAAAGCCCCGTCGCAAGACAGGGCTTTTTGCAATCTCAGGCCAATCAGGCAGTTACGACACTGACGTAACGGCGATTGAATTTACCTTTGACTTCAAACTTGACCACACCTTCCGCCTTGGCGAACAGAGTGTGATCCTTGCCCATACCGACGTTCTTGCCGGCGTGGAATTCGGTGCCACGCTGACGGACAATGATGTTGCCCGGAATGATGGCTTGGCCGCCGTAGATTTTCACACCAAGTCGTTTGGATTCTGAATCGCGACCGTTACGTGTGGAACCGCCTGCTTTTTTGTGTGCCATGAGTCTTTACTCTCCTGAATCAGCTTAGGCAGAGATGCCGGTGATCTTGATTTCGGTGTACCACTGACGGTGGCCCTGACGCTTCATGTGGTGCTTGCGACGACGGAACTTGATGATGCGAACTTTATCGCCACGACCGTGCGCACTGACTTCTGCAGTCACTTTGGCACCTTCAACAACCGGCGCACCGATCTTGATGTCGTCACCGTTGCCTACCAGCAACACCTTGTCGAACTCGATGCTGGCGCCAGTCTCAACGTCCAGCTTCTCTACTTTCAGGAACTCGCCTTCAGCGACCTTGTATTGCTTGCCGCCGGTAACAATGACTGCGTACATATTGCTTTCTCCGTAATCCTGCTCACCCAGCGCTTTATCTAATGGTTATTGGCTGGCATGGCTGCAAGTGAGCTCGCCTATCGAGTTCGACCTTGCCATTGTCAAAACAGGGATGCTTTTTATCTCAGGGCGCGGATTTTACTCAACCGCCTACCATTAAGCAAGCCTTGAAACACTGCGACAACCGGCCTTTCTTGACAGCCCGCAGCCCGCAACCTAGCATGCCGCGGAACCTTTTCTGGAATTCTGCATTCAATGAGCACGCTGCCTTTCTATGAGCCGGTCGCCGGAGACTTCGCTGCGGTCAACCAGCTGATCCTGGATCAATTGCATTCCCGGGTCCCGCTTGTGGAGAAGATCGGCCATTACATCATCAGCGCGGGCGGCAAACGCCTGCGCCCACTGGTGGTGCTGCTCAGCGCACGCGCCTGCGGTGCAGACAGCAGCGAGCAACACACACTCGCAGCCATCATCGAATTCCTGCACACAGCGACTCTGCTGCACGACGACGTGGTCGACACCTCCGACCTGCGCCGTGGCCGCTCCACCGCCAACGCACTCTGGGGTAATGCGCCCAGCGTGCTGGTGGGCGACTTTCTCTATTCCCGCGCCTTCGAGATGATGGTTGCATTGGGCAATATGGAAGTCATGCAAATTCTGGCGAACGCGACCAACGTCATCGCCGAAGGTGAAGTCCTGCAACTGTCCAAGGTGCGCGACGCCAACACCGACGAAGCCACCTACATGGAAGTCATCCGCAGCAAAACGGCCATGCTATTTGAAGCGGCAAGCCACAGCGCCGCCGTGCTGGCCGGAGCCAAGGCCGATCAAATTGAGGCGCTGCGCGAGTTTGGCGACGCGCTCGGCATTGCCTTCCAGCTGATGGACGACCTGCTTGATTACAGCGGTGACGCGGCCGAGATGGGCAAGAACGTTGGCGATGACCTGGCCGAAGGCAAACCCACGCTACCGCTGATCTACACCATGCGCCACGGCACTGAGGCGCAGGCAGCGCTGGTTCGCCAGGCGATCCAGAAAGGCGGCACCGATGACATGACCCCCATCCGCGAAGCCGTAACCGCCTCTGGCGCACTGGATTACACGGCCCGCCTTGCCCAGCAACATGCTGATCGCGCCATCGCTCTGCTGGGCACTCTGCCCGCATCTGAATACCGCGACGCACTGGAGCAACTGGCACGCTTTGCGGTCAAGCGTAGCTTCTGAAACTGGAGCAGCGGCGTAATCGCACCCGCAGCCAGCACGCTGGCCAACAACAGACCGGGAGCCAACGCTTCCTGAGACAAAAAAGGCACGCAATGCGTGCCTTTTTCGGTCCTGCCATTCGGCATCAGAGCACTTTCAGCAGCTCGATATCGAACACCAGTGCACTGTGCGGCGGAATGCTGTTGCCCGCTCCGCGAGCGCCGTAGGCCAGCTCCGAGGGGATAAACAGACGCCATTTGGCACCTTCTTGCATCAATTGCAGCGCCTCGGTCCAACCTGCGATCACGCCACCAACCGGAAACTCTGCCGGCTGACCACGCTTGTAGGAGCTGTCGAACACCTCACCGGAAATCAGCGTGCCCTCGTAATGAGTCTGTACCGTGGAACTGGCTTCAGGGGTAGCGCCGGTACCCGCGGTAACCACTTCGTACTGCAAACCAGAAGGCAGAGTCACAACGCCATCGCGCTTGGCGTTCTCAGCCAGGAAATCGACACCAGCCTGCGCCGCCTCTTTTGCAGCAGCCTCGGCCGCAGCCTGCATTTTCCCCTGCAGCACCTGGAAGGCAGCCTGCAGGTCAGCTTCCGGCACCTGGCTCGCCTGCTGACCAAACGCGTCCTTAAGGCCGGCGGCAACCAGTTCCAGATCCAGATCAGGAATATTGCTGGCCAGCAGCTGATCGCCCATCTGGCGTCCAATGCCGTAGCTGACGCGCTTCTCGTCGGTATCGATTGTATTGCTCATGGTGGCGGCACTCCGCTAGAAAAATGGCCGACAAGACTGACACATTGTCGGCAAAAATTCACCCGCAGCGGCGAATCCGCTACACTTGGCGGCTTTTCGCCCTCAGCCTGGAACGCCACACCCATGTTGGAAAAACTGTTCAAACTGCACGAACACGGCAGCAACGTACGCACAGAGGTGCTCGCTGGCGTTACCACCTTCCTGACCATGGCCTACATCATCTTCGTCAACCCGATGATGATGGCAGACGCAGGGATCGATCCGGGCGCTGCCTTTGTCGCCACCTGCCTGGCAGCAGCAATCGGCTCACTGGTCATGGGCCTGTGGGCCAACTACCCCATCGCACTGGCGCCCGGCATGGGGCTGAACGCGTTCTTCAGCTACACCGTGGTCGGTTCCATGGGCTACAGCTGGCAAGTTGCCCTGGGCGCCGTATTCCTGTCCGGCTTTCTGTTCTTTCTGCTTAGTCTGTTCCACATTCGCGAGTGGATTATCGACAGCATCCCGCTGCCACTGCGCTCCGCCATCGCGGCAGGTATCGGGCTATTCCTCGCACTGATCGCACTGAAGAGCGCAGGACTGGTGGTTGATCACCCGGTCACACTGGTCACCATGGGCGACCTTGGGCAGCCAGAGCCGTTGCTGGCGGCAGCCGGCTTCGCCGTCATCGTGGCTCTGTCCTACCGCAAGGTGACCGGCGCCGTGATGATCGGCATTCTGCTGGTCACCGCCGCCAGCTTCCTGCTTGGCCTGAGCCACCTTGACGGCCTGGTGTCGACGCCCCCCAGTCTCAAGCCCACCTTTCTGGAGCTGGATATCAAGGGAGCACTGGAAGTCGGCCTGCTAAGCGTCGTATTTGCGTTCCTGTTCGTCGACCTGTTCGACACTTCCGGCACCCTGATCGGCGTAGCGCAGAAGGCCAATCTGGTCGAAGCCGACGGCAAGATGCCGCGCCTGGGCCGGGCCCTGATGGCCGACAGCACCGCCACCATGGCCGGCGCCGCCCTCGGCACCTCCACGACCACCAGCTATATCGAGTCCACCGCCGGCATCAGCGCCGGCGGCCGTACCGGCTTGACCGCTTGCGTGGTCGCTTTGCTCTTTCTGCTCAGCATGTTCTTCTCGCCACTGGCCACGGCCGTACCCGGCTATGCGACGGCACCCGCACTGTTGTTCGTTGCAGTACTGATGACCCACGGCCTGGTACAGATCAACTGGGACGACCTGACAGAAGCGGCTCCCGTCGTCGTGACCGCTTTGGCAATGCCGCTGACCTTCTCGATCGCCAATGGTATCGCGCTTGGCTTTATCAGCTGGACGGTGATCAAGCTGCTGGCGGGCCGCTGGCGTGAACTCAACCCCAGCCTGTACATCCTGGCTGCCCTGTTCGTCATCAAACTGGCGCTGTTCAGCTAATGAGTACCGCATTCCAACCCGAGCAGTACGACACCCAACTGGCCGCCAAGCGCGAACGTCTTGAGCAGTTGCTTGCCCCCTTTGACGCTCCTGCCCCCGAGGTATTCGAGTCCGCGCGCGAACACTTTCGCCTGCGCGCCGAGTTTCGTCTTTGGTACGAGAATGGCGAGCCGCACTACGCAATGTTTGAGCAGGGCGACAAACGCAAGCCGATCCTGATCACCCAACTGCCCATCGCCAGCCGCCAGATCAATACTCTGATGATGCCCCTGCTGGAGGCCTGCAAGGCCGATCCAATCCTGGGCCGCAAGCTGTTTCAGGTTGAGTTTCTGACAACACTATCCGGCCAGGCATTGATCACCCTCTGCTACCACCGCCCACTGGACGACGCCTGGGATGGCCCCGCCCGCACGCTTGCAGCCCAACTCGGGGTACAACTGATCGGCCGCAGCCGCGGTCAGAAGCGTGTTCTGCAGACAGATCACGTAGTGGAAGTGCTGGATGTGGCTGGCCGCCAATGGCACTACCAGCAGATTGAAGGCGGGTTTACCCAACCCAACGGCGGCGTCAACCAGCATATGCTGAGCTGGGCGCTGGATGCCGCCGGCAGCAACAGCGACGACCTGCTGGAGCTGTACTGCGGCAACGGCAACTTCACGCTACCGCTGTCTACCGCTTTCCGCCGGGTTATGGCTACCGAGCTCGCCAAAAGCTCAGTACGCGCCGCACAGGAAAACCTGCGCCTGAACAACGTCGACAATGTCACCCTGGTACGCCTGGCCAGCGAAGAAGTTACCCAGGCACTGACCGGTGTGCGCCCCTTCCGCCGACTGCAGGGCATCGACCTGAGCGGTTTTGAGTTCGGCACCGTATTCGTCGATCCGCCGCGCGCCGGCCTCGATCCCGCCACGCTGGACCTGGTCAAAGACTACCGGCGCATTCTCTACATCTCCTGCAACCCGGAGACCCTGGCAGGCAACCTGCAGACCCTAACAAAAACGCACCGCGTAGTGCGGTGCGCCTTGTTCGATCAATTCCCCTATACCCACCATATGGAGTCGGGGGTGTTGCTGGAGCAAAAATAAGAGCCACTCAGTCAGCCCACTGCGGCCCACCATTTACGGTCTCAAACTCAAGCGTCTGCTCACCCGTCATAATACCTTTAGGAGCCGCGGTGATCGTAAAGGCATGAGGACTATCACGACTGTACACAGGCGTATAAAAATCACCGCCATATAGACCGTCAGGAGCGAACCTCCTAGCCGCAGCATCGTCAGCAGGGTATTCAAAGTTTTTAGCCCTGAATGCCTCCAACTCGCTGGCGTACTCCATTATCAAACCCTTAGCCTCCGCCTCTCGCGTGTTGCGGATGTGCTCTTGATAAGAGGGATAAGCGATTGCGGCGAGAATCCCCACAATCGCTACTACAATCATCACCTCGACTATCGTAAAACCGGCACTACGCGAGAACTTCATCGCTTTTCTCATCACGGTTAATCCCCCTCCCCGCCTTCATCTTGAGGCAGTTTGATAGCCCCAGCAGCGTCCGGCGTCAACTGCATCCAGCGACCATGGCGCAGATCACGCAACGTGCCGCCACCGCCACCGCCACCACCACCACCACCGCCAGCGCCCTCCGGAATGGTTTCGGTTCCAACAACGATGGCTGTATCACCGTCCTCGCCAAACAGAACAGTGACCCCCGGGGGCAGACCAGGCTGGACCAGCGTATAGCGCTCACCCTGCCCCGTCAGCAAGTTAACCCGGTGGAGATAAGACTGACCGTAGCTAACCGAACAAGGGTCACGCTCATCGTCCGAGGATGTAGTCGGAGAATACGTTGTGAACAGGACCTCATAGTTGAAGACAGCCGGTGAGGATAGCGACTTCTCGCCCTCGGCCTTATTCAACGCCATATACCAGCCACGCTTAGTTGTATCGGGCTCAGCTCCGGTCGACACATTAGTGAAGTCGCCAAGTGTCGCCGCCGATTTCGCGGGGCCACCAAAAGGCTCCCGGTCACGCAACACAAAGAGCGCATCTTGCGCATCAACATCCAGTGGGTGGCTACGATACCCCGATGCCAGCGACACGTAGTAACTGGAATAAGCTCCATCGCGCACATATGAAACCGTCGGCTGCTCATAGAATCGACGGTGGTTCTCGCCAGTACCACCGAGTCGCGCCAGCAGCGTGACGCTATGGGCACCAGCTTCCGAACCATCGATGTCAGCGCGGAACAACTGCCCACCAAGGTCGGCGAAATACAAATGATCAACCACCCCATCAGAATCAGCATCAACTACCGCGATGCTACCTGGAATCGAGTGCGTCATACTTGATACGGTTGTTGCTACATTCCCGCTCCGGCTACCCGCAGACCAAACCAACTCGCCGGTGTTGGCATTTACCACATAGATTGCGTTGCCCTTTTCATCCTGAGCGCGGCGCTCCTTGTGGTCATCGTGATCTGCTGGACTATACCCCCCACCAAAGATCACCACCGGAATACTCCCACCATCACTAGTTGGGAAACGAGCCACCTTCGGCGTAGACCAAGTCTGGCCCAAGTCGACAAAGTCACCGGTGCCGCCACTAATCTGCCATGCGAGCTGCGGACTGCTTACATTGGTGACGTCCAGCGCAAAATAGCTATTACCTCCACGCCGCATCCCACCATAAATCATGACCTTTGATGGTGCGTCCTCAAGCGAGGCACCAGGCTGCCGCAACACCGACCAGCTACCATCCAACCCGTATGTCTGGCGTTTGTTCCCCCCGGCAAGCGGCGGGCGATTAACCGTGTAGCTAGAGGCTTTCGAGATAAACTCGTAGGGCATAAAGGCAAATTTTTCATCGCCGTTACGGGTGTCGATTGCGTGCAGCATGCCGGCGTTGGTTGAGACGAAAACAATGTTGTCTTCAACAAAGTCCTCACCCACAGTGGTACCACCATAGTTAACCATGAGCGGCCGACTGTGCAGCGGATCGCCCCACATATTGAGGAGCTCGCGCTCTACATTCCCCCGCACCGCATCGGTAGCCTCCGGGGGTAACAGCAGCTGCGCATTGGTGAAATCATTCAGATCAAACCGGCGCAGACTGCCGCCAGGCGAGGCTGTATAGAAGAGCCGGCGCGACGTAGTCTGCAGTCGATCACGAGCACCGCCCAGCATGATATCGGCGCCGTCGACCGAACGACTCCACCAACTGCGGGCCGAGGAAGAGAACTCACTGCCGGTCATCGCATTACTACCGGACGCATCGTAGAAAGTTGCCTCACCATCATCCACCTCAACCCGGTAGCGCTTGAGGTTGCCGTTCCAGAAGCTATTTTGCAGCGGCTTGAATAACGAAAAATACATTTCATCAAGATGCTGAAAACGCTGACTTTGGCTCACAGCTACGCCCGGGGAAACCATTGTGCTGGCTTCGTCAGCAATCAAATCAAGAGTAGATTTAAAAGCCAAAAGCAAGCTTTCTGCGTTATCCGAGTTATAAGTACTCCCACCACCAGCACTGGAAACACTCTGCATATTCGCCAGCGTATCAGCCCCCATATAGAGTCCAATATTGTGAGTTTTAATCTCACGACCCACTGAATTACCTTCACGATTCAGGTGACGGGCAATACGCACTTGGCAGTCGTACGACGTACCGCTACAGGAAACAAGATCAACAGTGCTGGGGCTATCACCCGAAGGCGCTCCATCGGTAAACAAGATAATATGGTTAGACTCGCATTGATTCGCCTCCACAATAGGAGACTGGTAGTTAGAACCAGAAGTTATCTGCGAGTACTCAGCGCAGTCCCCAGTAGGCACAGACTCACAATAGGTCACTTCATTGACGACCGAGCCCTGCATATAACTTGCCGAGCGCTCTTGAAACTGAGACAGGTTGTAACTCCACCAGAACAAGAACCCCCTCTCAGCACACCGCACAGCTCCAGCGGGACAACGCCCACTCTTCCATCCAAGCTCAATAACCCGACACACGTCTGCATTAGCCTCATTACAGCTTGCGGCAACCGGCAACGGCTCCCAGCTGCCATAAGAAACAGTGCAAGCGGGGCTACTTACATCACAATAAGAAACCGGAACCCCCCCGGAGTACTCGTACTCTGTAGTACACTGCTCCTCGTACTCATCTTCTATACAGTACCGTCCACCATCAGTACCATAATTCTCACTACGACCACCGCCCAGCATATACTGAGCCATCTCTTCGTATGCCTGAGAGGTCGGTGTTCCACCACTTGGCATCCCCCCGCTTGGAGTTTGAATATTTCGACTTGGATTTATCGACGATAGTGCATCATCGAAATAAGGGCGTGTTTTTTCAGTCACCGGCATCACCGGCAACATGACATACCCGCCATCACTATCGCTATTAAATCGCCCAAGCCCAATATTTACGTTCTCATCAGCCTCATCAAGAATTGCCTCCATTGCATCATGCAGCAGATTAATACGTCGCTGACGCCAATCACTATTGGTGCACCATGAACTACCCGACCCTGTCTCACAGTTGCGCATAGAGCCTGACGTGTCCAGCATAATCATGACGTTAGCGATATTCTTATTCACTGAGTCGTCTGATAACACCTCAGAGTAATACACCTCAACATCTTCAGCCCACAATTGAGCCGAAGAAAACATCGCTGCCGCGGCAAAGAAAGCAACAGGAGTGTAACGAGTAAAAACCTTCATTTTCGCCTCCTCCAGACTCAAAGCTGGATGCAGTCGAGACCTACTTTCAAGGCCTCTTGCAAGTGATTATTCTCTATCTGATAGGACTGCATGTTACTTTCACCCAATATATCAATCACATAGTCTCGATATATCTCGACATCACTACCGGAAACCATTCGGCAATTATTCTTTAAATGAACAATATAACTACCAGCCTGCAGAAGCTCACGCGAATCCATCCGATCCGAATTGCCACACTCACTATTTTGCAGCGAACCATCTGACAGGAGACAGGTTTGCATTGACTCACCATTAAGAACAGACCTTGAAAGCTCGGTGTCATTTAGCCCACGCAAGCGCTCCAAGCTCATAGCCACGGCCGACTCTGCTGCATCAAAACTCATGGTGTCCGCCTGAACACCTGTGGCCACTTTGGCGGAATAAATACTTGTTCGCATCGCTGATATCCCCAGAACCGATACCATAAGTAAAATAAACAGCGCGACAATCAATGCAGAGCCTCGTTGCGCAGAACCGTTGTTAGTCAGAGAACTCATATCAAATACCATCCCAATAGACGTTGCGAACTTGAGCGGTGGTAGAGAAGACACGGCGGATTGCGCGATCTTCCGGCGTCACAACCTGCTGATCAAGCACAGAGACCGTCTGGCCACCCGCTGGAACAGGCAATGTTGTATCGCTACTACGAAGAAGCAGACCTACTCGTATGGACACAACAGAGTCAGCTGCAGCTAGATCTGTCGCCGATACAAAGCGGGTAGCACCAATTTCACCATTGAGACTTCCATCAACGCCATATAGAACCTGGAAGCTATCAACTCCTGAAATCAGCTCCACTGCATTGGGGGCTAACGCGGCATAACCGCCTCCTTCAAGCTGACGCACACTCGCACACCACAAGCTGTCGTCTACGACAAAGTAGCGATTAACAACGATCTCGCCCTCTGGATTGGCACCGCCTGCCGTCAAGTCGGCACCCTGACAAGCCCGCTGAGCCAGGTAGCTAACCACCAATACGTCGTTGCCGTTCGCCCCCCCATCTGTTGACTGGAAAGCGACGGGATTACCTTCAGAGTCATCAACAGATAGCGCCAGCACTACCGGCTGGACAAACCCTTCAATCTGACCACCGCGCCCAGCATTGCGAATATCAGCAGCGATATAGCGCAACACCGTCTGACCGTCTTCGTTCACTCCGGTCACTGCGTCCTGCAGCGAGAAAGTTCGTTGATTGCTCACCAACAGCTGTATAGCCGCGAAGCTCAGCAATAAGCCAAGCAACAATGCAATCATCAGCTCTACTAGGGTCAACCCTTGTTGTGAGTGCTTCATCGAGCGAACTCCATTACCAGACAATTTGCATCCTCGGCGAGATTCACACCGGCACCGCTAGTGCACGCATCGATACTATTCACCGCACCGTCGCGCTCTCCCCAATTCAGCACCACACAGGTCAAACCATTGAAGTCGCAGCTATCAATCTTGATCAGCCCATTTGGCAAGGTCTGATTCGCCGCCCACGCCAACTGAGCCAAGTCCAAATCGACTACGTCACACCCATTACCGCACGTCTGAGCGGGAGCGCTGGAAGGAGTGACGATCGCAGTGCCGTTCCGGTAATCGGCAATCTCAGCCGCGTTGGCTTGAATTCGCTCTACAGCATCCTGGGCGATCAGCATGGCCGCACTACGGTAATTAGCATCTTCGGATTTCTGCATCGCAACCACCTGCACACCTGCAAACCCCAGCGCACCGACAGCCAGAACAAGCACCGCGATGAGCACTTCCACCATGCTCACACCTGCTTGAGCACTCTTCATCGAAAGCCTGTTCACGCTCCACACCCCCCTGCGATCGTTTCAACCGTCACACGCCCCAGAAAAGAGAGGGTTATACGCCTACCATCGATGGTGGCATCTTCGTGACAGATCGTGATGTTGTTTCCCGCGGCAGTGAGCCCACCCTCTGGCCTGAAGACAACGGAGGCGATATCACTACGAATCCTGACCTTATCGGCAAGCTGATAAGCGTCGTCACTATTTACAGAGGCCTGATGCACTATCGTCCATCCATTCCCCCAGTCCCCACCCTGGGGTGACACGGTAACCATCGCCCTAGAACTCATAGATTCCGCCCTGGCGGCATTCAAGGCGGAGACCAGGTCGCTCGTAGTTGATCTAACGGCATTATTTGCAACAGTTCTCTGGAAGGACGGCACGGCAAGACTCAACACAATGGCAGCGACCACTAGCGTCACCATCAGCTCGAGCACAGTAAACCCTCTTTCCCGCTGCATTCTCAGAACCTCCACTTTTTGATTGGTAGATCATAAATCTCGCCTACATCAATAGCTCAGCACTGCAGATAGGCGGTCATAATCACCGGACAAGCTGACAACCGATCCGAAGGTGTGGGCCAAGTGCAGATGAAAAGTAACGGATTTACCCTGACCGAACTGCTGGTAGCAGTGGCCTTACTCGGCATTCTGATCAGTATTGGCGTGCCGTCGCTGCAGCGACTGATCGACCAGCAGCGCCTGGACAGCGCGCAGGACGCCTTAGAGCGCAGCATTCGGTTTACTCGGAACGAGGCCATCGAGCGCAATGAGCCGGTAGTAATGATGCCAATGACAGGGGATTGGAACAGAGGCTGGCAGGTGTTTGTCGACCGGGATAACAACCTTGAACTTGGCGCCGGTGACGTTCTGTTGCTGGAAGATCAGGCGGCATTGCTGTCCAGCGTCGCCGCCAGTGGTCAACTGCGAAGCTACTTGCGCTACAACGCGCTGGGCGAGTCAGAGCAGGTACACGGCGGTTTTCTGGCCGGCAGCTTTAGGCTGTGCCCGCCAGATCTGAAGCAGCGCGGCCGACAGCTGATCATCAATCGTGTCGGGCGCCTGCGCACAGAGTCTCGTCAGTTTGACGCACGGCAGTGCGCCGCCACGCCATAAGCGAAGCGCACACCCGTGACAAGGTGTGCGCCTAGGGTCTGTTGACGTTTCGTTCACCCACCTGTTGCTGCCTGTAGGGCCGCCAATCAAGAGGCAAAGAGCGCAGTTTGTTCAGCACATTCCTGTGCTTCACCCCTTTGGGGCTGGCGCACAAAAACGCTCCCTGCGTTTTTGTGGTCATTCCAAATCAGCGACGAGCGACGAGCGACGCCGAGTGGCGGCCTTACAGGCGCAACCTCGGCGGCCCCACCCGCAGGGCCGGGGCCATTTTTCGGCCATGCTACGTTGTCGGTCGCTTATGTAGATCAACGACACTACGCTTCCTCCGCCTTGCCTGACCGAAAAAATGGCCTCCGGCAGGCGGGCGAGCGAAACGTCAACAGACCCTAGGTACCTCAGGTACGGTACTCGGCGTTAATCCGGACGTATTCGTGCGAGAGGTCGGTCGTCCACAAGGTTTCACTCACCTCGCCGCGACCCAGCTCGATGCGAATGGTGATCTCTGACTGCGCCATGACACGCGCACCCTGGGACTCCTCGTACTCGGCGGCACGACCACCCTGACGGGTAATGCAGACATCATCCAGATAAACGTCGATTTTCTCGACATCCAGATCAGGCACACCGGCATAGCCAACGGCAGCCAGGATGCGCCCCCAGTTGGGATCGGAAGCAAACAGCGCGGTCTTGATCAGAGGAGAGTGGGCCACAGCGTATGCGACATCCAGGCACTCGTCGACGTTGGCCCCACCATTGACACGAATGGTCACGAACTTGGTCGCCCCTTCCCCATCACGCACAATGGCCTGCGCCAGTGTCAGCATCACATCCTTGATGGCGGCTGCGAGCTCCTCATAGCCCTGCGCATCAGCGCTGTCGATCAACGGAATATCCGCCTTACCGGTCGCAATCAGCATGCAGGAATCATTGGTGCTGGTGTCGCCATCAATGGTGATGCGATTGAACGACAGGTCGGCCGCCTCACGCAGCAGCGATTGCAGCAGCGGCTGAGCAACCGGCGCATCGGTCGCGACATAGCCCAGCATGGTCGCCATATTTGGGCGAATCATGCCGGCGCCCTTGGAGATACCGGTGATGGTGATGACTTGGCCCGCAATCTCGATACGCCGACTGCAGCCTTTGGGCTGGGTATCGGTAGTCATGATGCCTTCCGCCGCGTTCGCCCAGTTATCTTCGGCCAGATCAGCCAAGGCAGCCGGCAGCGCTGCGATAACCTTGTCGGCAGGCAACAATTCGCCAATCACACCGGTGCTGAACGGCAGCACCTGCGCCGCCTCGCAACCTACCTTCTCGGCCAGCGCCTCGCAGGTTCGCTCGGCAGCCTGCATGCCAGGCTTGCCGGTACCGGCGTTGGCATTACCGGTGTTGACCAGCAGGTACTGCGGCGACCCTGCCAGCCGTTGGCGGCACAGGGTTACGGGTGCAGCGCAAAAAGCATTACGGGTAAACACGCCAGCCATGCTGGAGCCCTGAGCGGCCTCCATGACCACCACATCCTTACGGCCAGCACGCTTGATACCCGCCGAGGCGATGCCAAGACGAAAACCGGAAACCGGATGCAGTGCGGGCAGAGGACCAAGACCAACAGGCATGTATAACGCTCCAAAAAAGAGGGAAAGGGAAGCTTCAAGCTTCAAGCTTCAAGCTTCAAGCTTCAAAAGCATACAGATTCCCCCGACTATAAAGCCGAGGGTTAACAGGTTTAACTTGTAGCTTGCCGCTGAAGCTTACAGCTGCTTTTCAGGCTCAGCTTATCTGCCCGTGACAGTGTTTGTACTTCTTACCGGAGCCGCATGGGCAGGGATCGTTACGGCCGACCTTCGGCCCTTCGCGTGTCTGCGGTGCGGCTGCCTGCGGCTGGTCCGGCTCCTGCTCGCTTTCGTCAGCGACGGCATTGACCTCTTCATGCTTGAACTGCATGCGCCGCTGCATTTCCTCGGCCTGGCGGCGCAAACGCGCCTCCTCCTCGGCCGGATCCTCGCGACGCACCTGCACGTGGCTCAGCACGCGAATGGTGTCGCGTTTGAGCGTATCCAGCAGCTCCTGGAACAGGTTGAAGGCTTCGCGCTTATATTCCTGCTTCGGGTTCTTCTGCGCATAACCACGCAGATGGATGCCCTGGCGCAGGTGATCCATCGTCGCCAGGTGCTCTTTCCACAGGTCATCCAGCACGCGCAACAGCATCTGCTTCTCAAAGGTCCGCAGGGCTTCCGCGCCTGCCAGCTCTTCCTTCTCGCGATAGGCCGCAACCAGCGCGTCCAGAATGCGCTCGGCTACGCCTTGCTCCTGCAACCGTTCATCTTCATCCAGCCACTGCTGGATTGGCAGATGCAGGCCCAGCTCGCCGGCAAGCGCCTTCTCCAGCCCATCAACGTCCCATTGCTCAGGCAGACTACCTGCCGGCATGTGCATGGCCACCATGTCGTTGACGACGTCTTGACGGATCGCCGCGATGGTTTCTTCAACCGATTCGCTGGCAAGAATGGAATTACGCTGGCCGTAAATCACCTTACGCTGTTCGTTGGCAACATCGTCGTATTCCAGCAACTGCTTGCGAATATCGAAGTTACGGCCTTCGACCTTGCGCTGGGCTTTCTCGATGGCGTTGGTGACCATGCGATGCTCGATGGCCTCACCCTTCTCCATCCCCAGGGCTTTCATGAAGTTCTTCACCCGGTCAGAGGCGAAGATGCGCATGAGGTTGTCTTCCAGCGACAGGTAGAAGCGGCTGGAACCCGGATCACCCTGACGACCAGCACGACCGCGCAGCTGGTTGTCGATACGGCGGGATTCGTGACGCTCGCAGGCGATGATATGCAGGCCGCCCGCTTCCAGCACCTGCTGGTGCCGCAGCTGCCATTCGTCCTTGATCTGCGCGACTTGCTGCTCTGTGGGGTTCTCCAGAGCGGCGACCTCGGCTTCCCAGTTGCCGCCGAGGATGATGTCAGTACCCCGGCCGGCCATGTTGGTGGCGATGGTGACGGCACCCGGACGACCCGCCTGGGCTACGATCTCGGCTTCCTTCTCGTGGAATTTCGCGTTGAGGACCTTGTGTGGGACCTTTTCACGATTGAGCAACTGGGCAACAACTTCGGACGACTCAATGGAGGCGGTACCTACCAGCACCGGACGGCCCTGCTCCATGCAGTGCTTAATATCGGCAACGATGGCGGCAAACTTCTCTTCAATGCTGAGATAGACCAGGTCGTTGTAATCCTTGCGCACCATCGGCTTGTTAGTCGGGATGACCAGCACGTCGAGGCCGTAAATCTGACGAAACTCAAAGGCTTCGGTATCCGCCGTACCCGTCATGCCCGCCAGCTTCTGGTACAGCCGGAAATAGTTCTGGAAAGTGGTGGAGGCCAGGGTCTGGCTCTCAGCCTGAATCTGCAGGCCTTCTTTCGCCTCGATGGCCTGGTGGAGCCCCTCGGACAAGCGACGGCCCGGCATGGTGCGCCCGGTATGCTCATCGACCAGTAGCACCTGGTTGTTCTGTACGATGTACTCGACGTTGCGATGGAACAGGGTGTGAGCGCGTAACGCGGAGTTAACGTGATGCAGCAGGCCGAGGTTCTGCGCCGCATAAAGGCTGTCGCCCTCATTGAGCAGCTTCTCGCGTACCAGCAGGTCTTCGATAAACTGGTGGCCGCTTTCGGTCAGCTCAACCTGGCGCGCCTTCTCGTCGATCAGGTAATGACCATCGACCGCCTCGACACCCTCTTCGGCAGTCTGGCCGCGCTTGAGCTGAGGAATCAGTTTATTGATCGCCGCATACATCTGGGAGCTGTCTTCGGCCGGGCCGGAGATAATCAACGGCGTGCGGGCTTCGTCGATCAGAATGGAGTCAACTTCATCGACCACCGCAAAATAAGGTTCGCGCTGGAACTTGTCTTCCAGACGGAAAGCCATATTATCGCGCAGGTAGTCAAAGCCCAGTTCGTTGTTGGTACCGTAGGTGATGTCACACTGATAGGCCGCGCGTTTTTGCTGCGGGTCCTGGAATGGCACCACCACGCCAACCGTCATACCGAGAAACTCGTATAGCGGACGCATGGTGTTGGCGTCACGGCTGGCCAGATAGTCGTTGACCGTCACCACGTGAACGCCCTTGCCAGCCAGCGCATTCAGGTAGACCGGCAGGGTTGCTACCAGCGTCTTACCCTCACCGGTTTTCATCTCGGCGATCTTGCCTTCGTGCAGGGTCATGCCGCCGATCAGCTGGACATCAAAGTGACGCATGCCCATCACCCGCTTACCGGCCTCGCGCACAACAGCAAAGGCCTCCGGCAGCAGCTGATCCAGGGTGGCGCCATCAGCCAGGCGTTGCTTGAACTCGCCGGTCTTCGCCTTCAGCTGTTCATCGCTCAGCGCATTCAACCCCTCCTCCTGAGCGTTGATGGCGACAACCACCTTGCCCATGCGCTTCAACTCACGATCGTTCTTGCTTCCCAACAGCTTTCTGACTAACGGCGCAAACATAATCGAATTAGGTATCCATGTGAGAGGTGACGAGCTCAGTCCCGTGCAGCCCGGACCAGCACTGAAAAAGGCATTCTACTCTGATTCTTGCCGCACATTAAACCGCGCGGCCGGCGCGACCTTTGCCACAACAATTCAGGCAAAGGCCGGTATGAAAGGATATGAGTGGGGGCGACGCGAGACTAATTCAATGCCAGGAAACGGCGTGGGTTAACGGCCATACCATTCTTGTACACTTCGAGGTGCAGGTGAGCGCCAGTGGAGCGCCCGGTACTGCCAACAGTGGCGATTTCCTGCCCCTTCTGCACCAGATCACCTTTGCTCACCTTCAGCTCCGAGGCGTGAGCGTAGCGGGTTTTGAGACCGTTACCGTGGTTAATTTCCACCATATTGCCGTACGCCCCATTGCGGGCAGCGAAGGTGACCACGCCCGCCCCCACCGCGTGGATTGGCGTGCCGCGCGGCGCGGCGAAATCCAGGCCGTTATGCATCGAAAAACGCCCGGTAATAGGGTCCGTACGACGCCCAAAACCGGAAGACAGGCGCCCGTCGGGCACCGGAATGAAATCCAAAATTGCGTCAACATCGGTCTGCCGGCTGACCATCAGGTCTTCCAGCAATTGCAGTTGCCGAGTGCGATTATCGACTCGCGCCGACAGCTGCTCGATCAGGCCCTGCAGATCAGGTGCGTTGTAGCTGAGGTCATCATCGCGCAGCTCGGGGCCGCCCATGCCGGGCTCAAGCTCCGACCCCAGACCAAAATCGACCTCGGCGCCAAAATCAAACTCGCCATCACTGAATTCACCCAGCTCGGTCAACCGCTCACCGAGGGCATCCAGCCGGGTAAGACGCATCTGCAACCGCGCCAGCTGCTGGCTCATACGCTCTATCTGCGCCTGCGTGCCGTCGTCTTCCTGCAGCGGCTCTACTTCATACTCCTGCAAGGCTTGCTGCCAGGCCGGCACAGCCCGGTCGTCAGCAACAGCGCTTCCGGAACCGGAGAGCAATTGCCAGGTCACAAGAGAAGCCACCAACGGCAAGGTAAGCAACAGGCTCACCCCCGCGGCAACCCAGTGCGCTCCCAGCGTCACGGTCCGCGACGCGCCGTGGCGTCCGGTTAAAATGATGATATTCAAATAACGACCCCAAACAATCGTGGCGGCGCTTCTGTTAGCATGGCCGCTCCTCTACTTCTCTGGCTGGCAGCAACCCCCATGGCATTCCGTCCACTGGATGCACGTCGACCAACCGACCTGTTACGCACCAACAGCACGCTCAAGGCGCTGCTGGAAAAATCCCGTCAAATTGAGCGATTGCAGGCGCTGCTGGAATCCCGTCTGGAACCGGCGGCCCGCGCGCACTGTCATGTTGCAGCGTTGGATAGCGGCACATTACGCCTGGTGGTCAGCAGCAGCCATTGGGCAACCAGGCTGCGCTATCAGCAAAAACGGCTGATTCGCGACCTGCAGGCGTTCAACGAATTCGCCACCTTAACGAAAATTCATTGCAGGGTACAACCACCACTGGTCAAAAAAGCACCACCGGTTCGCACTATGCCGCGTTCACAAGTGGCCAGTGCCAGCCTGCGCGAAACCGCCGACTACGTGGAAGACCCGGGCTTGAAAGCCGCCCTGCAACGCCTGGCTCGTCACCACGACGATGGCCAGGGACAATCTTGAGGCACACAGGGACACCCAAGCGGTCGCCAAGTTCCCCGTCCCGCCAAAAAGAAAACGGCCACCCGAGGGTGGCCGAAACAAAGTACAACGAAACGAGAAAGGGGTGGGCTCAGGCCCTCATACAGCGGTGGCCGGACGCATGAAAGAAATGGGTGCGGTGCCAGCATCATCGAAGGTCACCAGCTCCCAGGCATCCTGATTGGCCAGCAGCGCGCGCAGCAGCTTGTTGTTCAGCGCATGGCCGGACTTGTAACCACGGAACTCGCCAACCAGACTTTTGCCCAGCAGGTACAGGTCACCAATGGCATCCAGGATCTTGTGCTTCACAAACTCGTCTTCGTAGCGCAGACCGTCTTCGTTCAACACCCGGTATTCATCGACGACGATGGCGTTGTCAACGCTGCCGCCGAGCGCCAGGTTCTGTGAACGCAGGTACTCGATGTCGCGCATGAAACCGAAGGTCCGTGCCCGGCTGACTTCCTTGACAAAGGAGGTACTGGAGAAGTCGACGCTGGCGTACTGGCTGCGACCACGGAATACCGGGTGGTCGAAATCAATCCCGAAGCTGACCTTGAAGCCCTCGAAAGGTACGAAGGTCGCGGTTTTACCGTCCTCCTCGACAGTCACTTCCCGCTTGATGCGGATGAACTGCTTGGCTGCATCCTGCTCGGCAATACCCGCCGACTGAATCAGGAATACGAAGGGACCGGCGCTACCATCCATGATCGGGACTTCCGGTGCGCTCAACTCGACATAGGCGTTATCGATCCCCAGACCGGCCATGGCAGACAGCAAATGCTCGACGGTATCGACCTTGGCACCATCCTTGATCAGGGTGGTAGACATGGTCGTCTCGCCCACGCACTCGGCTCGGGCAGGGACCTCGACCACAGGGTCGAGATCCACGCGACGGAACACGATACCCGTGTCAATCGGTGCCGGCTTCAGGGTGAGATATACCTTCTCACCCGAATGCAGACCTACACCGGTTGCCCGGATGACGTTCTTCAGTGTGCGTTGTCTGATCATGTTTGCTTCCGCTCTGGTTGCGAAAAACCCTCAATAAATTGGCGTGCATCATAGCAAAGACCGCTTTTGATGAATACCAATTAGCCCTATGCCTCCGATTAACCGGATTAATCGGCCTGACGACGCAAAAAGGCCGGGATATCCAGGTAGTCCAGATCTTCTGCCGGTTTGCTCAGGTGCGCAGCAGCGCTGGTTGCAGGCTGGTTACGCATTACAGTCGGGCGATCCAGGTCGCGGTAGTTAGGCGCACCGGCATCAGACTGACGGGCAACCGGTGCAGCGGCGGCGGTGTTATCGACCACTTTGACTGGCTTTTCACGCGCACCCAGGCCGGTGGCAACCACGGTAACTCGCAGTTCGTCACGCAGTTCAGGATCGATAACGGTACCGACTACAACGGTGGCGGACTCGGAGGCAAACTCCTCAACGGTGCTACCTACTTCGGAGAATTCGCCCAGCGACAGGTCCGGACCGGCGGTGATGTTGACCAAGATACCGCGGGCGCCCATCAGGTTGACGTCTTCGAGCAGCGGGCTGCGGATGGCCGCTTCGGCCGCTTCACGGGCGCGGTTCGGGCCGCTGGCGTGGCCGGTACCCATCATTGCCATGCCCATTTCGCTCATCACGGTTTTCACGTCGGCAAAGTCAACGTTGATCATACCCGGGCGCATGATCAGGTCAGCAATACCCTGTACCGCGCCCAGCAGCACATCGTTGGCTTTGCTGAAGGCAGCCAGCAGGCTGGCATCTTTGCCCAGTACGGTCAGCAGTTTTTCGTTCGGGATGGTGATCAGCGAGTCGACGTGCTGGCTCAGTTCGCGGATACCTTCTTCGGCAACCTGCAGACGCTTGCGACCTTCAAACGGGAACGGCTTGGTCACCACGGCAACAGTCAGGATACCCATTTCACGGGCAACTTCTGCAACGATCGGCGCAGCACCGGTACCGGTACCACCACCCATGCCGGCGGTGATGAATACCATGTCGGAGCCCTGCAGGACTTCTGCAATGCGCTCGCGGTCTTCGATCGCCGCTTCACGGCCAATCAGCGGATTCGCGCCGGCACCCAGGCCCTTGGTCACGCCGGAGCCGAGTTGCAGGACAGTGCGGGCACTGACGTTCTTCAGTGCCTGGGCATCAGTGTTGGCACAAATGAAGTCAACGCCTTCCACGTTGTTGACCACCATGTGCTGGAGGGCGTTTCCGCCACCGCCGCCAACGCCGACGACTTTGATTACTGCGTTCTGGGGAACATTGTCGATAAGTTCGAACATGGCCTTTCTCCTTGAATCACTCTTTGTTTCGTTGTCGTTTCGTTTACTGCATGTGCCCGCTTTGGCGGGTCTGTTAACTGCGGGCGACTAGAAGTTGCCCTGGAACCACTTCTTCATACGCTCGACCACCGACGCCTTGTTGCTGTCAGTTGGTTGAGCGCTCTGCTCACCGTGGTGCTTGATGCCGTAATGCAACAGGCCCACACCGGTGGCATAAATCGGGTTGCGGACCACATCGGTCAGCCCTTTGAACTCCTGCGGCATGCCAAGGCGAACCGGCATATGGAATATTTCTTCGGCCAGCTCAATGGCGCCTTCCATTTTGGCGGTGCCACCGGTCAGCACGATGCCGGCCGGGATCATGTCCTCGAAGCCGGAACGACGCAGTTCCGCCTGAATCAGCGTGAACAGCTCGTCATAACGCGGCTCGACCACTTCAGCCAGCGCCTGGCGTGACAGGTCGCGCGGCGGGCGCTCGCCCACGCTCGGTACCTTGATGGTTTCCTCCGGGCCAGCCAGCTTGGCCAACGCGCAGGCATAGCGAATCTTGATTTCTTCGGCGTACTGGGTCGGCGTACGCAGCGCCATGGCGATGTCGTTGGTCACCTGATCACCGGCAATCGGAATCACCGCGGTGTGGCGAATCGCCCCTTCGGTAAAGATCGCGATATCGGTCGTGCCACCACCCACATCCACCAGGCACACGCCCAGCTCTTTCTCGTCCTCGGTCAGCACCGCGTAGCTGGACGCCAGCTGCTCCAGAATCACGTCTTCGACTTCCAGGCCGCAGCGACGGATGCACTTTTCGATGTTCTGCACCGCATTCAGTGCGCAGGTCACCAGATGCACCTTGGCTTCCAGACGCACACCCGACATGCCCAGCGGCTCACGCACGCCTTCCTGGTTATCGATGACGTATTCCTGCGGCAGGATGTGCAGCACCTTCTGATCCGCAGGAATGGCGACCGCCTGACCGGCATCCAGCACGCGTTCGATATCGGCCTGCACCACTTCACGGTCGCGAATCGCAACGATGCCGTTGGAGTTCAGGCTGCGGATGTGATTACCGGCAATACCGGCGTAGACCGAGTGAATCTGGCAGCCCGCCATCAGCTCGGCTTCCTCGATAGCGCGCTGGATCGACTGCACGGTCGACTCGATATTGACCACCACGCCTTTCTTGAGTCCGCGCGAGGGATGCGAGCCGATACCGACGATCTCCAACTCGCCGTCCGAGCCGATCTCACCGACCAGCGCGACCACCTTGGAGGTGCCGATGTCCAGGCCCACAATCATTCTGCTGCCCTGCTTGCTTGCCATAATCTCCCGTTACTCCCCCGCTGTTTCCGCCGTGGCGGCATCTCGCCAGGCCACGGCCATACCATTGCTGTAGCGCAGGTCGACCCGCGCGATCAGTTCACGGCGGTCAGACAGCATCAGCTGTTCGACGGTCATGAACCGCTGCATTTTTTCCACCAGATTGTCGCGCCCGAGCAACAGCTGCATGCCGTCCTCGGTGGTCAGAAACCAGCTGCCGCGATCACGCAACTCAAGACTGCTGACCACCATGCCCTGCGGCCGCAACAGGCCGCTAAATTGCTGGTACTGACGCATGACCTTGCGCTTGGCTCGCTCCGGCCCGCTCAGGCGCGGCAGCTCGCTGAAGCTGCCAATGTTCTGCGGCTTGAACGCCTTGCCTTCGTTGTTCAGCAGCGCACTGTCGCCCCAGCGGGCAACCGGCAGCTGCTCATCGAGCTGAATCACCAACCGGTCCGGCCAGACTCGCCGTACCGAGGCCTGGGCCACCCAGGGCATGTCCTGCAGATCTGCGTGCAGGCCATCCAGATCGATTCCCAGAAAACTGTCGTTCAGGTAGGGCTCGATCACCCCCTGCACGGCATCACCGTCGATGTACTGCAGATCGCCCTCGACGCTGATCAGCGCGATAGGGCGGTCAGCCAACGGCATCAGGCGGCTGCCCAGCTCGTACAGGCCCATACCTAGGGCCACCAGCAGCAGCGGCCATAGCAGTTGCTGCAGGCGCCGCCCGATACCCTGCAGGTCCGCGCTGGGCAGGCGCAGGCGCGGCATTTGCCGAGGCTGCGCCGGCTGCACGCGCACCGCGCCGCGGCTGCCGGCCTTGCGGCGGGGCGGCGGCGGTGCACTGCGTGTATCGCGAATAGCCTGCATTCAGTTATCCATCAGTTCAGGGTGCCGGCCAGAATGGCCAGTACCAGATCGCCAAAACTCAACCCCGTGGCCTTGGCCGCCATGGGCACCAGACTGTGGTCCGTCATACCCGGCACGGTGTTGACTTCCAGCAGGTAAAAGTTGCCCTGCTCGTCCTGCATCACATCGACCCGGCCCCAGCCCTTGCAGCCAACGGCCTCGAAGGCGCGCAGACTGAGTGCCTTGAGCTGCTCTTCCTGTTCGGTTGGCAGGCCACAGGGGCACAGGTACTGGGTATCGTTGGCCTGATACTTGGCCTCGTAGTCGTAAAAGGTGTGCGGCGTGCGCAGGCGGATCGGTGGCAACGCCTGACCGTCGAGTACCGCCACGGTAAATTCGGCGCCCTGAATCCACTGCTCGACCAGCGCCTCGCTGTCGTAAGACTGGGCGCCCTGCCACGCGTCCTGCAGCTGCTGCAGGCTGTCAGCCTTGGCCATGCCGATGCTGGAGCCTTCGTGCAGCGGCTTGATGATCAGCGGCGAACCCAGACGCTCGACAATCTCGGCGCACTGACCACCATCGCGCAGCATGGCGTAAGCCGGTGTCGGCAGGCCCAGGCTTTGCCAGATCTGCTTGGTGCGCAGCTTGTCCATACCGATCGCCGAGGCCATCACGCCACTGCCGGTATAGGGAATCAGCAAGCTTTCCAGCAGCCCCTGCAGGCTGCCATCCTCACCGCCGCGCCCGTGCAGCGCGATAAACACCCGGTCCGGGCGCTCGTTCAACAGCTGCTCCGCCAATTGCGGACCCGCGTCGATGCCGTAGGCATCCACACCCGCGACCTGCAGCGCGGCCAGCACGGCAGCACCGGATTTGAGGGACACCGCACGCTCGGCCGAGCTACCACCAAACAACACCGCTACGCGCCCGAATACAGATACGTCGATCATCAGGCTTTACCCTCCCGGAAGTGGGTTGCCAGGGCATCGGCCAACTGCACCGACAACCCGCCAATATCACCGGCACCCTGGGTCAGCAGGATGTCGCCCGGTTGCAGCACCGCTTCGAGCAGCGGCATAACGTCGGCATCACGCTCGACGTAAATCGGATCCAGCTGGCCGCGCTGACGGATGCTGCGGCACAAATGCTTGCTGTCTGCGCCGGTCACCGGCTCTTCGCCGGCCGGATAGACTTCCATCAGCAGCAGGGCGTTTGCCTCACCCAGTACCTGCACAAAATCTTCGTAGAGATCACGGGTACGGCTGTAGCGGTGTGGCTGATAGAGCATCACCAGGCGGCGCTCCGGCCAACCGGCACGCACAGCCTTGATCACGGCAGCCACTTCGCGCGGGTGGTGACCGTAGTCGTCCACCAGCATGATTTCGCCTGTACCCCAGCGGAAATTGCCCTGCACCTGAAAGCGCCGACCAACGCCCTGAAAACCGGCAAGCCCGTCAACGATGGCGCGATCAGACACGCCCTCATCGGTGGCCACGGCGATGGTTGCCAGCGAGTTCAGGACGTTGTGCACGCCCGGCATGTTGACCGATACATCCAGCGGCTCGCGTCCTTCGCGCAGCACGGTGAAGAAGGTCTGCATGCCGCGCTGGTGGATGTTCACAGCACGAATATCGGCGTCCTCGGACTGACCGTAGGTCACCACCTGACGGTTGATCTGCGGCAGAATCTCGCGCACGACCGGGTCATCGATGCACAGCACTGCCAGGCCGTAGAACGGCAGGTTGTGCAAGAACTCGACGAAGGTGCGCTTGAGCTTGCTGAAGTCGCCCTCGTAGGTCTCCATGTGATCGGCATCGATGTTGGTAACGATCGCCACCATCGGCTGCAGATGCAGGAAAGACGCGTCGCTTTCATCGGCCTCGGCCACCAGGTAGCGGCTTTCGCCCAGCTGGGCGTTGGTGCCGGCAGCGGTCAGCTTGCCGCCAATGACGAAGGTCGGGCTCATGCCGTCGGCGGCCAGCACCGAGGCAATCAGACTGGTGGTGGTGGTCTTGCCGTGGGTGCCGGCCACGGCGATGCCGTGACGGTAGCGCATCAGCTCAGCCAGCATCTCGGCGCGCGGCACTACAGGAATGCGGCGCTCGATGGCGGCGGCGACTTCGGGGTTCTGCGGGTTGATCGCGCTGGATACCACCAGCACGTCCGCTTCCAGCAAATTTTCGGCACGATGCCCAATATCGATGCGAGCGCCAAAGGACTCCAGCCGCTCGGTCACGGCCGAGCGCTTGAGATCGGAACCCGACACCTCGTAGCCCAGGTTCAGCAGTACCTCGGCAATACCGCACATGCCCACACCGCCAATACCCACAAAGTGGATATGGCGGATACGACGCATGCCCGGCAGCGTGAAAGTAGCCTGAGTAGCTGTATTAGTGCTCACGGGCAACCTCCAGGCAGGCACGCACGACGTCGGCGGTGGCATTGGGGGTGGCTTGTTCACGGGCTCGTTGGGCCATCTGTTGCAGCTGCTCCGGGTTGTTCATGTAAGTCGTCAGGGTATTGGCCAATTGCTCGGCATCGAGCTCTTTCTGGGGCATCAGCACAGCGGCGCCGCGATCCGCCAGGTAACGGGCGTTGGCGGTCTGGTGGTCGTCGATGGCGTGCGGCAGCGGCACCAGCAGCGAAGGCCGGCCAGCGGCTGCCAGCTCGCACACCGTCAGGGCACCGGCCCGGCAGATCACCAGATCAGCCCAGGCGTAGGCACCGGCCATATCGGCGATAAAGGCTTCAACCTCTGCGCGCACACCAGCCTGCTCATAGGCTTCGCGCGCCAGCAGCAGATGTTGCTTGCCGCACTGGTGCACCACTTGCGGCCGCTGGGCGGGGTCAATCTTGGCCAGCGCCGCCGGCAGCAGTTTATTCAGCGGCATAGCGCCCAGGCTGCCGCCCAGCACCAGCAGGTGCATCGGACGGCTGCCGTCCCAGCTAAGGACCGGCGTGGCAAAGATATCTTCGCGCACCGGGTTGCCGGTGCTGCGGCGGTCTGCGCCGTCGGCAAAACTGCCGGCAAAGCCTTCGCAGCGACGTTTGGCGATACGCGCCAGCAACCGGTTGGCGGTACCAACAACCGCGTTCTGTTCATGGATGATCACCGGAATACCACGCATCCAGGCCGCCAACCCGCCTGGACCGGTAACATAGCCACCCGCCCCCAGCACACAGACCGGTTTCAACTGCTTGAGCAGCCGCAGGGACTGCCCCAGCGCGCGCAGGATGCGGAACGGCGCCTTCAGCAAATCCAGCTTGCCCTTGCCGCGCAGCCCCTGAATGTCGATGTAATGAATCGGGAAGCCGGCCTGGGGTACCAGGTCCACTTCGATACCGCGCCGGGTGCCAAGCCAATGCACCTCGTACCCCTGTTCTTTCAGCAGGCGGGCGCAGGCCAGTGCCGGGAACACGTGTCCGCCGGTGCCACCAGCCATGACCAGTACCTTATTGCTCATTGCTGGCCTCCTGACGCGGTTGACGGCGCTCCCAGTCGATGCGCAGCAACAGACCGAGACAGATACAGCAGACCACCAGCGAGCTACCGCCGTAACTGAGGAACGGCAATGTCAGCCCCTTGGTTGGCAGCAGGCCGATATTGACCCCCACGTTAATCAGAATCTGCCCACACCACATGATCGCCAGGCCGTAGGCCAGATAGGCGTGGAACAGCATGCCCTCGCGCTCGGCTGCCAGCCCCACGTACAGGCCACGCACGGCCACAAAGATCAGCAAGGCAAAGGCGGCGAGCGCGCCGATCATGCCCAGCTCCTCCGCCAGCACGGCGAACACAAAGTCGGTGTGCGCCTCGGGCAGATAGAATTGCTTTTGAATGCTGTTGCCCAGACCAACGCCAAACCACTCGCCACGTCCAAAGGCGATCAACGCCTGGGTCAGCTGGTAGCCGGTGCCGTAGGGGTCTTGCCAAGGGTCGAGAAAACCGGTCAGGCGCTGCAAACGGTAGGGTTCGGCCCAGACCGCCAGCGCCGCCAGCGCACCGAGCGAGCCGAACAGCAGCAGGAAGCGGAACAGCCCCACACCACCGAGAAACAGCATGCCGGTTGCGGCACCCAGCAGCACCACGGTGGCGCCAAAGTCAGGCTCGACAATCAGCAGGCAAGCCATCGGCCCCAGCACCATGAAGGGTTTGATAAAGCCGAACCAGGCCTCTTTAACCTCATCCTGACGATGCACCAGATAGCCCGCCAGAAACACCACCGCAAACAGCTTGGCCAGCTCGGACGGCTGGATGTTGATCGGGCCGACACCAATCCAGCGCCAGCTGCCGTTGACCTCACGCCCGATGCCGGGAATCAGTACCGCCACCAGCAGGGCAAAGCCGAGGAACAGCAGCAAAAAGCGAAAACGCTCCCACACCGCCACCGGGACCGATAGCGTGACCGCCAACGCGCCCAGGCCGATCAGCAGGTAAACGATCTGACGGTTCATATAATACAGCGGGCTACCAAGGCGGCCGGCCGCCACTTCCATCGACGCCGAGGTCACCATCACCAGCCCGAGTGCCAGCAAGCCAAAGGCGCCTACCAGCAACGGCAGATCCATATCAAAGCGGCGCGCACCGAACAGCGGTGCGGCAACCTCACGCAGGTTCAGAGACAGGTTCATGCGCCCAGCCTCCCGACCGCGTCGGCAAACAGCCGGCCACGTTCTTCAAAGTTGCGGAACATATCCAGGCTGGCACAGGCCGGCGACAGCAGCACCAGATCGCCAGCTTGCGCCAGCTCAGAGGCGACAGTGACGGCGTCTTCGATAGACGTCACACGGCGCTGCACCACCGCATCGCCCAGCGCGGCGCTCAACCGATCAGCGTCACGGCCCAGCAGCACCACCGCGCGGCAGTGCGCGCTCACCGGCACCTGCAGCGGCGCAAAGTCGGCGCCCTTGCCATCGCCGCCGGCGATCAGCACCAGCTTGCCGTCCATGTCCGCAGCAAAGCCGTTGATCGCCGCCAGTGCAGCGCCCACGTTGGTCGCCTTGGAATCATCAAAGTAGGCCACGTCGTTGTGGCTACCGACCCACTGGCAGCGGTGCGGCAGGCCGGTGAAGCGGCGCAGCGTATCAAGCATCGCATCCATCGGCAGGCCAGCTGCCTGACCTAGCGCCAGCGCCGCCAGCGCGTTGGATTGATTGTGAGCGCCACGCATCTTCAACTCGCGGGTCGGCATCAGGGCCTTGAATTCATAGGCCAGCCAGCTCTCGCCATCCTGCTCGATCAGACCAAAGCCCTTGAAGTCGGGACGCGACAGACCAAAGGTCAGTCGTGGCAAGTCATCGGCCACCAGCGGACGCGACAGCGCGTCATCGCGGTTCACCACCACCTGCTGCGCGCCGCGGAAGATGCGGTGCTTGGCCAGGTGGTAGGTCGCCAGGCTGGCGTAGCGGTCCATGTGGTCTTCACTGATGTTCAGCACAGTAGCGACCATCGCGTTGAGGTTCGCGGTGGTCTCCAACTGAAAGCTCGACAGCTCCAGCACATACAGCTCGGGCTGCTCATCCAGCAGGTCCAGTGCGGGCGTGCCCAGGTTGCCGCCAACCGCCACCTTGACGCCAGCCGCAGCAGCCATTTCGCCGACCAGCGTAGTGACCGTACTTTTGGCATTCGAGCCGGTGATCGCCACGATCGGCGCCTTGGCCACGCGGGCAAAGAGTTCGATATCACCCACGATGCTGACACCCGCCTTGGCGGCGGCCTGCAGCGCAGGCACTGCCAAGGCGACGCCTGGGCTGACGATCAGCTCGTCAGCGGCGCACAGCAGCGCCTCATCCAGCTCACCGAGGTACAGATCAGCCATGGGCGCAAAACGCTTCAGCTTTTCCAAGCCGGGCGGATTTTCACGGGTGTCGGCCACGGCAAAGGACAGGCCCTGGCCCGCCAGATAACGGGCGACCGAGAGCCCGCTGCTGCCGAGCCCGACGATGATCCGTTGCTTGTCCGTGGTAATCAGTGACACGCCCTGCTCCTCAACGCAGCTTCAATGTGGCCAGGCCGATCAGCACCAGTACGACGGTGATGATCCAGAAACGCACGATCACGCGCGGCTCCGGCCAGCCTTTGAGTTCAAAATGGTGGTGGATCGGCGCCATACGAAACACCCGACGCCCGGTCAGCTTGAACGACGCCACCTGCACGATGACCGACAGCGTTTCCACCACAAAAATGCCGCCCATGATGAACAGCACAATTTCCTGTCGCACGATCACCGCGATCACGCCCAGCGCGGCGCCCAGCGCCAGCGCGCCCACGTCGCCCATGAAAACCTGGGCGGGATAGGTGTTGAACCAGAGAAAGCCAAGGCCGGCGCCCAGCAGCGCACCGCAGAAGATGATCAGCTCGCCGGCGCCCGGCACGTAAGGGATCAGCAGGTACTCGGCAAACCTGGCATTACCCGACAGGTAGGCAAAGATGCCCAACGCGCCACCAACCATGACCGTTGGCATGATGGCCAGACCATCCAGTCCATCGGTCAGGTTGACCGCATTGCTGGAGCCGACGATGACGAAATAGGTCAGCACGACAAACAGAATGCCGAGCTGAAACTCGACCTGCTTGAAGAACGGCACGATCAGTGTGGTTTCTACCGGCGTCTTCGCCGCCATATACAGCACAATGGCGGCCGCGAGGCCGAACACCGACTGCCAGAAGTACTTCCAGCGCGACGGCAGACCGCGGGAGTTTTTCTCGATGACCTTGCGGTAGTCATCGACCCAGCCCACCGCGCCAAAGCTGATGGTCACGCCCAGCACTACCCAGACGTAGAGGTTGCGCAGGTCAGCCCACAGCAGGGTGGCGATGCCGATCGCGACCAGAATCAGCGCGCCGCCCATGGTGGGGGTACCCTTTTTGGACAGGTGCGACTGCGGGCCGTCGGTACGCACCGACTGGCCAATCTGACGCACCTGCAGGGTGCGGATCATCCAGGGCCCCAGAAACAGCGCGATGGCCAGCGCGGTCAGCACGCCCAGAATGCCGCGCAGGGTCAGGTACTGGAACACCGAAAAGCCGGAGTAGTACTGCTGGAGAAACTCGGCAAGGAAAAGCAACATGTCAGCTGGCCCCGTTGTCGTTGTTGAGCGCGTCAGCCGGGGCCAGAAGGCCGGCGACGACAGTATCCATGCCCGCACTGCGCGAGCCTTTCACCAGCACTCGGGTGTTGGCGTCCAAAGTGGGAACCAGCGCGGCAACCAGCGCCTCGCGGCTATCGAACAGGCAGCCCTGCTCACCAAAAGCGTCAACGGCCAGGGCAGACAGCCGGCCGGTGGCATAAAGGGCATCCAGGCCGACCTTGCGAGCGTGCTCACCAACCTCACGATGGCTTTGCTCGGCCCACTCGCCCAGCTCACCCATGTCACCCAGCGCCAGCACGCGGCGCCCGTCCATGCTGGCCAGCAGGTCGATGGCGGCGATGACCGAGGCAGGGTTGGCGTTGTAGGCGTCGTCGATGATCTGCGCGCCGCCCAGGCCAACCGCCCAGTTACCACGACCATCAACGGGTGCCAGTGCAGCCAGGCCCGCGGCAATGGCTCTCAGGTCGGCACCAGCCTGCAAGGCGGCGCCAGCAGCAGCCAGCGCGTTGGCAACGTTGTGCATGCCGCGCAGCTGCAGTTGCACGGACACGCCACCTGCCGGCGTGATCAGGTTGAAGCGCGGACGCCCCTGCTCGTCCAGCTCAAGCGCCTCGGCGCGCAGCTGCGCAGTCGGATTCTTCAGACTGAATGAGCTGGCGGTACGCCGGCTGCCGAGCAACTGATACCACTGTTCGAACCAGGGACTATCCAGGTTCAGCACCGCGTGACCCCCGGCCGGCAGCGCAGAAACAATTTCGCCTTTGGCCTTGGCGATACTCTCCGGACTGCCAAAGCGGCCGACGTGCGCCATCTCGGCATTGGTCAGCACGCTGATCTGCGGCTTGACCAGGCCCATGCTGTAATGGATGTCGCCCACCTGAGCGGCGCCCATCTCGATCACCGCAAAACGGTATTCGCTGGTCAGTTGCAGCAGGGTCAGCGGCACACCCAATTCGTTGTTCAGGTTGCCGCGAGTGGCCAGCACCGGGCCGCATTCGCGCAGGATGGCGGCCAGCATTTCCTTGACGGTGGTTTTGCCGCTGGAACCGGTAATGCCGATGACCGTGCCGCTGAACTGCTTGCGTACCAGAGCGGCCAGGTTGCCCAGCGCCAACTGGCAGTCATGCACCAGCAGCTGCGGCAGCGGGTCATCCACCAGATACTCGACCATCGCCGCCGCCGCGCCGTTTTCACGGGCCTGGGCAACAAAGTCATGACCGTTGCTGCGGCTGCCAGCCAAGGCAACAAACAGGCCGCCACGCTCGACGGTACGTGCATCAATGCTGACGCTGTCAAAATGAGTATCGACCCCATTGAGGGTCGCCATCAGAGGTTTCAGCAGGTCGCTCAGGCGCAGCGCTTCAAGCATGGCTGACCTCCCACTGCTGCAGAGCCAGTCCGGCTTGTTCGATATCGCTGAAGGGGTGACGCACGCCGTCGATCTCCTGGTAATTCTCGTGACCCTTGCCGGCAAGCAGAATGACATCGCCGGCCTGTGCCGCAGCAATCGTCTGGGCGATTGCCTGTGCACGGTTGGGTATGACGGTCAACGCCTGCGGGTGTTCCGCGCCCTGACAAACTTGTTCAATGATCTGTGCCGACGCCTCGGTACGAGGGTTGTCGTCGGTCACTACCACTTTCGCTGCATGCTGCTCGGCAATGCGCGCCATCAGCGGCCGCTTGCCGTTGTCGCGGTCGCCTCCGCAACCGAAGACGCAAACCACTCGACCGGCAGCGTGTTCACTCAAGGCGACCAGCGCCTTTTCCAGCGCGTCCGGGGTATGAGCGTAATCCACCACCACCAACGGCAGCGTGCCGCCACCCAGGCGCTGCATGCGCCCTGCCGGTGGCAGCAGTGACGCCACCTGCGCCAGCGCGGCGTCTGCATCGATGCCAAGCGCCAAGAGGCTGCCGAGCACCGCGAGCAGGTTGCTGAGGTTGAAGCGGCCAAGCAGCGGGCTGCGCAGGTTGAATTCTTTACCCTGAATGAACAGGCGGGCACCCAGCCCCAGGCTGTCGGACTGCACGTCGGCACAATACAGCGCAGCGCTGCTGTCCTGCAGGCTGAAGCCAATGACCGGACAGGCGCAGCCGGCGGCCAACTCCCGGCCAAAGCGGTCATCCAGGTTGATCACCGCCGCACTGAGCGGGCGCTTGAACAGCTCGGCCTTGGCCTGACCGTAGGCCTGCATGCTGCCGTGATAATCCAGATGATCTCTGCTCAGATTGGTAAACACGCCGACCGCAAAGCGCACGGCCGCGACCCGCTGCTGATCCAGCGCGTGAGACGACACCTCCATGGCCACCTGACGCGCGCCCTCTGCCAGCAGGCCGGCCAACTGGCGCTGCACGGCAAGGGCATCAGGGGTGGTCATGCCATGATCGACCAGCGCCTCAGGGAAACCACTGCCCAGGGTACCAATCACGCCGCAGCGCGAACCCAGCTGATTCAGCGCCTGGGCGAGCATCTGGCTGACACTGGTTTTGCCGTTGGTACCGGTAATGCCAACCACCTGCAGCGCAGCGCTGGGCTGGCCGTAAAAACGGTCGGCCAGCGCCGACAGTTGCTGGTGCAGGCCACTGACCGCCAGCATGGGCACAGCCAGCGCCGAGGCACTGAAGCCGTCCGGCTCATAGGCAACCGCGACCGCACCCGCAGCAACAGCCTGCTCGATGTAACGGCGGCCGTCGTGCTGGCGACCGGCACAGGCAAGAAACAGGTCGCCCGCCTTCACTTGACGGCTGTCCAGGGTCAGGCCCTGAATCTCGATATCGGCCTGGGTCAGATCAGGGAGCAATTGAGACAGCTTCATCCGCGCCCCCCTTCCGCAGGCGGTGCGGGCAGTTCTACCTGCTGCAACCCGGCCAGGTTGTCCGGCGCAATGTTCATCAAACGCAGCACGTTGGACATCAACCCGCCAAACACCGGTGCCGCGACCAGGCCGCCGTAATAACCGCCTTCGCTCGGTTCATCGATCACCACGGCAATCGCGATGCGCGGATCGGTGCTAGGCCCAAAGCCGGCAAACAGGGAACGATAGGAATCCTCGCGATAGCCTTTTTCCGAGGTGCTGGCCTTGCGCGCAGTGCCGCTTTTGCCGGACACGTGGTAACCGGGCACACGTGCCCGGTAGGTGCCGCCATCGGCCTCAATCACATTTTGCAGCATGGTTTGCACCATGCGTGTCGCCTCTTCGGGCAACACCTGTTCTCCTGCGGGTCGCTCCGCTACCTGCAACAGCGACATCGGCACCTTGCGACCGTCGTTGGCCAGAACCGCGTAAGCCTGCGCCAGCTGCACAGCGGTGACAGACAGGCCGTAGCCGTAGGACAGTGCAGCGGTCTCCGCCGAACGCCAGGTACGGTAGGTTGGCAGTTTGCCGACACCCTCACCCGGGAAGCCAACACCGGTGTACTCGCCCAGGCCAACCGCCTGCATGGCGTCGTGCACGGCTTCGCCACCGATATCCAGCGCCACCTTGCTCATGCCCACGTTACTGGATTTGAGCAGAATGCCACCCAGATCCAGTACCCCGCCCGGAGCGCGCGATACGTCACGAATGGTGTACCGACCGATGCGCAGGGTGCCGGGGTACACATTCACCTGATCGCTAGGCTTCCAGCGCCCGGTCGCCAACGCTGCCGTCATGGAGAATGGCTTCATCGTCGAGCCTGGCTCGAACACGTCGATCATGGCGCGGTTGCGCATCATGCTTGGCTGCAGATTGGAGCGGTTGTTCGGGTTGTAGGAGGGGTGGTTGACCATGGCCAGCACTTCGCCGGTCTTCACATCAAGGATCACCACCGAGCCGGCCTTGGCGCCAAACTCCTGCATGCCCTCGCGCAGCTCACGATGCGCCAGATATTGCAGACGCAGATCGATGGACAGGCGCAGATCGTTGCCGGGCCGAGCGTTGGCGACCACCTGCACATCCTTGATCAGCCGGCCGCGCCGGTCCTGCAGCACCTGCCGCCGCCCCGGGACACCCTGAAGCCACTGGTCATACGCCAGCTCCAGCCCTTCCTGCCCCTGCTCGTCTACGTTGGTAAAGCCGACCAGATGCGCCGCCACTTCGCCCGCGGGGTAGAAACGGCGGTACTCTTCAATGCTGTATACGCCGTGTACATCCAGCGCCATTACCGCCTCACCGTCTGCGGGCGTCATGCGGCGGCGCAGGTAAATGAACTCCTTGTCGGCGTTGGCTTTCAGGCGTTCACTGAAGGTAACCAGGTCAGTGCCCAGCGCAGCGGCCAGCGCCGGCCAGTGCGACTGCTGATCGATCAGTTGCGAAGGGTTGGCCCAGATGGTGAGAACCGGGGTGCTGACCGCCAGCGGCTCGCCGTTACGGTCGGTAATTTGCCCGCGATGAGCCGGGATCGGCACATGACGCACACTGCGCTTGTCACCCTGGCTTTTCAGGAAACCTTCATCCAACACGTGCAGCTCGGCAATGCGCCAGCCCACGGCCACACAGCACAAGCCCAGCACGCCCACTACCAGGCGGAACCGCCAGGGGTAGAGGCTGCCATTGGACTTGAGTGCGAACTTTTTCATGGCTGCACCAGAATCACGTCGCTAGGCTCCGGCACTTTCATGCCGAGCTGCTCGGTCGCAATGCGCTCGATGCGGCTGTAGGCCGTCCAGGTGCTCTGCTCCAGCACCAGACGCCCCCATTCGGCCTGCGCTTTTTCACGCACGTCCATTTCACCAGCCAGCTCATTCAGCAACTGGCGGCTCCAGTGCGCGCTGAAGGAAACCGCCAGCGCACTGACAATCACCAGCACGGCGACCAGCAGCAGCCAGCCGCTGCCGGCGGGCAGGCCTGCGCGGCGGGATTGAGGCGCAGGGGCGCTCATCAACGTTTCTCCGCTACGCGCAATACGGCGCTGCGAGCACGGGGATTGGCATCCACTTCGGCTGCGCTCGGTTTGATCGCCTTACCCACCAGGTTGATGGACACCGGAATATCGATATCGCGAATGGGCAGGTCACGCGGAATGGGCGCGCCCTTGGCCTCACGGCGCATGTACTGCTTGACCATGCGATCTTCCAGCGAGTGAAAGCTGATCACCGCCATACGTCCGCCGGGGGCCAGCACTGCCAGTGCCGCACGCAGGCCGTCGGCAAGATCGTCCAGCTCACGATTGATAAAGATGCGAATACCCTGAAAAGCGCGGGTCGCCGGGTGCTTGCCCTTTTCCCAGGCGGGGTTGGCTTCCTTAATCACGGCAGCCAGGTCGGCAGTGCGGGTGAACGGCTGTTCGGCACGACGGGCCACCACGGCGCGGGCCATGCGTTTGGCAAAGCGCTCTTCACCGTACTCCTTGAGTACCGTCGCAATATCCGCCTCGCTGGCGCTGTTGATCCAGTCGGCAGCGCTCTGGCCTGCGGACGGATTCATGCGCATGTCCAGCGGACCGTCGTTGAGAAAACTGAAACCGCGGGTCGGGTCGTCCAGCTGCGGCGAAGACACGCCCAGATCCAGTAAAACGCCCTGTACCTGCCCGGCCAGACCGCGCGCGCGCAATTCGTCAGCCATCTCGGCAAAGGAGCGCTGTACAACGACAAAGCGGCCGTCTTCGGCCGCTAGCTGGTCGCCAACCCGGATGGCCTCCGGATCTTTATCGAAGGCGATCAGCCTGCCCTCCGGCCCAAGCTGCGCGAGGAGCGCGCGGCTATGTCCGCCGCGCCCAAAGGTACCGTCGATATAAAGGCCGTCAGCCTGAATGGCCAGACCGTCAAGCGCCTCGTTCAGCAGCACGCTGATATGTGAATAGCCGGTTGCGGCGCTCATAGACTCAGCGAATGCAGTTGTTCCGGCAGTTCGCCGGCTTCCTGCGATTCGTCCAGATAGGCACTGGTGGTAGCCGTCCAGGCTTCTTCACTCCAGAGCTCGAATTTATTGATTTGCCCGACCAGCATGACTTTCTTGTCCAGCCCGGCGTGTTCACGCAGCAGCGGCGGAATAACAAAGCGACCGTTGCTGTCCAGCTCCAGATCGTTGGCATTACCAATCAGCAGGCGCTGCAGGCGCTTGACTGCCGGGTTCATGTTCGGCGCCTTGCGCAGTTGCTCTTCGACCACTTCCCACTCATGCAGCGGGTAGATCCAGAGACAGCGCTCTTCCAGCGCGATGGTCGCGACCAACTGCCCGCCACACGACTCCAACAGACGGTCGCGGTAGCGCGCTGGCACCGCGAGTCGCCCTTTGGCGTCGAGATTGATGGCATTGGCTCCGCGAAACACGCTGCAGTCCTTTTTCCTTGGTTGGCGGCCGAAAGCGCCAAAATTTCCCACTTCGACCCACTTAACACCACTTTGCGACACTATAGAAATGCGCCCAAACAGCGTCAATAGCCGCGCAGAGGAAAAAAACCTTGCGTAGCAGTGGTTTAGCGCTATTTACCGGGAATCGGGATGCAAAGTAGGTATATGGAAGAGGACAAAAAACAGCCAAAGCAAAAAGATCGCCCCACAACTTAAAGTGAATTGTGAGGAATAAGATTTTTTTGCTCTAAAAGCGAAGGATGTCACACAGGAAAGAAATTAAGAGTTGGCCTGTAAGCCGGGTTCTGTCGAGGACAGTCATTCCTCTGGGATCGCCATCACTGACGACCTCTAGCAACCTACCCGAATCCAGTGCGGGTCACACCAACGGATTCCTATTTGGTCTTGCTCCGAGTGGGGTTTACCACGCCACAGACTGTTGCCAGCTGCGCGGTGCGCTCTTACCGCACCTTTTCACCCTTACCGGCGCTTGCGCGCTTAGGCGGTTTGCTTTCTGCTGCACTTTCCGTAGGCTCACGCCTCCCAGGCGTTACCTGGCACTCTACCCTTTGGAGCCCGGACTTTCCTCCATGACAGTGCTTGCGCACCACCACAGCGACTGCCCGGCCAACTCTCGGCGGCAAGAGTAGCGGCAGGCGCCGCGCCCGTCAACGCGCCGTGCCATCACCACGCTCAAGCGCCACCTGATACAACAGGTTCTTGCGCACCCCAGTGATGTCTGCAGCCAGCCTGGCGGCACGCTTGACTGGCAGCTCGGCCAGCAGGAGATCCAGCACACGCAGGGCCTGGGCACTCACCTCGTCAGCCTCCGGCTCCGGCGCACCCTCCACCACCAGCACGCACTCGCCGCGCTGCTGGTCTGCATCCGCCGCCACCCAAGCGACCAGCTCGTCCAGCGGCGCCGCGTGCAGGGTTTCAAAGGTCTTGGTCAGCTCGCGGGCCAGCAGCACCCGCCGCTGCGACCCCAGCACCTGCTGCATGTCTCTAAGGCACTCAAGCAGCCTATGCGGCGCCTCATACACCAGCCAGGTACGCGGCTCTGCCAGCAAAGCCTGCAGGCGCTGCTGGCGACCGTGCGCCTTGGCCGGCAGAAAGCCCTCAAAGGCAAAGCGGTCAGACGGCATGCCGGCAGCACTCAGCGCGGCGATCAGGGCACAGGCGCCCGGCACCGGCGACACCTTCACTCCCGCCTCGCGCGCCTGACGCACCAGATGAAACCCCGGATCCGAAATCAACGGCGTGCCGGCATCGGAGATCAGGGCGATGTCATCTCCCGCCAGCAGCCGCTCGACCAACCGCAACCCCTTTTCACGTTCATTGTGGTCATGACAGGCCGTCATGGGGGTAGCAATACCAAAGTGCTGCATGAGGCGCGCACTGTGGCGAGTATCCTCCGCAGCGATCAGGCTGACATCCCGCAGCACCTGCAGCGCGCGGGGTGTCAGGTCTTGCAGATTACCGATGGGCGTGGCAACCACAAACAAGGTGCCGGCAGCGATGGTCATGGCGATTCCTGAGGCTGATTTGTGACGCATTGTACAGCAGGGGCCAGACAGTCGCCGCCCGCCTTGGAGATTGGCCAACCCGACGGCTACAATAGCGCCAACCAACCGTCTGCTTTGCCCGCACGTAAGGATACCCTCCGCATGCCTCGCACGCTTCGCCTGTCTGCCCTCGCCCTGACCCTGTCTGCGCTACTGGCCGGCTGCGCCTCTACCCCGCAGAGTCTCGACGAGCTGCCACGCACGCCACAGGCTTCGGTCGATGACATCCTCAAGAACGCTGACCGCCGCGAAGGTGCCGAGGCCAACCTGCTGCGCCTGCACGCAGCCCAGACAGCGCTCAATGCCGGCAACCCCGAGCGAACCCAGCAAATCCTGCAGCGCGTCCCGCAGAGCGATCTGCCGACTGACCAGCAGATTCGCTTCAGCGAACTGCAAGCAACCAGCGCCCTGGCACTGGGCGACAACCCGCGCGCACTGCGCGCCATTCAGCACAACTCCCTGCAGCAGCTGGATTTGCGCCCCGTTGAGGAGCAACTACGCATTCAACAACTGCGCGCCGACATTCTGGAAGCCAACAACCAGCCGGTCGAGGCAGCCCAAGAGCGCGTATACATCGACGGCCTGCTGCCGGCCGGACGCCAGGCCAGCAACCGGCAAGCCATCTGGGAAAGTCTGAGCGCTGCGGACACAGCCGCGCTGCAACAAGCCAGCAAGAACGCCAGCGGTGACTATGCAGGCTGGCTTGAACTGGCACTAATCACCCGTACCGAGCGCAACCTCGACCTACAGATGCGCGCACTGCAAACCTGGAAGGACGAGCACCCCAATCACCCCGCAGCTGGCCAACTGCCGCAGCCAGTGCAACAGATCGAGGCCCTCCATGCGAGCCGGCCAACCCATATCGGCCTGCTGCTGCCGTTCAACGGCCCCCTGGCCGGCGCCGCTCAGGCACTGCGCGACGGTTTTCTGGCCGCTCAGTACCAGGCTCAGAGCGAAGGCCTGGAGCAACCGCAGGTCACCCTGTACGACAGCACCCAGTACACCCAGGTCGTCGATGCACTCAATCAGGCGCAGCGCGAAGGCGTTCAGTGGATGATCGGGCCGCTGGAGAAAGACAAGGTAGCCCAGCTGGCAAGCGCTTCGGAACTGCCTCTACCCACGCTGGCACTGAATTACGCCGAGCAACCGGCCGCCGGTAGCACTTTCTATCAATTCGGCCTGGCCCCGGAAGATGAAGCCCGTTCTGCCGCCCAGCGCGCCTGGGCCGACGGCCACCGTCGCGTCGCCACCCTGAGCACCCGTGACGATTGGAGCCGGCGCGCCAACCGCGCCTTCATTGCCGAATGGGAAGGCATGGGTGGCAGTATCATTGGTCAGGAGCTGGTCGATCAGCCCGCCGCCGTCGCCAACCAGATGGGTGAACTGCTGAAGATCCAGCAAAGCGAGCGGCGTGCCAACCGCGTCAAGGGCATTCTGGGCAGCGTCATGACCCAGCCGACCCCGCGCCAGGATCTGGATGCGCTATTCCTGGCCGCGACACCGCTGCAGGCACGCCAGATCAAGCCGACACTGGCGTTCCAGTACGCTGCCGACCTGCCGGTATATGCGACCTCCCACTCTTACCAAATTGACCCCAGCGGACTACAGAACTCCGACCTGGAAGGCCTGCTGATTGCCGAAATCCCGTGGCTACTCGATCACAGCGATCCACTCTACGGCGCTGTCACAGGCAACTGGCCGCAGGCTGGTGGCGCGCTCGGACGACTGTATGCGATGGGCGTGGACACCCAGCGCGTCTTTGCCCGACTGCCACAGATGCGCCAGTACCCTGACACCCGCATCGAAGGCGCCACCGGCACCCTTTCCCTCGACCAGGATGGGCGCATCCAACGGCAGCTGTCCTGGGGTGAAATCCACAATGGCGTGCTGCAGCCAGCCCCGGACAGTAGCGCCAACGCCCTCTGATGCTGCGCCTGACCAGCAGGCAGAAAACCGGTAATCAGGCCGAGCGCATGGCTGAACAAATCATGCGCCAGGCCGGTCTAAGCTGTCTGGCGCGCAACCACCGCTGTCGTCAGGGCGAGCTTGATCTGGTCATGCGTGACGGCGATACAGTAGTATTTGTCGAAGTGCGCTACCGGCAGCAAAGCCGCTGGGGCAGTGCAGCAGAGAGCGTCGGGCGCAGCAAGCAGCAGCGCGTTATCCGCGCCGCCGAACACTTTCTGCTGAGCCACCCCCGCCTGGCCAACCGCCCGTGTCGCTTTGACGTCATTGCCGCCGAAGGCAACCCCGCGGATCCCTCTTCCTACACCTGGATCCGAGAAGCTTTCACTTGCTAGCGAGTTTCCCTATGGATATGCAACACCGCATCAGACAGCTGTTCACCGACAGCATCGAAACCAAAACCCGCGCAATGGAGGTGCTCTGCCCCAGCATCGAGCAGGCCAGCCAACTTATGGTCAACGCCCTGCTCAGCGAGGGCAAGATTCTTAGTTGCGGCAACGGCGGCTCTGCTGGCGACGCCCAGCACTTCTCCTCCGAACTGCTCAATCGCTTTGAACGGGAGCGCCCCAGCCTGCCGGCTATCGCCCTGACTACCGACAGCTCCACCATCACCTCGATTGCCAACGACTACAGCTACCAGGAAGTGTTCTCCAAGCAGATCCGCGCCCTGGGACAGCCGGGCGACGTCTTGCTGGCCATCTCGACCAGCGGCAACTCCGGCAACGTGATGCAGGCCATACAGGCCGCGCACGACCGCGAGATGCAGGTGGTCGCCCTGACCGGGCGTGACGGCGGCGCCATGGCGTCGCTGCTGCTGCCTGAAGATGTCGAAATCCGCGTACCGGCGCGATCTACCGCACGCATCCAGGAAGTCCACCTGCTGGCTATCCACTGCCTGTGCGACCTGATCGACCGTCAACTGTTCGGGAGCGAAGAATGATCAGAGCGCCTGTTATCGCCCTGTCGCTACTGCTCGCCAGTTGCAGCAGCGTGCTCACTGCCACACGTGACA
Organism: Pseudomonas abyssi; assembly: GCF_002307495.1. Taxonomy (GTDB): domain Bacteria; phylum Pseudomonadota; class Gammaproteobacteria; order Pseudomonadales; family Pseudomonadaceae; genus Halopseudomonas; species Halopseudomonas abyssi. The sequence goes on along the minus strand of NZ_NTMR01000005.1, from coordinate 299,052 downwards.
CGCCTATCGAAGACAACCACGGCACTCGCACCTTTGGCAGCACCATCGACGATCAGCTGATCGAAACCAAAGTAGTGGTCAACGTTAACAAGGCCGATACCGCCATTGAGTCCGACGGGCGCATCGTCGCGACCAGCTACAACGGCGTCGTCCTGCTTGCCGGCCAGGTGCCCCGTGGCGACCTGATCGCCCGGGCAGGCGAAGCGGCCAAACAGGTCCAGCGCGTCAAGGTGGTACATAACGAGCTGACCGCCGGCCCGCGCCTGTCACTGCTGGCGCGCAACCAGGACGGCCTGATTACCGCCAACCTGAAAACCCGCCTGCTCACCGATGGCACCATTCCGGGCAGCCGTATCAAGGTGGTTACCGAAGCCGGCGTCGTCTACCTGATGGGCCTGGTCACCCATCAAGAGGCTGATCTTGCCGTACAGCAAGCCCAGCAGATCGGCGGCGTACAACGTATCGTCAAGCTATTCGAATACCTCGACTGATAGCATGCACCCCGCCATAACAAGAAGCCCCGCATATGCGGGGCTTCTTGTGTTATTACCGTTGGCAAAGCAGGCCTCACTTCACCACTTTCAATGCAGGACGCCCTGACTCCGGACGGGGCGGCGCAGCATCGTCATCACCAGGACCATCGTCCGGCGGCGGCGCACTGGGCTCCAATTCAAAGACCATACCCTGTCCATTCTCTCGCGCATAAATGGCCATTACCGCACCGACTGGAATCCAGACCTGCTGAGCAACGCCGCCAAAGCGACCATCAAAGCAGATTCGATCGTTGTCCATGTCCAGTTGACGTACCGCGCTGGGCGACAGATTAAGCACGATCTGCCCATCTTCGACAAACCCCGTTGGCACCGCGGTATCGGGATATTCGGCGTTGACCAGCAGGTAGGGCGTGCACTGGTTATCCAGAATCCACTCGTACAGCGCGCGCACCAGATAGGGCCGGCTAGAGTTCATCTCGGTCATGCCTGTCTCTCCTCAAAGGTTCAGATTGACTATTGCATGTCCCGCTCAGCCGGCGACAGGCTGGCAATAAAGCCCTCGCGCTGGAAAATCCGCTCCATATAGTCCTGCAGAGGCTTGGCCTGCTTGGGCAGCTCGACACCGAGCTGCGGCAGACGCCACAAGATGGGTGCGATACAGCAGTCCACCAGACTGAACTCATCGCTCATGAAAAACGGCATTTCAGCGAACACCGGCGCAACACCGGTCAGACTTTCGCGCAGCTCCTTGCGAGCACGCGTCACCTCGGCGCTAGCGCTCTTGGGATCGACAATAATATCGACCAGACGGCACCAGTCGCGCTGTACGCGATACATCAGCAATCGGCTGTTGGCCCGCGCTACCGGGTAGACCGGCAGCAACGGCGGATGCGGGAAACGCTCATCCAGGTATTCCATCATGATGTTGGGCTCGTAGAGCACCAGATCACGATCAAGCAGTGTCGGCACACTGTTGTAAGGATTGTTCTCGGCCAGTTCCTGAGGGTAATCACCAGACTCTACGTCGACCACGTCGACAGTGACCCCCTTCTCCGCCAGCACGATGCGGACCCGATGGCAGTAGTGATCAAGCGGGTCAGAGAAAAACGCCATGGAGGAACGCTTGTTGGCGGTAACGCCCATATTTCAACCCTCATCCTTTAAAGGACTGCGGCAGGCGCCCTGCATGGCACCCTAAATAAACAAGCGCGGGCTAGCCCGCGCACACGAACGGCCATTATACCCCAGAAACGACTGCGCGCCCGCAAGGGGCGCGCAGCGATCACTCAGGCATGCCGGCGATCAATGCACATCACGCCAGTATTCGCGCTTGAGCAAGTACGCGAACACGAACAGGAAGGCCAGGTACAGCAGCACGTAGACACCGATACGATGACGCTCCAGCTTGATCGGGTCAGCCGAGTAGGCCAGGAAGGTCACCAGATTACGCACGGTGGTATCAAACTCTTCCTCGGTCTGAGTGCCGGTATCCGGCACCACGGTCAGCACATCGCACTGCTCGTCCTTGACCACTTCACCGCTCAGCGTGTCGCGCATGATGTTGCCGCTTTCATCCTTCACCGGCATGGCCTTGCAGCCAATCACCTGGCGGCCCTGCAGCTCAGCCAACACGTTAGGCATACCCACGTTGGGGAATACCTTGTTGTTGGCACCCAACGGGCGAGACGGATCCTCATAGAAGGTACGCAGATAGGTGTACAGCCAGTCAGTACCACGTACACGTGCTACCAGCGTCAGATCCGGTGGCGCCGCGCCAAACCAGGTTTTGGCATCCTCGGCACGCATACCGTTCTTCATGTGGTCACCGATCAGGGTGCCCTCGGTGAAGACTAGGTTGTCGAGCATCAGCTGCTCCGGGATACCCAGATCAGTCGCCACGCGCTCATAGCGCTGGTACTGAGCCGAGTGACAACCCATGCAGTAGTTGACGAAGGTGCGCGCACCATCCTGCAGGGCAGCCTTGTCGGTCAGATCGATGTTGGCTTCATCCAGGTGGTAGCCGCTGCCACCGGCAGCCGAGGCCAAGGCCGGTACCAGCGCAAACATCAGGGCAATCAGTTGTTTTTTCATTAGCCAGTAACCCTCTCCGGAACCGGTTTGGTCTTCTCCATCCGGGTGTAGAACGGCATCAGGATGAAGAAGGCGAAATACAGAACGGTGCAAATCTGCGATACCAGTGTGCGAACCGGTGTGGACGGGATAGCACCCAGCACACCCAGAATCACGAAGCTAACGCAGAAGATCACCAGCCACAGTTTGCTCATCCAGCCTTTGTAACGGATGGAACGAACCGGGCTACGGTCCAGCCAGGGCAACACAAACAGAATCGCGATCGCCGCACCCATCGCCAGCACGCCCGGGAAAGCAGAGCCTGCAATGGACGGAACCGCACGCAGAATCGCGTAGAACGGCGTGAAGTACCAGACCGGGGCAATGTGGTCAGGCGTTTTCAACTGGTTGGCGATTTCAAAGTTCGGCTTCTCAAGGAAATAACCCCCCATCTCCGGGAAGAAGAACACGATCGAGCAGAACACGAACAGGAAGACCACAACGCCGACGATATCCTTGACGGTGTAGTAAGGGTGGAAGGCGATACCATCCAGCGGCTTGCCATTCTCGTCCTTGTACTTCTTGATATCGATACCATCCGGGTTGTTGGAGCCGACTTCGTGCAGCGCAATGATGTGCAGCACAACCAGGCCCAGCAGCACGATCGGCAGTGCAATCACGTGCAGAGCAAAGAAGCGGTTCAGCGTGATACCGGAGATCAGGAAGTCACCACGCACCCACTGGGCCAGATCCGGACCAATGAACGGAATCGCACCGAACAGCGAGATGATCACCTGGGCACCCCAGTAGGACATCTGACCCCAGGGCAGCAGGTAGCCCATGAAGGCCTCACCCATCAGCACCAGGTAGATCAGCATACCGAACAGCCAGATCAGCTCACGCGGCTTCTGGTAAGAGCCGTACATCAGGCCACGCAGCATGTGCAGGTAGATGACGACGAAGAACGCCGAGGCGCCGGTGGAGTGCAGATAACGCAGCAGCCAGCCGTACTCGACATCACGCATGATGTACTCGACAGAGGCAAACGCGCCATCGGCAGACGGCTCGTAGCTCATGGTCAGCCAGATACCGGTTACCAGCTGGTTAACCAGCACCAGCATGGCCAGCGAGCCGAAGAAGTAGAAGAAGTTGAAGTTCTTGGGAGCGTAGTATTTGGTCAGGTGATCTTCCATCACCTGAGTGACGGACATCCGCTCATTCACCCACTGCATCAGTTTGTTCATCAGGCGCTCTCCTGATCCACGCCGATCACGATCACGTCATCAGTCTCGTAAGAATAAGGCGGTACCGGCAGGTTCAGAGGCGCAGGCTGCCCCTTGTGGACGCGACCGGACATGTCGTAGTGGGAGCCGTGGCAAGGGCAGAAGTAGCCACCTTTCCAGTCAGCGCCCATGTCGGCAGCAGCCACTTCCGGCTTGAACAGCGGAGAGCAGCCCAGGTGGGTGCACACGCCCATGACAACCAGAAACTCCGGCTTGATGGCGCGGGTTTTGCCGTCCACGTACTCCGGCTGGTTGGAAGCAGCAGATTGCGGGTCCGCCACGATAGAGTCGGTCTCATCCAGCAGAGCGATAGCTTCGGGCGAGCGGTGGGAGACGAACACGGGCTGTCCGCGCCATTCCACTACGATCTGCTGCCCCAGCTCGATCTTGCTGATATTTACCTTCACCGGCGCACCAGCCGCCTTGGCTCGGGCGCTGGGGAACCAAGCCCCCACAAAGGGGGTTGCTGCCCCCACTGCTCCGGCGGCACCGACCACACTCGTGGCTGCCACCAGGAAGCGACGCCGGCCATTATTCACGCCGTCATTACTCATCCAGTCGTCTCCCATCAGCTAATTTCTGACCTTTTTACAAGGCCTTTTCAAAGTTGAACAGCCTGCACAAAATGAATCAGATGGTAATGAAAAACCCCTTTTTTGACAAGGTGATATCCCATTCCCAAGAAGGCCGACACTATACCGAATTCCCCGCCACTCAGGGACTTGCAAACAAGAATAGTCGACGCGACATCTTGCCGCAGACACGAAAACGCCCGGCACTCCTTCCGGAGCCCGGGCGTTTTGCAGCGCAATCTACGATTAACGCTTGGAGTATTGCGGACGCTTACGCGCTTTACGCAGACCCACTTTCTTACGCTCAACTTCACGAGCGTCACGGGTAACATAGCCCGCTTTACGCAGCTCGCTGCGCAGAGTCTCGTCGTACTCCATCAGGGCACGGGTGATACCGTGACGGATGGCGCCGGCCTGACCGGAGATACCACCACCGCTGACAGTGACGTACACGTCGAACTTCTCGGTGCTCTCGGTCAGCTCAAGCGGCTGACGAACAACCATGCGAGCCGTCTCGCGACCGAAGAAGTTCTCCAGGCTGCGATTGTTGATGGAGATGTTGCCAGAACCCGGACGCAGGAATACGCGAGCGGTGGCAGTTTTACGACGGCCAGTGCCGTAGTTTTGTGTCGCCGACATGGTGAACTCCTTAGATCTTCAGTTCTTGGGGCTGTTGTGCAGCATGCGGATGAGCGGTGCCTTTATACACCTTCATCTTGCGATACATTGCACGACCCAGGGGGTTCTTCGGCAACATGCCTTTGACGGCAGATTCGATCACACGCTCAGGAGCGCGCTGGATCAGCTTTTCAAAGTTGATCGACTTGATGCCGCCCGGGAAACCGGAGTGGCTGTAGTAGATCTTGTCCTGAACCTTGTTACCGGTTACATGAACTTTCTCGGCATTGATAATGACGATGTAGTCACCGGTGTCAACGTGCGGGGTGTATTCGGGCTTGTGCTTACCGCGCAGACGCGAGGCAACTTCGGTAGCCAGGCGACCCAGGGTCAGGCCTTCGGCATCCACGACGTACCAGTCGCGTTTTACGGTTTCAGGTTTTGCGCTGAAAGTTTTCATCAATCCTAGCCTCAGAGGCCGCCTTTATAGAAGACGGCGAATCTTACAGAACGAAATGTGTTTTTACAAGACAACAAAGCCTAGAACAGACACTCAGTGGGGGCTGCGTGGGTCTGGGTGGCATCTGTGCTGTAACAACAACGACAGGCTAGGCATCCTGTCGAGAGTGCGCGGCATTATGCCAATCGGCTGAAAAAATTCAACCTTTATTTCACCTCGCACCGCGATCCTGCCTCCCGAGCCAGACACTATTCCAATACGCCAGCGCAGGGCGCAAAATCAGCTGCATGTCGGCGTTCCCCCTCCAACAACAGAACAATCGCGCAAAACACCAGTCCAGATAAGCAAGCATCCCAAGGCAACCCAAGGAGCACCCAATGCAATACCGCCCTCTCGGCCGCAGCAACCTCAAGGTCAGTGCCCTCTGCCTCGGCACCATGACCTGGGGTGAACAGAACACGCAGCAGGAAGCCTTCGCCCAGATTGACCGCGCCCGCGATGCCGGGGTCAACTTCATCGACACGGCCGAAATGTATCCGGTGCCGCCCAAGGGCGACACCTACGGGGCCACCGAAACCATCATCGGCAACTTCTTTGCTCAGCGCGGCGAGCGCGACAAGTGGATCCTGGCCAGCAAGATAGCGGGCCCGGGTAACGGCTTGAGCTATCTGCGCGGCGGTCGTACCCGCTTCACCAAGACGCACATCAACGACGCCATCGAGGGCAGCCTCAAACGCCTGCAAACCGACTACATCGACTTGTATCAGTTGCACTGGCCTGACCGTGAGACCAACTTCTTCGGGCAACTGGGCTACCGCCACAACCCGGACGATGAACTGACCTCTTTCGAAGATACCCTGGAGGCGCTGGACGGACTGGTCAAGGCGGGCAAGGTGCGGCACATCGGGCTATCCAACGAGACGCCGTGGGGAGTCAGCCGCTTTCTGCACCTGGCCGACAGCCGCGGCTGGCCGCGCATGGCGTCGATTCAGAACCCCTACAACCTGCTCAACCGCACCTACGAGGTAGGCCTGGCAGAGATGTCGATGCGCGAGAACATTGGCCTACTGGCCTATTCGCCCCTGGCGTTTGGCGCCCTTACCGGCAAGTACCTTAACGGCCTGCGCCCGGAAAAGGCACGCCTGACGCTGTTCGAGCGCTTCGTTCGCTACAGCAACCCGCAGGCCCAGAAGGCCTGCGGGCGCTACGTGCAACTGGCCCGCGATCACGGCATGGACCCGGCACAGATGGCGCTGGCCTTTGTCACCCGCCAGCCCTTTGTCACCAGCAATATCATCGGTGCGACCAACATGGACCAGCTCAATCGCAACCTGAGCAGCATCAACATGGGCCTGACCGACAGCGTGCTCAAAGCCATCGCCGAAATCCACCAGAGCCAGCCCAACCCTGCCCCCTGAATCATCCCTCCGGGCGCCCCTCACGGGCGCCCTGCGCCACAACACTTGACCCGCCGTGGCGACCGATAGACACTGCAACACGCCATTTCGGCCAGTTTTGTCCGTTCTACCCCATAAAGATAACAACATGTCCAACAGCTCCCTGCGCCAGGTCGCGATTCTCGCCACCGACCACACCATCTCCTCCACCCTGACCCAGGCCAAGGACTTCTTTTATATGGCCAGCCTGAATACCGGGCGGCAGCAGGGGCTGGGGCTGGCGCCCGGTTTCGAGACCTTGATCGTTTCAACCGACGGCAAGCCGGTAACCAGTTTCAGTGGTGACCCGATCATCGCTCAGGCCAGCATCGATGAGGTTGAGCCACAGCTGATTATCCTGCCATCGTTCTGGGCCGACTTTGACAGCCTGCAGCAAAGCTACCCGCACCTGATTCCGTGGCTCCAGCAGCAATATCAGCGCGGCGTGCTGATCGGCGCCGTGGCAACCGGCGCGTTCTGGCTGGCTGCCGCCGGCCTGCTGGACGGCAAGGAGGCCACAACCTACTGGCGCTTCCACGACGAGTTTGCCCGGCGCTTTCCCGCCGTGGACCTGCGCCGCGACAAGCACCTGACCGATGCCGGCCAGTCACTGTGCGCTGCCGGCATCAGCTCGGGCCGGGATCTGTTCGTGCATCTGGCAGAGCGTCTGTGCAGTCCGGAGGTGTCACGCACCCTGGCGCGGGACGTGTTCTACGAGGTACAGCGCAGCTATACCCCCGGCGTCATCGGCTTTGGCGGCCAGAAGATGCATCAGGACATGGCGATACTGCAGATCCAGCAGTGGCTGGAACAGCATTTTGCGGAGAAGTTTCGCTTTGAGGATGTGGCCAGCCGTCACGGCATGAGTATTCGCAACTTCATGCGCCGCTTCCATCAGGCCACCGGAGACAAGCCCCTGCACTACCTGCAGCGACTGCGGATCGAGATGGCCAAGACCCTGCTGGTGACCGGCAACCAGAGCATCAAGACCATCAGCTACGACATCGGCTATGACGATGCCAGCTTCTTCGCACGCCTGTTTCGCCAGCACACCGGGCTGTCGCCCAACGCCTTTCGCCGCTCGCATCTGCAAAGCGGCCGCGCATCGGCAGACTGAGCGCCCCGCTCAGGGTTTGTGCGGCCGCGCCAGAAACTCGTGGGACTGCATTTCCAGCAGACGGCTCAGGGTGCGCTGGAATTCAAACTCCAGTCGCCCGCCGGCGTAGAGATCCTTGAGCGGCACCTCCGCCGAGATGATCAACTTGACGTTGCGGTCGTAAAATTCGTCCACCAGGTTGATAAAGCGCCGCGCCATATCATCCTTGGCCACGTTCATCTGCTCGACATTAGCGATCAGCACCGCATGGAACACGCGCCCCAGCTCGATATAGTCGTTCTGGCTACGCGGACCGTCGCACAGGGCCCGAAACTCGAACCAGGCCACATCCTCACAGACGCGCAGCGACTGGATGGGACGGTTCTCGACAATCAAGGCTTCGTTTTCACTGACGCTGGCCAGGTCAGGCACCAGACTTTCAAAGCTGCGCCGCAGGCTGGCATCTGCTTCACAGTCGAGCGGGTAGTGGTACAGCTCGGCCTGCTCCAAGGCGCGCAGGCGGTAATCCACGCCGTTATCCACATTGACCACTTCGGTACAGCTGTTCAGCAGCGCAATCGCCGGCAGGAAACGCGCGCGTTGCAGGCCGTCCTTGTAGAGCCCGTCGGGCACGATGTTGGAGGTCGCCACCAGGGTCACGCCCTGGGCAAACAGCTCTTCCATCAGGCTGCCCAGAATCATCGCATCGGTAATATCAGAAACGAAAAATTCGTCGAAACAGATCACCCGCGCCTCGCCGGCAAAGCGCTCGGCAATCAGCTTGAGTGGGTTCTTCTGCCCCTTGAGACCTTTCAGCTCGTGGTGCACGCGCTGCATGAAGCGGTGGAAGTGCGTACGCATCTTGCGGTCAAACGGCAAGGCGTCATAGAAAGTGTCGACCAGGTAGGTCTTGCCGCGGCCCACGCCACCCCAGAAATACAGCCCCTTGATCGGCTCCGGCTTGCGCTTGCGCAGACGATCAAGCAGGCCTGGCCGGGTCTGGTCGCTGGCAATCAGCTCGTCGTACAGACGCTGCAGGTGCCTGACCGCCCGTTCCTGGGCAGGATCATGAAAGAAATCGGGACGCTGGAGGTCCGCCTTGTATCGTTCCAGGGGAGACATGCGCGAGACACCAATAGGGGCAAACGGGGGGCAATACTCTAACGCCAGCACCGCCCCTTGGCAATCAAGCCTCTGCAGCCAGAACCCGCTCCACCTCGGCCTTCAGCGGCACCAGCTTGCCGTGGAAGAAGTGGCCGGTGTCGGCAAAGCGAACCACCTCGGCGTCCTGTTCGTCGGCAAAGGCCGCGTAAACGGCCTGCGGCGCAACCACATCGTCGGCCTCGCCCATCATCACGCTGACCGGGCCGGCCAGCGGTTTGAGTAAATGAAAAGCCTGCTTTTCCACCGAAGGCGCCACCAGCACCAGACGCTGCGGCCACTGATCCAGGCGCGAGGCTGCAGCGGCTGCAACGTAGCCGCCAAAAGAGAAACCCAGCAGCCAGAGCTCGCGGACGGCGAGGGTGTTCTGCGCCCAATCAACTACAACCAGGCAGTCATCTACTTCACCATTGCCGTAATCGTGCTCCCCGGCACTGGCCCCGACTCCACGGAAGTTGAAACGCAAGGTACTGGCGCCCAGGTCGCGAGCCGCGCGCATCAGCGTGTGCACCACCTTGTTCTGCATGGTGCCACCCTGGATCGGATTGGGGTGACAGATGACCGCCAGTACGCCTTCACGCTCACCCTCGGTCAGCACAGCCTCCAACGGCCCCGCCGGGCCATCGATCATCAGGTTTTGCTCGCCAGCTCGACTCATTCGGGATACTCCGTGACTACAGTGCGTGACCGGGCGTCGCACCAGCGGAACCTGCCGAAGGCGCAACACTCCAAACCCGTATTCTGGCCTTTGCGTCTTTGCCCTGACAAGCTGGCAGTGATACCGCTGTTCAGGCTGAGCGAGGCGGCACGCCTGCCGGGCCAAACCAGCTTTACCGACCGGTTTTGCAACGCACCAACCCAGGCAGAATTTCAACGGCCTGCTGGCCTTGCCAGCTAAAACTGTTTACCGTAAGCCAAGGCAAGGTGCACTGACCTGAACGCACCAACCGATAGATGAGGGACCCAAGGTGGAAGCAAGCGAAAACCTGTGGATTGCAACAGCCGTCGCGCTGGCAGTCGGAATTGTTATCGGCATCGTACTGGCCCAGGTGTCACGTCGCGTCAGCGGCGGCACCAGCGGCAGCACCCAGGCCCAGCTCGAGAGCCTGCAGCTGCGCTTTGAAGAGTATCAACAGGAAGTGGCCACGCACTTCAAGACGACTGCCACCCTGGCCAGTCGCCTGAACCGCAGCTACCAGGATATTCAGGAGCACCTGACCCACGGTGCAATGGAGCTGGCCCCGGACGATATGACCCGGCAACGCCTGCTGGCCGCCCTGGATCAGGAAGCCGGCACCGTCAGCGAGAATCGCAACCGCAAGGACCCTGCGTTCGACTCGCTGGAGCCGCCGCGCGACTACGCCCCCAAAGAAGCCAACGGCCCGGGCACCTTGTCCGAGGACTTCGGCATCAAGCGCAAATCCTGATGCAACGGCCCGTGTCCTGATCCGACGCGGGCCAACACCATGCCCCACTCCGATACCTCCTCTTTTATCCAGACAACCGACAACGGCAACGCTCTGCGCCTTGCCGGCGACTGGACGTTGGCCAACTACAGCGCCTTGCGTGCGCAACTGACAGAGCTGCCCCACGCCCCTGAGCGCACCGCCAGTGTCGACATCAGCGCGATAAGCAGCATGGACACGGCCGGAGGTCAGCTACTGGCAGACCTGCTCGGACACAGCCGCCTGCAAAAACTGGTCGAGCAGGACCAATCGCTCTCCAGCGAGCGCCGCGCCCTGCTGCAGCGCTTGGCGGACATTCAGCCCGAGCCCGACCCGGCAGCCAGCCCCGAGCTTAACCCGGTGCTGATTCTGCTCGAGCGTATCGGCGCCAAAATGCAGGTACTGGCCGCTGACCTGCGCGAGCTATTCGGCTTTATCGGCCTGACCCTCAGCGGCCTGTTCGGCAACCTGCTGCGCCCGTCGCGCTGGCGTGTGACCGCGGTCGCCGCGCAGATAGAACAGACCGGGATCGATGCTATCCCCATCGTGGCCCTGCTGACCTTCATGGTCGGCGCCGTGATCGCCTTTCTTGGCGCCACCGTGCTGCAGACCTTTGGCGCGGCGATTTTCACCGTCGACCTGGTCGCCTTTTCGTTTTTGCGGGAGTTCGGCGTACTGCTGACCGCGATCCTGATGGCCGGCCGCACCGCCAGCGCCTTTACCGCACAGATCGGCTCCATGAAAGCCAACGAAGAGATCGACGCCATCCGCGCGCTGGGTCTTAACCCGCTGGAGCTGCTGGTATTGCCGCGCGTCATCGCGCTGCTGATCACCCTGCCGGCCCTGACGTTTATCGCCATGCTTTCCGGCTTGCTGGGCGGCGCCATGGTCTGCGCTTTCAGCCTGCATATTTCACCGACCATGTTCATCAGCATGCTGCAGGAAAACGTGGAGGTGCAGCACTTTCTGTTAGGTCTGGCCAAGGCGCCGGTTTTTGCCTTTCTGATCGCGGTGATCGGCTGCATGGAAGGCTTCAAGGTATCCGGCAGCGCCGAATCGGTCGGTGAACACACCACCTCCAGCGTGGTGCAGTGCATTTTTGTGGTCATTCTGGTCGATGCCCTGGCCGCCCTGTTCTATATGGAGATGGGCTGGTGAGCAAAGACACGGGCCTAGCCCCGGTGGTTGAGGTGCGCGGGCTGGTCAACCGCTTTGGCAGCCAGACCGTACACGACAACCTGGATCTGGATATTCTGCCGCGCGAGGTACTGGGCGTGGTTGGCGGCTCGGGTACCGGCAAGTCGGTATTGCTGCGCTCGATCGTCGGCCTGCGTCGACCCAACGCAGGGTCGGTCAAGGTGTTCGGCAAAGACCTGCAGACGCTGCCGCCCCAGGCGCGCTCGGAACAGGAGCGCCGCTTCGGCGTGCTGTTCCAGTCCGGCGCGCTGTTCTCCTCACTGACGGTGGTCGAGAACATCGCCCTGCCGCTGATCGAGCATACCGGCCTCAGCCGCGAAGACGCCGAACACCTGGCGCGCATGAAGATCGCGCTGACCGGGCTGCCCCCGGGCGCCGGGGACAAATACCCGGCGATGCTCTCCGGCGGCATGGTCAAGCGCGCCGCCCTGGCCCGCGCCCTGGCGTTGGACCCGGACATTCTGTTTCTTGATGAGCCGACCGCCGGCCTCGACCCGATTGGCGCCGCCGCCTTTGACCAGTTGATCCGCACCCTCTGCGATGCACTGGGCTTGAGCGTCTTTCTGGTGACCCACGATCTCGATACCCTGTATGCGATCTGCGACCGCGTAGCGGTGCTGTCACAAAAGCGTGTGCTGATCGCCGATACCCTGGAGCGCGTCGCCGAGACTGATGACGCCTGGATTCAGGACTATTTTCACGGGCCGCGCGGTCGCGCCGCCGCCTATCAGCAACCCACCCCGGCCAAGGAGTAAGCCTGCCCATGGAAACCCGAGCCAATCATGTGCTGATCGGCCTGTTCACCGTCCTCGCGGCGCTGGCCTCTATCGTCTTCGCCATCTGGCTCAGCAGCGCCAGCACCAGCAGCGAGCAGAACTACTACACCGTGGTATTCAAACAGGCGGTTACCGGGCTGTCGCGCGGCAGCGCAGTGCAGTTCAGCGGCATCCGTATTGGCGAGATCACCGAACTGAGCCTGGACCACGATGATCCGCGCATCGTTCGCGCGCGCATCCTGATCGACGCCGATGTACCGATCAAGCAGGACACCAAGGCGCGCCTGTCCTTCACCGGCATCACCGGCAACTCGGTGATCGAGCTGACTCACAACGACCCGAACAGCCCACCGCTCACCGCCAAGCGCGGCGAAGACCCGGTCATCTACGCCACGCCCTCGCCGCTGGCCAGCCTGCTGAGCAACGGCGAAGACCTGATGACCAACATCAACAAACTGGTGGTCAATGCCGGCGACGTGCTGTCGGAGAACAACGTCAGACACCTCAGCGAAACCCTCGAAGGTCTGAACCAGGCCACCCAGAGCATCGCTGACCCCAACGGCAACCTGCAGCAGCTGATCGCCGAGCTGCGCAGCACCAGCGAGGCCGCTACCCAGACGCTGGAGAACAGCAGCCGGCTGATTGCCGATGCCGACCAGCTGCTCAATCAGGAAGGCGCTCAGACCCTGCAGAGCGCCCGCGAGACCATGGCCTCGGTGGCCGACACCAGCGCTCAGCTGGAGCAGATACTCAGCGAGAACCGCTACGCCCTGAAAAGCGGCATGCAGGGACTCGGCCAGCTTGACCCGGCAATCAACGAGCTGCGCGACACCCTGGCCGAGCTGCGCAGCCTTACTCGCCGCCTGCAGGACGACCCTGCGCGCTTCTTGCTGGGGCGTGACCAGCGACAGGAGTTCCAGCCATGATCATTCGCCACCTGACCGCCGGCCTGCTGCTAGCCAGCGCACTATCAGCCTGCACCGTGCTGCCCGACCGCGAGCCGCTGACCTTCTACCAACTGCCGCCACCTGACCTGGCACAGCACAGTGGCGAGCCCCTGCCGCTGGCCCTGCGCATCATCACGCCGTCCAGCAGCAACGCGCTGCAGACCATCCGCATTCTGGTCTCGCCCGACGGCAACACCCTGAGCAGCTACCAGGGCGCGCGCTGGGCCGACCCCAACCCCAATCTGCTGCGTGAACAACTGGTCCAGGCGTTTGAGCAGGACGGCAGTTTCAGCGCCGTTACCACCGAGACTCAATCGCTGCAGGCCGACGTGCATCTGATGAGCGACCTGCGCCAATTCCAGACCCGCTATCAGGGCGAACAGGCCAGCGTGATCATCGAACTGGACGCCAAGCTGATCGACCCGAGCACCCGCGAGGTTCTCGCCGCCAAGCGCTTCAGCATCCGGCAGCCGCTGCAGGACACTGCCATCGAATCGGTGGTGAACAACTTCGGCACGGCCAGCGAACAACTGGCCGGCGAGCTGCTTGCCTGGAGCCGCAGCGCGCTGGGCGACTTCGAGCCGCTGCGTATTCAGTAACCCCAACGGCGCCAGCCAGGCGCCGGACTATCCAGGTTATCCCGCCCTTCCCTGTGGCCTGAGCACTAAGCGGGCCACACCGCCAACCCGCCGTATCCCCTCTGGCAAACAACGGCTTGCGAGACAGTTTGCTTTACTGTTTTCACACAAATAGAATGCAAATCCTTATCATTAACACTAACTCTTTTTTGCCAACCCCCGACATTCAGGACCCTCCTCCATGTCTGCACTTCCCTTCGCTCGTACTGCCTCGCCCAAAGCCCTGCGCCCGCTTGCCATTACCGTCCACCTGCTTGCTGCCGGCACGGCGCTGACCAGCCTGCCGACGCTTGCACAGCAGGCCAGCCCGACCCAAGCTACCGAGCTCGCACCACTGACCGTGACCGGCCAGGGCGAACGTCGCACCACAACCGAAGGCAGCGAGTCCTACACCGCCGAAGCGGCCCGCACCGCAACGCCACTGAGTCTGTCACTGCGCGAAACCCCGCAATCGGTCAGCGTGGTCACCCGGCAGCGCATTGAAGATCAGGACCTGCAGAACATTCTCGATGTGGTCAACAACGCCACCGGTGTATCTGTCAACCGCTACGAGACCACTCGCGCCCAGTTCAACGCCCGCGGCTTTGCCATCAACGCACTGATGATCGACGGCGTGCCCACCATCTGGGAGCAACCCTGGAGCTCCGGCGAAATCTTCAGCAGTCTGGCGATGTACGATCGGGTAGAAGTCGTGCGCGGGGCCAACGGCCTGATGACCGGGTCAGGCGACCCGTCCGCCTCACTCAACCTGGCCCGCAAGCGCGCCAGCAATCGTGATCTGACCGGATCAGTGGAATTGAGTGCGGGCACCTGGGATACCTACAGCACCCTCGGCGACGTCTCCTTTGCTCTGAACGAAGCCGGCACGGTACGTGGCCGCCTGGTTGGGGAATATCAGAATGGCGACAGCTGGATCGATATGCATGCCAACCAGACCGAGACCCTGTACGGCACCATGGATGTCGATCTGAGCGAAAACACTACGCTCTGGTTTGGCCTGAGCCGACAGGACAACACCTCCGACTCGCCTATGTGGGGCGCGCTGCCAATCTGGTATGCCGATGGCTCGCGCACCGACTGGAGTCGTTCCAAGACCACGTCCGCCGACTGGAGCAAGTGGGACACCAGCTATGACACCTACTTCGTCAATCTGGATCACGAACTGGGCAGCGGCTGGCAGCTCAACCTGAGCTACAACCGCGGTGAGCGCGAGGCTGACTCCTACCTGCTCTATCTATACGGTAACCCCGGCCGCAACGGCAGCTCGCCAATGAACGCCATGGCCGGCTCCTACAACGTAAACACCGTTCAGGACGATTACAGCGTGCGCTTTAGCGGTCCCGTCTCCCTGTTCAACCGCGACCATGAAGTGGCTTTCGGCTACATCTACAGCAAGCAGGACTTCGACGCAGACTCACGCACCGCGCTGGCCGGCTCGGCCACCGTACCCAACTTTGATGCCTACGACGGCCATCACCCGGCACCCACCTGGTCCGGTCTGACGCCCTACGGCTCCGGCGAGACCATTCAGAAAGGCTACTACGGGGTCACCCGCCTGAACCTCACCGATGACCTCAAGGTCATTCTCGGTGCCCGGGTCAGCGACTATGAAAAGACCGAGTACGATTACACCCGAAACACCCGCTCGGCGCTCGACGTACACGACGAAGTCACCCCCTATGCCGGCATCATCTATGACCTGACCAACACCCTGTCGGCCTACGCCAGCTATACCGATGTATTCCAGCCCCAGTCAGAGAAGAATGCCAGCAATCAGCAGTTGCAGCCAATCGTCGGCGAAAGCTATGAAATGGGTCTCAAGGGCGAGTTCTACGACGGCGCGCTGAATGCCTCTGCCGCTATCTTCCAGATCAAGCAGGACAATCTGGGGTCCAACACAGGCGTTCGCATTGACCCGGCGGAACCGGCACTGGGCTTTGCCTACGTCGAGAGTGAGGCCGTCAGCAAGGGCTTCGAGCTGGAAGTATCCGGCGAGATCATGCCCGGCTGGAATCTAAGCGCCGGCTACACCCAGTTTGAGGTGGAAGACGGCAACGGCGACGACACCAACACCCTGTACCCGACCAAACTGCTGCGCACCTTTACCACCTACCGTTTTGCCGGCGACTGGAGCCGCCTGACTATTGGCGGCGGTGTGAACTGGCAGGACAGCATCTACACCTACGCAACCAACCCGTCCGACGAGCAGGAGAAGATCGAGCAGGACGCCTACGCGCTGGTCAACCTGATGGCCCGTTACGACATCACCGACAACCTGTCGGCGCAGATCAACGCCAACAACGTCACGGATGAAAAGTACTTCGACATCTTCGACGCGTACGGCGCCCTCACTTACGGCGCACCGCGCAGCGTGACAGCAACGGCCAAGTACCGTTTCTGAGCCCTTTGGGCCCTGTCGCCTGCCCATCACGGGCGGCGGGGCCACACCCAACATGAGCTACTTTCATTAATATCTGAATAAACATCAATTTTAATAATTCACCCACCACCCTAGCATGCCCCTGTACCCACTCACCGACAGAGGCAGCACATGGCACGCATCCACAACCTGGGGTTCCCCCGCATCGGCGCTCGCCGAGAACTGAAGTTCGCCCTTGAATCCTATTGGAAGGATCAGTCTTCCCGCGAGGAGCTGAAGACCACTGCAGCCGCCCTACGTCAGCGTCACTGGGCCCAGCAGGCCGAACTGGACCTGGTGCCGGTGGGCGACTTTTCCTTCTATGACCAGGTGCTGGACATGAGCTTCACCCTGGGCAACCTGCCCGAGCGGGTACGCGACTTCCACGGTGATGAGCTGGATAACTACTTCCGCATCGCCCGTGGCCGCTCTGCGCAAACGGCCGAAGAGCACGCCGGGTGCTGCGGCGGTGTAGCCGCTGGCGAGATGACCAAGTGGTTCGACACCAACTACCACTACATCGTCCCGGAGTTCACAACCGACAGCGCGTTCACCCTGAATGCCACTCGGCTGATTGAGCAACTATGCGAGGCCAGGGCCCAGAACGTGGCTGCCAAACCGGTCATCATCGGCCCACTCACCTATCTGGCAATTGGCAAAGAAAAGGACGACTCCAATCGCTTTGATCTGCTGGAGCGTCTGCTGCCGGTTTACCTTGAGCTGCTCACCACGCTGGCCGCCGAGGGCGTGGAGTGGGTGCAAATCGACGAGCCCATTCTGGTCACTGAATTGCCCAGCGGCCTGGATGCTGCTTTCGAACAGGCCTACCACGCCCTGGCTGCTGCGCCGGTCAAGCTGCTGCTGGCCACCTATTTCGGTCGCCTGCAGGACAATCTGGCCCTCGTCACCCGCTTGCCGGTCGCCGGTGTGCATCTGGACGCAGTGAACGCGGCCGATGAGATTGACGCGCTGATCGCCCAACTGCCGCAGCACAGCGTGCTGTCACTTGGCGTGATCAACGGCCGCAATATCTGGAAGACCGACCTGAACGCCGCGCTGCAACGGCTTGCGCCCATCGCCACCGCGCTGGGAGAGCGCCTGTGGGTCGCCCCCTCCTGCTCGTTGCTGCATGTGCCGGTAGACCTGGCCAGCGAGCAGGCACTGGATACCGAGATCGCCAGCTGGCTGGCCTTCGCCCTGCAAAAGCTGGATGAGCTACGCATCCTCGGCAGCGCGCTGAATCAGGGTCGCAACAGCGTGGCCAGCGAGCTGGCCGACAACCAGGCGGCCATCGACAGTCGGCGTCAGTCGCCACGCGTCACCAACCCGGCCGTACAGGCTGCTGTTGCCGCCATCGATAGCAGCCTGGGCCAGCGCCACAGCCCCTACGCCGAGCGCGCGGCCAGGCAGTCTGCGCTGCTCAAGCTGCCGCTGTTTCCGACCACCACCATTGGCTCCTTCCCGCAGACCGCCGATATCCGCCAGGCACGCCGACAGTTCAAGTCCGGCGAACTGGATGAGGCCAGCTACACCCAGGCCATGCAGGCCGAAATTGCCCACTGCGTGCGCGAGCAGGAGGCGTTGGGGCTGGACGTACTGGTGCACGGCGAACCCGAGCGCAACGACATGGTCGAGTACTTTGGTGAACAGCTCGATGGTTATGCCTTCAGCCAGTACGGCTGGGTGCAGTCCTACGGCTCGCGCTGCGTCAAGCCGCCGATCCTGTTTGGTGACATCAGCCGCCCACAACCGATGACCGTTGCCTGGTCCACCTACGCCCAGTCGCTGACCGACAAGCCGATGAAGGGCATGCTCACTGGCCCGGTGACCATCCTGAACTGGTCCTTCGTACGTGACGATCAGCCGCGTTCGGCCAGCTGCCTGCAACTGGCGCTGGCGATTAGGCAGGAAGTACTGGACCTGGAAAAGGCCGGCGTGCGCATCATTCAGATCGACGAAGCCGCCCTGCGTGAAGGCCTGCCGCTGCGCCGTGCACAATGGCAGGCGTACCTGGACTGGGCGGTGGAGTCATTCCGTATCAGCGCCAACGGCGTCGCCGATGACACCCAGATTCACACCCACATGTGCTATTCGGAGTTCAACGACATCATTCAGTCGATCGCCGCCATGGATGCCGATGTCATCACCATCGAAACCTCACGTTCGGACATGGAGCTGCTGGATGCCTTCAAGCACTTCGAGTATCCGAACGACATCGGCCCCGGCGTATACGACATTCATTCGCCCAACATTCCGACGCAGGAGTACATGGTCCAACTCATGAAGCTGGCTGCCGAGCGCGTGCCGGCGGAGCGCCTCTGGGTCAACCCGGACTGTGGCCTGAAAACCCGCCAGTGGGCTGAAGTAACGCCGGCGCTGGCAAACATGGTAGCTGCCGCTCGGGCACTACGCGCCACACTGTGAGTCCAAGCAGGGTCGGGACAGCAATGTCCCGGCCAGTCTTGATAATGATAACAACTTGCATTAACGTCAAGACGCACAGGTACCACAGACCGGGCGGCGACCTTGCTACTCTCTGCACCACGCTGCCCCCAGACCCAGGAGCGCAGCATCATGAGCAATACCCGAATAGAAAAAGACAGCATGGGCGAACTGGCGGTACCGGCAGAGGCGCTCTATGCCGCGCAGACCCAGCGCGCCGTCGACAACTTTCCGGTCAGCGGACAGCCCATGCCGGCCCCCTTCATCCGCGCCCTGCTGCTGGCCAAGCGCGCCGCCGCCACCGCCAACAGCGAGCTGGAGCAGATTCCCGCCGACCTGGCCGAGGCCATCTGCGGCGCCGTGGATGAGCTGCTGACCGAGGATTTCATGCCGCATTTTCCGGTCGATGTGTTCCAGACCGGCTCCGGCACCAGCTCCAACATGAATGCCAACGAAGTGCTCGCCACCCTGGCCGCACGCCGTTACGGCCAGCCGGTCAGCGCCAATGACCACATCAACTGTGGCCAGAGCAGCAACGACATCATCCCTTCCAGCATCCACATCAGCGCCGCCATGGAACTGGCCGAGCAACTGCTGCCGGCGCTGGAGCATCTGGTCAGTGTCACCCGCAGCAAGGCCGCCAGCGTCGATCAGTACGTCAAGACCGGCCGCACGCATCTGATGGACGCCATGCCCGTGCGCCTGAGCCAAAGCCTGGACACCTGGGCAGATCAGATCGAACAGAACATTCACAACCTGCGTCAGTTGCAGCCCAGCCTGCAGAGCCTGGCCCAGGGCGGCACAGCAGTGGGGACCGGTATCAACGCCCACCCCGAGTTTGCAGAACGCTTCAATCAGGCACTGAGCACCCACACCGGCCTGACCTTTACGCCCGCCAAGAACTTCTTCACGCATATCGGTTCGCAAGATATCGCGGTGTCGCTGTCCGGCCAGCTGAAGACCACCGCGGTCAGCCTGACCAAGATCGCCAATGACCTGCGCTGGATGAACTCCGGCCCGCTGGCCGGCCTGGGCGAGATCGAGCTGCAGGCGCTGCAACCGGGCTCCTCGATCATGCCCGGCAAGGTCAACCCGGTGATTCCGGAAGCCGCCGCGATGGTCGCCGCTCAGGTGATCGGCAACGATGCCACCATTACCATCGCCGGCCAGTCAGGCAACTTTGAGCTGAACGTCATGCTGCCGCTGATCGCGCGCAATCTACTGGAAAGCATCAGCCTGCTGAGCAACGTCAGCCGCCTGCTGGCCGACAAGGCCATCGCCAGCTTCACCGTCCGCGAGGACCAACTGACCCAGGCATTGGCCCGCAACCCGATTCTGGTGACGGCGCTGAACCCGGTGATCGGCTACCTGAAAGCCGCCGAGATTGCCAAGTTGGCCTACAAGGAAGGCCGTCCGATTGTCGACGTGGCCGCCGAGCACACTGACCTCAGCCGTGACGAGCTGGAACGCCTGCTCAACCCCGCCAAACTCACCCACGGCGGTATCGAATAAACAGCCAGCCGATCGCTGCAACGGGGCTGTCCGCGCAGCAAGCCTGACCTGCGTCAATACGCCCACTGCGCGCCTCTCTTAGCCTTGCCAGCATACCGACTCGCGGCTGCGTTTCGAGATGCTGGCGAGCGCCTGGCTGCCTCCCCCTAGGTCAGCCCCTTCGCAATACCAGTTTGGCAGCCGCTTTGGAGTTTGCTGCACGGATGCATCGCCGCTGGGCTCAGGGCACAACCACGTTTCCGTTTGCACAAACAACAAAAAGGCTGAGTTATGGTTGAGCGCGTATCGGTCACCCAGAAGGAAGTCTCGCTGAGCGACGACGAATTCATCGTCAGCAAGACCGACCTGAAGGGCAAACTGACCTATATCAATCGCACTTTCATGCGTATTTCCGGCTTCCCCGAGGCCGAACTGCTGGGTTTTCCACACAACGTCATCCGTCACCCGGACATGCCCCGCGGCGTTTTCAAGCTGATGTGGGACACCCTGCGCGACGGCAACGAGTTCTTTGGCTACGTCAAAAATCGCTGCAAGGATGGCGGCCACTACTGGGTGTTTGCCAACATCACCATCGACTATGGCCTCGATAACAAGCCACTTGGTTACTACTCCGTACGCCGCAAGCCCACCCCAAGAGCGCTGGACCACATCATTCCCATCTACCGCGAGATGCTGGCTATAGAAGCGGGCAGCAGCGGCAAGAACGCCGTGGAAGCGTCGTTACAGTTCTTCCGCAATGAACTGGCGCGCAACGACACCGATTATCTGGACATGATGATGAAAATCGAGAATGGGGAGCTGGGCTGATGAGTCTTCTGGCAAGGCAGGTCACGGGAGCCAGTTCCGGCTTTCTGTTCTTGAACCGACTGCTGTTTGGGTTTCTGCTGCTCATGGTGCTGATGAACCTTGCGGTTGTGGGGCTGGTTATCGCTACCGGCTATACCGGGTACTGGCTGTTGCTCGCCCCCTTGCTGGTCATCGTCAACAGCATCTTTATTGGCCGCGTCTTTCTCAAGGTCCTGCAGGCCTGCGGGCGCATCTACCGCGCCCTGCGCGATGCAACCCGGGGCAACTTCAGCGGCCGTATTACCAACCTGAAAACCATGGGCGAGATCGGCAAGATCGGCTGGGAGGTAAACGATCTGCTGGATATCGTGGAATCCTACTTCAAGGAGGTGGACTCCTGCTTTCGCAATGTGGCCAACAACAACTATCAGCGCAAAGCTCTGCATCGCGGCATGCCGGGCGCTCTGAAAACCTCGCTGACCCACATCAACGAATCGATCGAAGCGATGAAAAGGTCGGCAAGGCTGATCGCCATAAACGAGCTGCACTCCTCGCTGCACTCAACCAACATCAACAACCTGATCGTCAACCTGAAGGATGCTCAGGGTGATATAGCCGGTATTGGCGATCGCATGCAGCACGTGGAGAACATCGCCCGCGCCACCGATTCGGCCGCCAGCGAAGGTCAGGTAGCGGTAACGCAGATGGTCGACTCGCTCTCGCACATCAATCACACCATGCAGGATGTCAGCGCGGTCGTCTCGGCACTGGGCGCCGACAGTGTGAAGGTATCCAAGTCCCTGTCGATCATCACCGACATTGCCGATCAGACCAACCTGCTGGCACTCAACGCTGCCATTGAGGCCGCTCGCGCCGGTGAGCAGGGCCGCGGCTTTGCCGTGGTGGCGGACGAGGTAAAAGCGCTGTCGAGGCGAACCCTGGAAGCTGCCATCGAAGTATCGGAGACCATTGCCTCCTTCTCGCGCGCCGTTGAAAGCACCATCGCCAAGACCGAGCAATCCAATACGCTGGCGCAGCAGATCAACACGCAGATCGTCAATTTCAAGGGACAGTTCGACACCTTCTCCGAAGGCGCGCGGGAGACTCTCAACAAGTTGGGTGTGGCGCGCGACATCTCGCTCAGTGCGTTAATCAAGGTTGATCACATCATCTTCAAGCAAAATGGCTACATCGCGCTGAATGATGAGAAGAACGACGCGGCAAGAGCGGCGGTCAGCGTCACCCATCATCAGTGTCGGCTTGGCCGCTGGTATCACGAGGGCGAGGGTCCGGACAGCTTCGGCCATACAGCTGCCTTTCGCGCGCTGGATGCCTCACACGCGGAGGTGCATACCTCCGTACAACAGGCGCTGGCGCTGGCGAGTCAGCCCTGGCATCACAACCCCAAACTGAAGCAGCAGATCTACCAGGCCATGGCCAATGCTGAGCAGGAAAGCAACCGTGTCCAGCAGCATCTTGATCAGATGGTACGCGAGAAGCATCGCGACGCCAGCCTCTGAGCCGTGCCGGTCGGGCCGCCAACGGGCGGCCCGGCGATCACCATCGGGCTACTGCGCCGGCCGTTGCGCCGCACCGCCCACATCATCACCCACCTCCCAGCCACCGCCAATGCTGGCGGCCAGCTGCGCGGCAGCCGCCAGCTGCGCGCTGGTCACGCTGACCTGGCCGCGCTTGGCGTTAAGGGTGGTGTTCTGGGCGATAGCCACCTCCAGATAGGACACCAGACCGGACTGATAGCGGTTGGTGATCACCCGCTCGTTCTCTTCCGCCAGGCTGACCAGCTTATCCTGCTGCACCGCCTTCTCACGCAGGATGGCAGTGGTGGCCAGGGCATTTTCTACCTCTGTCAGGCCCTCCAGCACGGTTTGCCGGTAGCCGGCCACCTGCTCGTCGTAGCGGGCGTAGGCCGCGTCACGCGCAGCATCGCGAGCGCCGCCGTCAAACAGGGTCTGCGCCAGGCTTGGGCCGACCGACCAGAAACGTACCGGCGCATTCCACAGGTCACTGATCGACTCACCGCTGACGCCGCCACTGGCACCCAGACTGATGGTCGGCAACCAGGCCGTGATGGCCACACCGATATCGGCGTTGGCGGCGGCCACTGCGCGCTCGGCCGCCACCACATCCGGGCGGCGGGCGATCAGCTCACTGGGCAATTGCGAGGGGATCGGCGGCACCGCCGGCAGCGCATCGACCACCTCCTGCTCGAATGCCGACGGCGCTCGCCCCAATAGTGCGGCCAGCGTGTTCTCCTCAACCGCGCGCTCGGCCTGCAGGTCATACAGGTCGCTGCGCAGGGACTGCAGCTGGGTTTCGGCCTGAATGACATCAGCGCGCGAAACGATGCCGGCGTCGTACTGATTGCGCGTCAGCTGGGTCGAGCGCGCCGACGACTCCAGGGTCTGCTGCAGAATGCGCTGCTGTACATCCAGCGCGCGCAGATTGACGTAACTGTTGACCACCGCCAGCTGGATCGACAGCCGCGCAGCCGCCAGATCAGCGGCGCTGGCATCCAGTGCCGCGGTATCAGACTCCACCTGCCGCCGCACCCGCCCCCACAGATCCAGCTCCCAGCTGATGCCCAGCTGCGCGCGGCTGCTGTCGGTATTGGCGCTGTCGCTACCACCGCTGCGGCTGGCATCCAGCGCCGCACTCAGGGTAGGCAGATAGTCGGCACTGCTCAGCCGGCGCTGGGCCAACGCGGCACGATAGCGCGCAGCGGCCTGCGCCAGGGTCAGGTTGTTGGCGTTGGCTTCGACCACCAGCGCGCTGAGGTCGTCATCGGCAAAGGCCTCCCACCAGGCGCCGCTCTGTGCCCAGGGCTGAGCCGGCACCGGCTGCCAGCCCTGATCGTATTTGAGTACCAGCGGCTGGGCGATGGGCGGTTGGCGATAATCCGGCCCCATGGTGCAGCCACCGACAAGGGCGGCGGCGAGCAGGACAGTGGAGGTTAACAGCGAAGGCTTCATGGGCAGCAACCGGAGTTCAGACAGAGGATTCGGAGGGTTCAGGCGCAGCGCGGCGACGCAGCACGCGCTGGCGCAGGTTTTCCAGGTACAGGTACACCGCAGGTGTGGTGTACAGCGTCAGCAACTGACTCAGGGCCAGACCACCAAAGATAGTCATGCCCAGCGGACGACGCATCTCGGCGCCCTCACCAAAACCGAGAATCAGCGGCACCGCGCCAAGCATACCGGCCAGGTTGGTCATCAGGATCGGACGCAGGCGCAGCAGCGCCGCACGTTCAATGGCCTGGCGCGGCGCCATGCCGTCTCGACGCTGCAGCTCCAGCGCAAAATCGATCATCATGATGGCGTTTTTCATCACAATGCCAATCAGCAGGAACAGCCCCAGCATGGCAATCAGGCTGAGATTCTGGCCACCAAATTTCAGCGCCAGCAACGCGCCCAGCCCGGCCGGCGGCAGCGTAGAGAGAATGGTCAGCGGGTGCAGGGTACTCTCGTACAGCACCCCCAACACCAGATACACAGCCAGCAGCACCACCACAAAAACCCAGGGGTCCAGCGCGGTGCCGAAGTCATTGGCCGAGGGCGGCGCCTGGTGCACCGAGCTGGGCAGCATCACGTCGTTGAGAATCTGCTCGATGGCCTCACGCGCCTGAATGTCCGTCACCCCCTCAGCCAGCGCATAGCCAATGCCGAGGGAGGCAAACTGACCTTCGTGACGGATCCGGTCCTCGGCCATGCCGTAATCCCAGGTGGCAAAGGTGGAGAACGGCACCCGCTGGCCATCGCTGGTCAGTGCCTCCAGCTGGGACAGCACGGCGGGACTTTCGGTATAGCGTGGCGCCAGCTCCATCACCACCCGGTACTGGTTGAGCTCGTCGTACAGGGTGGCGACCTGGCGCTGGGAGAAGGAGTTGTTCAGCACCGAGGCGATGGTCTGCATATCCACGCCCAGGCGCCGCGCCGCTTCACGGTCGATATCCAGCACCACCTGGCGAGTCTCGTCGCCGTCCATGGAGTCCACGTCGGTCAGCAACGGGCTCTGTTCCATTGCCTGCGCCACCGTGCGCGACCACTGTTTCAGGGCCTCCAGCGAGTCCGACCGCAGCAGCACCTCGTACTCGCTGCTACGAAACGGTGGGCGGAAGAACAAGTCCTGCTGCACCATCAGGAACATCATGATGCCGGGAATCTTGGGCGCATTGGCCCGGAGTCGGTCGACCACTTCCTGCGCCGACGCATCGCGCTCGGACAGTGGCTTGAGCTTGATCGACAGCTGGGTGTTGGTCAGTCCTCGATCGCCACCAGAGGTACCGGTCAGGTCCGCCACCGCCGGGTCCTGCAGGATGTACTGCCGGTAGGCTTCAATCTTTGGCTGCATGACCTGAAAGGACAGGCCGTCATCACCGCGCAGAAAACCGTTGATCTGACCGCTGTCCTGCTGGGGCAGCGACTCTTCCGGCAGAGTGATCATCAAGTAGGCGCTAGCGCCAATCGCGCCCAACAGCAGCACAATGGCAACCGGACGAAAGCGTAGCAACCAGCGCAGAGAGCGAGCGTAACCGTCCTGCAAACTGGCAAACAGCGACTCCTTGTCCTGCTCCTGTGGCGCGGCGTGCTGTCCAGGCTTGAGCCATAACGCGCAGAGTGCCGGTGTCAGGGTCAGGGACACCAGCAGGGAAATCAGCATGGCCGCCACCAGCGTGATCGAGAACTCCTGAAACAGCTGCTGGATAAGACCGCCGAGCAGCAGGATAGACGCAAACACCACCGCCAGCGCCAGGGTCATGGCGATCAGGGTAAAGCGCAGCTCGCGGGCGCTGCGGGCAGCCGCCTGCAGGGGAGACAGCCCGTTGGCCATATGCCGCTGGACGTTCTCCAGCACCACAATGGCATCGTCCACCACCAGACCGGCGCCAACGATCAACGCCATCAGCGACAGGTTGTTGAGCGAGAAGCCACAGAGGTACATGACCACAAAACTGCCGATCAGCGATACCGGAATGGCGGTGGAAGGAATCAACGCAGCGCGCAGGTTACCGAGGAACAGCCAGACCACAACCACCACCAACAACGCAGCGAGCAGCAGCGATATTTGCGCCTCGCGCAGAGTCGCGCGGATCACCGGCGAGCGATCACTGATGATCGTCAGCTCGGCATCGGCCGGAATCAGGTTGTACAGCTGCGGCAGGCGCTCGTGGATATTGGCCACGGTTTCCACAATGTTGGCACCGCTCTGGCGGCTGATATCGAGAATCACCGCTGAGCGGTCGTTATGGAAGCCCGCGCTGTAACGGTTTTCCACCGAATCGGTGACCTGCGCCACGTCGCCAAGACGCACGGCGGCGCCGTCCTGATAGCGCACGATCAGCTCGCGGTAGGCCGCCGCCGTACGCAGCGCCTCGCTGGTCTGCACCTGCCAGCGGTGACTGCCCTGCTCGATCACGCCCATCGGGCGCAGCGCGTTAGTGCTGGAGATCACGCTGCGCACCTCGTCCAGCGAGATGCCGTAATGCATCAGCGCAGCCGCATCCAGTTGCACCCGCACCGCCGGCAGGGATGCACCGCCCACGCTCACCTCACCAACGCCGGAAATCTGCGCGATCTTCTGCGCCAGAATGGTCGAGCCAATGTCGTACAGCTCGCTGGGTGAGAGGTTGGGAGAACTCAGCGCCAGCCCCATGATCGGCGCCTGTGACGGGTCGATCTTGTGGTACTCGGGGTTGCCGGGCATACCCGCTGGCAGATCGCCGCGTACCGCGTTGATTGCCGCCTGCACCTCGCGTGCCGCCTCGTTAAGGTCGCGGTCCAGCTCAAAGGCGAGCGCCACCTGGGTCGAGCCCTGGCTGGACGATGAGGAAATCTCGGTGACCCCGGAAATGGCCCCCAGCGCGCGTTCCAGCGGCGTCGCCACGGTCGTTGCCATGCTCTCGGGGCTGGCGCCCGGCAGACTAGCGGTGACCACGATCATCGGCACCTCGACCTGCGGCAAGGGCGCCACCGGCAGCAGACGCCAGCACAGCACACCGACCAGTACCAGCGCCAGCGCCAGCAGCGACAGGCCAACCGGGCGCTGCAGCATGCCTGTCTCGGTGCTCACAGTGCGCGCTCGGGCGTCGACGCAGGCTCGGGTGTGCGCTGACGGGTCAAACGATCAAAGAACAGATACACCACCGGCGTGGTGAACAGCGTCAGCACCTGGCTAACCAGCAGCCCGCCGACCATCACCACCCCCAGCGGCTGGCGCAGTTCGGCGCCCGAGCCGCTGGCCAGCATCAGCGGCAGCGCGCCAAACAACGCCGCCAGCGTGGTCATCAGAATCGGCCGGAAACGCAGCAGGGCTGCCCGGTGAATCGCCTCGCGCGGGCTCATGCCCTGATTGCGCTGCGCCTCGAGGGCAAAGTCGACCATCATGATGCCGTTCTTTTTCACCAGACCAATCAGTAGCACGATGCCGACCACCGAGATCATGTCCAGCGCGCGCCCGGTCAAGAGCAGCGCCAGCAAGGCGCCGACCGTGGCCGAGGGCAGCGTCGAGAGAATGGTCACCGGGTGAATGGTGCTCTCGTAGAGCACGCCGAGCACGATATACATGGTCAACACTGCAGCCAGGATCAGCCACAGGGTATTGCTCAAGGAAGCGCGGAAGGCCTCGGCGGCGCCCTGGAAGCGCAACTCCACACTGACCGGCAGCTGCAGCTCCTGCTGTACGCTTTCAATCGCTTCGACCGCCTCACCGAGCGAAGCGTCGGGTGCCAGATTGAAGGACACAGTCGTCGCCGGAAACTGCCCCTGGTGGTTGATCAGCAACGCCGCGCTGCGCTGATGCACCTGCGCGACACTGGCCAGCGGAACGGAGCTGCCGGCGGCGCTGGTAACGTGCAGGTTGCGCAGGCTATCCGGCGTGCCGGCAAACTGCGGATCCACTTCCATGATCACGCGGTACTGGTTGGCCTGGGTAAACAGGGTCGCGATCTGGCGCTGACCAAAGGCGTTATACAGCGTGTTGGCCACGTCGGTGACACTCAGCCCCAGGCGCGCAGCGGCGTCGCGGTCAATCTCCACATAGGCTTCCAGGCCCTGCTGCTGCAGATCGGAGGCAACGTCCTGCAGCTCCGGGCGCGCGTTCAGCGCGTCGACCATCAGCGGCACCCACTCGCGCAGCTCGTCACTGTCCAGGCTGGTCAGACTGAACTGGTACTGGGTGCGGCTGACCCGGTCTTCAATGGTCAGCTCCTGCACCGGCTGGAACCAGGCAGTAATGCCCGGCACCTCGGCGGCGCGCTCGCGCAGCCGGTCCATCACGGTAAACAGACTTTCGTCGCGTTCACTGTGCGGCGGCAGGTTGATCAGCAAACGACCGCTATTGAGCGTGACGTTACTGCCATCGACCCCGATGAAGGACGACAGGTTCTCGATCGCCGGGTCTTCCAGCAGGGCGACGGCCAGATTGCGCTGACGCTCGGCCATGGCGCTGAACGAGATATCCTGCGGCGCCTCGGTAATCACCTGGATGACGTTGCTGTCCTGTACCGGGAAAAAATCCTTGTCCACCGCCAGGTACAGCAGCCCGGTCAACGCGATGGTGCCCAGCATCACCAGCAACGTGGCGCGCTGGCGCTCCAGCACCCAGTCGAGTGCGCGGCCATAGCGTTCGATCAGGCCATGCAAAAAGCCACCGGCGTGCTCCTGCGGCGGGGTATGCAGCATGCGCGCACACATCATGGGCGTCAGCGTCAGCGAGACCACCAGCGAGATGACAATGGCCACCGCCAGCGTAATGGCGAACTCGTGGAACAGCCGCCCCACCACATCCGGCATGAACAGCAGCGGAATCAGTACCGCGACCAGCGAGAAGGTCAGCGACATCAGGGTAAAGCCGATCTCGCCAGCGCCGGCCAGCGCGGCCTGCATCGGCGACTTGCCCATCTCCCGGTGCCGGGCCACGTTCTCCAGCATGACAATGGCATCATCCACCACAAACCCGGTGGCGATGGTCAGCGCCATCAGGGTCAGGTTGTTGACCGAGAAGTCCATCAGATACATGAAGGCGAAGGTGCCCACCAGCGACAGCGGCACCGCCACGCTGGGGATGATGGTGGCCGAGGGGCTGCGCAAAAACGCAAAGGTCACCAGCACCACCAGGCCAATGGCAAACAGCAGTTCTTTCTGGGTATCGCTGACCGAAGCACGGATGCTGTGGGTGCGGTCGGTCAGCACCGCGACATCGACCGCCGCCGGTAGGGTCGCGGTCAGCTGCGGCAGCAACGCACGCACACTGTCGGTGACATCGATCACATTGGCCCCGGGCTGGCGCTGCACGTTCAGCAGCACTGCCGGCTGGCTATTGGCCCAGGCGGCCAGGAAACGATCCTCGGCGCCGTCGACAATGGTCGCCACATCGCCGAGCCGCAGCGGCGCGCCGTCCTGCCAGGTGATGATCAGCTTGCGGTAGTCCTCTACCGAACGAATCTGGTCGTTGGCATCGAGCATGGTTGAACGGGTCGGACCATCAAAGCTGCCCTTGGGCTGATTGACGTTGGTCGCCGCGATGCTCTGGCGCACGCTGTCCAGACTCAGGCCGTAAGCCGTGAGCGCATTCGGGTTGATCAGCACCCGCAGCGCCGGACGCTGCCCACCGGCCAGACTCACCATGCCCACGCCGGATAGCTGCGCCAGCTTCTGCGCCATGCGGGTGTCGACCAGATCGTGCACCTCCGGCAGCGGCAGGCTGTCGGAGGTAATCGCCAGGGTCAGAATGGGCGCGTCCGCCGGGTTGACCTTGCGGTAGATCGGCGGTGTCGGCAGGTCGCTGGGCAGCAGGCTGTCTGCGGTGTTCATCGCTGCCTGCACTTCCTGTTCGGCCACGCCCAGGTCTTCGTCCAGGTCAAACTGCAGGGTGATGACCGAGGCGCCACCGGAACTGGTCGATGACATCTGTTTAAGCCCTGGAATTTGCCCCAGGTGGCGTTCCAGCGGCGCGGTAATGGTCCGCGCGGTGATTTCCGGGCTGGCACCCGGCTGGAAGGTAAAGACCTGAATAATCGGGTAATCGACCTGCGGCAACGCGGCGACCGGCAGCAGGCGCCAGGCCAGCAGGCCGGCGGCCATAAAGGCCAGCATCAGCAGCGAGGTGGCTACCGGGCGCAGAATAAAGGGCGTAGACAGGCTCTTCATGCCAGCGTACTCAATTGGCTGGTCGCGGACCGCGACGCTCACCGTTGCCCGGACGCTGCGCGGGCGCGGTTGCCGGCGAGGCGGTGGCGACCTCATTCTCGGCGTCAGGAATGACGACTTCCTTGCCGTCGCGCAGGCGATCCAGCCCTTCCAGCACCACCAGCTCACCGGCCTGCAACCCGCTGGTCACGGCAATTCTGCCGTCGGCGCTGGCGCCCAGCGTGACCTCACGCACATAGGCCTTGCTGTCCTCTACCACGTAGACATAGGTGCGGCTGTTGCCGAACTGCACCGCATCCGACGCAATGGTGACCACGTCGCGCAGGGTACTCAGGCGCAAACGCACATTGACGAACTGGTTGGGGAACAGCGCTTCATCCTCGTTGGCAAACTGGCCGCGGACACGCAGTGTGCCCGTCGCGGTATCAATCTGGTTGTCCAGGGTGGTGAGGTTGCCGCTGGCGATCACCTGTTGATCATTACGGTCCAGCACCTCGACCTTCAGCGGCTCTTCACCCCGGAACGAGCTGCGCAAGGCCGGCACGTCCACTTCTGGTACGGTGAAGTTGACGGCAATCGGCTGCATTTGGGTAATGCTGACAATGCCCTCGGCCTCGCTGCCGGTCACCAGGTTGCCCTGATCGATCTTGCGCAGCCCCAGGCGGCCGGCCAGCGGTGCGGTAATGCGTGTCCAGGACAGTTGCAGGCGGGCATCGTCAACGGCAGCCTGATTGGCTCGCACGGTGCCCAGCAGTTCGTTGACCATGGCGCGCTGATCACTCAATTGCTGACGGGCGATGGAGTCCTGCTCCCACAGGGTTTCATACAGGGCCAGGTCCGCACGGGCGTTTTCCAGCGTGGCGCGGCTCTGCTGCAGTTGACCTTCAGCCTGTTCCAGCTGCGCCTTGTAGGGCAAGGGGTCCACCTCGGCCAGCAGATCGCCCTGCTCAACGGCGGCGCCTTCTTCGAACACCACCCGCTCGAGCACGCCATTGACCCGGCTCTGCACAATCACGGTGTTGAGCGGCGTTACCGTCCCAATAGACTTGATCTGCACGTCCAGCTCGCTGCGCTGGGCAGGCTCCACTCGCACCACCGCTGGCGCGCCAAAGGCCATGCGATGCGACATGGGCGCCGGAGCGGCAGAACCAGAAAACTGATACCAGGCGAAAACCAGCGCAGCAACGATGGCAGCAAGCAGCAGCAGCCACTTGACCCGCGTACGGGAGAACAGAGCAGAAGAAGGCATAAAGGTCAGGGTCCGGGAATAGCTTTAAGCACTAGGGACTCTAGGCAATATGCCTTGCCAGCCCTAGAGAATTTACACACTTTTACCTAATGCGAAGACGACCTGACAAAGCCGCCTTCCAAGGTTCCATCCCGGACAGAACGCCCTCTCCGGGCGCTGGAAGCGCGCCGTTAGCGAGCGCGCAGAAACACTGGGCAAACCACACGCAACAGCGCCGGTCGATAGCTTAGCGTCATCGCCGTGGCCACAGCGGCAACCGGCAACAGGGTAAACCAGACCAGCACCGCCATTGACGGGTGGTCTGCCTTGAAACAACAGAGCACCGACACCCCTAGCGCCAGCCAGCCAAGGGGCCGCAGATAACCCGGCGCCACCTCATTGGCCACGAACACCTGGCGCCAGTGTGCCGGTAGAGACAGGGCCAGCCAACCGGTGGCCAGCCACATGCTGGCCGCCGCAGCCAGCAACCATAGTCCAGCGTTACTCATACGCCACCCCGTCAATCCGGCTGGCCTGCTTCACCTCTACGGTGCGTGCCAGGCGCCGCGCCGTGAATACCGACACCAACGCGCAGGCCAGCAGACTCAAGTCAACGCCGGCAACCGCCCAGTAGGGCTCCAGCAGCATGGTTTTCAGCAGATGATCGCCGGTGGTGAGCCAGTTGAGCAGCACCGCCGCCACGCAGGCCAGCGCCAGCGCCCAGCACTGCTCGCGCCAAGCCGGATTGCTGCGCGCCTGGGCCACCGGAGCGCTGCGCCAGAGGGCGTGCAGCAGACTCAGCAGCCAGACGGCCCAGAAAGTCCACTTCTCCCAGTCGCCACGACCGGGCATGGCGTCGGGCAGCAAGCGGTTGGCCACCAGCATGGCCACGGCCGCCAGTACCATGCCGGTCACCGTGGTCACCGCCATGGCATCGACCAGTCGACAGCCCTGCAGACCGCGCTTGGCGTGTTCCTGCTTACGCTTTTCGACAAAAAACACAAAACCGGTGGCGATACAGATACAGCCCAGCAAGCCACCAGCGACGTAAAGCCAGCGCAAGGTCCAGTGTTCGAAATGCTGCAAATGCAGGCCGGTCAGGAATTCATTGACCGCGCCCACCGGATCGCTCGGTGGCTCTTCGCGCAGCACCTCGCCGGTGCTGGCCTTGAAGTGGATACCCTCACCCACCAGCGCCACCCGGTCACTGCCGGCGCGATAGATGCTGACATAACCGTTGGCGTCGCCCAGATGCTCGATCATCAGCAGGCCCACCTCACCGGCCATGTCACGCTCGGCCCAGATACGCTTGGCCTCGGCAACCATGGCATCGACCGAGGCCAGCTCGGCCGGCACGCCCGCCTCGTCATGCGGCAGCCCGGTATGCTCGGCCTCAATGACCTCGTGCCGGTCATGCAGCGGTTTGAGCAGGGTCCCGGACACCGGGAAATAGTAGAAAGAGGCAAAGATCACCAGTCCGGTGAAGGCGAAGAAGAAGTGAAAGGGCAACGCCACCACACCGGTCATATTGTGCAGATCCAGGGTGCTGCGCTGGGTGCGCTTCTTCGGCCGAAAGGTAAAGAACTCCTTGAACAGCTTGCGGTGCATGATCACGCCGGTGACCAGCGCTACCAGCATGACCAGCGCCGCCAGCCCCACCACAAAGACGCCGATGTTCTTCCAGTGCACCTGCAGGCTGTAATGCATCGGATAGAACCAGTTGCTGCCGATTTTCAGCTGGTCATCCGGCAGCGCCGCACCGGTACGCGGGTCGATGGTGGCCCAACCGTGCACGTGCAGGTGGTCGTCTTTGGAGTCGATCGGTTTGTTGGGGATGGCGAACTCGGCGCCAATACGCAGCACCGGGTCACGGTGGGTGGTGTAGGCAAATAGCCCGACCATGGGCATGGTCTCGGGTGCCGGCAGATCGCCAATTACCCGTTCCGCGGTCGCGGCCATATCCAGCGGGTGAGGCTTGAGATCAGCAAAGACCTGTTTGAGCAGGTTGTCGTAGGACGGCATCGGCTGCGGCTCAAAACGCGTCTCCGGGATCGCCCAACGGTCGATCTCGCGGTCGAAGACGGACAGCGCGCCAAAGAAGAAGGCGACCATCAGCACAAACCCCAGTACCAGCCCGAACCAGGTATGCACCCAGGCCATGGATTGGCGGAAACTGTTCAGCATGGCGGTGCTCCTATCCGATGATCATGCGCTGCAGCTGCCAGGCGGCAGCCAGCATGACCGCGCTGCCACCAGCCAGCACCAGCCAGACTCGCCGCACACTGGCAGCGGCAAAGGTCCACAGAAACAGCCCCAGGTAAAGCAAAAAGGCCAGCATCATCATGGCCTGCTCGGCCGCGTGATACTCCAGCCCAGCGCCATGCAGCGCCGCGACGCCCAGGGCAACCACACCCCAGACAAAGGCATAGCAACCAAAAATCGCTGCCAGAATACGCGAGATGATGGCGCCACGTGACGCGCTGACCATCATGAATTGTACTCCGCCAAAGGACCTGTCATGCCATTCACCTACAGCACGCCCGGTGCTGTTGCCGGGCGGTGATAGAAAGAAGAAACGACCCGGTCAGCCCAGCGTGGGCAGATGACGCAGGTGCGCAGCCGAGAATGATAGAAATTATCATTTTACTATGCAAGCAGCAGCCGCCCGACGGTGTGCTGCGGGCGGCCAGGCCAGGCCGTGCCGTGCCGTGCCGTAGCAGCAGCATTCAAAGCTAGCGTTCAGCGCCCCCGCCAGACAGTGCCGGCCGGATTGTCGATAGGTACCCCGACGGAATTGCCGTATTCAGTCCAAGAGCCATCGTAGTTCCGCGCCGGGTAGCCGAGCAGGCGGTGCAGCACAAACCAGCTATGACTCGAACGCTCACCGATGCGGCAATAGGTGATCACCGGACGCTGACCGTCGATACCCACTCTCTGATAGAGCGCGCGCAGCTCTTCTACCGGACGAAAACGACCATCGGGCTGCACTACCTTCGACCAAGGCACGTTGACCGCGCCAGGCACGTGGCCGGCTCGCATAGACAATTCCAGCGAGCCAGCCGGGGCGATCACCCGGCCCTGATACTCATCCGGCGAGCGGATATCCAGCAACGCGACATCAGTGCGCCCCTGCGCCGCATCCACCACATCGCCCAGACGCGCACGGTAACGCTCACTGGCCTCGGGCAGTATGAGTTGGCTGGGCTTGGCAGTACTTGCCTCACGCGTCAGGACGCGCCCCTCCAGCTCCCACTTGATGCGCCCGCCGTCGAGCAGTTTTACCTGCTCCAGACCGTAGGTTTCGAAAATCCAGGCACCCCAGGCAGCAAACCAGTTGTGGTTGTCGCCGTACAGCACCAAAGTGCTGTGCGCATCGACTCCCGCCGCGCGCAGCTGGGCCTGCAACTGCTCGCGCGGAGCGATGTCCCGGCGCACCGGATCAACCAGATCGGTATGCCAATCCAGATTGAAGGCACCGGGAATGTGTCCGGCGTCATATTGCTCGGGCGCCACGCTGACCTCAAACAGCCGGATCTGCGGATCATCCAAATGCGCAGCTAGCCACTCGGTACTCACCAGCGCATCGGCACGGGCTAACCCAACACTCAACAGCAAGGCACACAACATAAGAAAACGCATCAGTGGATCTCCTCGGCAGCATCGATAGAACGGGCGACGGCAATCAAACGCTCGGCGTCAGCCAGCGAAGCAGACGGGGTAAACAGCGCAAATCCTCGGTCTGCGCCCTCCCATGCCAGCAACGTCGCCTCACTGCCCGACAGCGCCTTAAAACGCTGCAGACTGGCCGGCCGCTGATTGACCAGCAGGTTTACCTGCTCGGGGTGAAGCGCCAGCCCATCGTTACCCTCAGTCGGCAAGAACTCCCGCAGATTGGTGATCTGGCTATCACAGTTAAAGGTCATAAATTGGCCCGGTATCCGCTGGCCGCCACCCACTTTAAGGCCGCACAGCTGCGCGCACTCAACCAGCATCGAGCTGTGCACGTAATAGGAGAGCGAGCGCATGGCAGGTTGTTCACTGTCACCGGCGGGGCGACGCCAGGCCGTCAATTCCGGCTCCAGGCTATCCAGGCGAGGATCATCCAGTGGCGTTTGCACAGCGATCAGCTCCGGGGTGGCGGCGGCCTGCTGCAGGATGGCGAGCCGCGCCCCATCGACATCATTGACGGCATGACGGGCACAGCCCGCTAGACTGGCGGCCAACAGCAGGGCGCCAAACACGGTTAGTTTGGTATTCATCAGGTACTCCGGATCAGGATTCAGAAGCGGTAGCCGACTTCCAGGGTAAAGTTGCGACCAAGCTCGTAATCCAGCTCGGCGGTCGTGCTGTAGCTGCTGCTACTGCCGATGGCATTGCGGCGATTCAGCACATTGCCCACATCCAGGCTGGCAAATACCGCTTGGTGATTGCCCAGTGCCTGCTCCCAGCCAACGCGCATATCCCAGGTCAACGCCGAGGAAATGTCGTAATCCTCGTAGTTGTAGATACTCTGCCCCTCATGGGTCACACGGCCGGTGCGAATGACCTGCGAATAGTCCGCACGCCAGTTAAAGAAATTACCCAGTGTCAGCCCCCAAGCCGGAATCTGCGTGGTGGTCGCCAGTCGGGCTGACCAGGGCCGGGTGTAGTTGTCCACCGGAATATCGTAGGTCTTGATGACTTTGCCCTTGTACATCACCGGCGTGTCATCAAATTCCTCGTCATAACCGGTGTTGGTGGTTGTCACATCGTTCCAGCTGAGGGTCAGCTCGCCGTGGGTGCGGGTATCCCAGAAGTCCAGAGCGCGCAATGGACTGACACTCAAGTAATAGTTGAGGCTGTCAGTCTTGCCGTCATTGGTGTAGGTGTAATAAGTCGTTGCCAAATCCGGCCGACTGCCGTCATTGGTTACAGGCTCGCGGTGGATCTGGTCACGACCATCGCGACTAACCACCCGCAAGGTAAACAGGGTGTCGGCAACCACTTACTCAATGGCCAGGGTCAGCTCGTCGTCATAGGGCGTATCCATATCCTGCAGGCTGGTGGCATTGCGCGCGGCCAGAGTTAGCTCACCAAACTCCAGCGTGGTGCTGTCGCGCAGGGTGTAGTAGCGCAGTGACTCACGCTCCTCGCGCAGGCGAAAGTCGAAGATGTTACGGCCGTAGTAACGGTTGGCGCCGGCAATCAACCGCGTGCTGCCGTCACTGAACAAGTCCCAGGTGCCGGACAGACGGGGGGCCAGATTGGCGTTTTGCTGGTAGTCATCCCATTCAGCGCGCAGGCCGGCGCGCAATTCGACATTGCGCCACTCCATGCGGTCTTCGGCGAAGGCCGCCAATGACAGCTGGTCAACCTCGATCTCGCCGGGTAGATAGTAATAGAGCCGGTTGAACATCTGCCCTGCTCCCGGCTCCCAGCCGCGATAGGGGTTGGCGGTAATCGGCGACTCCGAGCAATACTCGGTATCCACTGCGCCGGAGGCCGTCAGGCAGCTGTAGGTCGCAACGAGGTCGGTTCCGTTGGCCTGTACAAAGGTGTTGTCGCGGACGTAGCTTGCCTCGGTGTACTCCACCAGGCTGCCGAGGCTGACGTTGTGCTGCACGCCGCCAGCGGCAAAAGGCAATAGCTCCAGCCGTAGCTCATGCCCAAGCTTCTCCTGGCTCTGCTCGATGTTGCCGTAGGTGCCTTCCATCGCCGCATTCCAGCGCTGGGTAGGGTCAGACCAGTTTTTCTCGTCCGAGGCGTACCAGGCCTTGAAGTAGTCCGCACCGTTTTGCCGTGATTGCTCTACCTCGGTGTAATACAGCGCATTGCGCCAAGTACCCCAGTTACCCCTCCAGTCCGCTTTGACGTTGAACTGCAGCCCACCCGACTCCATGTCGAAGCCGCCATTCAGGGTGTTGATATTGAAGTACTCGGCCTTTTGCGGCGCGTAATTCAGGCTAGCGCCCAGATCGAGCCGGTCACTCGCCGCCCAGACCGCTTTGAGAAACAGGTTGTCGATCTGCTGCTGTAGATCCGTCACGGTCGGCGCGGTAACACCATTGTCGGCATAGGTACGCGCGTAGATGTTCTTGTCATAGATGGTCGACTGCCGCCGCACCACACTACCCAGCAGGCCAAAGTCATCGGTCAAGTGGCCTTCGAGCGTGGCGCGGTAGGTCAGGGTTTTGAAGTCGGGCTGGATCTCAGCAGTGCCGTCGGGGTCGCCAGAGTCATAAAAGTCGTCCTGATAGCGCTCATCCAAGTGGTACTCGGTCCAGCTGTCCTTGGTCATGCTGGCGGAGATACTGCCGGCCAAGCGCTGGCTGGGGTCGCGTGTGGTGGCGTCGATCACACCACCGGTAAAGCCGCCATAGCGGGCCGGCACGTTGCTGTCGTACACCGTGATCGCCTCCAGCAGGGAGGTATCCAGGTTCATGCCCTGGCTGGTATTGGCCGGCAAATCGGTAGTCGATGAGTTGGCGGCCACCGTGCGCCCGCCCGGGTTGATGTCGTTGTTGACGTTGATGCCATCCACCGAGAAGTTGTTGTCCCAGTATTTGGCGCCGTTGATGGAGATGTTCTCGGCGCTCAGATCAGCCGGGGTTTTGCTGTCACGCGAATAGCGATCAAACTGCACCGCCGGGTGCTGTCTCAACAGCTCGGTGATCTGGCCGTTGCGTCCGGGAGCAGTGGCGATGTGTTCAGCATCGTAAACGGTGATACCGGGCACCCTCGCAGCCTCCTCCAGCGCCGCAGCAGAGACCTGCAGGGCTGGCAAGGCGCCATGTTCAGCAGAGACAATGCGATAACTACCGTCACGGTCGAGCACCGCCTGCAAACCGGAGCCGCCTAGCAACACCTGTAACCCCTCAGCCACCCCGTAACTGCCATTCAGGCCTTCGGTAAGCAGCCCCTCGGTCAGGCTGGCGTCAAAGGAGATAACCACGCGATTGCGGGCAGCAAACTGGCTTAGCGCAGCGCCCAACGGGCCCGCCGGAATGTCCATTTGCTGAACATGCGCCGTATCAGCTTGGCTCTGCGCGTGCGCTATGGCTGTCGGCGTCAAGGCCAAAACAGCGCCCAGCATCAGGCTGCGGCGCAGCGCGCTGGCAAGCGGCCTCAGGTTTAAGCGAGGGGTATGGGTGTTGGGTACTGAGATCATGACGTTACCTGTCAGTGTGTGTGGCATTACTGACTAGGTCGAACGACAAATGAAAAAGGACAGCAACTGACAATGATTTTTATTCAGGAAGAATATCCACCCAATACCGGGTGCGAAATTGCACGCGCGCAGGGAAGGAGCGAGTGATCGCCTGCAGCGCTTGGTCGGTGTCATCGATACGGAAAGCGCCGCTGATACGGTATTGCGCCAGTTCAGGCGCACAACGCACAAAACCCGAGCGGTACCGCGCCAGCTCATCGGCAAACTGGGTAAGAGGCATATTTTCCACGGCGAGAATTCCGTTAACCCAGGCATCACTAAAAGCCGGATGGGTACCGATGGACAGCTCACCCGGGGTTATTTTTACCGACTCCCCTGCGCCGAGCAGACGTTGCTGCCCCTGCGCACCGGTCACTTCAACCAGGTGCTCGTAGACCTTCACCTCACTACGGGAGCCGTCGCGGCGTACCGAAAAACGGGTCCCCAGAGCGCGCGCGACGCCTTGCCCGGTTTCGACCAGGAAAGGCCGACCAATCGGATCTTTGGCAGTTTCGATCATCACTTCACCCTGACGCAGCAACGCTCGGCGTTCTAGCTCGCTAAAACGCAGGTCTACCGCCGACGCAGAGTTAAGGGTCAGACGCGAGCCGTCGGGCAAGGTCAACATGCGCACTTCTCCGCGCGCACTATGCGCGTCGGCGACATACAAGCCTGCGGGGCTATAGCGGTACCCCAGCCAGCCAGTGGCGCCCACTCCTACCCCTAGCAGCAGAGCCCGCAGAACCGTACGACGACTGCTTTGCAACTCACGATCGCGGCGCTGAAAACTGTCAAAGGCGAGTCGCCCAGGCAGATTGCCCAGTTGTGCCTGCAGCATGCCTACCCGCCCCCAGGCCCAGCGGTGCAGCGGGTCCTGAGCCAGCCAGGCTTCCAGCTCGCCTGCGGATCGCTCTGCTGCCTCACCAGCACAGAGGGTGGAGTACCAATGGGCAGCCTCCTTGAGCGCCACCCGGCGGTCAGAGGAATGGGTAACAGTCATGACAACTCCAGCTCCAGCGCATACAACAGACAATGCTCGGTAGCCTTGGCCATATACTTTTTAACCATGCTCACGGAAACACCCAGCCGCTCGGCAATCTCGCTGTAGCGCAGCCCTTGCAGTTGGGAAAGCAGAAAGGCCTCACGTACCTTGGAGCCCAGACCAGTGAGCATGCAGTCAAGCTGCTGCAGTGCCTCCAGAAGCAACAGGCGCTGTTCCGGAGAGATATCCACCGCTTCCGGAGCCAACGCCAGCGATTCCAGCCAGGCCTTCTCCAGCGCACGGCGACGCAAGTGATCGATCAGAACCCGATTGGCGATGGTGGCAAGATAGCTACGCGGCTCTCGCACCGCTTGCACTTGGGTGGCAGCGTTATCCGCGCTGAGAATGCGAACAAAGGTATCGTGGCAGAGGTCTGCAGCTCGAAAACTGCAGCCCAAACGACGCTGCAGCCACCCAGTCAGCCACCGGTGGTGCTGCAGGTACAATTGCTGCACCTGATCTCCAGATGATTCGGCAGACACGCCCCCTCCCCCAACACATGCAAGTGGGCGCAAAAGGCACCCAAACAAGAATGCTTCTCATTATATTGAGAGAGAACACAGCATGCAATGTGTCAGCCCCTTGCGCTAGGCGAGGGGCTGACCTGCTGACTCAGATATCCCACACCAAATTGACTGCAAAGTTGCGA
Source organism: Pseudomonas abyssi (assembly GCF_002307495.1). Taxonomy (GTDB): domain Bacteria; phylum Pseudomonadota; class Gammaproteobacteria; order Pseudomonadales; family Pseudomonadaceae; genus Halopseudomonas; species Halopseudomonas abyssi. The sequence continues at coordinate 258,431 of NZ_NTMR01000005.1, read as the reverse complement.
CCTGGCTGGGTCAGGCGGTCGAGGTTGGCAGGGCTGGTGACGGTCGCTTCGCCGACGCTGTCGTAGCCGCGCACGTCATCCCACAGCCAGTACTTTTTATCGGTCAGGTTAAACAGCCCGGCGTTGACCACCAGATCGTCCGTCACCTGATAGTAGGCGGTCAGGTCCAGCAGGCCAAAGCCGGGGCTGGCGAACTGGCTGGTGGTGCCATCGGGGATGTTCAGGCTGGATTCGTCGATGCGGGTCTTGCGTTTGACCAGCGTCCAGGCCAGCTCGCCGCCGTAACGGGCCTGTTCATACCCCAGGCTGAACACACCGGTCAGCGGGTTGACGCTGTTCAGCGGTGCGCCATTGTCATCGTTGCGGCCACGGGCGTAGGCAATCGAGCCCTGCGCATACAGCCCAGGAGCCATGCCGAAGTGCTCCAGGTTCAGACGGCCCTTGGCTTCCACGCCACGGATGCTGGCGTGAGCAATGTTGCGGGTCTGGAAGGTATCACTGGTGTAGCCGGGGGTAATGGCGTTCTCGTCGATAAAGTCGCGGTACTCGTTGTAGAACAGCGCCAAATCAAAGTTGCCGGCCTCAAAGTAGCCACGCAGGCCGGTTTCCAGGCCGCGGCTCTTCTCCGGCTCCAGGTCCGGGTTGGGTTCCACCGTGTAGCCGCCGGCCAGGTTCTCAAAGCGGCCGTACAGGGCCTTGGCGGTTGGCGTGCGGAACCCTTCGGCATATTGCCCGAACCAGGTGTAGCGATCATCAAACTGGTAGGTCACGCCCAGCTTGGGCGATACCCGGTGCCAGGTGCGGTCATCATCGTTGTAGTCGGTCACGTCACTGCTGCTGACAGTCGCCAGAAACTCATCGGTCAGCTCGGGCGACAGACGGGTGTGGTCATAACGCAGGCCCGGCAGGAAGGTCCACTGATTCCAGCGAATCTCGTCCTGTACAAACAGGCTGTAGACCTTGATGGTCGGATCGGGGAAATCACTCTGCGGGGTCAGGGTGTCAGAGGCGTTACTGCTGATCGCGCCGGCGGTCGGACAACTGGCGCTGATCGCCTGCAGGCAGACGCCATAACCGGTACGCAGGCCCGTCACTTCCTGACGTTTCAGTGTCGCACCGTAGGTCAACAGGTGATCACTGCTGCCCAGACTGAACGCCTTGTCCAGCTGCAGATCCAGCATCCACTGCCGATCCTTGTAGGTGGTGTCGCGGTAGCGCTGTACGTCACGGCTGACTGCACCAGTGAAAAAGTTCTTGGGGACGTAGTGCTCTACCGTGCTCTGGTCGGTTTTGGCCAGCTGGTAATTCAGACTCCAGTTCAGGTTGTCAGCCAGCAGACTGTCGAGCGCCAGCATGTGCGACAGGCTGTAGCGCTCGCGGGTAATGGTGTCGTTGCCCTCACGCGACTCGTAGTAACCAAAGCCGCTGCCGGCGTTGTATGGCCCGCCCACGGCGCTGAGCTGGTTGGTGTCGCGGTCGTCTTCGTAGTTCTCGTAGGTCAGCTGCAGGCGGCCGTTGTCGCTGTAGTCCCAGCCGAGCTTGGCCAGAATGTTGGTGGTCTGCACGTCTTCCGGGTTGGCGGCCGTGCGATCCAGGCCGATGCCGCCGGTGGTGCCATAAGACTCGGTCTCATGGCCGTTACGCTGGGACAGGTGCAGCAAGGCATCAAGATTGCCGGTACGACCGGCCACGGTGCCCGAGGTCAGCCAGCTTTCATCAGCCGAGCTGTAACCGGTCATGAAGCGCGCGCCGGTATCGCGGCCGGGCTTGATGATGTCGTCGGCGTCCAGGGTGAAGTAGCTGACCGCGCCACCGATGGCGCTGCTACCGTACAGAGCCGAGGCCGGGCCGCGCAGAATTTCCACCCGCTTGACGATTTCCGGGTCAACATAGTTGCGCTGGGTGTTGGCGTAGGGGCCGTTGAAAAAGCTGTTGGGAATCTCGACGCCGTCTACCTGGGTCAGCACCCGATCACCATCGATGCCACGAATGTTGTAGCCGGTGATGCCCGAGCGCTGCCCGGTGCCGCCCACCGAGACGCCCGGTTCGCCACGCACCAGTTGGCGAGTGGTATTGACCAGTTCACGGTCCAGTTGCTCGCGGCCCAGTGAGCTGACCGTGCTCGGCACCTCGTCAACCATGCGCTGGCTGCGCGTCGCAGTGACGGTAATGGCCTGCAGGTTGACCGCCCGCTCGCCAGACACCAGCACGACACTACGCTGGCCCGCACTGCGGTAGCCCACGCCGGTGCCACGCAGCAGCTCGGTCAGCGCCTGTTCGGGAGACAGCCGGCCACTGACCGGTGCGGACTGCAGGTCTGCCGCCAGATCAGCCTGCAGTCCAACCTGCCAGCCACTGATATCGCTGAAGGCATTGAGCGCTGCCACCAGCGGCTGCGCCGGAATCTCAAAGCTGTAGCGCGCCTGGCTCTGCTGCAGATTGCTGGCAGGAGCGTCGGCGGCGAGCGCCTGCGGCACAGCGGCGCAGGAGATGGCCAGGGCCAGGAGCGAGAGGCAGGTGGTAGAGCGGGTTCGGGACAGGACGCGGCGAGGTTGAGCGGTCATCGAGAATCTCTTTGCAGGGTCGTGGAGCAGCAAACAATGCGAATGGTTTGCATTACTTCCTGACGAGACGAACAACCTGTCGAGATTGCGTAAAAATAATTTGGCGTGTCTTGCGAGAGGGGGCGCGCAGCCGGCCAGCAGCCACCGATCTCGGGCTCCGCCCGGCCGCCTCGGGGTCAGCCAGGATCAGTTGAGAATCAGTAGCGCCGGGTATTCATGCAGGTTGGCCGAGGTCACCTGCGCCAGCGAACGCATGACGCTGACCGGATCACTGAGCCGATAGTTACCGGTTACCCGCATGCTGTCCAACGGACCACTGGCGTTGATGATCCAGCCCGGATAGTAGCGCCGCAGCTCGGCCAGCACCTCGCCGAGCGGCTGGTCATCAAACACCAGGCGGCCTTGCACCCAGGCCAGCTGGTTGGCGGCGTTGCCGCGTACACGATTGCCGGCACCCTGCTGATCAATGCAAATGCTGTCGCCGGCGCTCAAATGAATACGCGCCCCGCTGTTGCGCGCATGCACCTCGACCTGCCCGTGGGCAACACTGACCTCGGTGGCGTCATCCAGGTAGCGCACGGCAAAGGCGGTGCCCAGCACCGAAATCTGCACCGGCCCGGCGTTGACCTCAAAGGGCCGCGCGCTGTCGCGTGCCACGTCAAAATAGGCCTCGCCGCGCAGCAGGTTCGCGGTGCGCTTGCGCCCGTCGATATCGCTGGAAAACGCGCTGTCGGTATTGAGCACCACCTGCGAGCCGTCGGCCAGATCAAGGCTTTGCCGCTGACCGACTGCCGTCACGTGATCGGCGCGCCAGTCGAGCAGCAGGTTGCTCTGCATCAGCACACCCAGCGCCAGCAGCACCGAGGCGGCCAGCGCCAGCGCGCCAGCCCAGCGTCGCCGCGGCGCGGGCGTGGTGCGGGCCTCCAGCTGCGCCGCCGCATCCACCAGGGCTGACGACTGCCAACAGGCGCGGGCATGCTCAAAGGCCGCCCGGTGCGCAGCCGACTCGGCCAGCCAGGCATCAAAGCGCGCCAGACACTCGGCGTCGGCGTCTTCCAGCGCCAGCAGCCAGTCCAGCGCCTGGCTCTGCAGCGACTCGCCGTCGGCAGGGTGGGTAGTGGGCTCGGTCATCGGCCGGCTCTCGTCATCACGGGTGTTCATTCTGGCTTATGCGGTGAACGAGCGAAAGCGGCTCATGGCGTGGGCGTGAGTCGCTCGATCAGCGTCACGCACAGCGCCATGATCAATTTCAGCTCCTTTTGCACCGTGCTGGGCGATACCCCCAACTCGGCGGCAATATCGCCTGCGCTCATGCCATGCAGGCGGCTGAGCACAAATATCCGCTGCTGACGGGCACTCAGTTGATCCAGCGCGCTGCCCAGATGCTGCAGCAGGCGCGCAGCGTGCAGGCTGTCTTCGCTGGAGGAAGCCGGCGCGGCCACTGCCTCGACCACCTCATGGGGCACGTCGTCGAGCATGGTGCGCGACTGCATGCGTTCACGGCGCAGGTGGTCCAACGCCAGATTACGGCCAGTCTGAAAAAGAAAGGGTTCAAGGTGATCAATCGGCTTGTCACGCACCGTGCGCGCCACCCGCAGATACGTCTCCTGCACCAGCTCCTCGGCGATGCTGGTGTTCTTGACGATTTTCAGCAAGGTGCGCAGCAGCGAGGTGCGCTGGCTGATAAAGACGCTGTCTAGATTGGAACTGTTCACTGGCAAGCCCGATTTGCCGACTTCACTTGCAAATGATAATTGCTTTTAATACGAACAGCCAGAGGCTTGCGGGATTGACCGGCACATACGTAAACTGCGACTCATTCTCAAAAAGAAAGCACCGCACCCTGCGCATGAGCCATTCCAGCGATCCCCTTTCCAGCGTCTATCGCGGCCATCACAGCTGGTTGCGCGCCTGGCTGCAGCGCCAGACCGGCTGCCGTGAGACCGCTGCCGACCGACATCGCTCGCCCCACCCTGCAGCGGCTGCACAGCCAGGACCGGCGCAAGACTCTCAAGGTACTGTCGCTACTGGCCCTGGGCGTACCCTTGACCGCCTTGACCGCATCACAGTTGCCCTGGGGCGCTTTATCGAGGAACAGCCATGAGACAGCTACTGCTGCAGGCGGCTGCGCGCGTGCTGATACTCGGCCAGCGCCGACTCATACTGCGCGGCCAGCGACGGGCAGTCGATGCTGGCGGGCCAGCCCTGCCGGCCGGCACGCTGACTGGCAAGCAGGACCTCGTCCAGCGACATGCTGGCCGGAAAGGCATCGTTGTAGATCCACTCGAACACCGCGCGCCGGCCATTGAGCTGCTCAATGCCCTGCTCCAGCGCAGACAGCAGTTCGCTCTCGTCACGGCATTCGACCAATGCCGCGCCCGAGGGCCGCGCGTGCGCCGGCAGTGCAAGCAGCGCCCACGCCAGACATATCCAGACTAACCTTGCCAACCCCATATCACCCCACGTCCTGATCCGTGCTGTCAGCTCCTCTGGCAGCCGGGCACCAGAGCCTCCGTGACTCCGCAGCAGAATATAGTCGCAGGCTCAAGCTGAGCGTGGATATTCCTGCCGAAGACTGTCCAGCGCCCCAGCAGGATCGCACGGGATTCTGTCTCTTCAGGCCTACAGGTGAGAGAAGCTGTCCTTGCTCATCAGCACATCCAGCCGGTGCACCCGGGCGGCGTCGGCCAAAATCGCATTCATTCGCTCCCGGTCCCTGAAGATGTCGCCGCCGCCACCCTCAACGTGGGCCTGTCTGCCCGCAATATCGGGAAACGCCTCAAAGATGCCGAACACCCGCTGGGAAAAGCGCACCGCAAACCAGGGGCCAGTGCCCGGTTCATCTTCAACACAGGCGCGAATGTCGCGCAGCATCTGCAGCACTTCCTCCTCGCGCCCCGGTTTGGCCTCGATATGAATGTAAAAGGCTTTACGCCCTTCATCGCCCGACTCTCCAATCTGCCGGACACCAACATGGGGTCCTTCAATCGCCGCTAGTGGTGCGGTTGGCCCGGGTACGGACGCGTCGTTCATCTGCTTGTCATGCATAGGTCACCTCCTGTCGTGGAGATTCCACTCTAGCCATGGGCGCGTGCAGCAGATGCCCAAAGCACCGGCAAACATGCCTGATAATCCAGGTGGCTTTACCCGAAACTCAGCGCCAGCGCAGAATGAGTACATGAACAAAGCCCTCGTCGACGCCACCCGCCACTTCTGCCAAAGGCACGCCAACAGCGGCCCGCTGATCAGCACACCGGTGCCGGGGCTGGTGCTGCTGCGCAGAACCTCGCCGGCAGCAGTCGATCACGCAATCGTCCAGCCACTGCTGTGTCTGGTCCTGGAGGGCAGCAAAGAAGTCGACATTGATCAGCGCACCGAGCGCTACAACGCCGGCGACTTCATGCTGGTGGCCCGCAATACGCCGACACTGACACGCATCGCCGGCGCCAGCGTCGCGGCACCTTATATGTCCATCGCGCTGGACCTGAATATCGGCCTGCTGGGTGAGTTGATCGAGCTGCACGACAGTGCGCCAGTAAGCCCGCCGCAGGACACCCGCGCTCCGCTGCTCGATGCCATGCGTAGACTGATCAGCCTGCTCGATGATCCCACTTCACTGGCCGCGCTAGGCACCGGCCTGCTGCGCGAAATCCACCATTGGCTGCTGCTGGGCCCCGAAGGCCCGCAACTGCACGAGCTGGCTCAGTCAGACGGTCACGCGCTGCGTATCGCCCGCGCGGTCAAGTTGTTGCGCAGCGATTACCGCAACCCGCTGTCGGTCAGCACCCTGGCCGCCACCGCCGGCATGAGCCGTTCGGCCTTTCATCTGCACTTTCGCGCCTACACGTCTCTGACGCCGCTGCAATTTCAGAAGCACCTGCGCCTGATCGACGCCCGCAACCAGATGCTGGGCCGCGGCAAGAGCATCAGCGCCGCCGCCTTCGCGGTCGGTTATGAAAGCGCCTCGCAGTTCAGCCGTGAGTACAGCCGACTGTTCGGCCTGTCGCCGGCGCAGGACAGAAAGGCCAACCCGAGCTAAGCGGCCACAATCGCCGCCGCCTGACGCCAAGCGCTCTAGAACAACGCCCTCAGGTTCTGCCAACCGGCACACAAAGTAGCCCGACTTTACCCAGTGGCAGGAACCACCACCCTGCGCTACGCCTCTAACCCGCCAGATGCAGATCCAGCACGCTCTGTTCAACGGGCGCCAGCCGACGGCACTTTTGGCCTGGATACGCAAACTCAACGCCTTGTGGAGAGCCAGCCCGGACCATGAACAGACGATACCTGCGGCAAGGCGCCGCCGCGCTCGCCGGCGCCATACTGCTGCCCACCTTCGCACTCGCCGCAAACGAGCCGCAGCCGTTCAGTTACGATGCCCTGGTAGAGCGCGCCCGCAGCATGGCCAGCACCCCCTACCAGGCGCCCGCGCTGCCCGCCCCCGAGGTCGTCCAGCAGATTGACTACGCACGGCACGGCGAGCTCGTCTTCGACACCCAGCGTGCGCCCTTCTCCGGCCAGCCTGACACCGAGGCAACCGAGGGCTACCCGCTGGTGTTCTTCCCGCTGGGCAAGTACGCGCCCAAGGGCGTACACATGTTCATGGTCAATCAGGGCGAAGCCGTCGAGATCCCCTACTCGGCCGACTTCTTCAACATGCCGGCGGACAATCCCGCCCGTGAGCTGCCTGCCGATGCCGGCTTCGCCGGCTTTCGTCTGCAGGAGTGGCACACGGCTGAGGACTGGGTAAAACAGGACTGGGTCGCGTTTCAGGGCGCCTCCTACTTCCGCTCCATCGGCGCCGATGGGCAGTACGGCCAGTCAGCCCGCGGTATCGCGATTGACCCTGCCGTCGCCGGCCAGCCGGAAGAGTTTCCGGACTTCACCGAGTTCTATATCGAGCAGCAAGGCGATGCCACGCCCGACACACCGGTCACCGTCCACGCCCTGCTCAATGGGCCCAGCGTGACCGGCGCCTATCACTTCACGATGACCCGCGGCCCGGACCGCAGCGCGCCTGTAGTCATGGACGTTGAGGCGCGGATTTTCCTGCGCGAAGACGTTGATCGGCTTGGCCTGCTGCCGCTGACCTCCATGTTCTGGTTTGGCGAATACGGCGCAGAGCGCCTCAAGGACTGGCGCCCGGAAGTACACGATTCCGACGGACTCGCGCTGTGGACCGGTTCCGGCGAGCGCATCTGGCGGCCGCTGAACAACCCCGACGCCACCCGCGTATCCGCCTTTGCCGATGAAAACCCCAAGGGCTTTGGCCTGATGCAGCGCGACCGCAACTTCGACCATTACCAGGACGGGGTCTTCTACGACCGCCGTCCCAGCGTCTGGGTCGAGCCGCTCAAACCGCTGGGCAAAGGCAGCGTACAACTGCTGGAAATCCCCACCGACGATGAAATCCACGACAACATCGGCGCTTTCTGGGTCCCGGACGGCAAGGCCAGCAAGGGCAGCGAATATGACCTCCACTACCGCCTGCACTGGCAGGATCTGAGCCCGGTACCGGCCACCAACATCGCCCAGACCATCGCCACCCGCATCGGCCGCGGCGGCCAACCCGGCCACGAGCGTCCCGACAACGTCTATAACTTCACGGTCGAATTTGATCGCCCTGAGGTCATGCAGCAGATTCCTTACGGCGTCTTTCCCGAGGTCAAAGTCAGCACCAGCGCCGGCATCGTCAGCCGCACCTTCGCCCGCCCGGTACCCAACGGCAACGTCTGGCGTGCCAGCTTCGACCTGGAGCTGGAGCCCGATCAGGTCGCCGACCTGCGCATGTACATGGAACTGGACGGCAAGCCGCTGACCGAAACCTGGCTTTATCAGTTCAAGCCCGAGTGGGCCATCGGCAAGGTGCAGTAAGCACGTCTGCGACCGCATACAAAAAAGGGTCTTCACGGAATTCCGGGGTAGCTGCTCTTGATCTTCACAAAGAAGGAGCCACTATCCCGCCAGCCCCGGGGCAGAGACGGGCGCCCAGAGCGTCTTCAGCTCGGCCTTGAACAAATACACGACTATCAGCGACTGACTTTCTACCGACAAGTCCTGCAGGTGCAGGCGCTGTTCTTCACGCTTGAGGTTCTCGGGGCTACGCAGCAGAGGCCAGCGTACCTGCTTGATGACCTTGCGCGCAGGTTTGTCGTAGATGGTTTTGCTCGCACGAACATCATTAATCCAATCGGTGTTCTTGCTTGTATCTTTACCGGAATTCCGCGGCGAAACAGAAAAAGGCGGCCCTCTACTCGAAACACGGTTCGACCATTACCAACATCCCCCAAAACACCTTCATGACCAGCGCAGCGAGGACTGACAGGCCAGTCGATGGCCTTGCGGCTAATGTGTTTCCGCGCGACGCATACCCGCCGTTTGTTGCCATGTTCGTAGCGAAACCCGCGGCCGTTTGTACATCGGACTTATGATGCAACCCGGCCTAGGCGATATTCGCCGCGTCTTCGCCCGCCAGAGCGGCAAACCTGCTGGCTTGTTTAGCAACAACGCTGCCGGGGCATGCCCGACTTGCAAAGGTCGCGGTGTCGTCCGCACTGATCTGGCCTTTCTGGACACCGTTGAATCGGTGTGCGAAGTGTGCGGCGGCTCGAGTTATAACGCTGAGGCCCGTGCTGTTCGGGTCAAAGGGTACCCCATCGATCAGGTTATGCGCATGCGTGCGCCCGATGTTCGACGGCTGTTTGATGGCAACCCAGAGATCAGGGAAACGATGGCACGAATGGAGCAGGTGGGATTGGGATACCTGCAGATAGGACAGCGCCTTTCGACCTTATCAGGGGGGGAGCGGCAGCGGCTGAAGCTGGCAAAGGAACTCGGCCTCAGTGGCCAGATATACGTGTTTGATGAGCCCACATCGGGTCTTCCCACTCAGGACATAGAGCGCCTGATACAGCTACTCGGCACCCTCGTCGAGCAAGGGATCACACTCATCATCGTCGAACACAATCTGGATATGATCGCAGCCGCTGACCATGTCATTGAAATGGGACCGGGCGCAGGGAAATACGGTGGCCACATCATTTATCAGGGGGGACCTGCAGGTCTGCAGACAGAACCAAAATCCGTGATCGGCCCGTTTCTTTGTGCGTATTTAAAAAGCCAGCCCTCACACTCCGTCTGCCTTGCCTGACTCGTGAATAGTGGTTTGTAAGCGCCAGCGCCTTGGGCGAGCGCTTACAAACCCGTTTGGCCATTCATGCGCACCTGTTGCTGTAAGGACGCTTACGCTGCATTGCAGGCGCTCAACAGCCATTGGCTTGACTACGGAGAAAGCGGTCTTGTTCTTGCTGCCGCCTCGCTTCTTGGTGCATTCACAAATTCGCCGCTGTTGCGGCGTGGTAGCAGCGCTTACGCTTGGTCCTTACCCGGCATAGCCATGCGGGCTGCACTCTACAACCGGGCAATAGCTGCAGCGACCGGGTAGTTGCGTGCTGACGAAAGGATTAGTCTGTCGCTAGACAGCTAGCCATGACAACGGGATGAGATGAACGGAATCGTGAACGATTTTCTGCTGAGTAACCAGCAGGCTCTGCACTTGGGGATCGCCCTGCTGCTGGGTGCTGTGATCGGCATTCAGCGGGGCTGGCAGGCACGCAACAGAAAGGCGGGCGAGCGCATTGCCGGCGTTCGCACCTTTGCCCTGGTGGGACTGTTTGGGGGCATCAGCGCCTTGCTGGCAGAGGAGATAACCATCTGGGTGCTGCCGGCAGCGATGCTGTCGCTGACGGCCATTACCCTGGTGGCTTTCAATCACCAGGCGCGCCAGCAAAACACCTTCAGCATCACCAACCTGATTTGCCTGCTGCTGACCTTCAGTTACGGCGCGGTAACGATTGCCATCTCACCCGCGCTGGCGGCGGCCGCCGCCGTCATCACCGCAATCATTCTCGACAATCGCGAGGAGATTCACGGCCTGCTCAACCGCCTGCAGGAAAAAGAGCTGGATGCCGGCCTGAAACTGCTGCTGATTACCGTGGTTATGTTGCCACTGCTGCCCAACAGAGGGTTCGGGCCTGGCGAAGCGCTGAATCCGTACAACATTTGGATCATGGTGGTGCTGATCGCCATGATCTCGTTCATCGGCTACTTTGCCGTCCGTGTTGCTGGGACTGCCAAAGGTATTCTGTTCACCAGCCTGTTTGCCGGACTCAGCTCTTCCACCGCGCTGACCCTGCACTATGCCAAGGCGTCACGTTCGGCCGACGAGCTGAGCCCGCAGCTGGCTGCAGGCATTCTCATTGCCTGTGGCACCATGTTCCCGCGCATTCTGGTGTATTGCACGCTGCTGAATCAGGCACTGCTGCCCGTTCTGCTGGGGCCGGTACTGATCACCGTACTGTTTATTTATATCCCTGCCCTGCTGATCTGGTATCAGCATCGAGACACACTCACCACGGAGCAGCCCACACTTAACAAGAACCCGCTGGATCTCAGTTCGGCGCTGATGTTCGGCGCGCTATTGACGGCGATTCTGCTGCTAGCCGAACTACTCACGCAATGGCTGGGCGACAAGGGCGTACTGATGTTGTCGGTGGTATCCGGCCTTGTAGATGTAGACGCGATCACCCTGGCCATCGCCCGTTTGTCTCTGGGTTCACTGGATCAGGAAACCGCGGTCATCGCCATACTGCTGGCGGCCCTCAGTAACAGCCTGATCAAGGCAGCGATGGCACTGATATTCGGCACCCGCAGCCTGGGGCTCAGGGTGGCCATTCCAATGGTCATCGCCGTCGGCGCGGGGGTACTGGCCGCCTGGCTGCAGTCAGTCATGAGCTGAAGCGGGCGAACTGGCAGCGGCCCAGGCGGGCAAGGTCGGTTGAGCGTGCTGGATATGGCGTCATGCGAGCAAAAGAAAACCCCTGGCTGCCATAACAACCAGGGGTTTGCTCCGTACGCTCATATACAGGCCATTATCCCAATAGAAACAATGACCTATATAAAGCGACTTACTCCCACTCAATCGTCGCCGGCGGCTTGCTCGAGACGTCGTAGGTGACGCGTGAGATGCCGTCGATTTCGTTAATGATGCGGTTGGAGACCTTCTCCAGCAGCTCGTACGGCAGGTGCGCCCAGCGGGCGGTCATGAAGTCGATGGTTTCTACCGCACGCAGGGCAACGACCCAGGCGTAGCGACGACCGTCACCGACCACACCGACCGACTTGACCGGCTGGAACACCACGAAGGCCTGGCTGGTCTTGTGGTACCAGTCAAAGTTGTGCAGCTCCTGAATGAAGATGTGATCCGCCAGACGCAGCAGGTCGGCGTATTCCTTCTTCACTTCACCCAAGATACGCACGCCCAGACCCGGACCCGGGAACGGGTGACGGTAGACCATGTCGTAGGGCAGGCCCAGTTCCAGACCGATCTTGCGGACTTCATCCTTAAACAGTTCGCGCAGCGGCTCGACCAGTTCAAAGGCCATGTCGTCAGGCAGGCCGCCGACGTTATGGTGCGACTTGATCACGTGGGCCTTGCCGGTCTTTGCACCGGCCGACTCGATCACGTCAGGGTAGATGGTGCCCTGGGCGAGGAATTTCACATCCTTGAGCTTGGTTGCTTCGGTATCGAACACCTCGATAAAGGTGCGACCAATCACCTTACGCTTCTCTTCCGGGTCGGACACGCCGGCCAGACGGCCGAGGAACAGGTCTTCGGCATCAACACGGATGACCTTGACGCCCATGTTCTCGGCGAACATGGCCATGACCTGATCACCTTCCTGATGACGCAGCAGACCGTTGTCGACAAACACGCAGGTCAACTGGTCACCGATGGCCTTGTGCAGCAGCGCCGCCACGACAGAGGAGTCCACACCACCGGACAGACCCAGCAGCACCTTGGAGTCCCCTACCTGAGCGCGGACGGTAGCGATGGCATCTTCCACGATGTTGGCCGGCGTCCACAGCGCTTCACAGCCACAGATATCCAGCACGAAGCGCGAGAGGATACGACCGCCCTGTTTGGTGTGGGTGACTTCCGGGTGGAACTGCACGCCGTAGTAGCCGCGCTCATCGTCCGCCATGGCCGCAATCGGGCAGCTTGGCGTGCTGGCCAGTACGTGAAAACCTTCCGGGATGGCACTGACCTTGTCGCCGTGGCTCATCCAGACATCCAGCGCCAGCACACCATCGGCGTCGACGTGGTCTTCGATACCGTCGAGCAGGCGGGCCTTGCCGACCACATCCACACGAGCATAACCAAACTCGCGCAGATTGGAGCCTTCCACCTTGCCGCCCAGCTGGTCGGCCATGGTCTGCATGCCATAGCAGATACCGAACAGCGGTACGTTCAGATCAAATACCGCCTGCGGCGCACGCGGGCTGTCAGCCGCGTGTACCGACTCCGGGCCACCGGCCAGGATGATGCCGCGCGGCGCGAAGGCGTTGATGTCCTCGGCGCTCATGTCCCAGGGATGGATCTCGCAGTAAACGCCAATCTCACGGACCCGGCGGGCGATCAACTGGGTGTACTGGGAACCGAAGTCCAGAATCAGGATGCGGTGCGCATGGATATCTTGCAGGGACATGGAATTTCCTCAGAAAAAGTAAGCTACAAGCGCCAAGCCGCAAGCTACAAGTACAGGCCGTACTGCTTGCAGCTTGAGGCTTTCAGCTTGCCGCTGGCGGGTTGAGCTGCGCTCAACCTACCCGATAGTTCGGTGCTTCCTTGGTGATCTGTACGTCATGGACGTGCGATTCACTCATACCGGCGCCGGTAATGCGAACAAACTCGGGCTGGGTGCGCATCTCGTCGATGGAGCTGGAGCCGGTGTAGCCCATCGAGGCACGCAGCCCACCCATCAGTTGATGGATGATCGCAGCCAGTGCGCCCTTATACGGCACGCGGCCTTCGATCCCTTCCGGTACCAGTTTCTCGGCGCCAGCGCTGGAATCCTGGAAGTAGCGGTCAGCCGAGCCGCCGCCGGAGTTGGCCATGGCGCCCAGCGAGCCCATGCCACGATAAGCCTTGTAGGAACGGCCCTGGAACAGCTCGACCTCGCCCGGTGCTTCTTCAGTACCGGCAAACATGGAGCCCATCATCACAACGGATGCGCCAGCGGCGATGGCCTTGGCCAGGTCACCGGAGAAGCGGATGCCGCCGTCCGCGATCAGCGGTACGCCGGTGCCTTCCAGCGCAGCAGCCACATCAGCGATGGCAGAGATTTGCGGTACGCCAACACCGGCAACGATACGGGTGGTGCAGATGGAGCCGGGGCCGATACCGACCTTGACCGCATCAGCGCCGGCCTCGGCCAGTGCCTTGGCGGCGGCACCGGTGGCGATGTTGCCGCCGATGACCTGGATATGCGGGAAGGTCTGCTTGACCCAGCTGACGCGATCAATCACGCCCTTGGAGTGGCCGTGCGCGGTATCCACGATGATCACGTCAACGCCGGCAGCAGCCAGCGCTTCAACCCGGGCAGGCGTCTCGGGGCCGGTGCCGACCGCGGCGCCAACCAGCAGGCGGCCTTGGTCGTCTTTGGCCGCATTCGGGTAGGCGCGGGCCTTTTCGATGTCCTTGACGGTCATCATGCCCTGCAGGCGGAAGGCATCGTCAACGATCAGGACTTTTTCAATGCGGTGGATGTGCAGCAGCTGGCGTACTTCGGTGGCTGCAACCCCCTCCTTGACCGTGACCAGCTTCTCTTTCGGCGTCATGACCTCGCTGATCAGCGCGTTCATGCGGGTTTCGAAGCGGATGTCACGGGCGGTGACGATGCCGACCAGATCGCCGTTGGACAGCACCGGCACACCGGAGATGTTGTTCTGACTGGTCAGCTCGATCAGGTCGGCAACCGTGGCGCTGGCATCGATGGTGATCGGGTCGCGCACCACGCCAGACTCGAATTTCTTGACCTTGCGTACTTCGGCGGCCTGCTGCTCGACGGTCATGTTCTTGTGGATGATGCCCATGCCACCTTCCTGCGCCATGGCAATCGCCAGACGAGCTTCGGTGACGGTGTCCATGGCAGCGGACAGCAGCGGGATGTTCAGTTCGATACGACGGGTCAGACGGGTCTTGAGACTCACGTCCTTGGGCAGGACCTCGGAGTATCCGGGCACCAGGAGAACGTCATCAAAGGTAAGTGCTTCTTGGCGAATACGCAGCATAGCAGGCTCCCGAGCGGGAAAAATGGAAGCGCGCCATTATACCTGTCAGCCCGGTTGCACTCAATTGGCTTGAGCACTCTAAATGCCAGAATACGCAAGGCGTGGCGGCAAGGGAAGCACTGATCAATTCCACACGCCCTCTGCGAGTGCTCAAGCGTGTAGCTGCAAGGCGCGATGTGCAGCCAATAGTGGTTCTATTGGCAAGCAGCGCAACGCAGCAGATGCATGCTTGAGCGCTCGCCGGAGGCTCTGGCAAGCGGCTGAGCGCGCAGACGCAGGCGTCTTTACAAGGCAAAAAACCGGCAAGCAGACGCAATTGTCATAAAACAAATGCGCACGGTTAACGCGGCAGCGACAATGCGGGTAGATTGTCAGCAGCCTGTTAGAATGCGCCCATGAACGACGACCACCTGTTTCAGAAGCTCACCGCCGAGCCAGACGTACTCAGCGTCAGCCAATTGAATGCCCGCGCCAGACAACTGCTGGAAGATGTCTTTCCGCGTATCTGGGTCGAGGGCGAGCTGTCCAACCTGTCGCGGCCCAGCTCCGGCCACATGTACTTCACGCTGAAGGACGACCGCGCGCAGATTCGTTGCGCCCTGTTCCGCCAGCACGCCGCCCGCGTGCGCCTGGCGATGCGCGACGGCCAGCAGATTCGCGCCCGCGGCCGGGTCAGCCTGTATGAGGGCCGTGGCGATTATCAGTTGATTGTCGACAGCGTCGAGACCGCCGGTGACGGCGCGCTACGCCAGGCCTTTGAGGCGCTCAAGGCCAAGCTGCAGAGCGAGGGCCTGTTTGCCGCCGAGCGCAAGCAGCCGCTGCCCGAACACCCGACCCGCATCGGTGTAATCACCTCGCCCAGCGGTGCAGCAGTACGCGACATCATCAGCGTGTTCGGCCGCCGCGCGCCCTTTATCGAGCTGGTCATCGTGCCGGCCGCCGTGCAGGGCCGCGAGGCCGCGCCGCAGCTGGTGCAGGCGCTGGAGCGGGCCGACCGCGCCAGCTTTGACGCCATCATCCTCAGCCGTGGTGGCGGCTCGCTGGAAGATCTGTGGCCGTTCAACGAAGAGATGGTCGCCCGCGCACTGGCCGCCTGCCGCACCCCTACCATCAGCGCGGTGGGCCATGAAACCGATATCTCGATCAGTGATTTTGTCGCCGACGTGCGTGCCCCTACCCCGTCAGCGGCGGCAGAACTGCTGAGCCCGGACCGCCAGGCGCTGCTGCGCCAGGTCGAGCAATTGCAGCGCCGCTTGCAGCAACGACTGGCCGAGCGCCTGAGCCGCGCCCGCCTGCAACTCGATGGCCTGCGCCGCCGCCTGCGCCACCCGGGCGAGCGGCTGAGCCAGCAGGCCCAGCGCCTGGACGAAATGGAACTGCGCCTGCGCCGGGCGCTGGAAACCCGCCTGCGCCAGCGCAACGAGCGCCTGCAACACCTGCAGACCCGACTGGCGACGCAGCACCCGGGGCGCCGCCTGCAGCGCCTGCAGGAACAATGGCAGCAACTGGATCAGCGCCTGCCGCGCGCCATGCAGCAACAGCTCAAGCAGCAACACACGCGCCTGCAACAGCAAGTACAGGCCCTGCATCTGATGAGCCCGCTGGCCACCCTGGGGCGTGGCTACAGCATTCTGCTGGACCAGCACGGCAAGGCGGTGCGCAGCGCCGGCGACACCCGCCCCGGGCAGCGCCTGAACGTGCGCCTGCAAGACGGCACGCTGGCGGTAGAGGTCATAAAAGACGAACCCCACACCCTGTCACTGCTGGATTAACCATGCACATACATCGACTGCGCCGCCCACTGGCGGCCCTGCTGCTGGCGGCGTTCAGCCTGCCGGCATTGGCCGACGGTTTCATCACCCGCCTGCTCGACAAACCGGTACCCGGCGGAGTGGCCGTGGTAGCCCTGCCCGAACAGGCCGAAGCGCCACGGGCCACCTATCAGGGCAAACCGCTGCTGACCATCCGCGAAGATGGCCAACGCTGGATCGCCATCGTCGGACTGGGCCTGGATACCGCTACCGGCCAGCAGCACATCACACTGGAAGACGGCAGCCAATTGAGCTTTACCGTCAATCCACGCGAGTACGACCAGCAGCACATCACCCTGCGCAACCAGAGCCAGGTCAACCCGGCGCCAGCCCAGCTGGCACGCATCCAGCGGGAACTGAAAGAACAGACCGACGCCTACGCGCAGTTCAGCCCGCGCCAGCCCAGCAACCTGTTGTTTGACCGCCCCGTCCCGGGCCGCCAGTCCAGCCCCTTTGGTGTGCGTCGGTTCTTCAATGGCGAGGAACGCAACCCGCACTCGGGCCTCGACTTTGCCGCCAGTACCGGCACACCAATCAAGGCACCCGCGGCAGGCAAGGTGATTCTGGTGGGAGATTACTTCTTCAACGGCAAAACGGTATTCGTCGACCACGGCCAGGGGCTGATCAGCATGTTCTGCCACCTGTCAGCCATTGACGTGGCCGTGGGTCAGGAAATCCCCCGCGGCGGCGTTCTCGGCAAGGTGGGTTCTACCGGCCGCGCTACCGGCCCGCACCTGCACTGGAATGTCAGCCTGAATGGCAGCCGCATTGATCCGGCCATCTTCATTGGTACCTTTGAGCCTTGACAGCCAGCCTGAAATCGCCGCGCAAACATCTGGCAGAAATCCCGAAGAGCAGGCAATAAAAACCAACATTTATCGCCCAAGAAGTGATTTCTGCCAATTTTTTTCATCTTGTTGCAAGCATAAACCACAGCCATTACCTTCTACTGCAACTAGCTCCTTATTTGTTACTGCCTTTGGCCTTCACAAGAGGCCAACCAGCCCAGGGAAACCCAAACCATGAGCATGCTCAAAGATCCGTCCAGCAAGTATCGTGCGTTCCAGCCGATCGACATTCCTGACCGCCAGTGGCCCAGCCGCACCATCACCGAAGTCCCGGTGTGGTGCAGCTCCGACCTGCGTGATGGCAACCAGTCCCTGATCGAGCCGATGGACCCGGTGCGCAAGCTGCGTTTCTTCAAGACGCTGGTGGCCGTGGGCCTGAAGCAGATCGAGGTCGCCTTCCCGTCTGCCTCACAGACCGATTTCGACTTTGTGCGCACCCTGATCGAAGATGGCCACATCCCCGATGACGTCACCATTCAGGTGTTGACCCAGGCCCGTGCCGACCTGATCGAGCGCACCTTCGAGTCCGTGCGTGGCGCCAAGAAAGCGATCATCCACGTTTACAACGCGACCGCACCCAGCTTCCGCCGCATTGTGTTCAAGCAGGACAAGCAGGGCGTAACCGATATCGCCGTCAACGCCGCCAAGCTGATCAAGAAGCTGGCCGCCAAGCAGCCGGAAACCCAGTGGACCTTCCAGTACTCACCGGAGATCTTCACCTCCACCGAGCTGGACTTTGCCGTTCAGGTCTGTGACGCCGTACTGGATGTCTGGCAGCCGACTCCGGAGAACAAGGTCATCCTCAACCTGCCGGCCACTGTCGAAGTGTCCACCCCGAACATCTACGCCGATCAGATCGAGTGGTTCTGCCGTCACATCAGCCGCCGCGACAGCGTGCTGGTCAGCCTGCACACCCACAACGACCGTGGCACCGGCGTGGCCGCGACCGAACTGGGCCTGATGGCCGGTGCCGATCGCGTCGAGGGCTGCCTGTTCGGCAACGGCGAGCGCACCGGCAACGTTGATCTGGTCAACGTGGCACTGAACATGTACACCCAGGGCCTGCACCCGGGGCTGGACTTTTCCGATATCGACGCCGTGCGCAAGGTGGTCGAGGAGTGCAACCAGTTGCCGGTGCATCCGCGTCACCCGTACGTGGGCGATCTGGTTCACACCGCCTTCTCCGGCTCGCACCAGGATGCGATTCGCAAGGGCTTCAGCCAACAGGACCCGAACGGCGTCTGGGAAGTGCCCTACCTGCCGATTGACCCGGCGGACATTGGTCGCAGCTACGAGGCGGTCATCCGCGTCAACAGCCAGTCGGGCAAGGGTGGCATCACCTACCTGCTGGAGCAGGAGTACGGTATCAGCCTGCCGCGCCGCATGCAGATCGAGTTCAGCCAGGTGGTACAGGGCGAAACCGACCGCCTGGGTCTGGAGCTGACCGCCGCGCAGATCCACGGCTTGCTGGAGAAGGAATACGTACAGGCGACCAGCCCTTATGCACTGATCCGCCACCGTCTGCAGGAAGAGAACGGCACCAGTGCCGTCGACGTGGAAGTGCTCAACAAGGGCGAGACCCTGCACTGGCGCGGCCTGGGCAAAGGCCCGCTGGAAGCACTGGTCGCCGGCTTGCCGGTCAAGGTAGAGATTATGGACTACCACGAGCACGCGATTGGCTCGGGCAGCAATGCCAAGGCGGCCGCCTATGTGGAGATTCGCCTCGACAACGGTCGTCCGCTGCACGGCATCGGCATTGACGAAAACCTCACCACCGCCAGCTTCCGCGCCCTGTTCAGCGCACTCAACCGCGCGCTGCGTCAGGCCGAAGCACAAGCCGCCTGAGCCTTAAGGAAGCGCTGATTAATTCCGCATGCCCTCTGAACTGGCAGCGCCTTGCTGCCAGTGACCTCTACCCCAGGCGCACATCGCCGCCAGTACCGGCTGCAAGCTGGCACCGTGCTCGGTGATCCGGTATTCGACCCGCGGCGGCACCTCGGCAAACACCGTCCGACTGACCACACCGTCGCGCTCCAGCTCGCGCAGCGTCTGGGTCAGCATCTTCTCGGTAATCCCCGGCACCAACCGCTTGAGCTCGGAAAACCGCTGCGGCCCCTGAATGATGTGGTAGGCCAGCACCGATTTCCACTTGCCGCCAATGACGTCCAGCGTAACTTCTATCGGTGTGGCGTAAACCTTGCCGTCGCGCTCCAGGCGCTTGCTCGCGGCGATACGCAGTTGCTCTTCGGTCATCAATGGTTACCTCAGGGTAAGTGACTGCGCAAATCGTACGTACTTGTTAAAAAGATTGCCACCCCCATAATGTCCGGCATTGGCAATTCGCCGATGACAGAATCCGGGAGACATCCATGCCCAGCACCACCCTGTTTCAACCTGCCCGCCTGGGCAGCCTAGACCTGCCCAACCGTGTTGTAATGGCCCCGCTGACCCGTCAGCGCGCAGCCCAGCCCGGCAACCTGCCGCAGGCACTGAACGTGGAGTACTACACCCAGCGCGCCAACGCCGGCCTGATCATCAGTGAAGGCGTACAGATCAGCCCCGAGGCGCAAGGCTATGCCTGGACGCCCGGCATCCACAGCGCAGAGCAGATCGACGGCTGGAAGGCCGTGACCGAGTCGGTACACAACGCCGGCGGCCGGATATTCCTGCAGCTGTGGCACGTTGGCCGCATCTCGCACACCCTGATCCAGCCCAACGGTCAGGCACCGGTCGCCCCCTCTGCCATTGTCGCCAAAGCGGACGTCTACGTGCAGGAACCGGACGGCAGCCATCACAAGGCAGCCGCCTCCACCCCCCGCGCGCTGGAAACCGCCGAGCTGCCTCAGGTGGTGGAAACCTACGCACAAGCCACCCGCAACGCACTGCAGGCCGGATTTGACGGCGTTGAAATTCACGCTGCCAACGGCTACCTGCTGGACCAGTTCCTCTGCTCAAACAGCAACCAGCGCAGCGACAACTACGGCGGCAGCGTCGAAAACCGCGCCCGCCTGGTACTGGAGGTCGTTGACGCCGTGGTGGCAGCCGCAGGCGACGCCGGTATCGTCGGCATTCGCATCTCGCCCCTCGGTACCTTTAATGGTGTTGAAGACGCCAACCCGCTGGAGACATTCAGCTACCTGCTGGGCAAGCTGAACAGCCGTGGTCTGGCCTATGTACACGTGAACAAGCCCGACTGGGCCGGCGGCAGCTACGAAGGCTTCGACGAGTTGCTGGCGGCGCTGCGCAAGGTCTACAAGGGCGACTTTATCCTTGCCGGCGGACTGGACGGTGACAGTGCCGCCGAGGCACTGGACAGCGGCCTGGCGCAATTTGCCGCCTTTGGTCGCCCCTACATTGCCAACCCTGATCTGGTGGCCCGCCTGCAGGCCGGCGCACCGTTGAATCAGGTCAACCCGCGCACCCTGTACGGCGGCGGCGCCGAGGGCTACACCGACTACCCGACCATGGATGCCTGAAGAGTGCAACTGCACGGGGATGGGCACGCAGCGCGCGCACCTTACGGACGCGACATGTTGCGTCCCTGCGAGCGCAACGACCTCCCCCACCTGCAGAGCAAATAGATGCCTGAATAGCAGACACAAAAAAAGCCGGCATGATGCCGGCTTTTTTGTGTGAGCAGGATCAGCGCTTGTCCCTGCCCTTTTTCTTCATCTTCTTGTTGTGGCTCATCAACCGGCGTTTCTTGTTCACCTGACGCTCGGTCAGCGTGTTCTTTCGGTCGGCATAGGGGTTGTCGCTGCCCTTGTACTCGACCCGAATCGGCGTGCCCTTGAGCTTGAGCACCTTGCGGAAGGTATTTTCCAGATAGCGCGTGTAGGAACGCGGTACAGAATCGACCTGGTTGCCGTGCACCACGATGATCGGCGGGTTGGAGCCACCCAGGTGCGCATAACGCAGCTTGATCCGGCGGCCGTTGACCATCGGCGGCTGGTGCTCGGTCACGGCATCTTCCAGAATTTCGGTCATGCGGCGGGTCGGAATCTTGGTCATGGCGGCGGTATAAGCCTGATCAACCGACTTGTAGAGCAAGCCCACGCCACTGCCGTGCAACGCTGAAATGAAATGGAGGTCGGCAAACTGGGCAAAGATCAGCCGGCGCTCCAGCTCGGTCTTGACGAAGTCCTTTTCTTCCTGCGCCATGCCGTCCCACTTGTTGACGGCAATCACCAGCGCCCGGCCCGCTTCCAGCACAAAGCCCAGCAGGTGAAGATCCTGCTCGACGATGCCTTCACGGGCATCGATCACAAAGACCACCACGTTGGCATCCTGAATGGCCTGCAGGGTCTTGATCACCGAGAACTTTTCGATCGCCTCAAACACCTTGCCACGACGACGAACACCGGCGGTGTCGATCAGCGTGTAGGGCTTGTCATGACGCTCGTAGGGAATGTAGATGCTGTCGCGGGTGGTACCGGCCTGATCAAACACCACAACCCGGTCTTCACCCAGCATGCGGTTGACCAGCGTGGACTTGCCCACGTTGGGGCGGCCGATAATCGCGATCTTGGTACCGATGGGCTCAACGACGCGCCCCTCTTCACCGGTCACCTGCAAGCTCTCGTCGTTGAGCACCGCATCCAGCATCGGATTGATATTGCGCCCGTGCGCAGCAGCAATACCCAGCGGCTGCCCCAGCCCCAGGGTGGCAAACTCACCCAGAATGGCGTCCGGGTCAGCCCCATCAATCTTGTTGGCAATCAGATAGGTGTGCTTGTTGCGCTTGCGCAGGTGCGCGGCAATCTGCTCATCGCCAGCAGTGCGACCAGCACGCGCGTCGACCAGAAACAGCACGGCATCGGCCTCTTCGATGGCCTGCAGGGATTGCCCGGCCATCATCAGATCCAGGCCTTCCTCGTCGCCACTGATACCACCGGTATCGACCACGATATAAGGCTTGCCCTGCCATACGGCCTCACCGTACTGGCGGTCACGGGTCAACCCGGAGACGTCGGCAACAATGGCGTCGCGACTCTTGGTCAGACGGTTGAACAACGTGGATTTGCCGACATTCGGCCGCCCCACCAGGGCGATGACAGGAACCATGATTACTCCGCGCACATCTGCTGTGCAGAAAAAACAAAACGGCCGTTACACCTGACTGTGTAACGGCCGGGAAAGTATAACCGCTTTTCGGCTTACTTCAGCTTGTAGGCAGCCAGGTCGCCACTGTTGCCATAGACAAACAGCAGGTCACCCACGGTGAGCGGGGCAGCACGCAGGCCGTCGCCGTCTACCCGAACACGCCCGGCCATACGGCCGTCGGTCTGCGCCAACAGGTGCAGGTAACCTTCATAGTCACCCACCGCAACAAAGTTGCTGAAGGCGACCGGGGCCGTGAGTTGGCGCCGGGCCAGTGCCTCGGTGCTCCACAGCTCGGTCGCACTGCCGGCATCCAGCGCCTGCACGGTGCCATCGGCTTCGCTGATGTAGACACTGCCGAAGCCAGCGCCAGGACCGGTGTAACTGGAGGCAGCATGCTGCCAGAGCGGACGACCGGACTGGGCATCCAGCGCGGCCACGTTGCCCTGGTAGGACACCACGTACAGGGTCTGATCATCCAGCAGCAGGCGACCGTCGATATCGACCATACGCTCCAGCTCGGAACGCCCTGTGGGCTGCGCTATACGCTGCTCCCACATCGGGATACCCGTCTCGGCGGACAACGCCACAACCTTGCCACTGGCCAGACCCGCGAACACCTGACGAACATCAACCAGCGGCTCGCTGTGGCCGCGCACGGTCAGAACCGGCAGAGTCGATTCGTAGATCCAGCGGCGTTCGCCGTTGCTGATATCCAGCGCAACCAGCTTGTCATCCTGGGTCTGCACCACCACGACATCACCGTTGGTCTGCGGAGCGGCCAGCACCTCGCTGGACACCTGGGCGCGCCATTTTTCGCTGCCGTCGGCTTCATCCAGGGTAATCACCTGACCATCCAGGGTACCGACCAGCACCAGGCCACCACCCGCGCCAACGGCACCCGACAGCGGCTCTTTAAGTTTGACTTCCCACTTTTCCTTGCCGGTCTCGCGCTCCAGGGCTACCACACGCCCCTTGGCGTCGGCAGCGTAAAGCGTCAGGCCGTCCAGCGCGGGGGTCAGGTTGTTATACAGGTCGCCCTGACCAACCCCAATGTTGCGCTTCCAGATGCGGTCCAGCTCGACCTCGGCATCAAATTTCTCCAGTTCGGCCGGCGGCAGCTCCTTCTTGTTGGAGCTGCACCCCACCATAATGGCCGCGGACAGACCAAGGATCAGACAACGAGACAACATCTTCACTAGGCTTCCTCCGCCAGATCATCAAGCTTCAATTGCAGTTGCGGACGTGCAGAGGCGTCAGTCAACGCATCTACCGCGGCCTGATAGGCGGCGCGCGCCTCGTCGTTGCGGCCCAGACTGACCAGCAAATCACCACGCACCTCTTCGCGGCTGGCGGTCAACTCGGCGCCACTGACCGGAGAGCTGAACAGCTCGAGTCCTTCTTCCGCGCGATCCTGCTGGGCCAGAATGCGGGCCAGACGCTGGCGAGCAATTTCCTGCAGGGCCACATCGTCTGTGCTGTCGAGCAGCTCACGCAGGCTCTGTTCGGCCACCGGGAAGTCCCGCGCCTCAACGGCCAGACGCGCCTGCATCAGCGCGGCAAAATCAGCGTAACGGGTGTGGTCAAATTCATCGCGCAGCTGCGCGGCCAACTCGGCAGCACGGGCACGGGACGCTTCGGTATCGCTTGCCAGCACCGCTTCCATCATCGATTGATAGAGAGTGGAGGCGTTCTGCGCCTGGGTGGTTTCGTAGTTCTGCCAGGCATTCCAGCCAAACACACCAGCCAATGCCAGAGCAACACCGGTCAGCAGCGGTGCGCCATGGCGCTGCCAGAGCTCTCGCAGTTTTTCTACCTGTTCTTCTTCTGTGTCGTAAGCCACGCAATGCTCCTTAGCGGTACCGGGAACGGATCATGCCGTTCAGATAATCTCTGCAAGCCGAGCCGGCAATGCCTGCCAGCTCAGGTTTTCCTGTTCTGCGCCGCTGCGCAGCGGCTTGAGGCCGATCTGCTCGGCGCTCACCTCATCTTCACCCAGCACCAGCGCGAACAATGCGCCGGACTTGTCGGCCTTCTTGAACTGGCTCTTGAAGCTGCCGCCACCGGCGTGCACCACCAGACGCAGCTCGGGCAGCGCGTCTCGCAGTTGTTCGGCCAGACGCAGGCCAGCCAGTTCGGCAGCCTCCCCTAGAGTGACGAGGTAGACATCAACCTGACGGGCCAGTTCAGCCGGCACCTGCTCGAGGGTCTCGATCAGCAGCAGCAGTCGCTCCATCCCCATGGCGAAGCCAACCGCCGGGGCGGGCTTGCCGCCGAGCTGAGCAACCAGACCATCGTAACGACCACCGGCACAGACAGTGCCCTGGGCGCCCAGCTGATCGGTGACCCATTCGAACACCGTCAGACCGTAGTAGTCCAGCCCACGCACCAGGCGCGGATTGATTTCATAGGGAATGCCAACGGCGTCGAGCAGCTTGCGCAAGCCGGCGAAGTGCGCACGCGCTTCATCATTCAGGTAGTCGGCCAGCTTGGGGGCCTCAACCAGCAGCGCCTGAGTATCCGGGTTCTTGCTGTCGAGGATACGCAGCGGGTTGCTGGCCAGGCGACGCTGGCTGTCTTCGTCCAGCTGATCGAAGCGGGCCTGCAGATACGCCACCAGATCGTCACGGTAGCGTGCGCGGTCTTCCGAACTGCCCAGGCTGTTGAGCTCCAGCTTGACCGCGCCACTGATACCCAGGCGTTGCCACAGCCGCCAGGACAGCACGATCAGCTCGGCATCCACATCCGGGCCGGCGAAGTTGAAGGTCTCCACGCCAATCTGATGAAACTGGCGGTAGCGCCCCTTCTGTGGCCGCTCGTGCCGGAACATCGGGCCGGTGTACCACACCTTGTGGCCCACGCCGCCACCCAGCAGACCGTGCTGCAGCATGGCGCGCACGCAACCGGCGGTGCCTTCCGGGCGCAGGGTCAGGGAGTCGCCGTTGCGATCGTCAAAGGTGTACATCTCCTTCTCGACGATGTCGGTCACCTCGCCGATCGAGCGCTTGAACAGCTCGGTCGGCTCGACGATAGGCAGGCGGATCTGCTGGTAGCCGTAGCCCGCCAGCAGGTCGGCTACGGTGCGCTCCAGATACTGCCAGAGCGCGCTGTCGGCGGGCAGGATGTCGTTCATGCCGCGCACGGCTTGCAGGGTCTTCAAAGTCGCTTTCCTAGTTACTGGGTCGCTTAGCCGCGGGCGATGGTATTGGCTTCCGCCGCCTGCTTGGCTGCGACCTTGTCTCGAATCATTTTTTCCAGCCGGTCGACCAATTCCAGATTATCCACCTTCTGGTCCGGCTTGCCGTCCTGATAGATCAGGTTGTTCGGGGTGCCGCCGGTCAGGCCGATATCGGCCTCCTTGGCTTCGCCCGGGCCATTAACTACGCAGCCAATCACGGCAACATCCATGGGGGTCAGCACATCCTCAAGCCGCGTCTCAAGCTCGTTCATGGTCTTGACCACATCAAAGTTCTGCCGCGAGCAGCTCGGGCAGGCGATGAAGTTGATACCACGCGAGCGCAGTCGCAGGGACTTGAGGATATCGAAGCCGACCCGAATCTCCTCGACCGGGTCAGCGGCCAGCGAAATCCGGATGGTGTCGCCAATGCCCTCAGCCAGCAGCATGCCCAGCCCGACCGCAGACTTCACCGTGCCAGAGCGCAGGCCACCGGCTTCGGTGATACCCAGATGCAGTGGTTGCTCGATTTGCGTAGCCAGCAGGCGATACGCATCGACGGCCATAAACACGTCGGATGCCTTTACGCTGACCTTGAAGTCCTGAAAGTCCAGTCGATCCAGATGCTCGACGTGGCGCATGGCCGACTCGACCAGCGCAGCCGGCGTGGGCTCGCCGTACTTTTTCTGCAGATCCTTTTCCAGCGACCCGGCGTTGACGCCAATGCGGATCGGAATGCCGTTGTGGCGCGCCGCATCGACTACCGCCTTGACGCGATCTTCTCGGCCGATGTTGCCCGGGTTGATGCGCAGACAGTCGACACCCAGATCGGCCACCCGCAGGGCGATCTTGTAGTCAAAGTGAATATCCGCGACCAGGGCAATACCCACCTGCTTGCGGATTTCACCAAAAGCCTCGGCTGCCTCCATACTCGGCACCGAGACCCGCACGATATCGGCGCCCACCTCTTCCAGGCGCCGTATCTGGGCCACGGTGGCGGCGACGTCGCAGGTTTCGGTGTTGGTCATGCTCTGTACCGAGATTGGCGCATCACCGCCAACCAGAACCGAACCGACCTTGATCTGCCGGGAAACGCGCCGTTTGACGGGCGACTGATGCTGCATAACTGACTGACCTCCTACTCGCCCAGGCGCATGCGGACAACGCCCGAACGCCCCTGCGGCGGCAGTGTGACGGAATGTCCTTGGAAACGAATCGCGGTGACCGCGCTGCGATCGCCAATAACCAGATCGAGCGCCCCGGACGGCGGCAACTCAAGCGTCTGCCCTTCACGCATCAAGGCGCTGTGCAGCACGCGGCCGTCCGCAGCAGACACCTGGACCCAGCAGTCAGCAGCAACGCTCAGGACCAGGCCAGCGCTGCTGGCCGGAGCGGCCGATTCAGTGGACGCAGCGCCGGCTGCCGCAACCTCGGCAGCGTCGTTTTCAACGTCCTGCGAGGCGGCTGCTTGAGCCGGCGCGTCATTGTTTGCGGCGGCCGGCGCGTCGCTCGGCTCAGCCTCACCTTCGGTCGAAGTGCCCGCGGACTCAGCGGGCAGCAGATCGGCGGGTACGCCGTCGGTTTGCTCCGCGATGGATTCGGGCAAGGTAATCGCATCAACCTCAACATCGTCCAGCAAGGTCTGCGAGTCCAGCTCGTCCAGCTCAGGCAGTGGAGCAAGCGCCGGCTGACTGGTTTCGTACCACCACAGTGCAGACAACACCAACGCCACGACAATCAACACCGAACTCCACCACATCAAGGTCCGGCCACTGCGGCTCGGCGGCTCAACGCGGGTGATGCTGCTGACGCTGCGCTCACGCACCTCGATACCGCGCTCACGGTCGAAGGCTAGCGCCAGACGCGCCGGATCCATCCCCATGAGACGCGCGTAACTGCGAATGTAGCCACGCGCAAAGGTATCGCCGGGCAGGCTGTCATACTGCCCCTGCTCCAGACGCTCTACCGCCTGGCGGGAAATCTTGAGTTCCTGCGCCACCTCGGCAACAGACATGCCGCGCGCCTCACGCGCCTCACGCAGTGTTTGCCCGGGGCTACCCAAGGAACCAGTTTCTGCCATGCCTGCCATTGCATCATGACGCTCGGAACTCATGACTATTCGGACTCCACAAGCGCTTTCGCTTCGGGACTGTTGGGATAAAGGCGTTTGAGTTGCAGGCCGTAGCTGACAGCGCTGCTGTGATCTTCAAATCGACGGGCCAGACGCACGCCAAGCCACAGGCTGGCGGCGTTTTGAGTGGACAGCTGGTCGAAGCGGCGATAATGGTTCCACGCCGGGACAAACTCGCCAGCATCAAACTCCAATTGTGCCAGTTCAAACAATGCCCGCGGCTGGCGGCCGTTCAGCCGCAGCGAGCGCTCCAGATTCTCGCGCGCCGAGGCGGCATCGCCCATGCGCATGTAGGTGATACCCATATTCTCAAACACACGCGAACGCTCGCTGTACAGGGTATCTTCCGCCGCCTTCTGGAAATAGCTCAGCGCCTCGGCATAACGCTCGCGATCCAGCAGAAAGGCGCCGTAGTTGTTGAGAATACGGGCATTGGCAGGGTCGGCCGAGAGTGCTGCGCGAAAATGCTGCTCGGCAGCGGGATACTCTCCCTCCTGCTGAAACACCAGCGCCAGCACCATATTGGCCGATGCCGAGCGCGGATCAAGTTTGAGGGCTTCGCTCAGCGGCTGCTTGGCACGTTCGGTTTCGCCCTTTTGCAGATAGCCTATGCCCAGCTGGATGTAGGCATCACGCGCCGCCTCAGGGTCAACCTTGCGGGGCTTGTCTCCCGTCGTGACACAGCCTGCCAGCAGCAGGCTGAGTAGCAGGATCGCGGCGCTTGGCTTGCTCATGTCAACATCCTTTCCGGCTTGAGTGTTTAACCCGCGTTGCGCTGATTGCGCTCGCTCGCGTCAGTGGCATCGGCCGCCAGCTGGCGCACCGCAATGTAGCGCTCGCTGCGTCGGGTGCGGTCCATCACCTGCCCCACCAGCTGACCGCAGGCGGCATCGATGTCTTCACCGCGCGTTGTACGCACAGTGACGTTATAACCGGCGTTGTGCAACAGGTCCTGGAAACGGCGAATGGCATTGTTGCTGGGTCGCTCGTAACCGGAATGCGGGAAGGGGTTGAAGGGGATGAGGTTGATCTTGCACGGGATATCGCGCAGCAGCTCGATCATCTCGGCGGCGTGCTCGGGCTGGTCATTGACGCCCTTGAGCAGGGTGTACTCGACGGTCAGCGAACGCTTTTCGCCAAGCCCGGCGATGTAGCTCTTGCAGGCCGGCAGCAATACTTCCAGCGGATACTTCTTGTTCAGCGGCACCAGCTGATTGCGCAGCGCGTTGTTCGGCGCGTGCAGCGACAGCGCCAGGGCAACATCCATATCCTCGGCCAGCTTGTTGATCATCGGCACCACGCCCGAGGTGGACAGCGTCACCTTGCGCTTGGAAATACCGTAGCCCAGGTCATCCATCATCAACGTCATGGCATCCACAACGTTGTCGTAATTCAGTAGCGGCTCACCCATGCCCATCATCACCACGTTGGTGACGGCACGGTCGGCGGTTGCCGGAATAGAACCGAAGGACTTGCTGGCAATCCACACCTGGCCAATGATCTCGGCCACGGTCAGATCGCTGTTGAAGCCCTGCTTGCCGGTCGAGCAGAAGCTGCAATCCAGTGCACAACCCGCCTGGGAGGAGACACACAGGGTGCCGCGTCCGTTTTGCGGAATGTACACGGTCTCGACGCAACTGCCCGAGGCGACCCGGACGACCCACTTGCGTGTGCCGTCGCGGGAGATATCTTCGCTGACAACCTCGGGGCCACGAATCTCGGCATTGGCCTTGAGCTTTTCGCGCAGAGCCTTGCCGATATTGGTCATGTCATCGAAGTTGTCCACGCCATAGTGATGCATCCATTTCATGACCTGGCCGGCACGAAAACGCTTCTCTCCCAATCCCTCGAAGAAAGCTTCCAGTTTCTGCTGTGTCAGACCCAGCAGATTGGTCTTGCTGGTGGTATCGGTCATGGCGATCACATCACTCGGCTGAGAGAACCAGACCCGGCCTTAGCGCGGGCAGAGTTCGGTTTCGGCGAAGAAGTAAGCCACTTCACGGGCAGCGGAAGTGGTGGAGTCGGAACCGTGCACGGCGTTGGCATCGATGGACTCGGCGAAGTCGGCGCGGATGGTACCGGCAGCGGCTTCCTTCGGGTTGGTAGCGCCCATCAGGTCACGGTTCTTCAGTACCGCGCCTTCACCTTCCAGCACTTGTACAACAACCGGGCCAGAGGTCATGAAGCCAACCAGATCCTTGAAGAAGGGACGCTCTTTGTGCTCGGCGTAGAAGCCTTCGGCATCGGCCTGGGACAGCTGAACCATCTTGGCTGCGACAACGCGCAGACCAGCCTGCTCAAAACGGGTCAGAATCTCGCCAATGACGTTCTTGGCAACGGCATCGGGCTTGATGATGGACAGGGTGCGTTCAACGGCCATAAAACTCTCCAGACAGATAGTTACAGAATGAAATTACAAAAGATGGTTAACCTGCGGATTATACGCAGGTTAAAGACAAATAGATAACAGCAGCATAGCTGACGGCGGACCGTCAGCTTGCACGCAGGCGCGGCACCACCTGACAGATGACCTGGGCGGCGCGCTGCACGTCTTCCAGGCTGGTATAACGCCCCAACGACAGACGAATGGAGCTATGGGCCAACTCATCGCTCAGGCCGATGCCGCGCAGCACGTACGACGGCTCGACGGCGGCCGAGGTACAGGCCGACCCGCTGGACAGCGCCAGCTCCTTGAGCGACAGCAGCAGCAGCTCGCCATCCACACCGGCGAAGGCCAGATTGAGATTATGCGGTACGCGTAACTCGGCACTGCCATTAAGGCTAACCCCATCAAGCCCCTCCAGCCCTGCAAGCAGCGCATCACGCAGCTCCGTGATACGTGCGCTCTCCTGCTCGCGCACCTGGCCGGCCAGCTCGAACGCAGCGCCGATACCAACGAGCTGATGGGTTGCCAGCGTACCCGAGCGCAACCCACGCTCGTGGCCGCCACCGTGAATCTGCGCCTGCGGCCGCGGCATCAGGCCGCGCCGCACAAACAGCGCACCCACCCCCTTGGGACCGTAGGTCTTATGAGCGCTAAAGGACATCAGATCGACCGGCAGGGTCTTCAGGTCAATCGGCAACTTGCCGGTCGACTGCGCCGCATCGACATGAAACACGGCACCAGCGCCCTGAGCCAGCTCGCCCAGCGCGCGAATATCGTTGATCGTGCCAATCTCGTTGTTCACGTGCATCAGCGAGACCAGCACCGTGTCCTCGCGCAGCGCTGAGCGCAACTGCTCGGGCGCAATTACGCCGCTGGCGTCAGCCTGCAGCCAGGTGACCTCGCACCCCTCTTGCTCCAACTGCTTGAAACAGTCGAGCACCGCCTTGTGCTCGATAGTCGAGGTGACCAGATGACGGCCGCGCGCGCTGAGCGCATGAGCCATGCCCTTGATGGCCAGATTGTTCGACTCGGTGGCACCGGAGGTCCAGACAATCTCGCGCGGGTCTGCACCCACCAGATCCGCCACCTGACGACGGGCATTCTCTGCCGCCTCCTCGGCCTTCCAGCCGTAGACGTGCGAGCGCGAAGCCGGGTTGGCAAAGTTGCCGTCCATGGTCAGGCAGGCAATCATCTTCTCGGCTACCGCCGGATCAACCGGCGTGGTCGCCGCATAATCCAGATAAATAGGCTGTTTCATATCACCTCAGGCCTTACTGTCGCTGGCAGCGTCCACTTCAACCAACGGTTGCGACTCATCCTTCAGCAACTCGAAATCCTCGCCACCCAGGGTTGGCAACTCTTTGGCGCAGTAGTCACTGCCCAGCTCGCTGAGCGCCTTGCACATGCCCTCCAGTCGGCTGTCCACCGCATGCATATGGTCGAGCATCTGACCGATGGCACGAGCCACCGGATCCGGCATGTCGCGACTCACACCATAGGCATCAAAGCCCAGCTTCTCGGCCATCGCCTCACGCTTGACCTGCTGCTCTGTCTTGGCCTCAGGCTCCGGCTCTTTGGGAATAATCCGCCCCGGAATACCGACCGCCGTGGCACCAGCCGGCACCGCCTTGGTGACCACCGCGTTGGAGCCGATCTTGGCACCCGCTCCGACCGTGAAAGGCCCAAGCACCTTGGCACCGGCGCCCACGACCACACCGTCTTCCAGCGTTGGGTGACGTTTACCCTGATCCCAGCTCGTGCCACCCAGGGTTACGCCCTGATAGAGCGTGACATCGTCGCCGATTTCGGTGGTTTCACCGATCACCACACCAAAGCCGTGGTCGATAAAAAAGCGGCGACCGATCTGGGCGCCAGGGTGAATTTCGATCCCGGTCAGCCAACGCGCCAGGTGCGAGACCATACGCGCCAGCAAAAAGGCACGGCGCACCCACAGCGCATGCGCCACACGGTGTAGCCAGACCGCATGCAAGCCGGGATAGCAGGTCAGCACTTCCAGCGTGTTGCGCGCGGCAGGGTCACGGTGGAATACGCTGGCGATATCTTCTTTCATCCGAGCAAACATGGTCAGGATCTCCGCTCACCGGCCGCTTTTACGCCGATGGCTTTTTGGGTTTCGGTCAAGATGCCACGCAGGATGTTCATTTCCATCCGATTAAGGTGCACCCGCCCGTAGAGGCGACGCAAACGCGGCAACAGCTGCCGTGGTTTCTGAGGGTCATGGAAGCCGATTTCAACCAGCACCTGCTCCAGATGCTGATAAAACTGCTCCAACTCCCCCGCCGTCGCCGGAATTTCATTAAAGACCGCCGTGGTCTCGACCTTGTGCATCTTGGTCGGTGCGCCCTCGCGCTGCAGCCCCTGCATGCGCAGCTCATAAGCCAGCACCTGCACCGCCGCAGCCAGATTCAGTGAGCTGAAATCAGGCATGGAAGGAATATGTACGTGATACTGACAGCGCTGCAGTTCGTCACTGGTCAGCCCCGAGTCCTCGCGACCGAAGACCAGCGCAATCTGCGCCTCGGGCAGCGCCGACTGATCCAGCACCAGATCCGCCGCCTCACGCGGGTCAACCACGGGCCAGGGGATACGGCGATCTCGCGCACTAGTACCCATGACCAAGGTGCAGTCGGCAATAGCCTCATCCAGGGTCGCGACAATCCGCGCATTACTCAGCAGATCATCCGCGCCCGATGCGCGAGAGTTGGCGTCAGGGTCCGGAAAGCGCACCGGATCGACCAGCACCAGCTGATTCAACCCCATATTCTTCATGGCCCTGGCGGCGCCGCCAATGTTGCCGGGATGACTGGTGTTGACCAACACCACACGCACGTTATTAAGCAAAGCGGACCCTTCACGCCAGAAAATGGACCCTGCATCTTACAAAAGCCTTGCTGCGATAGCCATGATCCATTTCTGTTCACCTACACTTCTGCTACAATTTCCGGCTTTTCATCATTCCCCCGACAGAGACATAGCCCTATGCAGCCCATGCTGAATATCGCCCTGCGTGCCGCGCGCAGCGCAGGAGAGCTCATTTACCGTTCCATGGAACGCCTTGATGTGCTCACCGTGGACGAAAAGGACGCGCGCGATTATGTGTCGGAAGTGGATCGCGCCGCCGAGCAAGCCATCATCAGCCAACTGCGCAAGGCCTACCCTGACCACAGCATCCAGGCGGAGGAAAGCGGCTTCCAACCTGGCCAAGGCGACGGCGCCGACACCGTCTGGATCATTGACCCACTGGACGGCACCACCAACTTCATTCGCGGCGTCCCGCACTTTGCTGTCAGCATCGCCTGCCGCGTAAAAGGTCGCACTGAGCACGCCGTGGTGCTGGACCCGATCCGTCAGGAAGAATTCACCGCCAGCCGCGGCCGCGGTGCTGCGCTGAACGGTCGCCGCCTGCGCGTCAGCACCCGCAAGACCCTGGACGGCGCGCTGCTGGGCACCGGCTTCCCGTTCCGCGCCAACCAGATTGACTCACTGGACAACTACCTGGGCATGTTCCGCAGCCTGGTCGGCCAGACCGCCGGTATCCGCCGGGCCGGCGCCGCCAGCCTCGATCTGGCCTACGTGGCCGCAGGCCGTTTTGACGCCTTCTGGGAATTCGGCCTGGCCGAGTGGGATATGGCCGCCGGCGCCCTGCTGATTCAGGAAGCAGGCGGTCTGTGCAGCGACTTCAACGGTGGCCACCAGTTCCTGGAGAAGGGCCAGATCGTTGCCGGCAACCCCAAATGCTTCAAGGCCGTGCTGACCGCCATCCAGCCGCACCTGACGCCCAGCATGAAGATGTAAATAGACAAGCTACAAGCTGTAAGCCTCAAGCGGCAAGCTGGCCGTACGGGGCAGAACAAAGAGGCCCACATCCTGACCGGTGTGGGCCTTTTTTTGAGCTGCAAGCTACAAGCCGCAAGCTTCAAGCCACCCAGAAAAGCAAAAACCCGCGCCGGATTCAGTTCCGGCACGGGTTTTCTTGCAGCTTGCAGCTTGCAGCTGCGCAGGCAACGCCTGCGCTCAGGGCCTTTCGTCGACCGCCTCTTCCACCTGCGGCGGGATCAGGTCTTCGCGGGTGAGCTTCATCGTCACCAGCAGGCCGCCAGCCACATAGATGGACGAGTAGGTGCCCACACCCACGCCGATCAACAGCGCGGTCGCGAAGCCATGGATATTCTCGCCACCAAACCAGAACAGCGCCAGCAGCACCAGAATGGTCGAGAACGAGGTTGCCAGCGTCCGCCCCAGGGTCTGGGTGGTAGAGACGTTGATGATCTCCACCAGATCGGTGTGCCGCATCGCCCGGATATTCTCGCGAACACGATCAAACACCACGATAGTGTCGTTCAACGAGTAACCAATCACCGCCAGCAGGGCTGCCAGTACGGTCAAGTCGAAGGACAAACCGAAGAAGGCAAAGAACCCCAGGGTGAAGATCACGTCGTGCACCAGAGCCAGAATGGCCGCGACTGCAAACTTCATCTGAAAGCGCAGGGACACATAAAGCAGAATGCCGCCAATGGCCAGCAGCATGCCCAGGCCGCCCTGGTCACGCAGCTCCTCGCCGACCTGCGGCCCGATAAACTCGACTCGCTTGACCACGACCTCGCCACCTTCGGCGCGCTTGACCATGTCCGCCACCTGATTACCCAGATTCGGGTCATCACTGGGCAACCGGATCAGCACATCGGTGGAAGCGCCAAAGTTCTGCACAACCGCGTCGTCCCAGCCGTTTTCACGCAGGGTAAGACGAATATCTTCCAGGTCAGCCGCTTCACTGTAGTTAAGCTCAACCAGCGCACCGCCGGTGAAGTCCAAGCCCAGATTCAGCTGCTTGACGACCAGACTGCCCAGCGAGGCAATCATCAGCACGACAGCTACGCCAAAGAAGAACTTGCGCAGGCCGAGGAAATTGATAGTTCTATTGATGTTCATTACGTATTCCTCAGAGCCACAGCTTCTTCACATCGCGACCGCCGACGGCCAGGTTGACCATGGCGCGGGTCACCATAATGGCACTGAACATCGAGGTCACGATCCCCAGCGACAGGGTGACGGCAAAGCCCTTGATCGGCCCCGAGCCCATGGCGAACAGAATCACACCCACCAGCAGGGTCGTCAGGTTGCCGTCGACAATCGCCGAGAAGGCCTTGTCGAAACCTTCGTGCACCGCACGTTGGGGCGACATGCCGTTAAATATCTCTTCCCTGATACGCGAGAAGATCAGCACGTTGGCGTCGACCGCCATACCCAGCGTCAGCACGATACCGGCGATACCCGGCAGCGTGAGGGTAGCCCCCAACATGGACATCAACGCAATCAGCAGGATCAGGTTGAAGCTCAAGGCGATGCTGGCAAACACACCAAAGGCGCGGTAGATGATGATCATGAACACCAGCACGGCGATAAAGCCGACCTGGGTCGCGGTCACACCCTTGGCAATGTTTTCTGCCCCCAGGCTCGGGCCGATGGTGCGCTCTTCGACAAAGTGCATGGGCGCCGCCAGACCACCGGCACGCAGCAGCAGCGCCAGTTCGGAAGACTCGGCCGGCGAATCCAGACCGGTAATGCGGAACTGGGTACCCAGCGCGCTCTGAATGGTCGCCAGACTGATGATCGACTTCTCTTCGACAAAGGCCGGAACCTCGACCTCCTGCATCACGCCATCAACCTCTTCGGTAACCGTACGGCTGATCTGACGCTGCTCGATAAACAGCACCGCCATGCCGCGCCCAATGTTGCTGCGCGTGGCGCGGTTCATCAGCTCGCCGCCGTGACTGTCGAGGTTGATGTTGACCTGCGGGCGACCGTTTTCGTCGTAGTTGGCTTGCGCATCGGTAACCTGGTCACCGGTAATGATGATGCTGCGCTCGACGTCTGCGACGCGTCCTTCGCCGCTACGGAAGGGAAAGGACTCGGTGGTCGCACGGGGCGCGTCCGGCTCGGCGGCCAGACGAAACTCCAGGTTGGCGGTCTTGCCCAGTACGCGCTTGGCCTCGGCAGTGTCCTGCACGCCCGGCAACTCGACCACGATGCGATCGGCACCCTGACGCTGCACCAGCGGCTCGGCCACACCCAATTCGTTAACCCGGTTGCGTACGGTGGTCAGGTTCTGGTTCACCGCGTAATCGCGAATGGCGGCAATCTCCGCCTCGGTCAGCGTCAGCTGCAGAACGTATTGCTCCTGACGCTCGGCAGTTTCCAGCGTGAACTGATTGTACTGCCGGGTAATCAGGCGGCGCGCCTCGCTGCGCTGATCTTCATCAGCAAAGCCAAACTGCAGGGTGTTGCCCTGGGTTGGCAGACTGCGATAGCGCAGGCCCTCGGTACGCATCAGGCCGCGAATCTCGCTCTGGTAGACGTTAACCCGCGACTCAATGGCCTTATCCATGTCCACCTGCAGCAGGAAGTGCACACCACCGGACAAGTCCAGGCCCAGCGTCATTGGACCAGCACCGATATTGCTCAGCCACTCGGGCGTGGTCGGCGCCAGATTCTGCGCCACCACATAATCGCGCCCCAGCGCGTCGCGCACCACATCCTGCGCCTTCAGCTGATCAGCGCGATTGACCAGACGCACCAGGCCTGAGCGGCCATTGGTGCCGAGCTCCGTGCCTTTGGTCGGCAGGTTGGCGGCGGCCAGCGCCTGCTCGATACGGTCGAGATCGGACTGCTGGATTTCCAGCGTGGAGCTGGCGCCGGAAATCTGAATGGCCGGATCATCCGGATACAGGTTGGGCATTGCATAGATCAGGCCCAGCGCCAGCACGGCCACGATCAGCAGGTATTTCCAGAGGGGGTAACGATTGAGCATATCAGGGCCTGAAGCAGTCCGGGCGCCTGATCGGCGCCCGGAACGGAGGTCTACGAGGGGATTAGATGGCTTTCAGCGTGCCTTTGGGCAGCACGGCCACGATCGAGCCTTTCTGGAACTTCAGTTCCTGGCTGTCGCCGACTTCCAGTACCACGAACTCGTCGGTCACCTTTTTCACTTTACCCAGGATGCCACCGCCGGTTACCACTTCATCACCTGTGGACAGACCGGCCAGCAGATTCTTGTGCTCCTTGGCGCGCTTGGCCTGCGGGCGCCAGATCATCAGATAGAAGATGACCACGAAGCCGATCAGAAAAATCCACTCGAAACCGGAACCCGCCGGTGCGGCTCCGCCTGCTGACTGTGCCATGGCGGCGGGGATGAAAAAGCTCATGTGACGCTCCTGTTATTGAACTGCGAAAAATCGGTTATGGGGGCGCTTCGGACACTATTCAAGCGCCGGGCTGCGCTGATCACATCCGCGGACGCTCAGGGCTCCAGCGGCGGTACCGGCCGGCCCAGTTTGGCGTAGAAGTTATCCACAAAGGCGCTCAATGTACCCTGTTGGATGGCACCGCGCAAACCTGCCATAAGCCGCTGATAATGCCGCAGGTTATGGATGGTATTGAGCATGCTGCCCAGCATTTCGCCGCACTTGTCCAGGTGATGCAGATAGGCGCGGGAGAAGTGCTGGCAGGTATAGCAATCGCATGCGGGGTCCAGCGGCGACTCGTCATGGCGGTGCACCGCGTTGCGAATCTTGATCACGCCCGCCTCGGTGAACAGATGCCCGTTGCGCGCATTGCGGCTGGGCATCACGCAATCGAACATGTCCACGCCGCGACGCACACCTTCCACCAGGTCTTCGGGCTTGCCTACTCCCATCAGGTAACGAGGTTTTTCCGGCGGCATGTGGCCGGGCAGAAAATCCAGTACGCGGATCATTTCTTCCTTCGGCTCGCCGACCGACAGACCGCCAATGGCCAGACCGTCAAAACCGATCTCGCTCAGCCCTTCGAGCGAGCGCAGACGCAACTCTTCGTGCATGCCGCCCTGGATAATGCCGAACAGTGCCGAGGGATTGTCACCATGCGCCTGCTTGGAACGTTTGGCCCAGCGCAGCGACAGCTCCATGGAGCGGCGCGCGGTATCGACGTCAGCGGGGTACGGCGTGCATTCGTCAAAGATCATCACGATGTCCGACCCCAACGCGCGCTGGACCTGCATCGACTCTTCCGGCCCCATGAACACCTTGGCACCGTCAACCGGCGAGGAGAAGTACACCCCCTCCTCCTTGATCTTGCGCATGGCGCCAAGGCTAAACACCTGAAAGCCGCCAGAGTCAGTCAAAATCGGCCCCTGCCACTGCATGAAGTCATGCAGGTCGCCGTGCTTGCTGATCACCTCGGTACCCGGGCGCAGCCACAGATGAAAGGTGTTACCGAGGATGATTTGCGCGCCAATGGCCTCGATGTCACGCGGCAACATACCCTTGACCGTGCCGTAAGTGCCCACCGGCATAAACGCCGGGGTTTCCACCACCCCGCGCGGAAAGGTCAGACGCCCGCGGCGCGCCTTGCCATCGGTGGCAAGCAGTTCAAAGGACATATGACTCATGACGATACCTCAGGGCCGGTCGGGGCCGGGTTGCGGGTGATGAACATGGCATCACCGTAGCTGAAAAAACGGTACTTCTCGGCCACGGCAGCGCGGTAGGCGGCCATGGTTTCCGGGTAACCGGCAAAGGCCGACACCAGCATCAGCAGCGTCGACTCGGGCAAATGGAAATTGGTGACCAGCGCATCCACCACATGGAACGGCCGACCGGGGTACAGAAAGATGTCGGTATCGCCACTGAAGGGCTTGAGCTCACCGTCGCGCGCTGCCGACTCGAGCGAGCGCACGCTGGTGGTGCCCACGGCAATCACTCGCCCGCCCCGCGCCTTGCAGGCCTCGACCGCCGCCACCACCTCAGGCGAGACCTCCAGCCACTCCTGATGCATGACATGGTCTTCAATCTTCTCGACGCGCACCGGCTGAAAGGTACCGGCGCCAACGTGCAGGGTCACCTCGGCGGTTTCCACACCCAGCCCGGCGATGGCGTCGAGCAGCGGCTGATCAAAGTGCAGGCCGGCAGTGGGCGCTGCCACCGCGCCTTCGCGCTTGGCATAAACCGTCTGATAGCGCTCTCGGTCGGCATCCTCATCAGGACGATCGATATAGGGCGGCAGCGGCATATGACCAACGCGCTGCAGCAGCGGCAGCACCGGCTCGGCAAAGCGCAGCTCGAACAAGGCATCATGCCGGGCGACCATCTCGGCCTCGGCGCCGCCATCAATCACAATCTGGCTGCCGGGCTTGGGCGACTTGCTGGAACGAATATGCGCCAGCACCCGATATTC
Source organism: Pseudomonas abyssi (assembly GCF_002307495.1). GTDB lineage: Bacteria > Pseudomonadota > Gammaproteobacteria > Pseudomonadales > Pseudomonadaceae > Halopseudomonas > Halopseudomonas abyssi. The sequence goes on along the minus strand of NZ_NTMR01000005.1, from coordinate 219,053 downwards.
ATCCAGCACCCGCTCGACCAAGACTTCCAGCGCGCCGCCCGTGGCCTTGCGACCAAACAACCGCGCCGGAATGACCCGCGTATTGTTGAACACCATCAGGTCACCCGGGCGCAGGTATTCCAGCAGGTCCACGAACAGACGGTGTTCAAGCGTGCCGCTTGGCCCGTCCAGACACAGCAAACGGCTGCCACGCCGCTCGGCCAGCGGGTGGCGGGCGATCAGGTCGTCGGGCAGCTCAAAATCAAAATCACTGAGGCGCATGCGGCAAGCGGATCCGAAATGGCAGAAAAAAGGGCCGCTATAGTAGCGGAAAACCACCACATTCGCGATCTGTCAGTCGCCAACAGGATTGACCACAGCCATCCCGGCTCCTTATACTCCGCGCCTGTCTTGCGCAGCCACTGCGCCCGACAAGCCCCGATGGCGGAATTGGTAGACGCGACGGATTCAAAATCCGTTTCTGGTAACAGAGTGGGAGTTCGATTCTCCCTCGGGGCACCATTCGCGTTCTGTGAATGGAGCCATCCCCCTGACTATTGCTCACCTCTCAGCGCCTTGATGCGTTCGCGTAACAGCTGCAGATTATCCTGCCCGCCCTGCAAGCGTGCCTGCTGGGCAGCAGACAGCAGCGCCGGCAATACCGCGTCCAGCGTCTTTTCCAGCTGCAGCAACGCTGCGCCTCGCTGCTGCGAACGTGCTTCCAGCATTCGCCACTCGCGTGCTTGCGGCAACCCGTAACCCTCGGGCAGGAGATCAGCCGGCCGACTGAGAAAACCGCGCTCCAGCAGCAACTGACCAATCAGGTCACCGGCCTCACGCATGGCCTCCTCCGCGTCGCCGTCCAGATAGCGCAGTTTGAGACTGTGCTGTGCGGCCAGCAGCTCCCGTCGCACGGCGGCCTGCTCCAGCAACAACAAGCCGGCGCTCGCGCGCAGATCCGCAGCAGCAAACCAGGGCCGGCGCTCGGCGGGCGGCAGTGCCAGCCAGTGTTCGACCTCCTCGGCAGGCAAGCCCAGCTCGGCGCGCAGCGGCTGGAATATCTGCTGGTAACGCTCGGCATAGGAATCAAAGCGATAGCCCAGCCGCAGCGCCTCGGCCGGGTCATCCAGCACGCTGGCATCAGCCATGCTCCGTGCCTGCAGCGCCTGCAGCAGCCCTATCGGCGTCTGACTGTCGACATCCAGCAGCTTCGGGCTGTCGGTCCCGGTGCGTAACAGCTTGAGTGTCTCGACTGCACAGTTATTGCTGACAAAGTAGTAACGCCCGTCATAGCTCCAGTGCAGCATGGCGCTCTGCTGCGCCACGCCGGCAATCTGCTCTCGGCTCAGCAACAAAGGCACGGAACGCAAGGCGCGCAGCTCAAGCTTGGTATATTCATCCACCACTTGAGCCAGCGGCAGCATGAACAGGCGGGAAGGATAATTCCCTACCAGCCCGTCCCAGTGCGATAGCTGCACGTCCTGGACGAAGGCGCGGAAAGACAGCACCAAGTGCTGGTCCAGATCGAGCATGCAGTCCGGACCGCGCACACGACCCGGCGCGCAGACCACCAGCCGCAGCATGCTGTGCCCCCAGCGGCTCGCCCACTCCTCGTTAGGCTCAGCCAGCAGGTAATGCACGGCATAGATACGCTCCGGATCAAGCCAGCCAACCACGGGCTGATCGGGGCCGCTGGCGGCATTCAGATAGGGATAGCTGTCGGTACAGGCAGCCGCCTCCGGCGACCAGCCTTCAAAGTGCGCAGTGAAGTAGGCGTGCAGCGCCGGCCGGCGGCAGGCGTAATCCGGGTCCAGCAGAAAGTACTCTGCGTTGACGGCGACAAATTCGGCGGGGCTATCCAGCTCATAGGCATCCGGGGAGCGCAGCGTACGGGCGTTGTTAGCCTCACGCTGGCCACGCATCCCGACCCGCTCGGGCCAACCGGCCAGATCCAGCAAGCGCGGGTCGTCGCTCAAACGAAACCGGCGCTCGCCCTGCCCCCGGCACGCAGCCGGCAGGCCCACAGCCCCCTGCACCTGCAGACGCCCGGCGCAATACCAGTGCAGCCTGGCCGGCGGACCCAGTCGGTCGTACAGATGCACCACCTCATGCACCAGCGTACGCAATGCCAGCGCCTGATCACGCTGCATCAGCAGCCGTCGATTCAGCAGCAGACGACCGTCTGTGGTCGCTCTGCCACTGACTTTCGCGGGTAGCGAACCAGCCCAGCGTACCGAGACGTCGTGCAGGCGGGCACGCAGCGTTGGCGGCAGATGCTGCTCGGTCGAACGCAGCAGCTCCCGGGTAAATACCTGCTGCTGCGCATCCAGACCATCCAGCTCCGCGACCAGACGCAACTCGGCATAGACCGGCGCAGCCGTCAGCAGCCACAACTGCAGCCCCACACGCACCAGGCGCATGGCGCCGCAGCAAGCGCGCCTCACCGCGCGAGAATATCCTCGGCCAGCTGCATGTCACTGGCCTCCAGGCCCGGTTGCTGCGCACGCAGCTGCTGCAGCGCCGCTTCCAGCTGAACGCCACGAATCGCGCCGTTGCTGGCAACAAAGCTGGCGGCATCATCACGCGCCTGCATGACCACCTTGTTGTTGCCGCCAGTGGAGGCATCACTGGTGCCTTCTACGCTATTAGCAAGCGAAGAGCCGATGGTATCGGTGGTGCCGACGAAGCTGCTGGCAGCAGCGTTGCCAGCGACCACAAGCAGACCAGCGGCGGCCACGGCATAGAGGGTTTTCATAACGATATTCCTTTTCAGTGAGGTCACCGCCGTCACCGCAGAGGGACAGAGGCGACCGGTAAACGCTGGCAGGCTCAGGCCATCGTCAACTGATGACCGACCATCCCCAGCACAAAACCGAGCACCGCGCCCATGGGCGGCGCCCAGTGACGATCAATCTTCGCCTGCGGCGCGATGTCCTGAAATACTGAATAGCAGATACCGCCGGCGGCGAACAGCATTACCCCCGCAACAACGCTCGGGAATTGCGCCAGCCAGCCGTAGCCGAGCAGGCCACACAGCGGGCCAAGCAAGGCCATGAGGGCAAACAGCGCGGTTACCCTGCGCACAGCGTAGTGGGTACTGGCACGCAGCTCACGACAGGCGTTAAAGCCTTCAGGCAGATTCTGCAGCATCATCAGGCAGGCCAGCAGCACCCCACCGGAACCCCCAGCGGCGAAGGCGGCGCCAAGGGCGATGGACTCGGGAATAAAGTCGGACAGCATGGCGGCCAACTGACTGGCCGGGGTGTTGATGCGATAAAGCAGCAGATCCAGCCCCATGAAGGCCGCTCCGCCAAGGACAAACCAGAATGCGGAACTGGCGGGCGACAGCACCTCGATCCCCTCGGGCACCAGCACCAGCGCCACCGCCGACAACAAAGCACCACCACCGAAGGCGATAATGCCGTGGCGACGCTCTTCATCCAGCCAGTTGGGTCGGATGGACTCCACGCCGGCCAGCAGGGCTCCCGCCGGCATCGCCATGCCAGCCATCAGCGTCAGCCCGATCACCATGATCCACTCTTCCATTTACCCCGCCTCCTGCCAAGCAAAAACCCCGCCTCGACGCGACCGTCGAGGCGGGGTTTCGGACCATCAGATTACAGCTCGTCGAGGAACCGCTCCGCATCCAGCGCCGCCATGCAGCCAGCACCAGCAGAGGTAATCGCCTGACGGTAAACGTGGTCGGCGACATCGCCTGCGGCAAACACACCCGGAATATTGGTCTGAGTGGCATTACCTTCAGTGCCGCTGTTGATTTTCAGGTAGCCGTCTTTCATCTCCAGCTGCCCTTCGAACAGGCCGGTATTGGGCGTGTGGCCGATGGCAATAAAGACCCCTGCCAGGGCGATGTCCTCAGTGCCGCCGCCGTTCAGGGCGATGCGCATGCCGGTCACGCCACTGTCGTCACCCAGCACCTGGTCCAGCGTGGCGTTGAGTTTCAGCTCGATCTTGCCTTCGGCGACACGGGCCATCAGCTTGTCGACCAGAATCTTCTCGGCGCGGAAGCTGTCACGGCGATGCACCAGGGTCACCTTCTTGGCGATATTGGCCAGGTACAGGGCCTCTTCAACCGCCGTGTTGCCGCCACCCACCACCGAGACTTCCTGATTACGATAGAAGAACCCGTCACAGGTCGCGCAGGCAGACACGCCCTTGCCCATAAAGGCCTCTTCAGAGGGCAGACCGAGGTAGCGAGCCGAGGCGCCGGTGGCGATGATCAGTGCATCGCACTGATACTCGCCGCTGTCGCCCCACAGCTTGAGCGGGCGGCTGGTCAGATCGACCTTGTTGATGTGGTCAAACTGGATCTCGGTCTCAAAGCGTTCGGCATGCTTGCGCATCCGCTCCATCAGGTCCGGACCCTGCAGGCCTTCGACGTCGCCCGGCCAGTTGTCCACCTCGGTGGTCGTGGTCAGCTGACCGCCCATCTGCATCCCGGTGATCAGCAGCGGCTTGAGGTTGGCGCGCGCAGCGTAGACTGCAGCGCTGTAGCCAGCAGGGCCGGAGCCGAGGATGATCAGACGGGCGTGACGCACTTCAGACATGTAAACCTCCCAATTCGCCAGCGTACTGGCGGCAGTAATAAAACGGGCAGTCAGGGGTAAGGGGTCCCCGGAACAACGTGACTGCCCCAAAAACGAATTCGATCACAGCTCGCTGGCATGCTCCGCCAGATAGCTGGCAACGCCTGCGGCACTGGCCTGCATACCCTTCTGCCCCTTGCGCCAGCCGGCCGGGCAGACCTCGCCGTGCTCTTCGGTGAACTGCAGCGCCTCGACCAAGCGGATCATCTCATCCACTTCACGGCCCAGCGCCAGATTGTTCACCACCTGATGCTGCACGATACCCGCACGATCAATCAGGAAGGAGGCACGCAACGCCACCCCGTCCTCATGTTCGACCCCGTAGGCACGGGTAATCTCATGCCGCACATCGGCGACCATGGTGAAATCCACCGGTCCGATACCACCCTGCTCAACCGGCGTATTACGCCAGGCAAAGTGGGTGAACTGCGAGTCAATGGATACCCCCACCACCTCAACCCCCAGCGCGCGGAATTTGTCCATGCGATTGTTGTGCGCAATGATTTCCGAGGGGCAGACAAAGGTGAAATCCAGCGGCCAGAAAAACATGACCACATAACGACCACGCAGACTGCTTGAGTCAAAGGCATCAACGATGCTGCCATCGGCCAGCACGGCCGGCGCGACAAAATCCGGCGCCGCACGGTTTACCAGAACGCTCATCCCATTCTCCAGGACAATGGAGCGCAGCTTAAGGCGCTCGGACACATTAGGACATTGCAAAGACTGTATCAGCCAAATAGTTTACCCCTATAGTGCCCGGCTAGGCACTGCACAATTCTGCACGAAAACTCCCCTCCAGGATCAGGCACAATGAAGCACGTAACCGACCTCATGCGCGGCCCCGACTACCTCAAAGAAGGCTGGCGCACCCTGCGTCAACCGGGCCTGCGGCGCCTTGTGCTGATCCCGCTGGTACTGAATCTGATCCTGTTCAGCGCACTGATCGGCTGGGGCATTCAGCAATTCGATCTGTGGATGACACGCCTGATGCCGCAGCTGCCGGACTGGGCCGCCTTTGTCGAATGGCTGCTGTGGCCGCTGTTTGCCCTGGTGGTCCTGCTGGTGCTGTTTTTTGGCTTCAGCGTGGTCGCCAACATCATCGCCTCGCCGTTTTACGGCATTCTGGCGGAGAAAATCGCCGAACAGGAGCGCAACGAGGTCAGTCCGCCGACCGGCTGGCGCGACATCGCCATGCTGGTTCCCCACAGCGTCGGCCGCGAGCTGCGCAAGCTGCGCTACTACCTGCCACGCATGGTGGCGCTGTTGCTGCTCACGTTGATTCCGGTGGTGAACCTGATCGCCTCCCCGCTGCTGCTGGCCTTTGGCGTATGGATGATGGCGGTGCAGTACATCGACTATCAGGCTGATAACGACAAGGTCGGATTTCGCGACATGCTGCGCTGGATGCAGACGCGCCGCAGCCTGTCGCTGGGCTTTGGCCTGCCGGTGTATGTCGGCATGCTGATTCCGCTGGTCAACCTGCTGGTGATGCCGACCGCCGTGGCGGCCTCTACCCTGCTGTGGGTGCGCGAGCGCGAGCAGCAAGCATCATAAAAGCGTCATAAAGATGTCACGCTCCGATCATGGCGGCTGTCCATACTCGGAGCATGACCATACCAGACTCGCCCGGCCGCTGCTTCGCACTGGTCACTGAAACCTATCCCCCGCAGATCAACGGCGTCGCCAACACCCTTGGCCAGCTGTGCAGTGGCCTGCTCGCGCGCCAGCACCGCGTGCAACTGGTACGCCCGGCACTGGCCGACGAGCATCCGGGCAGCGACAGGCAGGGCGACCTGCTGGAACGCCGTGTACGCGGTATGCCGATCCCCGGCTACGCCAGCCTGCAATGGGGGCTGCCGGCCGGCCACCAGTTGCGTCGCCTGTGGCAGCGCGAACGCCCGGATGCCGTCTATCTGGCGACCGAGGGCCCGCTGGGCTGGTCCGCGCTGCGCGTCGCGCGGCGCTTGCAGATTCCGGTCATCAGCGGCTTTCATACCAACTTCCAGCAGTACAGCGACCACTTCCATCTCGGGCTGCTGCACGGGCCAGCCATGCGCTATCTGCGCTGGTTTCACAACCAGACGTTGAGCACGCTGGTCGCCAGCTCGACGCAACAACGCGAGCTGAGCCGCCTGGGCGTGAACAACCTGTGCCTGCTTGGTCGCGGCGTTGATTGCAGGCGCTTCCATCCCGCGCACCGCAGCAGCGAGCTGCGCAGCACCTGGGGCGCCGCCGACAACGATCTGGTGATGCTGCATGTGGGCCGTCTGTCGCCAGAGAAAAACCTGGCGCTGCTGGCCGAGGCCTGGGACCAGGTCAGCACCCAGGACACCAGCGGCCGCAAACTGCATCTGGTGATTGTCGGCGACGGCCCGGCCCGCGCTGAACTGCAACGCCGCCTACCCCACGCCGTGTTTACTGGCGCACTGACCGGCGAGCCGCTGGCAGCAGCCTACGCCAGCGCCGATATCTTCGTCTTCCCCAGCCTGACCGAAACCTTTGGCAACGTGGTGACCGAAGCCATGGCCTCGGGCCTGGCAGTCTGCGCCTTTGATACGGCGGCAGCTCACCAGCACATTCAGGATAGGTACAGCGGCAGTCTGGCGCCCGTGGCCCATGACCGGGTATTTATCGAGAATCTGCAATGGCTAACGGCAGACAGGGAGGGGCGGCGCAGTATCCGCCTGCATGCGCGGCATCGGGCCTGCCAATTGGACTGGAGCAGCATCGTGCAGCGCTTTGAGCGCTACCTGCTGCAGGCCGCCGGGCGGCAGCCTGCGTTGGCACAGGCAGTGCCGAGCAAGTAGCCCGGACTGCCTGATACGGCGGCTCAGACCAGCGTCTTGAGCGCGTCGCGGCTAAACGGAGCGATATCGTCAAAGCGACCTTCGCGTACCTTGTCAGCCCACTGCGGATCTACCAGCAGCGCACGACCAACGGCGACCAGATCAAACTCGTCCGCATCCAGACGCTCAAGCAGGCCGTCGATATTGGCGGTCTGCGCCACCTTGTCGGTGTTGACCATAAATTGCAGGAACTCGCCGTCCAGGCCCACGCTGCCAACGGTGATGCAGGGCTTGCCGGTGATCTTGCGGGTCCAGCCAGCCAGGTTCAGCTCGGAGCTTTCGAACTCCGGCTCCCAGAAGCGACGCTGTGAACAATGGAAGATGTCCACGCCAGCGTCAGACAGCGGTGTCAGGAACTGCTCCAGCAATTCAGGGGTCGGCGCCAGACGTGCGGTGTAGTCCTGCTGCTTCCACTGGGAGAAGCGGAAGATGATCGGGTAGTCGGCACCCACAGCCGCGCGCACGCCCTTGATGATCTCGACCGCGAAGCGACCACGGTTCTCCATGCTGCCGCCGTACTGGTCTTCGCGCTGGTTAGTGCCTTCCCAGAAGAACTGATCGATCAGGTAACCGTGGGCACCGTGCAGTTCAATGGCGTCAAAGCCCACGTCCTTGGCATCCTTGGCGGCCTTGGCAAAGGCCGCAACCACGTCATCGATATCCTGCTGAGTCATACCCTTGACCAGCACCTTGCCATCCTTCTGCTTTTCCATCGGGCCGTAGCCGGGCACGTCACCATTCGGCTCGGTGCCGAGGCGACGGACGTTGCCGACGTGCCACAGCTGCGGTGCAATCTTGCCACCGGCGGCGTGCACCGCATCAACAACCTGCTTCCAGCCGGCCAGCGCGTCTTCACCGTAGAAGTGGGGCACGTTCGGGTAGCCGTTGGCCGCCGCGTGATCAACCACGGTGCCTTCGGTAATGATCAGGCCCACACCGGATTCGGCACGGCGACGGTAGTAATCGACCACTGCCTGATTCGGCACGCCCTTGGGCGAGAAGTTACGGGTCATCGGCGCCATCACGATGCGATTGGACAGCGCCAGATTGCCCAGGGTGAAGGGCTTGAACAGCGGGGTTACGGCTGTGGACATACATACTCTCCTGAACGGGACTGACCAGAACGCTTGTCAACCTGCAAGCTGACCAGTCGTCTTGTCTTTATGGAATGGTTTTCAAGGCTGCAGCAAGCGCTCCAGCTGCTGAATGAACACGCGCAAGGGGCCGATCTGACGGTCGGCCTTCATACGCAGCAGCGCCCCCTCCCAGGCGGCACTGACAAAGCCGGCCAGCGCGGCCGGGTCCTGATCCGCAGCGATCTCGCCCGCAGCCTGCGCCTCGGACAGGCAGTCTGCCAACACCTGATTGGAGCGCTGCAGAATGGCGCTGGCAGCGTAACCGATGGGCTGGCTCTCCTCTGCCATTTCGTGACACAGGCTACCGATAAAACACTGGTGGCTAGGCTGCTCCTGATTGGCGAAATACCCCACCAGATCCCGGTAACAGCGCAGGATACGCTCGCGCGGCGACAGCTGTGACGCACTCAACGCATCGGCAAAACGCTCGATACGCGGCGTGTAGTAGTAGTGCAGCGCCTGAATGGCAAAGTCTTCCTTACTTTCGAAGTAGTGATAGAAAGACCCTTTGGGTACACCGGCACCCTGGGTGATTTCCTGCACTCCAGTGCCGTTGTAGCCCTTGCGCAGCATGACCGCGGTGCCGGAGGCCAGAATGCGCGCGCGTTTGTCTTGGATAGCGTTCATGCGAACACTATACGACCGGTCAACTTTGACTGATAGCCATAAATACACACCATAAATATTAGTGATAAAGCACTATCAGAACAGCCAGCCGCAGATACAAAAAAACCGGGCCTGAGCCCGGTTTTCTGGCGCATCAGCGATCAGTGCTGATGACCACCTTCACCGTGGACGTGACCGTGAGCGATCTCTTCGTCCTGAGCGTCGCGCACTCCAACGACCTTCACTTCAAAGGTCAGACGCTCGCCAGCCAGCGGGTGATTGCCATCGACAGTCACTTCGTCACCTTCCAGTGCCTTGATGGTGACGATCTGCATGCTGCCGTCGGGGCCGGAGGCGTGGAACTGCATGCCCACTTCCAGCTCGTCGACACCTTCGAACATATTGCGACCCAGCACCGCAATCAGCTCTGCATTGAAGTCACCGTAAGCCTCTTCCGGCTCGACAGTCACCTTGATCTCGTCACCGCTCTGCTTGCCTTCCAGCGCCTTTTCCAGACCCGGAATGATGTTGCCGGCACCGTGCAGGTAGACCAGCGGCGCACCACCGACGGACGAATCCAGCACTTCGCCATCATCGTTGGTCAGGGTGTAGTCGATGGACACGGCCTTGTTGGCAGCAATCTGCATAATCTCTTTCCTGTGGTTTTGGGGTAACAGGGGAAGCGCTGATTAATCTGCACTTCCCAAGCCCAAAGTGTACGCGCTATAGCCTAGAAACGCACGGCTTGACCCGACAGGAGGGGCACCGGAAGATGGTCGAACCCACCGGCTTCAATGCGGTCCATAACTCCAGATTCGGCTGAAAGGAATTCGCTCGTACCATGACAAACCGCCTCGTACTGGTCATTAACGGGGGCAGCTCCTCCATCAAAGTGGCCCTGCGCCGCGAGAACACCGCCGGCGCCATCTTCGAGGCGATCGCCGAGCGCCTGAATACAGCCCAGGCTCGCCTGTCCACCTCGGACGGTCTGGAACGGGAACTGTCCGGGGCCGATCACCTCGCCGCGCTGGACGCCTTGCTGCCGCTGGTGGACACCCACCTGGACCAGCCGCTCAGCGCGGTGGGGCACCGCGTGGTACACGGCGGCGAACGCTTCACCAGCGCGCGCCAGATCGATGACGAGGTGATTGCCGGCATCCAGGCCAATGCACCGCTGGCACCGCTGCACAACCCGGCCAACCTGACCGGCATCCGCGCTGCCCTGAAGCTGCTACCGGACACGCCGCAATTCGCTGTCTTCGATACGGCCTTCCACCAGAGCATGCCGCCCCACGCCTTTCGCTACGCTCTGCCCGACGAGCTGTACGCGGTGCACGGTGTGCGCCGCTACGGCTTTCACGGCACCAGCCACAAATACGTCAGCGACCAGGCCAGCGTGCTCTGTGGCAAGGAACGCGGCACCGGCGCCTGGCTGACCGCCCACTTGGGCAACGGCTGCTCCAGCTGCGCGGTGCTGGATGGTCGCAGCATGGATACCAGCATGGGCCTGACGCCGCTGGAGGGCTTGGTCATGGGCACCCGCAGCGGTGACGTGGACCCGAACCTGCACGCGCACTTGGCGCGCACACTCGGCTGGGACCTGCCGCGCATCGAGCACCTGCTCAACCGCGAAAGCGGCCTGCTCGGACTCTCCGGGCTGTCCAACGACATGCGCGAGCTGGAACAGGCCCGCGCCGACGGTCACAGCGGCGCGCAGCTGGCGATCGAGGTATTCTGTTATCGCCTCGCCCGCTCGCTGGCCGGGCTGGCGGTCGCGCTGCCGCGCATCGACGGCCTGATCTTCACCGGCGGCATTGGCGAAAACTCCGCGCTGACCCGCGCACTGACGGTCAAGCATCTGGCCGTCATGGGCCTGCAGCTGGATCCGGACAGCAACAGCCTGCTGCCGCGCGGCGAGGCGGGCCGGGTGGAAGCCGAAGGCTCACCGGCCATTCTGGTGATACCAACCGACGAGGAACGCCAGATCGCCGACGAGAGCCTCACCCTGCTCGACACGCAGCCAAGGAGCCCAATGGCATGAGCCTGCACACTTTCTTTGTCGCCCCCACTGGTTTTGGGGTCGGTCTTACCTCCACCAGCCTCGGCCTGATTCGCGCCCTGGAGCGCACCGGCCTGAAGGTGCACTTTCTCAAGCCCATCGCTCAGCCACACCCGGGCGACGACGGCCCGGAGCGCTCCAGCGAGCTGATCAGCCGCACCCTTGGCCTGACGCCGCCGCCTGCGATGACGCTGTCCCAGGTAGAGCACCAGCTCGCCATGGGCGAGCTGGACGAGGTGCTGGAAGAGATTGTCAGCCGCTATCAGCAGGCCGCCCAGGAGGCTGACGTTGTCGTGGTAGAAGGCATGGTGCCCACCCGGCAAAGCAACTACGCCAGCCAGATCAACCAGCAGTTGGCCAAGAGCCTGGATGCGGACGTGATTCTGGTAACCGCCCCGGACGGTGACGACTTCGCCACGCTGGCCGATCGTATCGAGATCAACGCCCAGACCTTTGGCGGCCTCAAGCATCCGAAGGTGCTGGGCGTGATCATCAACAAGGTAAAGGCACTGGCCACCGAAACCAGCGCCGACATCCCTGACCGCCCGACGCTCAAGAGCACCCTGAAGGACTTTGCCCAGAGCCTGCGCGAGGCCTCCAGCCGGCTCGATACCGACGACTTCCGACTGATCGGCTGCGTGCCCTGGCAAGAAGAGCTGAACGCGCCACGCACCTCCGACATCGCGGAGCTGCTCAAGGCTACCACCTTCCATGCCGGCGACATGCAGCAACGCCGGGTGATGGAAATGGCGCTGTGCTCCCGCACGGTGCCCAACATCATTCACCTGCTGCGCCCTGGCGCGCTGATTGTCACTCCGGGTGATCGCGATGACATCATCATCGCCAGCTCGCTCGCCTCGCTGTCCGGCACACCGCTGGCCGGCCTGCTGCTGACCGGCGGCTATGAGCCCAACCCGCGCGTCATCCAGCTGTGCCAACCGGCACTGGACCAGGGGCTGCCAATTCTCGGCGTACCGACCGACACCTTCGCCACCGCGACCCAGCTCGACCGCATGAACCGCGAGATCCCGATCGACGACCGCGAGCGCGCCGAAAAGGTGACCGACTTTGTCGCCAGCCATATCGACCATGTATGGCTGGCCAAGCGCTGCGACACACCACGCGAAAAGCGTATGTCGCCGCCGGCGTTCCGCTACGAGCTGGTGCGCCAGGCCCAGCACGCCGCCAAGACCATCGTGCTGCCCGAAGGCGACGAACCGCGCACCGTGCAGGCCGCCGCCATCTGCCAGCGCCGGGGCATCGCCAACTGCATCCTGCTGGCCAAACGCGAGTCGGTTGAAGCGGTAGCCCGCGCCCAGCACATCGCCCTGCCCGAGGGCCTGCAGATCGTCGACCCGGATCAGGTGCGCGAGCGCTACGTGGCTCCCATGGTCAAGCTACGCGAGGGCAAGGGGCTGAACGAGCCCATGGCCCTGCAACAGCTTGAAGACAACGTGGTGCTCGGCACCATGATGCTGGCACTGGATGAAGTCGACGGGCTGGTGTCTGGCGCCATTCACACCACCGCCAACACCATTCGCCCGGCGTTTCAGCTGATCAAGACGGCCCCCGGTTACAACCTGGTGTCGTCGATCTTCTTCATGCTGCTGCCCGAGCAGGTGCTGGTCTACGGCGACTGCGCGGTGAACCCCGACCCCAGCGCCGAGGATCTGGCAGAGATTGCCATCCAGAGCGCGCGTTCGGCCGAAGCCTTTGGGATTCCGGCGCGCGTGGCAATGATCAGCTACTCCACCGGCACCTCCGGCAGCGGCAGCGAAGTCGAGAAAGTCCGCGAGGCAACCCGTCTGGCCCGCGAACGCGAGCCCGGACTGTTGCTCGACGGCCCGCTCCAGTATGATGCCGCCGCCATCGCTAGTGTCGGCCGCCAGAAAGCGCCAGACAGCCCGGTGGCCGGTCAGGCGACGGTGTTCGTCTTCCCTGACCTGAACACCGGTAATACCACCTACAAGGCGGTACAGCGCAGTGCCAACGTGGTCAGCGTCGGCCCCATGCTGCAGGGCCTGCGCAAACCGGTGAACGACCTGTCTCGCGGCGCGCTGGTCGACGATATCGTCTATACCATTGCGCTGACCGCCATCCAGGCCTACAACAACGAATAGACGACAGCCGCATAAGCGGGCACCACGCCGTGAACGTCGTCTGAGACCAATAAGAATGGCCGCCTGCGGGCGGCCCTGGACGAGCCGAACCCATGCTGTCGTTTCTGCCTGCCCCCGTACGGGGCACCCTTGCCGCACTGCTGCTGGTGCTTAACACCCTGGTGCATGCGCCTATTCTGTTTGTCTTCGCGCTGATCAAGCTGATACCGATACCCGCGCTGCGCACCTGGTGCACCCGGGTGATGATCAGCGTTGCCGAATTCTGGATGCGCTGCAACAGCGCCTGGATGGCCCTTAGCGGCAATATTCGCTGGGACATCGAAGGACGCGAGCGACTGGACTACAACGGCTGGTATCTGGTCACTAGCAACCACCAAAGCTGGGTCGACATTCTGGCCCTGCAGCACGTGCTGAATCGCCATATGCCGATGCTCAAGTTCTTCCTCAAGCAGGAATTAATCTGGGTGCCGGTGATCGGCCTGTGCTGGTGGGCCCTCGACTTCCCCTTCATGAAGCGCTACACCAAGGCCTACTTGGCCAAGCACCCGGAAAAGGCCGGGCAGGATCTGGCGACCACGCGCAAGGCCTGCGAGAAGTTCAAAAGCACGCCGGTGGCCATCTTCAACTTTCTCGAAGGCACCCGCCTGACACCCGCCAAGCACCGGCAACAACAGTCACCGTTCAAGTATCTGCTCAAACCCAAGTCCGGCGGCATCGCCTTTGTGCTCGATGCCATGGGTGAGCAGTTGCGCTCGCTGCTGGATATCACCATCCACTACCCCGGCGGCAACCCGAGCTTCTGGGGGCTGATGTGCGGCAAGGTCACCCACGTCGTCATGCACCTGGAACTCAAGCCGATTCCGGCCGAGTTTATTGGCCGCAATTACCAGGAAGACGAAACCTTTCGCGCCGAGTTCCAGGCCTGGGTCAACCAGCTCTGGATCGACAAGGACGCACACATGGCGCGTTTGCACCAGCAATATCCGACGCCGGCTGATCGGGCGAAAGAGCAATAGCGCTGGGCGCCTGGGGCGCTAGCCGTGCGTTGGATTTACCGCTAAAAAGGCCCATCACAGGTCACCAGGATGGTCCTTCCAGTCCGCTGAGCACTTTATGCACTGAGCTGTTACCCAGTTGGCCTTTCGCCTTCACGGCGAGCCAAGGGGGGCTGCTTGCCCAGCCCCCCAAAGGGAAGCGCTGACCCATTTCACGCGCCCTCTGCGAGTGCTCAAGCATGCAGATGCAAGGCGCGATGTGCAGCCAATAGTGGTTCTATTGGCAAGCAGCGCAACGTAGTCAGATGCATGCTTGAGCGCTCGCCCTGCGGGGCGCTCAAGCCGGTCCGAACTCTGCGTTGTGATTTCTCGACAGGTCCCGACATGCCTTCGAAACCACGCCTTGATTGCGGACCGGCCTGAGCGCCAGAGGGCATGTGAAATGGGTTAGCGCTTCCCGGAATCCCCCGGGCACCCGACTACGCGGCCCTTCGGGTTCGCTGCGTTGCTCGGGCTAACGGGGGTGGCCGGCGAGGTAGTCATAAAACTCGGCTCTTCGAGCCTCAGACATCCTATGACTCTTTTTCCCGTCAGCCCTGCGCTACTCGCCCGCGTAAACGGGACGAACCCCAGTGCACACTCCACCCTTCGAGCATCCAACACACTAAGCCAGTGCAGCTACTCGGAGAATAAAAAAAGGCCAACCGGTTACCCGGTTGGCCTTTTTACTGCCGCGTCCTGATCAAAGCTGACGCAGGGTGATCTCTACACGGCGGTTCTGTGCGCGACCTGCTTCGGTAGCGTTGCTGGCAATCGGCTGGCTGGGGCCAACGCCGGCGCTGCTGATGCGCGCGCCGCTCACGCCCTGACCGGACAGGTAGGAGGCGACGCTGGTGGCACGCTCACGCGACAGGCGCATGTTCAGCTCCTGCGAGCCGGTGCTGTCGGTGTGGCCGACAATGTTGATACCGTTCTGATCGAACTCCTTGAACACCTTCACCAGCGAGTTCAGGGTCGGGTAAAAGCTGCTGGCGATATCGGAGGAGCCGGAGGCAAAGGTGATGTTGCCCGGCATGACCAGTTGCAGGGTGTCACCGTTACGGATGACCTGCACACCGGTGCCGGTCAGTTCCTGGCGCAGGCGCTGCTCCTGCTTGTCGACGTAATAGCCGTAGCCGCCACCCGCTGCACCGCCCACGGCGGCGCCGATCAGCGCGCCCTTGGCACGGTCGTCGCTGCTGGAGGTAGCGGCGCCAATGGCGGCCCCTGCCAATGCGCCAATACCGCCGTAGGTCGCTGACTTGCCGGCCTGCTCTTCGCCGGTGTAGGGGTTATTGGTGCAACCTGCAATCATCAGTGCGCAGGCACCAGCGATAATCAAACCTTGGCTTTTCATATTGATTCCCTTGTTTCGTTGGTTCCAGACCATCAGGCAGAGGCACAACCCTGCCTGTACGCAGCTTAGCCGCGAATAAACGGATTCTCGCGAATCTCCTCTCCGATGCGCGTCTCCGGTCCATGGCCGGTAACGACAACCGCATCTTCATCGAGGCTATAGAGTCTCTGACGGATGGATTGTTCAATCTGGCGATAATCTCCGCCCCACAGGTCAGTGCGACCAATACCGCGCCGGAACAGCGTATCGCCGGCAATCAACAGCTTGTCCTGCGGAAACCAGAAGCTCATCGAGCCCGGCGTGTGCCCCGGTGTATGCAGCGCCACGCCGCAGCCGCAGGCCAGTTCCTGGTCATCGCTGAGCCACTGATCCGGTGCCGGCACCGGCGTGTAGGGCACGCCGAACATCTTGCACTGCATCTCCAGATTGTCCCAGAGGAACTGGTCCTCCTTGTGCAGATGCAGCGTTGCGCCGGTCGCCTTTTTCAACTCGCCTGAGGCAAGAAAATGGTCCAGGTGCGCGTGGGTGTGAATAATGCTGACCAGTGTGAGCCCCAGCTCGTCCAGGCGTTTGAGAATAAACTGATGGTCGCCGCCCGGGTCCACCACGATGGCTTTTTTGCTGACGGGGTCACCAATCAGCGTGCAGTTGCACTGCAACGGGCCAACGGGGAAGGTTTCGCGGATCAGGCTGGGTGTCTGGTGCATGGCATATCCGGGTCAGGCGATGGGGGCGGCCGCGTACCGTGCACGGCCAGCGAATAAACCGAGTATACCAGCGCCTCCAGGCGACAGCCGGCAGCGACTGTCATCAACGAGCTGTTACAATCCGCGCACCCACCCGCCAAGAGGATTATTTAATGGCTACCAACCGCTCGCGCCGCCTGCGCAAGAAACTCTGTGTCGACGAATTCCAGGAACTGGGCTTCGAACTGAATCTGGAATTCAAACCGGACCTGTCAGACGACGCCATCAATCACTATCTGGAGCAGTTTCTGCGCGAGGCGATCATTGCCAACGGCCTGGACTACGTGGGTGGGGAAGACTTTGGTCTGATCTGTCTGGCTAAACGCGGCTCGGTCAGTGAAGAGCAGCGCAGCGCTGTCGAGAGCTGGCTGAAAGGCCGCGACGAGCTGGCCAGCTTCACCGTCAGCCCGCTGCAGGATGCCTGGTATCCGAGCATGCCGATTCCGGCAGCCTGATACCAGAGCGCCGCCGGGCAGCTGCCCGGCGGCTGTTCGGCTAGTCCTGGTACAACTCGTCCAGGCCCAGCCCCACCGCCAGTTCGCCGCCAAAGCGCGTACCGGTTTGCCCCTCTGCCAGACGCTGCTGCGCCTTGCCGTAGGCCTCCACCGACAACGGCATGTAGCCGGTCACATGCAACCAGTGACGCACGCCATCCAGGTAGCCCTCCAGAAAGGGCCGCAAGGTTGCCTTCTGCTCCAGCGCACCAGCATTCACATACAGGAACAGCGGCCGCGCCAGCGGCTGATACTGGCCACCCAGCACCTCGTTCAACGCCGGATAGACCGGTCCTTTACCGCTATCCACCGCGACGTCATGCAGCTCCTGCCAATGCCGGAAGTAAGCGCCGACACCAAAGAAGCCCAGTGCATCAGGCTCCGCCAGCATGGCCTCGACCAACTCCTCTTCGTTCTCGCTGGCCAGGTAATCACTGCGGCTGGCACGCGTTTCGCCGTTGATCACGGCGGTGAAGTAATCGTAGGTACCGGAGTTGCTGCCACGACCAAACAGACTGACAGGCCGATCCGGCCACTCGGCGCGCAGGTCCTGCCAGGTGATTTCCTGGCCCTCGGCCTGCGGCTGCCACAGTGTTTTCAGCTCATCGGTGGTGATGTCGCGCACCCAGTCATTGCTGCCATTGACGACAATGGCGATGGCGTCAAAGGCGATGGGCAGCTCGACATAACGCACACCGGCGGCCTCACAGCTCGCCATCTCCTCGCGGTTGATCGGCCGCGAGGCATTGCTGATGTCGGTTTCACCGGCGCAAAAGCGTCGGAACCCCGCAGTGGTGCCGGAGAACCGATTATCAACCACCAGCTTGCTGCGCTCAGCCGCTTCCTGGGTGATGGGAAACACGGTGCTGGAACCATCGGCCAGGATGGTATCGCTGGCAAACGCCGGCGACGCCAGCAGTCCGGCAATCAGCCCGCTCAGGGTTAGACGTCGAACAGTGCTCAGTGTCATGGCTTTTTGCTCCGCAGCTCGTCCAGCACCAGCTGGAAGAAGACTTTGACCTGCCCCCACTTGACCGGCGTCCACTCGGGGCTCAGCTCGATGCTATCGACCAGCGCATGCTGGGCGTCGGCCTCGCGCTCATCCAGCTCGGCACGGATTTCATGGATGCGCTGCTCTGTCTCGTCCAGGATGGCTTTCAATTCCTGGGTCGAAAGATGCTCAAGATCAGTCATGATGTTTCCTTCCTTTGAAGTATCTGGTGATCAAAACACCATGCTCGCCGCGATCAGCAGCAGCGGCAGCACGATAAACACACCCAGCATCCAGATGGCGGCAAAGATCTTCTTCTCGACCGCAATATCGGCCAGCCATTCGGCCCCCTTGATGGGCAGGTCACGCAGGAACGGCAGGCCAAAGATCACCACCACGGCGAAGACGTTGAACATCAGGTGCACCAGCGCAATCTGCAGCGCTGACGATGCCACCGCCCCGCCAACCGCCGTGGCGGCCAGCAAGGCCGTGACCGTGGTGCCGATGTTGGCACCCAGCATGAAGGGATAGATCTGCCTCAGGCTGAAGGTACCGGAGCCGGCCAGTGGGACCATCAGGCTGGTGGTGGTCGAGGAGGACTGCACAAAGGTGGTCACCAGCGCACCGGAAGCGATGCCGGCAACCGGCCCACGGCCGATCGCCGAGTGCAGTACTTCCTTCGCCTTGCCGACCATCAGCACCTTGAGCAGCTTGCCGGTGTAGGTGATGGCCACAAAGATCAGCACCAACCCGGCCAGCACCATTGCCGCACCCGCCATGGCCCCCGGCAGCAAGCCGGTGACGCTGTCGACCAGGTTGACGAAGGGCTTGGTCAGGCTTTTCACGAAGTTCATGTCGGACATCGAATAGCTGTCCGCGCCCACCAGCAGGGTTGCCAGCCAGGCCGATACCTTTTCCAGCAGGCCAAACATGATCTCCAGCGGTAAAAAGATCGCAACGGCAATCAGGTTGAAAAAGTCATGCACGGTGGCCGCCGAAAAGGCCCGTCGAAATTCGCTTTTGTCACGCACATGGCCGAGGCTGACCAACGTGTTGGTCACGGTGGTGCCCACGTTGGAGCCCATGATCATGGGAATGGCGATACCCACCGGCAGCCCGCCCGCGACCATGCCGACGATCAGTGAGGTAACGGTGGAGGACGACTGAATCAGCGCCGTGGCAACAATGCCGATCACCAGGCCCACATAGGGGTTGGAGGCAAAGGAGAACAGCTCCTGAGCCTGCCCTCCCGTTGCCGCCTTGAAACCGGAACCGATCATGCTGACCGCGCAGATCAGCACATAGATCAATCCGAGTACGGCCAGCCACTGGGGCCAGCGGCTGCCGCTGACTGCCTGCGGTGCCTGTAACGCTTCTGCGTTGCTGTTCATGGAAACTCCTCCGTTGAGAAAAAGCCATCATCAGCTCGCCGCATGACAGAGCGGTGACGCCCGGCAAGCTGTGCGATGGCGTCAGGGTCAGTAGCGCTTGGGAACGTAAAGCTCGTTGGGCAGGGTCTGGCGCTCGTAATCCGGATCAAACACCCGATCGGGCAGATCAATCTTGTCCTGGGTCACGCTTTGGTAGGGTATGTGGTCCAGCAGGTGATGGATGCAGTCCAGCCGCGCGCGCTTTTTGTCATTGCCCTCAACGATGTACCAGGGCGCCTCGGGAATGTTGGTACGCGCGAACATCTCTTCCTTGGCCCGGGTGTAGTCCTCCCAGCGCACCCGCGACTGCAGATCCATGGGCGAGAGCTTCCACTGCTTCATCGGGTCGTGAATGCGCATGAGAAAGCGCATCTGCTGCTCTTCGTCGGTAATCGAAAACCAGTACTTGATGAGGATGATCCCCGAGCGCACCAGCATGCGCTCAAACTCCGGCACATCCTCGAAGAACTGCTCCACCTGGCCTTCGCTGGCAAAGCCCATCACCCGTTCGACCCCGGCGCGGTTATACCAGGAGCGGTCGAACAGCACGATTTCACCGGCGGCCGGCAGGTGCGGCACATAGCGCTGGAAATACCACTGGGTACGCTCCCGGTCGGTCGGCTTGGGCAAGGCCACCACCCGGCAAACACGCGGATTGAGCCGCTGGGTAATACGTTTGATCACCCCGCCCTTACCCGCCGCATCGCGCCCTTCAAACACCACCACAACCTTCTGCCCGGTACTGGCAACCCAGTCCTGCAGTTTGATCAGCTCGGACTGCAGCGGCAGCAGCGCTTCAAAATAGTGGCGTCGTTCCAGTGTGGGGGCATGGTTGGATTTGTAGATACGGCGCAGCGCCAGCGACAGTTCCGGATCGGAGATTTCCATTTCCAGATCTTCGTCAAACGCATCAGCCAGTTCGGCTTCAAGCCAGCTCAAGGAGCCCGGGGAGTCTTGCATGACCTGATCCTGTGGTCGAAAGAGGAAGGCGGCGCATGAGGCGCCATCCCCTTAAGCTAGGATCAGTAGATGAACAAATAATGAACAGTTGCTTGCTGTCAGCCTTCGCGGTCGCGCTCATGGCCCTGTAGGCCAGCAAAGGCAGGCAACCAGGCCTCGCGGCGACAGGTCCACAGCTGGTAGCTGGGCGCAAACAGGCTCGGCGCATCCAGCGCACCCAAGTGCACTTCCATCTCATCACCACTGCGCGAATAAACCGACGAGCCGCAGACCGGGCAGAAGTATCGTCCCGCGTACTCTGCGACTTGACCTGTCACCTGCACTGCCGCACCCGGGAAAATAGCCGAGGCATGAAACAGTGCGCCATGATGCTTGCGGCAATCCATACAATGGCAGACACCCACGCGCAGCGGCTCACCCTCCGCGCGCAAGCGCACGGCGCCGCAAAGACAGCCGCCGAATACTGTGTTCATTACCCTGCCCTCCGCCGCGCAAATCCTCTCCAGAACCATCCTGCGATCAGTATCTCGCCGAGGCAAGCATGGACTTAGCCAGAGGAGCGCAGCTGCTCCAGCACGCGCTGCACCAGCGCATCCTTCTCACCCAATGGGGCGACGTAATGAATCGCCTGTGCCGCCGCCGCCTCCCCCGACAACCGCCAGATAAGCCAAGCCGCCAGATAAACCGACGCCAGACAACCACCGGCGGTGGCGATATTGCCCTGTTGAAAAAACGGCTGCTCCAGCACCTCAACTCCTGCCTCAACGACCCAGGGACGAGTAGTCAGATCAGTGCACGCGGGGATACCGTTCAACAGACCAAGCTTGGCCAGCAGCAACGCGCCTGAGCACTGCGCCGCCAGCAACTGGCGCGCGGGGTCGAGGTGCAGCTGCGCCATCAGCCCGTCGTCAGCAGCAATCTGCCGCGTCTGCATACCGCTGCCGACCAGCACCGCGTCCGCGCTGCACGCCTCTGCCAGCGAGACTTGCCGATCAACCACCAGCCCGTTCATCGAACGCGGGCGCTCGACCGCGCTGGCGATGGTCACGCGCCAGTCGTCACGGCGCACTCGATTGAGAATGCCGTAGGCGATAAAGGAGTCGAGCTCGTTGAATCCATCGAAGGTCAGGATACTGATGTGCATGGCATTTCACCCTCTGAGCAGGTTGCTGTTGCCGCGCAGAATCAGTTGAAAGACCATGACAATCAATTAATTGTCATGGATACAACAATGCCTGCAGCTCGCTACAAGCGCCTGGTTGACCACCTCGCCGAACAGATCCGCACCGGCGCGCTGCCACCCGGTACTCGCCTGCCCACCCATCGCAGCCTGGCGCGGCAGGAGCAGTTCGCCCTGACCACCGCGTCGCGCGTGTACGCCGAGCTCGAGTCAATGGGGCTGGTCAGCGCCGAAACCGGACGCGGTACCTTTGTGCGGGAAACCAGCGTGCCTGCTGGCCACGGCATCGACCAGAGCCCAACCGCACCGGGCATGTTCGATCTGAACTTCAACTACCCGGAATTGCCGGAACAGCCTGAGTTGCTGCGCGATGCGCTACGCCAGCTGGCCAACGCAGGCGATCTGGATGCGCTGTTGCGTTACCAGCCCCACGCCGGGCGCCGGCACGAACGCGCGATCATCGCAGGCCACCTGGGCACGCGCGGGTTGGCGGTTAGCGCTGAGCAGGTGTTGCTGGTCAGCGGTGCCCAGCACGGCTTGACCGTCGCCCTGATGAGCCAGCTCAAAGCGGGTGACGTGATTGCCGCCGACGCCCTGACCTACCCCGGTTTCAAGACGATTGCTCACGCCCTGCAGCTGGAGGTGCTGCCGCTCCCCGCAGACGACAACGGGCCGGATCTGGCCGCACTCGACGCACTCTGCCAGCGTCGCAAGGTGCGTGCCCTGTATTGCATGCCCACGCTGCACAATCCGCTGGGCTGGGTCATGAGTCGTGCGCAGCGTAAGCGGCTGGCCGCCATGGCGCGCAAACATGATCTGCTGCTGATCGAAGACGCCGCCTATGCCTTTCTCGCGGAGGACCCACCAGCGCCGTTATACAACTTTGCGCCAGAGCGCACCCTTTACGTTTCGGGCTTTTCCAAAAGCGTGGCCACCGGCTTGCGGGTAGGGTATCTGGTCGCCCCAAGCGACCGGGTAGCCCCTCTGGAACGCGCGATCAGAGCAACGACCTGGAATACCCCCGCCATCCTCACCCGCATCACCTGCGACTGGATAGCCAATGGCACAGTGCAGCAACTGGAGCAGGCCAAGCGCCGCGATGCGGCCGCGCGTCAGCAATGTGCTCGCCGCGTGCTGCATGGCCTGCCCTGGCACGGGCATCCAAACAGCTATTTTCTCTGGTTGCCGCTACCGGCCACGGTACGCGCCGAGCAGGTGGTCTCCGCACTCTTGCAACGCAAGGTGTCGGTATCCAGCGCAGCACCCTTTGCAGTGGGTGATCACAGGCCGCAGGCAATCCGACTGGCGCTGGGCTCGCTCGACAAAGCACGCCTTGAATCAGCGCTGCTGCTGGTCAAAGAGGTGATCGACGCCGCCGCATGTGGTGCACTCGGCTAGGGTCTGTCGACGTTTCGTTCGTCCGCCTGTTGCTGCCTGTAAGGTCGCCAATCAAGAAGCGAGGAGCGCAGTTTGGTCATTCCAAATAAGCGACGAGCGACGCCGAGTGGCGGCCTTACAGGCGCAACCCACAGGGCCGGGGCCATTTTTCAGCCATGCTACGTTGTCGGTCGCTTATGTAGATCAACTACACTACGCTTCCTCCGCCTTGCCTGGCCGAAAAAATGGCCTCCGGCAGGCGGGCGAACGAAACGTCGACAGACCCTAGGCACTCACCACCCGGAACTGCTTCGGCCAGTCCCGCCGGGTAAATACCTGACCGTGGTCCCGCAGCCGACGCACCTCGTCCAGGTCCAGCTGGCAGATCAGCCACTGACTGCTGTCCGGGCATAGCTCGAGGCTTTCGGCGACGATACCGTCGGCCGGCATGCCGTAGTCCGAAGGCACATAGAGCGCAGCGCGGCCGTTGTTTTCATCCAGCGCGGGCGACCAGCCGGCCATGCCGACGGTCGGCGACTGCAGCACCGCAATCTGGTTTTCCAGTGCCCGCGCCCGCGCGCCAGTGCGCACCCGATAAAAGCCGGCAACCGTGTCGGTACAGCTGGGCGCCAGAATCAGATCCGCGCCCTGCTCAGCCAAGGTCCGCGCCAGCATGGGGAACTCGTTGTCATAACACATCAGAATGCCAAGCTTGCCCAGGTCGGTGTCGAATACTGTCAGCTCGCTACCGCCGGCGATGTTCCACTGCTCCAATTCAAAGCGGGTCATCATCAGCTTGTCCTGACGGCCGAGACAGCCCTCGGGGCCAAACAGCCAGGCGCGGTTGCGGTATTGCCCATCGTTGTCCAGCACCGGCATCGAGCCGGGCTGCAGGTAGACGTTGCAGTCCCGCGCGATCTGCTCGCACAGCGCCAGCCAGCGCGGCAGCAGCGGCTGGATGCCGGCAATGGAGGCATGCAGGTCAGCGCGCTCGGCAGCTGGCAGCTGACCGCTCAGCACCAGCCCGGCGTACTCGGGCAACAGCAACAGCTGGGCACCTTGCTCGGCTGCCTGTTGGCACAA
This sequence comes from Pseudomonas abyssi, assembly GCF_002307495.1. Lineage (GTDB taxonomy): Bacteria > Pseudomonadota > Gammaproteobacteria > Pseudomonadales > Pseudomonadaceae > Halopseudomonas > Halopseudomonas abyssi. Next base: position 195,048 of record NZ_NTMR01000005.1, on the reverse strand, counting down.
CGAGGTGAGATGCGCGGCGTAAGCGTCCCAGGTTTCCAGCAGATCGATGTGGTACTGACAAGCTGCAAGGGTGATCATCAGACTAGCTCCTTAAGCCAGAACGACATCGGCTTGGCCGAGTCTTCGGTTTCATCCAGATCGCGCCAGCGGTAGACCGTCGCCAGCTCAGGGTGATGCTGGTAGCCGCGACGCGCCCAGAAGGCATCGAGCGGCTGGTAGTCCGCAGGCCGCCGCGGATGATCTGCCGGGCGCTGCACCGCGCAGAAAGCGGACCAGTCAAAACGCCCCAGCCGCCGAGCATGGGACTCCCGCTCGGCAAAGAAACGCACGCCCAGCCCCTTGCCGCGCCAGGCCGGCAGCACAACAGACTCGGCGCAGTAGAAGATGCGCTCGCAATCCCACCCCTGCTCGACAAAGGGCAGCTTGAACTCGTCCGTCTCATCCGCCAGCGGCAAGGCCGTGGACGCACCGACTACCTGACCTTGGTCCTGCACCAGCACACACAGGCTGTCGGGGCTACGCAGGTAAGTAGACAGGTATTGCGCTTCATACTCGCGGCTGCCGTCGTACAGATAGGGGAAGTCACGAAACACACGAATTCGCAGCTCCGCCAATGCATCAATCCAGGGCGCGATCTGTTGCCCGCTGAGCAGTTGAATGTCCATGCTGAAACTCGCTGCCAGTTTGTCTCGCCGGCGTCTGTACCGGCACTTGCGGGCAACTTATCATGGCTGCAGCCTAACCCGTAACAGGAGCTCTAGAACCGTGACCACCCAGGATCTGATTCAGGCCTACTACGACGCCTTCAATGCCGCCGACATGCCCGCCTTTCTCGCCCTGCTCAGCGACGATGTGGTGCACGACATCAACCAGGGCGAGCGGCAGGTCGGCAAGGCAGTATTTGCCGAGTTCATGGACAAGATGAATCGCTGCTACCGCGAACAACTGACCGACATGGTCATCATGGTCAGCGCCGACGGCAGCCGCGCCGCTGCCGAGTTTGTCGTCAACGGTGAATACCTGGCCGACGACGAGGGCCTGCCGCCGGCCAACGGCCAGAAATACGTGCTGCCGGCCGGCGCCTTTTTTGAGGTCAAAGACGGCAAGGTCGCCCGTATCAGCAACTACTACAACCTGAACGACTGGGTCGCGCAGGCCTGCTGAAAGCAGCGCTACCGCACAACGCAAAACGCCCGGCAAAGCCGGGCGTTTTGGTTACTGCAAAGAACGCTTAGCGCACGCCGGACTGACGCAGTGCGGTCGGAGTGAACTCCGCGCCGGTCAGTTCATAGCCATAGCTGTAGTTGCTACGCTCTTCGTTGTTGGCACCCATGACCAGGTAGCGACCGGCGATCAGGTCGTACAGGGTTTCCATGGTGTAGCCCAGCACGCCGTCAGCATAACGCTGGATCGCGTGCGCCTCGCCTACACGCCACAGCTCGCCACGACCATCGTAGTGGTCGATGTGCGCTGCCTGCCAGGAGTCCTCGTCGATGAACATGTGACGCTTGGCATAGATGTGGCGCTCGGTCGGCTTGACGTTAGCAACCACTTCCCAGACGCGGTGCAGCTCATAGCGAGCCAGATCCTGGTTGATGTGGCCAGCCTGGAAGATCTGGTCGTACTTGACCTGCGGCGAACCCAGCTCGTAGTTGTTGTAGGAGATGAACATCTCGCGCTTGCCGACCAGCTCCCAGTCGTAACGATCCGGCGCGCCGTTGTACAGGTCGAGGTTATCGGAAGTACGCATGCCGTCAGCGGCAGTACCCGGACCGTCGTAGGACACCTGCGGGGCACGGCGCACGCGACGCTGACCGGCATTGTAGATCCAGGCCATACGCGGGGTGGCGACCTGGTTGATGGTCTCGTGCACCAGCAGCACGTTACCGGCCAGACGTGCCGGGTCGGTCACCTGTTGCTTGAAGTAGTACAGCATGTCGGTCGCGCTGCCGGCCTCGTAGTCCTGCAGGCCAGTCGGGATCGCATACTCTTCTACAAAGCGAACAACGTTGTAGTTGCCATTAACCTGCGGAGTAGCCTGCACCACAGTGCGCTGGAAGGACTCACCACGGTAGCGGGTAACATGGTTCCAAACGACTTCCAGACCGTCAGCCGGGATCGGGAAGGCGTTGGCCACGGTGTAGTTCTCCAGACCGTTGCCGCCCTGTACCAGAGTGGTGTTGGTCGCGTTCTTCGCAGTGGCGTCGTAGACGGCCTGCGGGAAGGCAGCTGAACGGTGGCTGGGGAATACGCGCATCTTGAAGGTGTCGGGGTAGCGCTTGAACATCGCGATCTGACCCGGCGCCAGGTTGTCAGCATATTGCTCGTAGTTGGCGGCGGTGATCACGAACAGCGGCTGCTCGCCACTGTAGGGGTTGGACAGAAAGCCGTTGGCATCAACCGGCGCGGCGTCCGTCGCCAGACCACCGGTCCAGGCCGGGATGGTGCCGGCCGCATTGCCTGCGGTTTCTGCACCGATCGGTGTCAGGCTGTCGCCCAGCTTGGCGGCTTCCTGCTCGCTCACAGCGGCAAAGGCAGACGGTGCCAGCAGCGCGGAGGCCAGGAGTGTAGATGCAAGATGTGTGGGTTTCATTGATTCGCCCTGTTCTGCTTGGAGTTGTTTGGGGTAACCGGCCCAGCGCAGAGCTGCAACGACCATGACCGGTGTGATTCCCTCAAGGGGCACACGCGGTGCCTGCCGTCATACTTTCAGACGCACAACATCGCCCGCATTACCCAGAGCATAGACAACGGGGTAAGCAGCGACGGATTTATTAGGTTTTTTATAGGACTTGAGAGGGCCATGACTCTACTGCGTGAGTGCGAGCTAATCAAGCCTGAGTGTCCCGCGAACGTGCGGCAATAAGCCAGGTGAATAACGCAAAAACCCACCAAAATCGCCCCATACAGCAGCAAAATCAACATCTTGTGCAAACGATCGTTTGAGACACTTACCGCCTGATGAATCATTCCAAAAAGTAACCGGCGCGCAACAAAAAGGCCGCAGCGGGTTACCCCGTTGCGGCCTGTTTTCAGCAGTGCCTGCTCAGTCCAGCGAGGAGATGCAGCTTGCCTCGGACTCGAGCCAGCCGGCGATGTCCCCGCGAATGCGCTTCTTGTCGAGTTTACCGACGCTGGTCTTGGGGATTTCCGATACCACAGCGATCTGACGCGGAATGGCCCACTTGTTGATATGGCCTTCTTCGACACTCGGCATCAGGTGATCGGCAATCGCCTGGGCGCTGACGGTCTGCCCTGCTGCCGGCACGATCAGCGCAAACGGACGCTCATCCCAGCGCGGGTCAGGCACCCCGACCACGGCCACCTCGGCTACCAGCGAACTGCGGCTGATACGGTCTTCCAGCTCCAGCGAAGACAACCACTCGCCACCGGTCTTGATCACATCCTTGATGCGGTCACGGATCTCGATGGTGCCGGTGGGGCTGATGGTCGCCACATCACCGGTGTGCATCCAACCGCCGGCCCACAACTCTTTGCTCTTTTCCGGCTCACGGTAGTAAGCCTGGGTCAGCCAGGGCGCGCGCAGCACCAGTTCACCCTGGGTCACACCATCCTTGGGCAGGAAGCTGCCATCCGCGGCAATCACCTGCGCCTCGACCAGCGGCCCCGGCACACCGGCCTTGATGCGCTGGCTAATACGCTGCTCCTCGCTGGCGGCTTCATCCTCCAGGTTGATATAGCCGGCGGAGATCAGCGGGCAGGTCTCAGACATGCCGTAAGCCGCCCCCAGCTGCATGCCCTTGGCCTTGGCCGCGTTGTACAGCGAGCGATTCAGGGCGCTGCCGCCGATGATCACGCGCATGCCGCCAAAGTCGAAGTTCTTGGCGCCTTCGGCATTGAGCACCATCTGCAGGATGGTCGGTACGCAATGGGAGAAGGTGACCTTGTGCTCCTTGATCATCTGCACCAGGCGCTCCGGCTCATAACGACCGGGGTAGACCTGTTTGACCCCCAGCATGGTCGCGGTATAGGGCAGGCCCCAGGCGTGAACGTGGAACATCGGGGTGATCGGCATGTAGACGTCGCGGTTGCCCAGCAGACGCACGCTGTCCAGCGCGGCCATGGACGTAGCCTGCCCAAGGGTGTGCAGCACCAGCTGACGATGGGTGAAATACACGCCTTTGGGGTTGCCGGTGGTGCCGGTGGTGTAAAAGGTCGTGGCGACCGAGTTCTCGTCAAAGTCCGGGAAGTCGTAGGTCGGCTCAGCGGCGGCGAGCAACTGCTCGTATTCGCCTGCCAGGCCAGGCAGATCAGCCGTCTTGTCTTCTTCGTCGGTCAGCAGGATGGTGGTGGTGACGGTGGTCAGCTGGTCTTCGATGGCCTTGTAGATCGGCACGAACTCACTGTTGATCAGCACCACGATGTCTTCGGCGTGATTCATCGTGTAGAGAATCTGATCCGGGGACAAACGGACGTTGATGGTGTGCATCACCGCACCGATCATGGGGACGGCGAACATGCACTCCAGATAGCGGTGGCTGTCCCAATCCATCATCGCCACCGTATCACCCGCCTTGACGCCCGCTTTGGTCAGGGCATCGGCCGCACGGCACACACGCTCATTGAAGGTGCGGTAATCGTAGCGTACCAGGTCACGGTAGATGATCTCCTGCGTGCGCTCGTAGCGCTGGCCGGTCAGCAGCAGGTTCTTGATCAGCAACGGTGTGGAGTGAGCCTCATCGGCCGGCTTGAGGATTCGAGTATTGAGCATTGAATGACCTACTGTTGTTGGGATTGTCAGGGCATGGAAGCGGTCGTAAAGCGCTGCCGACCAGCCATATCAAGTGTGCAGACTGATTCGCCGAGCGCAAGCGGAAATCATCATACGGATTTTCATTGGCACCATCATGCGTATAATTGTAAACAAAGTCGTTTTGTGACCAGAACGCCTGCCGCAGTCTAAACAAGCAAAATCAACCTTAAATCAGGAGCGGTCATGTCGGACCAGAGCATCGTAATTGTTGGGGGTGCACGTACTCCCATGGGTGGTTTTCAGGGCAGCCTGTCCAGCGTCAGTGCAGTCGATCTGGGCGCCATCAGCATCCGTGAAGCAGTGGCGCGGGCTGGCATCGCCGCCGCTGACGTCGACGAAGTCATCATGGGCTGCGTGCTGCCCGCCGGCCTGAAGCAGGGGCCCGCCCGCCAGGCCAGCCTGAACGCCGGCCTGCCAGCCGCCACCGGCTGCACCACCATCAACAAACTGTGCGGCTCCGGCATGAAAGCCGTGATGCAGGCCCACGATGCGCTCAAGGCTGGCAGCAACAGCGTGATGGTCGCCGGCGGCATGGAAAGCATGTCCAACGCGCCGTACCTTCTCGAGAAAGCCCGCAACGGTCTGCGCATGGGTCATGGCGAGATCAAGGACCACATGTTCTTTGACGGTCTGGAGGACGCCCGCACCGGTCGCCTGATGGGCTCCTTCGCCCAGGACACCGCCGACCAGTACGGCCTGACCCGCGAAGACATGGACGCCTATGCCATCGAGTCGCTCAAGCGCGCCCAGGCCGCCATCGAGAACGGCACCCTGGCCAGCGAGATCGTCCCGGTCACGGTCAAAACCCGCAAGGGCGAGGTCGTGGTCAAGGATGACGAGCAGCCGCTGAACGCCAATCTGGACAAGATCCCGACCCTCAAACCGGCCTTCAAGAAAGACGGCACCGTGACCGCCGCCAACGCCAGCTCCATTTCCGATGGCGCCAGCGCCCTGGTGCTGATGACCGCCGCCGAAGCCGAACGCCGTGGCCTCAAGCCGCTGGCCCGCATTGTTGGCCATGCGACCCAGAGCCAGGATCCGAGCGAGTTCACGCTGGCCCCCATCGGCGCCATGACCAACCTGTTCAACAAGACCGGCTGGAGCGCCGCTGACGTCGACCTGTTCGAAATCAACGAAGCCTTTGCCATGGTCGCCATGCTGGCAATGCGTGAACACGGTCTGGATCACGCCAAGGTCAACATTTACGGCGGCGCCTGCGCCCAGGGCCATCCGGTCGGCTCCACCGGCTCACGCATCATCATCACCCTGATCAACGCGCTGCAGCAGACCGGCGGCAAGCGTGGCGTTGCCTCGCTGTGCATTGGTGGTGGTGAGGCGACGGCGGTTGCCATCGAGCTGGTCTGATTCAGAGGGCGGGCTATCGGTGAATTGCTTTCTGCGTCGTGCCGCCCCTGACTCAGCCTTTCGCCTTCCCGGCGAGCCAAGGGGGGCTGCTTGCCCAGCCCCCCCCAAAGGGAAGCGCTAACCCATTTCACACGCCCTCTGCGAGTGCTCAAGCATGTAGATGCAAGGCGCGATGTGCAGCCAATAGTGGTTCTATTGGCAAGTAGCGCAACGCAGCAGATGCATGCTTGAGCGCTCGCCCTACGGGGCGCTCAGGCCGATCCGTACCCTGCGTTGTGATTTCTCGACAGGTCCCGACATGCCTTCGAAACCACGCCTTGATTACGGACCGGCCTGAGCGCCAGAGGGCGTGTGAAATGGGTTAGCGCTTCCCTGAATCCCCCAGGGCACCCGACTACGCGGCCCTTCGGGTCCGCTGCGTTGCTCGATTTATCGGGGAGTCGCAGAACTCGTCGCTGCGCTCCTCAGACATGCTGCGACTCTTTTTCCCGATAAATCTGCGCTACTCGCCCGCGTAAACGGGACTAATTTCCGTGCCCACGCCATCATCTGAGCATTCAGCCCGAAACCTAAAAAAACGGCCAACCCTCACGGGTTGGCCGTTTTTTATGGGCCGCAGCTCAAGTGAAACGCTTAAAACCGCATCGTCATGCCCAGACGAATTTCACGGCCTGGCTCGTAAGCGCCAATCACGCCTTCATAGCCGGGAATAGCCTCAAAGTCGCCATTGCTGGCGTGATCCAGATACTGCTTGTCGAACAGGTTCTTGACCGTCAGCGACAGGGTCAGGCGTTCGTCATCGAGGACCATCCAGTTGGCGTAGAGGTCTTGCACGCCATAGCCGGGCTTGTCGACTTCACCCACCAGCGTATCCATCGAGACGCGCTCGACAAAGCGGCCCTGCCAGCCCATTTCCAGCGACTCGCTGAAGCGATAGTCAGCGCTCAGGGTCCAGGTGTCACCAAGGGTGGTGCCCAGGCCATTGTGCTGCCACATGTTCAGGTCGTAGCCGTCGTTCAGGTCAGTGTCGTTATGGTGGTAGCTCATGCCGACGCTAAGCTGGCTCCAGCGATAGGCGGTTTCCAGCAGGTAGCCCCTGGACTCCAGATCACCCGCGTTTTCATAGATACGTGGACGCGGCTCCGGATCGCCGATGGCGTCCTGAATCGTCGAACGGTAGTACTTACCGGACAGCAACCAGCCGCCACTGATGTAGTCGAAGCCGACCTCGTTGCTGCGCGCCTTCTCGGGCTTGAGGGCCGGGTCCAGCGGCGCAATGTCGACCTTGAAGCCGTCACGAATCTGCGGGCCGCGGAAAGCACGCGCGTGGGAGACCCATAGCGCCAGGTCGTCGGTGGCCTGAAAGCGCAGGCTGGCGTTGGGGCTGAAGCCGCTTTCGCGATAACGCTCACCCAGATTGCCATCGAGCTGGTAGCGATCGTAACGTCCGCCCAGGCCCAGCAGCCAGCGCTCACCCAGACTCCAGTAATCCTGCACGAAGACACCGTAAACCTTGCCCTCCTGCTCGTTCGCATCCGGATCGCTGCCAGGCCCGGCAGTCAGGCTGTCACGACGGTAGTCGACGCCATAAGTCAGCTCATGGCCACCCAGGCGACTGGTGTTACGCACATCACCACCCCAGGACTGGGTTTGCGCGCGATAAATGCCCCAGCGGCCGATGACGTTCTGCTCCAGCTGGTTCTCGGTGTGATAGGCCGACACCTCCAGGTGCAGCAGCGGATTGTCGCTGGGGGCCAGTTCATAGCCGACATTCCAGGTTTCACGCACATTCTCAAGCGGGTAGCTCGGGTTCCAGCTGCTGGCCTGCCATTGCGGGCGCTGGTTGCGCAGCCCGGTATCCTCGCGACGCTCATAGCTCAGACGAAGGGTCTGGGCCTCGGTCAGGTGCCCCACCACCTTGCCAAAGCCAAGTGACTGACGGGCGCCAGTGGCAGGAACAGTGTCGCCATTGCCGTCTTCGTAATCATCCAGGTCTTGGTAGGTGGCCATCAGCATGCCGGACCAGGCATCGTTGAGACGACCAAACAGGGTGCCATTACCCTTGAAACCTTCGGCATTGCTGAAGTAGGTGGTTTTGAGCAGCGCGCCAGCAGACTCGCCCGGACGCAGCAGGTCTTCCGGGTCCTTGGTTTCGAAGCGGATGGCACCACCCAGCGCACCGGGGCCTGCCAAGGCATCGGGCGTGCCTGCCTTGACGTCGACTGCCTTCAGCAGCTCAGGCTCGACATTGATCCGCCCGGTGTGGTGAAAGGTCTGACCGACCTGCTGGGCGCCATCAATACTGATATTCACCATGGTGTCTTCAAGGCCACGCAGATACAGCTTCTGCGCCACGCTGTGGCCGCCGCCGACGCTGACTTCCGGCTCGGACGCAAACACGTCTTCCAGGTCGGTGGCCTGATAATGCTCCAGCGTCTCGCTGGTCACGTCAGCTTCCTGAATGTGCTGGCCGGTAATCTCCAGGGTGGGCAACTCTGCCGGCTCGTCAGCCTGGGCGCTGGCCGCTGCCAGCGCGAGGGCCAGAGTACAAAGCCGGAAAGGCAAGCCGGCGCGACCGGCTGTAGGGTAACGGTGCATACTGCATCCTCTGCGTAGTTGTTGGCATAAATTCTTATTTGGGTGCCATTCTTGTTTAGCAGAGACGTAAAGCAAACCGCTTTTACATTTGTTACGCCTTCGGCAGACGAATTTCCATGCACAAGCCACCACCCGCCGCAGGACAGGCGCGGATACTGCCGCCGGTGGCGATGATCTGTCGCCGGGCCAGCGCCAGCCCCAGGCCAAAACCAGCGCGCTCGGCCGCTCCCGCCGCAGCTTGCGGGGCGCGGAAGAAAGGCTGAAAGATGGCCTCCAGCAGGGGCTCGGGTACCCCTTTGCCCTGATCACTGATGCTCAGCAGCCATTCGTCTGCTGCCTCAGCCAGCGTCAGCTGGACCACGCCGTCGACCGGCGTATGGTCCAGCGCGTTGCGCAGCACGTTTTCAATGGCTTGCCCAAGCGCGCGATGGCTGCTGCGTGCCAGCGGTGCGACCGCCGGCAGGGACACCTGCAGCTGGCGGTCGGCAAATTCAAAGCGGGCGTCGTCAATCAGACTGTCGAGCAATTCGGTCAGATCCAGCGACTCATCGCGTAAGACCGGTGCTTCCTGCTCGATCCAGCTCAAGGTCAGGGCATCCTCCACCAGCTGGCGCATGCCGTTGCATTCGGCGTGAATGCGCTCGAGCAGCAGGGCATCACCGCCCTGCTGCCGCGCCAGGCTGACCGCCATCTCGATGCGGGTCAGCGGCGTACGTAGTTCATGGGACATGTCTGCCAGCCGCTGACGCTGGTGCAGGATCAGCTCCTCGGTACGCTCCGCCATGGCATCGAAGACCTTGGCCAGCCCCGCCAGTTCGTCTTTGCGCCCGCGCAGCTGATCGCCCACCCGGGCGCTGTAGTCACCATCGCGAAAACGTCGGGTCGCCAGCTCCAGCCTGCGCAGCGGATGCATCAGGTGCCGGTAGAGCAGCAGACAGATGATCAGCAGCACGGTGAAGGGCAGCACCACCTGCAACAGCACACGCGAGTGGGTCCAGTAATTGCCGGGGCGCATACGCTGCGGCAACTTGATCAGAAAGCGCGTATGCCCATCGGCAAAGGGCACATCCATCACCGGGTTTTCGGCAAAGTAGAGGTGAATCTTCCATGACAGATCGCGCCCCAGCGCAATGCCGTCATCATAGCCAGCAGGAACGACGGTGCCGCCCAGCGGTGTCAGTTGCGTGCGTACCACACCGGCCCAGGTGTTCTCCTGCTGCTGCACCGTCTGCAGCCAGCGCGCCAAGGCCTGCTCGTCCCCGGCGTTGTGCAGCGCCTCAGCCTGAGCGGCGTAACTGCGCAGGGTTTGCTGGTGGTCCTCATCAATGAAGCTCATCGCCTCTTCCGTTTGCAGCGCCAGCTGCGAGATCGACCAGAACAGCACCAGCATGCCCACCACCAGGGTCAGGCACAGCTTCCACCACAACCGCCGATTCATGCGAACAGGTACCCCCTGCCATGCTGGGTCTGCAGCACATCGCCCAGGCCGGCATCAATCAGACGCCGCCGGATACGGCTGATGTGCATGTCCAGGCTGCGGTCGTAGCGGCTGAACTCGCGATCCAGCACCACACGGTAAAGGTAAGGCTTGGAGAGGACCTCGCCGCGCTGGGCGACCAGCTGCCAGAGCAGACGAAACTGCAGAGGCGTGAGATCAAGGCGCATATCGCCCGCCTCGGCCCATTGCTGCGCGCGATCAAGCCGCAACGAGCCAACCGTCAGCTGCTCCGGCTCGGCCTGCCGCGCACCAAGCGGGCGCACACGACGCAGCACCGCATCAATGCGCAACTGCAGCTCTTCCAGACTGTAAGGCTTGGCCAGATAATCGTCAGCGCCGTGTCGCAGGCCGCGAATGCGCTCTTCTTCGGCGTTGGAGGCGGTGACCATGATGACCGGCATGCGACTGTGCTGACGCAGCCGTTTGAGCAGGCTGAAGCCGTTCAGGCCCGGCAGTTTGACGTCCAGCAACAACAGATCGTGCTGCTCGCGCAGCGCCAGCTCCAGGCCGGCGCTGCCGTCATCGCAACACTGCACGGCGTAGCCGGTGTGTTCCAGCAGTTGCCCCAGCTGCCCACTCAGCTGCCGGTCGTCTTCAACAATCAGAATGTGTCCCAACGGCGCCGGCATGCTGCTCCCTCCTTGCAAACAAGAATGCGCATCATATCCAAATGACAATCAAACGCCCAGCTGACGACCTCGCACCACGTCAGGGCATAGCACCAAAAAAGTGCGCACCATTTCAGGGAAGCCCCTCCTCCGGCTCTCGCCACAACCACTGCCAACCCCGCTGAAACGCGCTCTGCAGCTGACATTGTCAGTCATTGTCAAACATTGGCACGTTCCCTGCTCTTGGGTCTGCAGGCGGCGAAACACCTGCCGACACTCCAGACAACAACAGAGAAGGAAAGGAACATGACTCTGAAGAAGATCGTCAAACAGGTCGGCGCGCTGGGCGTTGCCTGTGGCATGGCCCTCGGGGCAATGAGCGCCCAGGCCGAGGACACCATCAAGGTCGGCGTACTGCATTCGCTGTCCGGCACCATGGCTATCTCGGAAACCACGCTCAAAGACACCATGCTGATGCTGATCGAAGAGCAGAACAAAAAGGGCGGCCTGCTTGGCAAGCAGCTTGAGCCAGTCGTTGTAGACCCGGCCTCCAACTGGCCGCTGTTCGCCGAGCGCACCCGCGAGCTGCTGGAGCAACACGGCGTCGATGCCATCTTCGGTTGCTGGACCTCCGTCTCGCGCAAATCGGTTCTGCCCGTCGTTGAAGAGCTGAACGGCATCCTGTTCTACCCGGTGCAGTACGAAGGTGAAGAGTCTTCGCGCAACGTGTTCTACACCGGCGCTGCGCCGAACCAGCAAGCCATTCCGGCGGTTGACTACCTGAAAGACGAACTGGGTATCGAGCGCTGGGTGCTGGCCGGTACCGACTACGTCTATCCGCGCACCACCAACCGCATTCTGGAAGCCTATCTGAAGGCCAACGGCGTAGCTGAAGAAGACATCATGATCAACTACACCCCGTTCGGTCACGCTGACTGGCAGAACATCGTTGCCGAGATCAAACGCTTCGGCAGCGCCGGCAAGAAGACCGCGGTGGTGTCCACCATCAACGGTGACGCCAACGTGCCTTTCTACCGCGAGCTGGGTAACCAGGGCGTATCCGCCGAGGACATCCCGGTTGTTGCCTTCTCCGTGGGTGAGGAAGAGCTGTCCGGTATCGACACCGCTCCGCTGGTCGGCCACATGGCTGCCTGGAACTACTTCATGAGCGAAGAGACGCCGGAAAACGAAGCCTTCATCAAGGCCTGGCACGACTACATCGGCGACACCAAGCGCGTCACCAATGACCCGATGGAAGCCCACTACATCGGCTTCAACATGTGGGTCAAAGCGGTTGAAGCCGCCGGCACCACCGATACCGACAAGGTCATCGACGCCATGGTTGGCGTGGAAGTCCCCAACCTGACCGGCGGTACCAGCACCATGCTGCCCAACCACCACATCACCAAGCCGGTTCTGATCGGTGAAATCCAGGACGACGGCCAGTTCCTGACCGTGTCCAGCACCGAAGAGCTGGTACCCGGCGATGCCTGGTCCGATTACCTGGAAGGCAGCAAGGACCTGATCTCCGACTGGACCGCGCCGATCAGCTGCGGCAACTACAACACCCAGACCAAGAGCTGCGTCGGCACCACCGCCGAATAAGCAGTCCACCTGGCGGGCAGCTAACGGCCCGCCTCTGCCGACGGGGCGCAACGACGCCCCGTTGAGCTGTTCCACCCGATATCCAATCAGGACATGACCATGATCCCGATCTGCCGTCTGACACCCCGGCATGCCGTACAGCAATGGCTTACCCGTTTGCTGCTGCTGTGTCTGTGCAGCCTGCCCCTGCACACCAGCGCCCAGGAAGCCCCTGAGGCCACGCCCGCACAGCCAACCTTTGACGAGTTGGTACGCCAGTTGCCCAGCGGCAACCTTCGCCAACGCGCCACCACCGTTGAACAACTCGCCAGCCAGCAGGACGAACGCCTGGCTGACATTCTTGCCGCCCTGATCGTCGGCGATCTGCTGGCCAACAAGGACAAGCCCCCGGTCGTTGCCATCCGCAACGGCGACACCCTGACCGATGCTCTGAACGGCAGTGACCTCACCGGCACCAGCGGCCTGCGCCGCATCCCGGTCAACAACAGCCTGCGTACGCAGCTACGCGGCATGGTCGCGCAGCTCAACCTCAGCCACCCCGATAGCGACAAGCGCTACGCCGCCGTTCAGCGTTTTATCCGTGACGGCGTGGATGGCGAGACCGCCGCCCTGCTGCGCCAGCACCAGCCAAGCGAGGAGTCCGGCCGCGTGAACGACGCAATCGACGCGGCGCTGGCCCTGTTTGACCTGCAAACCGGTGACCGTGATCAACGCATGGCCGCCATCGACACCCTCAGCGGCTCGCTGGAACAGGAAGCCCGCAACGCCCTGCGCAGCGTCGCCGAGAACGATGAAGACGCAACACTGCGCGCCGCAGGCGCCAAGGCGATCGAGTCCATTCAGGGCCGCATCAGTTTCTACCGCTTTATCGAAAACGTGTTCTTCGGCCTCAGCCTGGGCTCCATCCTGCTGCTGGCCGCCATTGGTCTGGCCATCACCTTTGGCGTGATGGGCGTAATCAACATGGCCCACGGCGAGCTGATCATGATCGGCGCCTACACCACCTGGGGTATTCAGGTGCTGTTCCCGGATCTGATCGAGTGGAGCCTTTTGATCGCCATTCCGGCCGCATTTCTGATCACCGCGCTGGTGGGCATTGCTATCGAGCGCGGCGTGATTCGCTTCCTTTATGGCCGTCCGCTGGAAACCCTGCTGGCCACCTTCGGCCTGAGTCTGGTGCTGCAGCAGGCCGTCCGCACCCTGTTCAGCCCGCTCAACCGTTCGGTCAGCTCACCGGAGTGGATCAGCGGCACCCTGAGCATCAACCCGGTGCTGTCGATCACCTACACCCGCCTGTACATCCTGCTGTTCGGGCTGGCGGTGTTCTTTGCGCTGATGCTGGTTATGAAACGCACCAGCCTCGGCCTCAAGGTCCGCGCCGTTTCGCAGAACCGCGCCATGGCCCGCGCCGTGGGCGTGCGCTCCAACTGGATCGACGCACTCACCTTTGGTCTGGGTTCCGGTATCGCCGGGGTTGCAGGCGTTGCGCTGTCACAGATCACCAACGTCGGCCCCAACCTCGGCCAGGCCTACATCATTGATTCGTTCATGGTGGTGGTATTCGGCGGCGTGGGTAACCTCTGGGGCACGCTGGTCAGCGCCATGAGCCTGGGTCTGATCAACAACTTCCTCGAGCCCTGGGCCGGCGCGATGCTCGCCAAGGTACTGGTGCTGATCATGCTGATCCTGTTTATCCAGAAGAAACCCAAGGGACTCTTCCCGCAGAAAGGTCGCGCCGCGGCTGACTGATCGCCGCCGCCGTTTCCTTTTTACAACCGAATTGAACGAGGGAAGTATGCTTACCCAACGACTGTTACTCAGTGATCGAGGCGGAATGCTGGTGCTGGGCCTGGTGCTGCTCACCGCCATCATCGTGCCGATTCTCAATCTGGCGGTGCCGTCTGACTCACCGCTGTACGTTTCCAACTACACCGTGGCGCTGCTCGGCAAGTTTCTCTGCTTTGCCCTGCTGGCCCTGTCTGTCGACCTGATCTGGGGCTACGCCGGCATCCTGTCGCTTGGCCACGGCGCCTTCTTCAGCCTGGGCGGTTACGCCATGGGCATGTACCTGATGCGCCAGATTGGCGATCGCGGTGTCTACGGCCACCCGGAGTTGATGGACTTCATGGTGGTGCTCAACTGGGACAAGCTGCCCTGGTACTGGCAGGGCTTCGACATGTTCTGGTTCGCCATGCTGATGGTGCTGCTGGTACCGGGCCTGCTGGCTCTGGTGTTCGGCTGGCTGGCGTTCCGTTCGCGGGTGACCGGCGTGTACTTTGCCATCATCACCCAGGCGCTGACCTACGCCCTGATGCTCGCCTTCTTCCGCAACGAGATGGGCTTTGGCGGCAACAACGGCCTGAACGACTTCAAGGAAATCCTCGGCTTTGATCTGGCGGCCAAGACTACCCGGGTCGGGCTGTTCGTGGCCTCGGCCTTCGCCTTGATCATCGGTTACATGGCCTGCCGCTACATCGTTACCTCGCGCATGGGCCGGGTGATCATCGCCATCCGTGATGCCGAAAGCCGCACCCGCTTCAGCGGTTATCAGGTCGAAAGCTACAAGCTCTGGCTGTTCGTGTTTTCGGCCATGCTGGCGGCAGTGGCCGGCGCGCTGTACGTGCCGCAGGTCGGCATCATCAACCCGGGCGAGTTCTCCCCGCTCAACTCCATTGAAATGGTGGTCTGGGTCGCAACCGGCGGCCGTGGCACCCTGTTCGGCGCCATTGTCGGCGCGTTCAGCGTTAACTACGCCAAGACCTTCTTCACCACCTTCTCACCGGAAACCTGGCTGTTCATCCTCGGCGGTCTGTTCGTACTGGTAACCCTGCTGCTGCCCAAGGGCATCGTGGGTCTGTTCGACCGCTTCAGCCGCAAGGGAGACAAACAATGAACCCGCTAGAACAACTGCGCGAAACCTGGCGCCGCGACCAGGTCTTTGACTTCGTCCAGCCGGCGCCGGATTTCTCCACCAAGGTCGACACCACCCACGGCCCGATCCTGTATGTAGAGGACGTCAGCGTCAGCTTTGACGGCTTCAAGGCACTGAACAACCTGAACCTGTACATCGATGACGGCGAACTGCGTTGCATCATCGGCCCCAACGGCGCCGGCAAGACCACCATGATGGACGTCATCACCGGCAAGACGCGTCCGGATACCGGCAGCGTCTGGTTTGGCCAGCGCATGAACCTGCTGAAACTGTCCGAGCACGAGATCGCCCGCGGCGGCATCGGCCGCAAGTTCCAGAAGCCGACCATCTTCGAAGCACTCTCGGTGTTCGAGAACCTGGAACTGGCCACCGCCTCCAACAAGCACGTCTGGTACACGCTGAATAAAAGCCTGACCGGCGAACAGCTCGACCGCATCGACGAGGTGCTCAAGCTGATCGGCCTGAAGGAGCAGTTCCGCATGGAAGCCGGCGCCCTGTCTCACGGCCAGAAGCAGTGGCTGGAGATCGGCATGTTGCTGATGCAGAACCCGCGCGTGCTGCTGGTTGATGAACCGGTCGCCGGCATGACCGGTGAAGAGGTCGAACACACCGCCGAACTGCTGACCTCGCTAGCCGGCCGTCACTCGGTCATCGTGGTCGAGCACGACATGGCGTTCGTGCGCTCCATCGCCCGCAAGGTCACCGTGCTGCACCAGGGCTCGGTGCTGGCAGAAGGCACCATGGATCAGGTGCAGAATGACCCGCGTGTGGTCGAAGTCTATTTGGGGGAATGACCATGCTCAGCATTCAAGGCATCAACCAGTTCTACAACCAGAGCCACATCCTCTGGGATCTCGACCTCGAGCTGAAAGAAGGCAGCTGCAGCTGCCTGCTCGGCCGCAACGGCGTGGGCAAGACCACCCTGCTCAAATGCATCACCGGCCTGCTGCCGGTGAAAAGCGGGCAGATCAGCCTGATGGGCCGCGACATCACCAAGCTCTCGACTGAAAACCGCGCCCGCTCCGGGATCGGCTATGTGCCGCAGGGGCGGGAAATCTTTCCGCTGCTGACGGTGGAAGAGAACCTGAAAATCTCCCTCGGTGCCCGCCCCGACCGCGCCCGGCAGATTCCCGCGCACATCTACGAGCTGTTCCCGGTGCTCAAGGAAATGAAACACCGCCGTGGCGGCGACCTGTCCGGTGGTCAGCAACAGCAACTGGCGATTGGCCGGGCGCTGGTGCTCGACCCCAAGCTGCTGATTCTCGATGAGCCGACCGAGGGCATTCAGCCCAACATCGTGCGCGACATCAGCGACGTGATCCGCAAACTCAACACCGAGCTGGGGCTGACCGTGCTGCTGGTCGAGCAGAAGCTGCCGTTCGCCCGCCGGGCGGCAGAAAGCTTCTTCATCATGGAACGCGGGCGCATGGTCGCCAACGGCCCGATGACTGAGCTGAACGACGATCTGATCCAGCGCTATCTGACCGTCTGACTCCACCACCGTGCGCAATCCGGCCACGGCATGCCGTGGTCCTGCGCAGGCGGGGGCAGGTGGCCCACCCAACCAGCTAACGCAGCCCTCTAAATAGGTTCCTGGCATACCGTATACGGTGATACGTCACTTGGCCCGCGCCCACGACAAACATCACCACCTTCCACCGTAGGGCCACGACATGTCGTGGCCGCTGCCCCTGCAATACACCCAACACCGCCGCCAGCCCCATTTATAAGCCACTATTCACCACTGCCCCACCCCTTGCCATGTTCAAACAACTGTTCGACACTGGCTGCCTTTTTCAACCCGCACAAACCAAGGGGACAACCCATGAGCGATATCCGTTTTGACGACAAAGTCGTCATCGTAACCGGTGCTGGCGGCGGTATTGGCCGCGCCCACGCCCTGCTGTTCGCGAAACACGGCGCCAAAGTCGTCGTCAACGACCTCGGTGGCAGCACCAACGGCGAAGGCGCCAACAGCGAAGCCGCGCTCAAGGTTGTCGAAGAAATCAAAGCCGCTGGCGGTACCGCCATCGCCAACCCGGACAACGTCATCAACGGTGATCGCATCGTCGAGTGCGCGATGGACAACTTCGGTCGCATCGACATCGTCGTCAACAACGCCGGCATCCTGCGCGACAAGAGCTTCGCCAAGATGACCGATGCCGACTGGGACCTGATCTACAAAGTCCACGTCGAAGGCGCCTACAAGACTACCAAGGCCGCCTGGGACCACATGAAGAACAACAACTTCGGTCGCATTATCTTCACCTCGTCCACCTCCGGCATCTACGGCAACTTCGGTCAGGCCAACTACGGCATGGCCAAGCTGGGCCTGTACGGCTTCACCCGTACCCTGGCTATCGAAGGCCGCAAGAACAACATCTTCGTCAACGCCATTGCCCCGACTGGCGGCACTCGCATGACCGAAGGTCTGTTCCCGGAAGGCGCATTCGAAAAGCTGAAGCCTGAACTGGTCAGCCCGCTGGTTGCCTACCTGTGCTCCGAAGAGTGCAAGGAAACCGGCAGCCTGTTCGAAGTCGGCGGCGGCTGGATGGGCAAGGTACGCTGGGAGCGCTCCCTGGGTATTGGCTTCAACCCCGACGAAGGCTTCACCCCGGAAGACGTCGCCGCCAACTTCGAGCAGCTGTGCAGCTTCGAAGGCGCCGTCCACCCGAAAGACAACATCGAAGCACTGCGCGAGCTGATGGCCAACATCCAGAAGTTTGCCTGACGGCTACTTCTGGAGCGGCAAGCTTTAAGCCTCAAGCTGCAAGCTAGAAGCAACAGCACTGCCCGATGTTAAAAAGCCCGCCCCTGGGTTCAGGGGCGGGCTTTTTGTTTGTATTGCGGTAGGATGCTCACTACCCACACACAAGGAGGTTGTATGGCAAAGCGCTGGACTCAGGACGAGTTGCTCGTCGCGCTCGGCTTGTATTGCCAACTGCCATTTGGCCAGTTTCACCGTCGCCAGCCGCTGATTATTCAGGCCGCCAAGTCGTTGCAACGCACGCCGGACTCGCTGGCAATGAAGCTGAGCAATCTTGCTAGTCTCGACCCCCAAATAACCGGCACTGGCCGAAAGGGCCTACCTGGCGCGTCAGAGCTTGATCGTCAGATGTGGCAAACCTTTACCAGTGACACATCCACGCTAATGCCACTAGCAGAACAAGCCCTGGCTTCTGCGCTTGGTACAGAGACAACCAAAGAGCCTGAAGAACCAGCCTCTTATCAAGAGTCTGATCATTTCGCTAGAACCAAAGTCCGCAAGGGCCAACAGCTATTTCGTGCAGCAGTTCTATCGGCCTACAACAATAGCTGCTGTATCACAGGACTGAGTGATGACCGATTCCTGATCGCCAGTCATATTCGCCCATGGCGCATCGACATCCAAAACCGGCTAAACCCAAGTAACGGGCTGTGCTTAAGCCTGATGTTTGACAAGGCTTTCGACAGCGGTCTTATCACGTTCTCCGACGACTACCGACTACTGCTATCGAATGAACTGCGTGACCAACAACGCAATGCGTATATGGCCGCTACCTTTTTCGCCCACCAAGGGGCGGTCTTGCAGCTTCCAAGTAAGTTCTCACCCGACGCGACCCTCCTAGCGTGGCATCGCGAACATTGCTTCGTAGGTGAACCGCTTTGAAACACAACCATCATTAGCCACGCGCCACAGCCCGCCTGGCACCTCGCCGCTTCAACGCTGCCACAATCGCTCTCCCCGGCCACACCGAGCGCCACGTCATCACAAAGGCCCCGTACAAGGTGAGTGACCGCTTGCCGTCGGCATCGATTTCGGGTTTGACCAGGCCCTTATCCAACAGCGCATCAGACTCTTCGCGCAGGAAGGCGGTGATTTCGGCGAAGCCTTGCTCCGCCTGGTAGTCGACTGGCTGCAGGCCACCCTTGAGGCGCTGCCGCAGCTGCGCGTGCAACGACAGCAATTGCTCAACGACCTGCACCTCCGGGAACTGAAAACTCTGCTTGATCGGTAGCGCCGGATAGGCTTCCGGGCGGTTGCTATTGGAGACGTTCAGCCAGCGGCCGTCGGAGAATTTCTGCGAGAACTCGCAGTAGGTGAGATCCGGCTGATTGGTTGCGCTGATGCCGACCACAGTCCCGGCCAGCTTCAATTGCGCGTGCCAGTAGACGCGAAACCAGGTATCGGTGTGGCTATCGTGCAGCGACGAGTTACCTACCACAACGAATCCGGCATCTATCATCTGCTCGTCAAAATAGGGAACGCCTTCGGTGCAACGCTCGAAAAAGTCTTCGTCGCTGACCAATTCAAACTGGACGATGGTGGGTATTCTCTGGGTGCGCCAGACGATGAAGGGTCCGACGATGTTCATAAACAACGGCCCAATCAGCACCAGTCCGACCAGCCCCCAAAACGCGATCTCAAGCATACGGCTCCCTATATGCGGTTTGTGTGTCCTGCCCGGACTGTAACAAACCAGAGAGCAACCAGTGACCCGCTGCCCACCATTCCAGCTGATGGCACATTGAAACTGCGACCCATGCCCATAAACAAAAACCCCGCGCCGTTACCGACGCGGGGTTTTCACTTGCAGCTTGAAGCTTACAGCTTGCGGCTGTCTAAAGCGCTACGCGCTTTAGACGTAAAACGCTTCCAGCGGCGGGAAGCCGTTGAACTCGATGGCGCTGTAGCTGGTGGTGTAGGCACCGGTGGACAGCCAGTAGAGGCGGTCGCCGATGGCCAGGTTCAGCGGCAGGCCGTATTTGTAGTGTTCGTACATGATGTCGGCACTATCACAGGTCGGGCCGGCGATGACGGCTTCTTCCAGTTCACCCTGCTTTTCGGTCCACAGCGGGAACTTGATGGATTCGTCCATGGTTTCGATCAGGCCGGAGAACTTGCCTACGTCGGTGTAGACCCAGCGCTCCAGTGCGGTGTGCGACTTGCGCGACACCAGCACGACTTCGCTGACCAGAATCCCGGCGTTGGCAATCAGCGAGCGGCCCGGTTCGAGGATGATTTCCGGCAGTTCGTCACCAAAGTCTTCCTGCAGGAAGCGGGTGATTTCTTCCGCGTAGGTCTGCAGGGTGTTGGTCTTGGTGATGTAGTTGGCCGGGAAGCCGCCACCCATGTTGATCATCTTCAGGGTGATGTTGTCTTCTTCCTTCAGACGCTCGAAGATCACCTTGACCTTGGCGATGGCAGCATCCCAGGCGCCGATATCGCGTTGCTGCGAGCCGACGTGGAAGGAGATGCCGTAGGGCTCCAGGCCCAGCTCACGGGCCAGCACCAGCAGGTCCATCGCCATATCGGTCTGGCAGCCGAACTTGCGCGACAGCGGCCAGTCGGCGGTGGTCGAGCCTTCGGTCAAAATGCGGACATATACCTTGGAGCCAGGGGCGGCCTTGGCGATATTGCGCAGGTCGGCTTCGGAGTCGGTGGCGTACAGGCGCACGCCCTTTTCATAGAAGGCACGGATGTGACGGGCTTTCTTGATGGTATTGCCGAAGCTGATCTGCTCGGGCTTGACGCCCAGCGCCAGTACTTTCTCCAGCTCATAGATGGAGGCGATGTCGAAGTTGGAGCCCTTGTCGCGCAGCAGCGAGAGCACTTCATTGGCCGGGTTGGCTTTGACTGCATAATAGACCTTGGCGAAGGGAAAGCCGTCGACCAGGTCGTCGTAGGCACGATCGATGGTTTTCAGGTCAACCACGAGAAAGGGGGTTTCGTGTTGATCGGCACAGGCCTTGATGCGACCGAAAGTGTCGCGGTCGAAATAGTCTTCCAGTTTGATGGACATGGCGTCGGCTCCAAAGCATTAAGTTCTGGTGACGGACCGTGTGAGGACGAATAGAGGATCAGATATGCAGGGCAGAGGTGCACGCGTGCCCTCCGCTCGCCTGAGCAGGAACCTGCAGTACGCCTTCCGACGGAAGCGACTCTGAACGTTTTCAGCCAACACACAACCCGGGGGTGCGAACGTCTGATCAGTATCCCCACTTTGGTTCGCCTACTTCCCAAGGCGTGCGCCGAAAGCAATAAGTCTGTCTATAAAAGGCAGTCTTGCTGTCTCGTCGTCAGTACTTGAGCCGTATGGATCGTGCCAGCCTCAACGTTCGGAGCGAACCTTAAAACCAAGCGATCCGGCGGTCAATAGGGAGGCACTGATTAATTCCGCATGCCCTCTGGCGTTCAGGCTGGGCTGCAATCAAGGCGTGATTTCGAAGGCATGTCGGGACCTGTCGAGAAATCACAACGCAGAGTGCGGCCCAGCTTGAGCACTCGCAGAGGGCATGTGCAATTGATCAGTGCCTCCCTGGGGGCGTTAATTTCTCTGTTGACTCCGTTGGTCAGATCAAATTCCCTCGATTGGCAACATCCGGTCACAAGCACTTGCACCAAGAAATGAGAACCCATATCATTTGCGCCTTAATTTTCCCTCTTGGAGGCCATTGTGACCACCGAAGCCGCCGCTCCAGACGCAACCGAAACCACCTCCACCACCCCTGAGACCACGGCGACGGACGCTTCCGGTACCCCGGTAGACGCGGCAACCCAAGGTACTCCGGGCGCTGAGGGCTCCCTGCCCGGCGGTGATCTGACCGGTGCCACCGATGCTCTGACCGGTGCCCCCCTGGACCCCAGTATGGCCGCTGCAGTTGACAATGCCGAGACAGCCCGCTCGCTGGCCGAAACCCTGCAGGACTGGCTGGTCGTCGGTGGTCCGGTGGTCTGGATTCTGCTGGGTATGTCGGTGGTCGCCCTGACCATCCTGTTGATCAAGCTGTGGCAATTCTACCTACCCGCTCCCGAGGGCACCCGCGCGGTCCGTCGCAGCCTGGCGCTCTGGCACCAGGGCCATACAGACGATGCTATCGCACAACTGAACACCCGCCAGACCGTCCCCTCGGTGCTGCTGCTGGCCATGCGCGGCAAGCGCAACGGCACCGACCTGGCCCTGCTGCGTGAAGAGCTGGAACGCGTTGCTACCTTCCGTCTGAACCAGCTGAAAATGCTGCTGCGCCCGCTGGAAGTCATCGCCAACCTGGCTCCGCTGCTGGGTCTGCTGGGTACCGTACTGGGCATGATCGTCGCGTTCCAGAACATGGAAGCAGCCGGTAGCCGTGTTGACCCCTCGGTTCTGTCTGGCGGTATCTGGCAGGCGCTGCTGACCACGGCAGTGGGTCTGGCCGTGGCGATTCCGACCGTTGCCGTACACAGCTGGCTTGAGCGCCGCGTTGAGCGTGTTGCGGCCAGCATCAACGACGCGGTCACCCAGGTCTTTACCCACCAGCCCAAGGCGCAGTCCAGCGCGAGCGGGAAGGTGGTCAATGCAGCTTGAGGCCTTTCCGGGCAAGAAGCGACGCGGCATCAGCCTGACACCCTTGATTGATGTGGTGTTCATTCTGCTGCTGTTCTTCATGCTCTCGTCCAACTTCATGCACTGGCGGCAGATTTCCCTGTCCTCGGCGAACCAGACCGAGAACAAGCCCGATGAGATTGAAATCGTGCGGGTGGAGTCTGACGCCGGCCGCGTGACCCATGATGGCAAGACCTACCAGCTGACTGACCTGGACGGTCTGCGCACTTTGGTGGCAGCAGCACCTGAAGCGGTCTACGCCGTTGAGGCAGCGCCCGAGGTCAAGACCCAGACTCTGGTGAGCCTGCTGGATCAGCTGCATCGTGCCGGTGCCCAGAAGGTATCCATGACCGGAGTATTGCCGTGAAGCTGGTTGCCGAAAACACCCACCGCAAGGATAACGGTGACGATGCGCTGATCCCGCTGATCAACATCGTGTTTCTGATGCTGATCTTCTTTATGGTCGCCGGTCAGATCAGCAAGTCAGACGCTGCGTTCGTTTCTCCGCCCGAGTCCATCAGCGAAGCCTATGTCGATGACGAGGCGCTGCAGATCCTGCTCGATGCCGACAAGCAGCTGTGGCTGAACGATGAGCAGATCGCCCTGGAGGATCTGGACGCGCCGCTGATCGCCGCCTTCGAACAGGTCGAGAACCCGGACAGCTTCAGCCTGGCCATCAAGGCTGACGGTGACGTTCCCGTCGAAGCCCTGCAGGCACTGATGCAGCGTATCAAGGCCGCCGGCTTCCGCCGTATCACCCTGCTGACGCAGCCCGGTGAGGAACAGCCATGATTCGTCCTCAACACTGGTTGATCGCCTTGGCGATTGCCCTGGCCGTGCACCTGGGAGTCTTCGCGTATATTGCCTTCAACCCGCCAGCCGCTACAGCGGCCGCCGAGGGTGTGCTGGGCGTGGAGATCGACCTGGGTATGCTCGGCGATCTCGGTGAGGCCGAAGAAACCGAGCAGCCGGAAGAAGTCGCGCCGCCCAAGCCGACACCGCCACCGCCGCCGCCCCCACCGCCGCCACCGGAGCCACCGCGCCAACAGGCCCAGGCGCAGGTGCGTGAAAAGCCCAAGCCCAAGCCGGAGCCGCCGCGTGAGGAGGACCCGGAACCGGCACCCGAGCAACCCTCGACCAACGAAGCTGTCGAGCCTGGGCAGTCGGACAATCGCGCGCAGCTGAGCCGTTCCAGCGGTGTGGGTAGTGCGACCACCACCGGCGGAGCCGGCGGCGCCTCGACCGACTACAAGTCAAAGATCGCCGCCCAGCTGGCGCGCCACAAGCGATATCCGCAGGCCTCGCGCCGGCGCCGTGAAGAGGGCGTTGCCACGCTGAGCTTTGTCATCCATCGCGATGGCAGCGTAACCGGTGCAGAAATCAAGCGCAGCTCGGGCTACGCCCGACTGGACCGCGCCGTTATCCAGATGTTGGAGAAGGCATCGCCCTTCCCGCCGTTCCCGGATGACATGCTGGAGCAACAACTGGCGCTGACCATTCCGGTCAACTTCGAAGTGGTCAACGGGCGCTAACCCTGAGGCAACAACGACAAAGGGCCCACACAGGGCCCTTTGTCGTTTCAGGTGGTGCAGATTACTCCACCGGGCGCCGCTGACGCTCGTACAGAAAACTCAGCACCTGCGAGCGGAAGTGGTTGTAGCGCTCGTCACTGGCCAGCGCCAGCCGGTCCCGCGGCCGCGCCAGGTCCACCTCCAGCACCTCTCCCACAGTCGCCGCCGGCCCGTTGGTCATCATCACGATCTTGTCTGACAGCAGCACCGCTTCGTCGACATCGTGGGTCACCATGATCACCGTGTTGTTCAGATCGGCCTGAATCTCCATGACCGAGTCCTGCAAGTGCGCTCGGGTCAGCGCGTCCAGCGCCCCGAAGGGCTCATCCATGAGCAGCACTGAGGGCTCCATTGCCAACGCCCTTGCTATCCCTACCCGTTGCTTCATCCCGCCGGAAATCTCGGCGGGATACTTGTGCATGGCGTGATCCATGTGCACCAGTTTGAGGTTGTGCTCGATCCACTCGCGCATCTCCCGCTTGTTCTTGCGGCCCTTGAACACGGTCTTTACTGCCAGTTCCACGTTCTGATAGCAGGTCAGCCAAGGCAACAATGCGTGGTTCTGAAATACCACCGCGCGTTCTGGTCCCGGCTGATTCACCTCGCGGCCATTGAGAATGGCGCCGCCTTCGGTGGCCTGATACAGGCCGGCGACAATGTTCAGCACCGTCGATTTGCCGCAACCGGAGTGCCCGATGATGGAAACAAACTCGCCTTTGGCGATCTTCAGGCTGACGTTGTTGAGGGCGCGAAACGGTCCCTTGCGCGTCGGAAAGTCGATAGATACGCCGGACAGATCAAGGAAGGCGCGCGGGCGGCTCGGTGCTTCACCGGCGGTCTCGGCCGGCAACTCGTGCAGGTGTTCTTTACGCATGGCGATAACAGACATGGGATTCTCTCCTGATCAATGGCCCGCGGGCTTCTGGTGGGACAGCAGGCTCTGCAGCGTGACCATCAGCCAGTCGAGCAGAAAACCGATGATGCCGATCGTGATGACTGCCACCATGATGCGGCCGAGGGAGTCGGAGCTGCCGTTCTGGAACTCATCCCAGACGAACTTGCCCAGGCCCGGGTTCTGCGCCAGCATCTCGGCGGCAATCAGCACCATCCAGCCCACCCCGAGCGACAGACGCAGGCCGGTGAAGATCATCGGCAGCGCCGCCGGAATGGCGATCTTGAAGACCTGGGTGCGCCAGTTCAGACGAATCACGCGGCCAACGTTGATCCAGTCCTTGTCGATGGAGGCCACCGCCACGGCGGTGTTGATCAGCGTCGGCCAGAGGGAGCAGAGGGTCACAGTGACCGCCGAGGTAATAAACGACTTCTGAAACAGCGGGTCGTCGGAGATATACACGGCGCTGACCACCATAGTGACAATCGGCAACCAGGCCAGCGGCGACACCGGCTTGAATATCTGCACCAGCGGACTGATGGCGCCGTAGAGTTTCGGGCTGAGACCGCAGGCAACACCCACCGGGATAGCGATCAGACTGGCCAGCACAAACCCGGTAAACACGGTCAGCAGGCTGGTGCCGATCTGGTCGAAAAAGGTCGGCTTGCCGGTGTAATCGCGCCACTTGATCTCGGCATCGGGGTTGCGCTCCAGCTTGGCTGCGTTGCGCTCCTCCTGGCGCTGATAGAAGGCGTCGGCCTTCTCCCGTTGTGCCTGATGCTCATCGTAGAGATTGACCGCCTGGTGCCACACCGCCGCCGGGCCGGGTAGCACGCCCAGGCTGGTCTTGACCTGAGAGGCGCCAACCGACCAGACCAGCAGGAACACCAGCACGGCGATCAGCGGCAAACCGACCTTGGTAAAGAGTTCACTGGCCTGCTCGCGGGCATCCTCACCACGACATAGCCGCACCACGGGCACGGCCCAGTTCAGGCCAGCGGTTTCCAGATAGTTGATCAGCTTGTTGCTCATAGCCTTTTACCTCCGCCATCACGGGATGGATGTCCCGGCCGCCAGGGCCAGGACGCTGTTGGGGGTTACAGTTGGGTATCGCCCTTGAGGCCAATCTCGAACTGCTGCAGATAGGCGTTGGGCTGGCTGCCGTCGTAGGTCACGCCATCGATAAATTCACTGGTCGCCGGCTTGAAGCCGGTCTCGCTGGCAAAGTCGGGGAAGGCCTCTGCCGGCAATGTGCCCTCGTCGATCAGTTCCTGCGCCGCCTGGGCGTAGATGTCCGGGCGGTAGACCTTCTTGGCGACATCCATGTACCAGCTGTCCGGCTGCGCCTGACCGATCTGCCCCCAGCGACGCATCTGGGTCAGATACCAGATGGCGTCGGAGTAGTAGGGATAGGTCGCGTTGTAGCGGAAGAACACGTTGAAGTCGGGCACTTCGCGCACGTCACCTTTCTCGTACTCGAAGGTGCCGGTCATCGAGTTGGCGATCACCTCGGCATCGGCGCCCACGTAAGCCGGCTGCGAGAGGATCTCTACCGCCTCGCCACGATTGGCGTTGTTGTCCGCGTCCAGCCAGGCGGCTGCGCGGATCAGTGCCTTGACCACGGCAATATGGGTGTTGGGGTTTTCATCCGCCCAGGCCTGGCTGACGCCGAATACCTTCTCGGGGTTGTTCTTCCATATCTCGTAGTCGGTGATCACCGGCACGCCAATGCCCTTGAACACCGCCTGCTGATTCCACGGCTCGCCCACGCAGTAGCCATAAATGGTGCCGGCCTCCAGCGTGGCCGGCATCTGCGGCGGCGGGGTAACCGAGAGCAGCGCCTGGGCGTCGATCTGCCCCGACGTATCGCCCTTGTGCGGAGCGTAATAGCCCGGGTGAATGCCGCCCGCCGCCAACCAGTAGCGCAGCTCGTAGTTGTGGGTGGACACCGGGAATACCATGCCCATGTTGAACGGCTTGCCGTCCGCGCGGTACTGCTCGATCACCGGCTTGAGTGCCGCGGCGCTGATCGGGTGCTGCGGCTTGCCGTCCGCATCCAGCGGGATGTGTTTTTTCATCTCCTGCCAGACGTCGTTGGACACGGTAATCCCGTTGCCGTTGAGGTCCATCGAGAAGGCGGTGATGATGTCGGCCTGGGTGCCAAAGCCAATGGTCGCGCCCAGCGGCTGGCCGGCCAGCATGTGCGCCCCATCCAGCTGGCCGTCGATTACCCGGTCCAGCAGCACCTTCCAGTTGGCCTGGGCTTCGAGAGTGACATACAGCCCTTCGTCCTCGAAAAAGCCCTTCTCGTAGGCAATCGCCAGCGGTGCCATGTCGGTCAGTTTGATAAAGCCGAACTTCAGGTCTTCCTTCTCCAGATCCTCAACCGCCTGCACCGAGGTCGAGAGCAGACTGCCGAGACCCAGCGACACAGCGAGCGACAGGGTGGCAACAAGGGATTTGCGCTTAAACGTGTTCATGGTTGTGCTCCGTTAAACAGTGATCAAAGGCATCGCGGCTCAGAAGGCGACCTGCGCCATCAGCCAGAACTTGTCGGTATCGGTGGCAAAGTCGTCGGCGTTGTAGCTGGCGTACTTGGCCAGCAGCGTCACGTCGCCAAAGCTACGAGCGGCCTGCAGATCCACTTCGCTGCCGTAATCGGCGCTGCCACGGTCGGCGGAAAAATCGTGATAGCGAGCGCTCAGTTTGAAGTCGGCGAGGCTGCCATCCAGGCGCAGGTAGCGGTCCTCAAGGCCGTCTGCTGGTGTAGCAAGAAACTTGTCCGCCCAGCCGTTGAAGGCGTGACCGGTGGCCAGCGGCGTGCTGAAGGCCGAGTCGTCGGCGCCCAGCAGCTCATAGCCGCCGGTCAGCTGCCAGCCGCCCCGTTTCAGGCCCAGCTCACCGAGCCAGTAGTCGGCACCGATGTTGGCGCCGTCGGCGTAATCACTCTGGCGCGCATATTCCAGCGCGTAACTCAGGCTCAGGCCTGAGACAACGGCCGGCGCACCCGTCAGGCGCACACCCAACGTCTTGTTGGAGGCCGCTGGCGCGTCCTGCAGATCGAGGAAGTAGCCGTAACCCACCAGGCGCGCCGAGGCAAAGCCGTCATAGGCCAGATTGACAAAGTGTGCACGGGTATCCAGATCGCCGTTGGGCGAGTCTTCGCCAAAGATACGGTTGACGTTGTAGACGTAGGCGTAATTGAGCGTGGTGTGACTCAGGCTGCTATTGCTCAGGCTGAAACCGTCGTAAGTCTGCTCGTTCTGACGCCAGCCGACGTTACCGATAAAACGCGCGTTGTCGTAGATGAGGCGCTGGCGACCAAACTTCAGGGTGGTGGCATCAAGACCGGTGTAGCTCAACCAGGCCTGATTGAGCTCGGTGCCGTCCGGGTCAGCAACAACCGGATACTGGGTCTTGGCGCTCGGCAGGCCGGTGGCGTTATTGTAGCGCTCGCTGCCGATCACGGTAACGTCGTCCGCCTCGACAAAGGCGCCAAAGCCGCGATACGCCGCAGTCGCAAAATTGATTCGGGTGCGCAGTGTCGATGCTCCGGCACTCTTGTCGATGCCGTCCTGATCCACGTACTCATAGCGATAGCGCAGATCCAGCCCCGCCTTGCCGCCGGTTACCGCCTCACTGATGGAGCTGACCTCGGCCTGGGCCAGGCCGCCGCCCAGCGCCAGCGCAACGCCCATCAGCAAGGCTGCGGTTGTCTGCGCGCCCCACTCGTTCTGTCTCTGCATCTCCGCCCCTCCCCGAAAAAAGCACAAAAAAAAGCGCCCACCGCCATGGCTGCTGCACGCAGACATGTGGGTGGACGCCTTTGTCCGAAAACCTGTGATCGCGGCCCGCCGTTGGGCTCGCTGACGCAAGACCCAAAGCAAGCCCTGTGCCAGTTCTTTCAAGTCATTGTTTTTATTTGCAACGCGTGCTGCCAACCAGCCAATCGCCAGCGGAGGAAGAGTAACCACGGTGCAAGCGGCCCGGCACACGCACCGAAGGCGGGCAGACTTTTGGCTGGCCAGCCCTTAGACTGACAGAGTCTGTGCGGCGCACCTTTTTTTGCCAAGGCGAGACGCAACAGGCATTGAGCCGTTATTCTATTCACAGGGCCAACAACGCGAAGGCGACAACGCCCCGAACACGACATACGGCATGCGCGGTCATCTCGAGCCAGGACCATGGAACTACGCAAAGAGCCACGTCACGCCTGTGCAGTAGAGGCAGTGCTGGCAATCACGGATAGCGACACACACCGCTGCATCATCAGTGAGTACAGCCGCAACGGGCTGCGCCTGACCTTTGCTCCAACCGAGGCCACGCGTGTGCTGCGTCATCTGTCACTGCGTCCCGGCTTGCACGGCACCGCTACGGTCAGCTTCCAGCAGGGCCGCCAGCCGCTGCATCTACCTGTCACCCTGATGCACATCGGCGAGCACTACGTGGGCCTCAGCCTGCGTCACCCGGACCCGGCGATCTATCACGTGCTGCAACACCTGACCGCCGCGCAGGCCGCCCAGCAGGATGACCACGGCGCCTCCCCAGGCGCGTTGCAAGGTCGTCAGCCGATGTTGTCACCACGGCAGAAGCAGCACCTCATGCAGGCGGCCTGCAGCCGCATTCATCAATATCTGCACCAGCACTATTCCGGGTTCTGCCACCAGCTTGATCACGCCCTGCTCGCGGCGGCCGACAAGGAGCTGACCAATGAGGCGCAACAGCACTTCCTGATTGCCCAGCGCGCCTTTCGTCAGCAGCGTCAGAGTATCTTCACGGCGCTGAGTCGCAGCCTGGTCACCCATGCTCTGGCACTCAGCCGGGGCGAGATACCCGAGGCCCCTGCCGACCCGCAACAGAACGCGCCCTTGGCGCTGGTGACCAAGAACGACTTTGAAGACTGGTTGCTGGTGCGGGTGATCATCTCGCGCTTTGAGCTACGCCTGCGCAACGAGTTGATCGAGCTGCAGATTCGAATCGACGCAGCCTTTGGCCGGCCCGGCGGCAAGCGCAATACCAACCCCTTTTCACCGGCAGCGCTGTGCAACGGATTCTTCGACCAAATTCGTCACCTGGAGCTGGGCAACCCGCAGCTTGAAGTCGTCTACGGCGTATTGCAGCAGACCGTTCTTGGAGGGCTGGAGCCACTCTACCGGCAGTTGAACCAGCTGTTTATCGACGCCGACATCCTGCCCGGTATCGACGTGACCCGCTATCTGGCCGATCAGGCGCGGCCCGCCGCCGCTGCCCAGCCCGATACACCCCAGACAGCACAGCCGGCGACTGCCGAGCAAACGCCCAGGACGCAGCCCGAGGCTGCTGCGCCTGCGCGCCGCAGCAATAATGCGGCCACAGCGTACGGCACCGCCAGCCAGCTGATGGCCCTGCACCGTCAGGCCCAGGGCCAGCGCGCCGGCGCCAGCAACTCGCCTGAGCAGCAGCAGGCAACGCTGGCGCAACTGGCCGAGCTGCAGCAGGAGCTCATGGCCAACGGCGACCGTCTGCAGCGCAGCGGCGGTCTACGCCAATTGCTGCAACAGGCCAAGGGGCTGGGCAAGTTACTGTCAGAGCAGGAGCAGGACGCCGCCGATACGGTAGAAAGCCTGTTCGACAACATCATGCAGGGCGAGCGCATCGACGGTGAGCTGGCCGATGCCTTTCGCAAACTGCAGGTGCCGTTGTTGCGCAGCCTGCTGGACAACCCCGACCTGTTTGCCGAAGACAGCCATCCGGCGCGGCAGGCACTGAACCATATCGCGCTGCTGGCCGACCGGGGCAGCAGCAACCTTGCGGCCAACACACCGGTCATTCTCGAGGCCATCAACGGCATCCTCGGCGACAGCTCCAGCAACGCCGGCTTCACCCAGGGCATGGCGCAACTCGACCAACTGGTAACCCGCGAGAAGCGCCTGATCGAGCGCAACCTGCTGCGGCTGCGCCAGAGCTGCGACGGCAAACAGCGGCTACGCCATGCCAATCGGCAGATCCATCAGGAGCTGAGCCGCATTTTGTCCAAGCCGGTACCGCAGGCGGTGCCCGACCTGCTGGAGCACGGCTGGCGCAGCCTGCTGCTACTGAGCTACCTGCGTGAAGGCGTAGCCAGCCGCAGCTGGTCGATGACCCTGCAGGTCATTGAGCAACTCGCGGCCAATCGCGATCCGCAATATCTGACTGCGCTGGAACGGGTGCTGGACGACGCCGAGCTGTTGCAGGTGGTGGAAAAGGGACTGGCGAAAATCCCTACGCTGCATTTCAGCCCGCAACAACAACTCAAGCAGGTCGCCAGCCTGCTGGCCTGCGACCCGGCCGGCGTGCCACTGGTCAGCGTCGAGGTGCCGCCGCTGCTGGCCGATGACCAGCCGCCGGCCGCCAACCCCACCCCGGCGCTGCAACGCTGGATACGTCGTGCCCGCGCTCTGCGCAGCAATCAGTGGTTCCAGTACAGCCAGGAGGGGCAACCCGACACCCTGCTGCAGCTGGTCTGGATAGCCGACGATTACGGCCTGTTCGTGTTTGCCAACCACCAGGGCACCCGCAGCCTGGATCTGGGGCAGAAGCAGATCGCCATGGCCCTGCGCGACGGCCGCCTGAGCCTGCTCAGCGAAGCGGCAATGCCCGCCGTAGAGCAAGGCCTGGATGCGCTAGTGCAGAAAGTCTATGACAAGCTGGCGTTCGACTCCTGCCATGACCCGCTCACCGGCTTTCTTAACCGCAAGGCCTTCTGCCGCGCCCTGGCACAGCAGATCGCCTCACCGGCGCCCGATGAGGAGTCCAGTCATTGCAGCCTGGTGTTCATCGACATTCTGCAATTCAAGGTGATCAACAACGCCTGCGGCTACGACGCCGGCGATCAGTTCCTCAACGAGCTATCACGGCGACTTGCCAACTTCCTGCCCCCGGGCACGCTGATTGGCCGGCTCGGGGCTGACCAGTTTGCCCTGCTGCTGGACGAAGAAGTGGAAACCCAGGGCTACGCCAGCGCCCGCCAGCTCAAGGCGGTGATTGAGGAAGCGCGCTTTCATTACGAAGAGCACAGCTTTGTCATTACCAGTGCCCTGGCCGTCGCCGGTATCGCCCGCGGCAGCAATCAGGCCATGGAGCGCCTGCGCTCGGTCGAGGCCGCCGCCAGTCTGTCCAAGAAGAAAGGCTACAAGG
Organism: Pseudomonas abyssi; assembly: GCF_002307495.1. Classification (GTDB taxonomy): domain Bacteria; phylum Pseudomonadota; class Gammaproteobacteria; order Pseudomonadales; family Pseudomonadaceae; genus Halopseudomonas; species Halopseudomonas abyssi. The sequence goes on along the minus strand of NZ_NTMR01000005.1, from coordinate 162,707 downwards.
ACGTGCTCATGGTGCGCCCCGGCGACCGTCAGCTCGAGGCCCTGGATCAGGTCATGGTCTGGGTCACCCGCATCAATCGCGCTCTGGACAACGACAACCTGGCCCTGCGCTGTCAGCAGATCACCCCGATTGGCGGCAACAAGAGCCTGCCCCACTACGAGATACTGCTCAGCGTGCTGGATGAACAGGGCGAGGCCATGCCTCCCGCCGAGTTCATCAAGGTGGCCGAAGAGTACAACCGCATGGCGGCTGTGGACCGCTGGGTGATCGAGCACGTGCTGCTGTGGATGCATGAAAATCCCGAGCAGTTACCGCTGTTTGGCGGTTTCTCCGTCAACCTGTCGGGCCAGAGCCTGAACGACGACACCTTTCTGGACTTCATCTTCGACGCCATGGTCCGCTACCCGGTGCCCCGCGAGAAGCTGGTGTTCGAGATCACCGAGACGGTGGCCATCACCAACCTGGACGATGCCGCCGACTTTATTCGCGAGATGCGTGGCATTGGCTGTCGCTTTTCGCTGGACGACTTTGGCGTCGGCCAGTCCTCCTACTCCTACCTCAAGCAGCTGCCGGTCGACTTTATCAAGATCGACGGCAACTTCGTGCGCGATATCAACAACAGCGACGTCGACTTCGCACTGGTCAAATCCATCACCGAGATGGGGCATTACCTGCGCAAGAAGGTCATCGCCGAATACGTCGGCAACCAGGCCACCCTCAACACGGTGACCGAGCTGGGCGTGGACTATGCCCAGGGTTACCTGTTCGGCCAACCGCTGATGCTTGAAACGCTCGACCTGCGCCCTCGCTAACCGCCGCTACGCGCACCAAAGCAGACCACCCCTACCACCCGAACCGCACCATACCAGTGCGCACCACCTTCGACCGGCCACCAGGCGCCGACCGTCAGACCGCGTCACTGCGGCCTTCTGCGCTCTTGGTCTGCAAATTGCTTTGCAACAGGTGTTCGCACTCCGTACCACTGCGCAACACACAATTTGCAAATAGAGCGCTAGGGTTCCGACCGCAATCGCGGTGACTGGTCCGAGAGCACTCGACCTTTCAGACAAAGGTTACACGGCGGGATAAAAGCCCGGGAGACGATTGGCAACACTGCCAGGAGTGCTCCACGTGACATTGATTGAGAGGTTTGTGATGAAACGATTTTCCGCCCTGCTGCTCAGCTCCCTGCTGCTATCCACCACCGCCCAGGCACAAGACAGTTTCAAGGTCTGCTGGTCGATCTACGCCGGCTGGATGCCCTGGGCCTACGGCGGCGAAAGCGGCATCGTCAAGAAATGGGCCGACAAGTACGACATCAACATTGAGGTCGTGCAGATCAACGATTACATCGAGTCCATCAACCAGTACACCGTGGGCGAGTTCGACGCCTGCACCATGACCAACATGGACGCGCTGACCATTCCGGCCGCTGGCGGCGTCGACAGCACCGCACTGATCGTCGGCGACTTCTCCAACGGCAACGACGGCATCGTGCTCAAGGGTGAAAGCGAGCTGGCCGCCATCGAGGGTCAGAACGTCAATCTGGTCGAGCTGAGCGTGTCCCACTATCTGCTGGCCCGCGCACTGGACTCGGTAGGTCTCAGCGAAGCCGACGTGCAGGTGGTCAACACCTCGGACGCCGACATGGTCGCGATCTACGGCACCGACGACGTCACCTCGGTCGCGACCTGGAACCCGCTGCTGAACGAAATCAGCCAGCAACCCAGCAGCACCGTGGTGTTCAACTCGGCGCAGATTCCGGGCGAGATCATCGACCTGCTGGTGATCAACACCGATACCCTCAGCGCGCACCCTGAACTGGGCAAGGCCCTGACCGGCGCCTGGTACGACATCATGGCGACCATGAGCAGCGACAGCGAGCAGGGTGTCGCCGCCCGCAGCTACATGGCAGAAGCCTCCGGCACCGATCTGGCCGGTTACGAAGCCCAGCTCGCCGCGACCAAGATGTTCTATACACCGGCCGCCGCACTGGAGCTGACCAACAGTGCGCAGCTCAAGCAAACCATGCAGTACGTCGCCGAGTTCTCCTTCGACCACGGCCTGCTGGGTGACGGCGCACCGGATGCCGGTTTCATCGGCGTGCAGATGCCCGCCGGCGACTACGGCGACAGCGGCAACCTGAAGCTGCGCTTTGACCCGACCTACATGCAGATGGCTGCCGACGGCGCGCTCTGAGCCCTGAAACACACCGGGCGCGGCTGCGCGCCCCAGCGGGATGCATATGAAGCGACTGATCAACCTCACTCCGCCACCAGCCAGCAAACTGTTCCTCGGCTTGCTGCCGTTCGCCCTGCTGCTCCTGCTCTACGTAGTGGCCTCGGACGCGCGGCTGGCCGAGAACGCCAACGACAAGCTGCTGCCCGCCTTCAGCCAGATGGGTGAGGCCATCGACCGCATGGCCCTGGAGCCGAGCAAGCGCACCGGCGAATACCTGTTCTGGCAGGACACCGCCAGCAGCCTCAAGCGCCTCGCGCTGGGCGTGCTGATCGCCGCCGCCATCGGCCTGGCGCTGGGGCTGTTTACCGGCGCGCTGCCGCTGGTACACGCCGGGGTCAGCCCGCTGCTGACGGTGGTGTCGCTGATACCGCCGCTGGCGATTCTGCCGGTGCTGTTCATTCTGTTCGGCCTCGGTGAAGCCTCCAAGGTGATCCTGATCGCCATCGGTATCACCCCGTTCATCGCCCGCGACCTTCAGCGCCGCACCCAGGAAATCCCCAGCGAGCAACTGGTCAAGGCGCAGACTCTGGGCGCCAACACCAGCCAGATCATGGTCCGCGTGCTGCTGCCGCAACTGATGCCGAAACTGATCGACGCCGTGCGTCTGTCGCTGGGCGCGGGCTGGCTGTTCCTGATCGCCGCCGAGGCCATCGCCGCCACCGACGGTCTGGGTTATCGCATCTTCCTGGTCAGGCGCTACATGTCGATGGACGTGATCCTGCCGTATGTCGCCTGGATCACCCTGCTGGCCTTCCTCTTCGACTGGCTGCTGGCGACCCTGTCGCGCCGCCTGTTCCCGTGGAACGCCCAAGGAGCCCACTGATGATTGAAGTCAAGAACGTCGGCAAGCGCTACGGCGACAACGTGGTACTGGAGCGCCTGAATATCAACGTGAAGGAAGGCGAGTTCGTCACCCTGGTCGGCGCCTCCGGCTGCGGCAAGAGCACCTTTTTGAAAATGCTGCTGGGCACCGAGTCGCCCACCAGCGGCGAGCTGCTGCTCGACGGCAAGCCGATTGCCTCCGAACCCGGCCCGGATCGCGGCATCGTGTTTCAGCAGTACTCGGTGTTCCCGCACATGACCGTGCTGGAGAACGTCATGGCGGCGGTCGGCTTTGCCCAACGCGGGCTGACCGGTTACCTGTTCGGCAGCAAGCGCAAGCAGGCCCGGCAAGACGCCGAAGCCATCCTCACCGAAGTCGGCCTTGGCCACGCGCTGAAGAAGTACCCGCATGAGCTGTCTGGCGGCATGAAACAGCGTCTGGCGATTGCTCAGGCTCTGCTCGGCAAGCCGCGCATTCTGCTGCTGGACGAGCCCTTCGGCGCACTCGACCCGGGCATCCGCGCCGACATGCACGAGCTGGTGCTGCGGTTGTGGCAGGAGCATAAGCTGACCATCTTCATGGTCACCCACGACATCAAGGAAGGCTTTCACCTCGGCACCCGCCTGTGGGTGTTCGACAAGCTGCGCCACGACCCGCACGCACCGCAAGCCTACGGCGCCACCATCACCTATGACCTGCCGATCGACCACCGCGCCCGGCAGCCGGCGCCGCAAACCACCGCACAAACCATTGCCCCGCTGCTGGCCGAAGCCGCCAGCTGAGCCACCGAACCACGGAGACAAGGCAGATGACGCTGAATACCTATACCACCGACATTCCCGGCGCCAGCCACTGGTCCCTGCGCGTGCGCAAGGGCACCCTGATGCGCCTGACCGACCTGGTCGGCGACGCCAACGTCGGCATGCTGTTCTACAACCCGGAAAACCTGCTGGAGCGCTACAACGCACCAGACACCCTGAAGGGCCAGCACACCTTCAAACTGACCCGCGGCAACTGCCTGTACTCCGACATGGGCCGCATCTTCGCCTCCATCGTCGAAGACGATCTGGGCTGGCACGAAAGCGTTTGCGGCAACAGCAACGCCGCTCAGGTGGCCGAACGCTGGGGCGCGCGTGACTACCAGAACGCCCGCAACGCATGGCACCAGAACGGCTACGACGCCTTCCTCGTCGAGCTGGCCAAATACGGTCTGGGCCGCGCCGATATGGCCGCCAACCTGAACCTGTTCAGCAAGGTCGCCACCGACGACGAAGGCCGTATGCAACTGGTCTCAGGCCACAGCAAGGCGGGCAGTCAGGTGGCCCTGCGTTTCGAGATGGACACGCTGGTGCTGCTGCATACCTGCCCGCACCCGCTCAGCAGCGCTGAAAGCTACCCCTACACGCCGGTGCGCATCGAGCTGAGCCAGGCCGCACCGGTCAGTGATGACGATTTCTGCCGCAACTTCCGCCCGGAAAACCAGCGCGGCTTCCAGAACAACGCCCTGTACCACCTGGGCAAGTAAGCGAGGACACCATGATCAAGCACAGCTCCCTGCTCCCCGAGAACGCCGCCTCGCGCACCACCATCGGCGCCGGTGATTACTACATCGGCATCGTCAAGGCCGGCCAGACCCTGCGCCTGCTGGACCTGGAAGGCAATCAGGCCGCCGACACCCTGTTCTTCAGCGCCGCCAACCCGGTCGAGCGCTACAGCGCCACCGACACCATCCGCGAACAGGGCAACGTCTACCTGACCGCCGGTTCGGTGATTCGCTCGAATGAGAACAACCCGATGCTGGAAATCGTCGCCGACACCTGTGGCCGTCACGACACCCTCGGCGGCGCCTGCGCCAGCGAAAGCAACACCGTGCGCTACGACCTGGAAAAGCGCTGCATGCACTCGTGCCGTGACAGCTGGATGCTGGCCGTAGCGGAGAACCCGCAGTACGGCATCAGCAAGCGCGACATCACCCACAACATCAACTTCTTTATGAACGTGCCGGTCACCGCCGAAGGCGGCCTGACCTTTGAAGACGGCATCTCCGGCGCCGGCAAGTATGTCGAGCTGACCGCGCTGATGGACGTGGTGATCCTGATTTCCAACTGCCCGCAGCTAAACAACCCGTGCAACGGTTACAACCCGACGCCAGTTGAGTTGCTGGTTTGGTCTGAGTAACCCGTACAACGAGACATCACAGCTTCAGTGGACGGCCACTGTCGTAAACAAAGCAGCCTGGGACGGCCCGGCAAAGGCTAGCGACATGTTCAACAAGGTTCTGATCGCCAACCGTGGCGCCATCGCCACCCGTATCATCCGCACCCTGCGCACCCTCGGCGTCGGCTCCGTTGCCGTCTACGCCGAATGCGACGCCGACAGCCTGCACGTACGGCTGGCTGACGAGGCCTACAGCCTCGGCGAAGGCGCCGCCGCCGATACCTATCTGCAGGTCGACAAGCTGCTGGCCATCGCCGCCGACACGGGCGCCCAGGCCATCCACCCCGGTTACGGCTTCCTCAGCGAGAACGCCAACTTCGTGCGCCGCTGTGAGGCCGCCGGTGTCGCCTTCATCGGCCCGACACCCGAACAGATGCTGGCCTTTGGTCTCAAGCACCGCGCCCGCGAGCTGGCCGAGCAGGCCAATGTGCCGCTGCTGCCGGGCACCGACCTGCTGACCGATCTGGCTGCCGCCAAGGCAGCAGCCGCGCGTATCGGCTATCCGGTGATGCTCAAGAGCACCGCCGGTGGCGGCGGTATCGGCATGCAGCTGTGCCACAGCGAAGACGAACTGATCGGCGCCTTCGACAGCGTCAAGCGCCTCGGCGCCAGCAACTTTGCCGACGATGGCGTATTCCTGGAAAAATTCATCGCCCGCGCCCGGCATATCGAGGTGCAGGTGTTTGCCGACGGCAAGGGCAACGCACTGGCACTCGGTGAGCGCGACTGCTCCAGCCAGCGCCGCAACCAGAAGGTAGTGGAAGAGTGCCCGGCACCGAACCTGAGCGACGAGGTACGCAGCGAGCTGCACGCCACCGCTGAAAAGCTGCTGTCCAGCGTCAGCTACCGCAACGCCGGCACCGTCGAATTTATCTACGACGCCGACAGTCATCAGTTCTACTTCCTGGAAGTAAACACCCGCCTGCAAGTTGAGCATGGCGTCACCGAGGAGGTGTTCGGCGTTGATTTGGTCGAGTGGATGGTACGTCTGGCCGCCGGCGAAGAGCTGGAGCTGAACGCTCGCCGCGCCAGCCTCGTGCCCAAGGGCCATTCCATTCAGGTGCGTCTGTACGCCGAAGACCCGTTCCGCGACTTCCAGCCCTTCGCCGGCCTGCTCAGCGAAGTGGCCTTCCCGTCCGGTGACGGCATCCGCATTGACCACTGGATCGAATCCGGGCTGGAAGTACCGTCCTACTTCGACCCGATGCTGGCCAAGGTCATCGTCCACGCCGAAGACCGCGCCGCCGCGCTGACCAAGCTGCAGGACACCCTGGACGCCACCCGCCTGTACGGCAGCGAAACCAACCTCGACTACCTGCGCGCGCTGACCCGCGACCCGGCGCTGCTGGCTGGCGAGGTCACCACCCGCTACCTCAACAGCTTCCGCTTCCAGCCGGCGCGCATCGACGTACTGGCCGGCGGCACCCAGACCACCATTCAGGACTTTCCGGGCCGCACCGGCAGCTGGGATGTCGGCGTGCCGCCGTCCGGCCCGTTCGACAGCTACGCCTTCCGCCTCGGCAACCGCCTGCTGAACAACCCGGCCGACGCCGCCGGGCTGGAAATCACCCTGCAGGGTCCGACCCTGCGCTTTGCCAGCGCCAGCCAGATCGTGCTGAGCGGTGCGGAAATCGACGCCAAACTGGATGATCAGCCGATTGCCGCTTGGCAGGTGATCGACGTCGCCGCCGGTCAGACCCTGACCCTCGGCCGCATCAAGGAAGCCGGTGCGCGCGCCTACCTGGCGGTGCTCGGCGGCCTGCAATGCCCCGACTATCTCGGATCAAAATCGACCTTTACCCTCGGCCAGTTCGGTGGCCACAACGGCCGCGCGCTGCGCACCGGTGACGTGCTGCACCTGAGTGCCGCAGTCAGCCCGGTCGCGGCGGCAGAGGTACCGAGCGAACTGCGCCCGGCGATCGGCAACCAGTGGGAGCTGCGGGTGATCTACGGCCCGCACGGCGCGCCGGACTTCTTTACCGGCAAGGACATCGACAGCTTCTTTGCCACCGACTGGGAGATTCACTACAACTCCAGCCGCACCGGCGTCCGTCTCATCGGCCCGAAACCGGAGTGGGCGCGCAAGGACGGCGGCGAAGCCGGCCTGCACCCGTCCAACATCCACGACAACGCCTACGCCTTCGGCACCGTCGATTTCACCGGCGACATGCCGGTGATCCTCGGCCCGGACGGCCCGTCACTGGGCGGCTTCGTCTGCCCGGCGACCGTGATCACCGCCGACCTGTGGAAGCTCGGCCAGCTGCGCGCCGGCGACACCGTGCGCTTCGTGCCGGTCAGCATCGAACAGGCGGTCGCACTGGAAGCGGCGCAGATAAGCGAGATCGACGCGCTGGCCGCCACGCCGGTTGACTGGCAACCGGTGGCGGTAGACACACCGATTCTCAAACGCCTGCCCGCCGAGCAGTTCGGTGACGAGATCGTCTACCGCGCTGCCGGTGACCACTTCCTGCTGGTCGAGTACGGTGAGCAGATGCTGGATATCCGCCTGCGCTTCCGCGCCCACGCGCTGATGCAGTGGCTGCAGCAGAACCCGGTGGCGGGTCTCCGTGAACTGACACCGGGCATCCGCTCACTGCAGGTGCACTTCGACAGCCAGCAATTGAGCCATGACGCCCTGCTCGATCATCTGCTCAAGGCCGAGCAGGCGCTGTCGGAACGCCTCAACGAACTGGCCGTACCCTCGCGCATCGTGCATATCCCGCTGTCGTGGGATGACGAGGCCTGCCAGCTGGCGATCGAAAAATACACCCAGTCGGTGCGCAAGAACGCGCCCTGGTGCCCGAGCAACCTGGAATTCATCCGCCGCATCAACGGGCTGGAGAGCATCGACGACGTCAAAAAGGTGTTGTTCGAGGCGTCCTATCTGGTCATGGGCCTGGGCGACGTTTACCTCGGCGCGCCGGTGGCCACACCGACCGACCCGCGCCACCGCCTGGTGACCACCAAGTACAACCCGGCGCGCACCTGGACCGCCGAAAACTCGGTCGGCATTGGTGGCTCCTATCTCTGCGTCTACGGTATGGAAGGCCCCGGCGGCTATCAGTTCGTCGGCCGTACCCTGCAGATGTGGAACCGCTACCGCCAGACCCGCGAGTTCAGCAAACCGTGGCTGCTGCGCTTCTTCGACCAGATCCGTTTCTACGAAGTGAGCCACGAGGAGCTGCAGCAGATTCGCCGCGACTTCCCGCAGGGCCGCTACCCGCTGCGCATCGAGGAAAGCCAGTTCAGCCTCGCCGAGCACGAGGCCTTTATTGCCGACAACGCCGATGACATCGACGCCTTCAAGCAAAAACGCAACGCTGCGTTCGCCGAAGAACTGCGCCAGTGGCACGCCAACGGCCAGTTCAACTTCGAGAGCGAAGAGCTGGAAAGCAGCGACGAGGATGTCAGCTGGCCGGAGGACAGCGTCGGCGTCGACAGCCCGGTGTCCGGCAGTCTGTGGCAGGCCGAGGTCAAGGTCGGTGATACCGTCAAGGCCGGGCAAACCCTGCTGATTCTCGAATCGATGAAGATGGAGATTCCGCTGCAGGCGCCGTGCGCGGGTGTGGTAACCCATGTGCTGCAGCAGCCCGGTGGCCGGGTACAGGCCGGTCAGCCGCTGGTGGTGCTGCGCGACGAGGCATTGGAACAGATCGCCTGACGCAGAAAAACAGACGCTATCTGATGCTAAAAAAGCATCAGATAGCGTCTTTTCGTATCAGTTTACAAACTCCCCAAGCGCGCACTCGCGCGTTTCAATGAGCCTCCCCAACCGACAATAAAATTCGGCTCACCGAAAGGAGTAGATCATGCTATCCGCCCTCAGCGACCTGCTGTGGAGCAAGATTCTGATTGCCATGCTGGTCGGCATCGGAGTCTGGTTCACCATCGCCACCCGCTTCGTTCAGTTTCGTTACTTCGGCAAGATGTTCGGCATCCTCACCGCTAAGCATCACGAGGCGGACGGACGCCACCTCAGTTCCTTTCAAGCGCTGATTCTGTCGGTTGCCGGCCGGGTCGGCGGCGGCAATATCGCCGGCGTGGCAGTGGCCATCACCCTCGGCGGCCCCGGCGCGATCTTCTGGATGTGGGTTGTCGGCCTGATGGGCATGGCGACCAGCTTTATCGAATGTACCCTCGCCCAGCTGTACAAGACCGCCGAGCCGGATGGCGCCTACCGTGGCGGCCCGGCGCACTATATCGAGCGCGGCCTGGGTCGCAACTGGAAGTGGCTGGCGGTGGTGTACTCGGTGCTGCTGCTGGTGACCTTCGGTATCGGCTTTATCGCCCTGCAATCCTACGCGGTCGCCACCTCGCTGCAGGATGCCTTCAGCATTCCGCTGTACTACAGCGGCATCGGTCTGGCGCTGGTGGTCGGCCTGATCATCTTCGGCGGCGTTAAACGTATCGCCCAGGTCGCGGAAGTGCTGGTGCCGATCATGGCTGGCGGCTACCTGCTGATCGCCGTGGTGGTACTCGGTCTGAACTTCAGCGAGATTCCCGCGACCCTCAAGCTGATTGTGGAGAGCGCCTTCGGCATCGGCCCGGTGGTTGGCGGCGGTATCGGCGCGGCGATCCTGATGGGCGTCAAGCGCGGCCTGTTCTCCAACGAAGCGGGCCTCGGCAGCGCGCCCAACGTGGCATCGGTGGCCTTCGTCCCGCACCCGGCCAATCAGGGTGTGGTGCAGTCGTTCTCGGTCTTCATCGACACCATCGTGCTGTGCACCTGCACCGCGCTGATCATTCTGATGGGCACCGCCTATGACCCGACGCTGGGCGACGCCAGTCAGGGCGTGGCCTTGACCCAGGCCTCGCTGGCAACCCATATCGGCGAATGGGGCCGTGTGTTCGTCAGCATTGCCATGCTGCTGTTCGGCTTCAGCACCGTGCTCTACAACTACTACCTCGGTGAGAACAGCGTCAGCTACCTGACCACCGGCCGCAGCAACGAGTTCGTCATGAACGGCTTTCGGGTGGTGGTGATCTGCCTGTGCTGTCTGGGCGCGATCATGGATCTGGGTACCGTATTCGGCTTCGCCGACCTGACCATGGGCCTGCTGGCACTGGTCAACCTGGTTGCCCTGACCCTGCTGTTCAAGACCGGCAAGCGCGTGCTCGCCGACTACGACCGACAGCTCAAGAGCGGCAACAAGACGCCGACCTTCCACGCTGAAGAGTACGCCGACCTGGATCTGGACCACGAGTCCTGGCCGGCCAGCCAGCGCAAAGACAACCACTGACCCCTGCCCCGAGCGCCGGATCCCCGGCGCTCCGTTTCCTCTGGAAGCACACCCATGAATACCCGTTCAGAACACGATCTGCTTGGTGATCTCGATGTACCCGAAGATGCCTGGTACGGCATCCAGACCCTGCGTGCGGCGGCCAACTTTGCCATTACCGGGGTGCCGATTTCCCACTTCCCGGAACTGATTCAGGCACTGGCGCAGGTAAAACAGGCCTCGGCGCTGACCAACCGCGACTTCGGCCTGCTCAGTCAGGAAAAGACCGACGCCATCGTCTCCGCCTGCGAAGACATCGCCAGCGGTCTGTATCACGACCAGTTCATCGTCGACGTCATTCAGGGCGGCGCCGGCACCTCGACCAACATGAACGCCAACGAGGTGATCGCCAACGTCGCACTGGCCAAGCTCGGGCACGGTCGTGGCGAGTACCGCTATCTGCATCCGAATGACGACGTCAACCGCTCGCAGTCAACCAACGATGCCTACCCGACCGCCGCCTGTCTCGGCATTCAGTTTGCCGCCGACAACTTTGTGCCGGCGCTGGCCTCGCTCAAGGCCGCGCTGGAAGACAAGGGCCGGGAGTTCGCGCATATCCTGAAGATGGGCCGCACCCAGCTGCAGGACGCCGTGCCGATGACCCTGGGTCAGGAGTTCGACGCCTTTGCGGTGAACCTCGGTGAAGACCTGGACCGTATCCGCGAAGCCTGCGCGCTGCTGTGTGAAGTCAACCTGGGCGGCACCGCCATCGGCACCGGCATCAACACGCCCGAAGGCTACTCGGCCAAGGTCGTCGCCCGCCTGGCGGCCATTTCCGGCAAGCCGCTGGTGCCGGCCAGCAACCTGGTCGAGGCCACGTCCGACATGGGCGCCTTCGTGTTCTTCTCCGGTATCCTCAAGCGCCTGGCGATCAAGCTGAGCAAGATGAGCAACGACCTGCGCCTGCTCTCCAGCGGCCCGCGCACAGGGCTCGGTGAAATCCAGCTGCCGCCGATGCAGCCCGGTTCCTCGATCATGCCGGGCAAGGTCAACCCGGTGATTCCCGAAGCCATGAACCAGACTGCGTATCAGGTCATCGCTGCGGATCTGGCGGTGACCTTGGCCGCCGAGGCCGGGCAGCTGCAGCTCAACGCGATGGAGCCCATGATCATCTACAACCTGCTCAACTCGCTGAAGATGCTCAAGGAAGCCTGCCAGATGCTCGAACATCGCTGCATTCGTGGCATCATCGCCAACGAACAGGCCTGCGCTGCCCACGTCGACAACAGCATCGGTATCATCACCGCGCTGGTGCCACACATCGGCTACAGCAATGCCTCGCGCATCGCCCATACGGCGCTGATGACCGGCAGTACGGTCAAGGCGCTGATCATCGAGGAGAACCTGATGAGCGAATCGGAACTCAACCGCCTGCTGAGCCCGCAGTCCATGCTGGCACCGCAAAAGGCCGCCTCATGACCGCCGAGGTGCTGATCCTGCACACCGGCGGCACCATCGGCATGGTGCCCGGCCCGCATGGGCTGGCACCGGCCCCCGGTCTGCGCCAGCGTATCGAGCAGCAGTTGGGCAGCAGCCTGCAACAGTTGCCCGGCTTCGACCTGCTGGAGATCGACCCACTGATCGACAGCGCCAACATCACCCCGGCGCACTGGCAGCAGCTCGCCGCGCTGCTGGCCGAACACTGGGAGCGCTACCGCGGCTTCATCATTCTGCACGGCACCGACACCATGGCCTACAGCGCTGCGGCCCTAGCGTTCATGCTCGGCGCCAGCGAACGCAACGTGCTGTTCACCGGCTCGCAGGTGCCGCTCGGGCTGCCGCGCAGCGACGCGGTGGCGCATCTGCAGGCGGCGCTGCAATTGGCAGCCGGGCCGCGCCTGCGCAATGTCAGCCTGGTGTTCAACAACCGACTGCTCAACGGCAGCCGCCTGCGCAAAGTCAGCAGCCAGCAGTTTCACGCCTTCGACACCCCCAACGCGGCGCCGCTGGCCGAACTCAATATCCGCCCGCAGCTGTATACCGAGCGATTGCTTGGCGAAGCCATCGCCAGCCGTCATCCGCGCGAAGCCGCCGCCCTCGACTTCCAGCCGGGTGCGGTTGCCATGCTCTGCCTGCATCCATCGATGCCGCCAGCCCTGTACGACGCGATTCTGGCCGACAGTAACTGCAAGGCGGTGGTGTTGCAGAGTTTCGGCGCGGGCAACGTGCCCAGCCGCGATCCGGCGTTCGATGCCTTTATCAAGCGCGCCGGCGCACGTGGCAAGGTCGTGGTCAACGTAACCCAGTGTCTGCAGGGCGGCATCAGCCCCGGCACCTACGCCGCGAGCGCGGGCCTGCAGGATCAGGGTGTGCTGAGTGGCGGTGACATGACACCGGAAGCGGCGTTCTGCAAACTGCACTGGCTGCTGGCGGGCGGGCGCGATACAGCAGCCGTAATCCGCGACTGGTCACTCAACCTGAGCGACGAACGGACGATCTAAAACCGTGCCCGGAAGTGCCACTCTCCCGGGCCAATGTCGTTGCGGATCGCCGCGCGGATATCCGCGTCCAGCGCCGGATCATCACAGGCGTACAGCCCGCACAGCGCCAGCACCCGCTGCCGATCCACCTCACGCCCGAGGTACTCGTACAGCACCCGTGTACAGCACGGCACCCGCTCGCCACTGCCGGATACGCCGATGCGCAGACCGGTCAGGCGATCCACCCGGTTGCGGAACGAGGGATAGAGTACCGTCTGGGTCATCTCGAAGTTGGTCAGGGTTTCGTAGTCGGAGAGAAAGATACGGTCCGACAGGAACTGCACCATGCCCCGGTAAACACCGTGAAACGGTTTGCTGCCCGTCCGCTCGCGAATGCGCTCGGTACGCTGGTAATAGGTCTTGCCGTCGTGCTCTTCCAGGCATACCAGGGTGCGCAGAATGCTGCCTGGATAGGCCATCGACAGGTAATACTCGAAGTAGTAACCCAGATACTTGTCGAGACCGTGTTGGCCGACCCGGTTTAGCCGCTCCAGGTAGTCCTGCTCAAGCGAAGCCGGCTGTAGCGTCGCCAGCGCTGGTCGCTCTCCCGGCTGCGGACGAACCTGAATCAGTCGCTGGAACTGCCCATGCGGCAGCAGTATCTCGTGTACTTCAACGCCAAAGAAGTCGCACAGCCGGCGCATGGTGCTGTCGGAGGGGCGATTGACGCCGTTCAGGTAGCGATTGAACTGCGGTCGATTGATACCCAGCCGTCGACACACCTCGGCAGTGGACTTGTAGTAGCTGCACAGCAGCCGCAGGTTGTCGCCAAAATCGTCGCCCATAACCCCTCGCTTCGCGTTCGCACCTCCCCCCCCTGTTTACGGGCTGCCCGGTGCGCAGGCCCATGGCTAGCCTACCGGAACAAGTACATGAAAAGGGAGTGGGACATGATCAATCATCCATGGAGTTACCTGAAACTGCCGGGCACCCTGCTTGGCGCCGCGCTGTTGAGTGCCTGTCTTGGCGGCGGTGGTGGAGGTGGCAGTGATGGCGGCAGCGCCGCAGCAGGTACCACCGTCAGCGGCACGGCAGCCACCGGCGCGCCCATTGCCAGCGGCACGGTGACCGCCGTCTGCGCCGACGGGTCGGGGTTCACCGACACCGTAACCACCGATACCGACGGCAGCTGGAGCGGCGAGATCAGCAATGCACAGGCGTTGCCCTGTGCCCTGCGCATCAACGGCGGCACCCCCAGCGTGACGCTCTACAGCCTGGCCACCGCCAGCGGCAACGTCAACATCACCCCGCTCACCGACCTGGCGCTGGCGCTGCAGGTCAACGACCTGTCGGGGCAGACCCTGACAGACTGGTTCAGCGCCCCCGATGACGGCAGCGCCGACCTGGCAACCCTGGGCGCTCAGCTCAGCGCCGCCGCCGATACCCTGCGCACGCTGCTGGAAGCTGCCGGCTACACGCTGCCAGCCAGCTGGAGCGCCGGCTCCACGGCACCGTTCAGCACCGCGTTCACCCCGGACCCGAACAGCGATCCCTACGATCAGTTGCTTGAAGCGCTGGCCCAGGCGATCAGCGACAACCCGAACCTGACCGACTACAACACACTGGTCAGCTCTCTGCTCGGCGGCGCCAGCCTGCCGGCAGCGCCCGGTTCGCAAAATGGCGGCGGCAGCGTGCCGGCCACCCTGAACAGTGCGCTGGTCGGCAGTCTCGATCTGGTCTTCAAGCAAGGCAGCGGGGCCGGCTGCGGCAGCGTCTGCGCCTTCAGCGAAGATCAGGCCGTCAGCGTGGTGCTGGGTCCCGACAACAGCCTGACCATCAACGGCAAGACCCTGACCAACCCCATCCACCGCATTCTTGGTGACAGCCCGCATCTGCCGGAAATCATCTGGCAGGACGGCAACATCGACTATGCCCTGAGCGACAACGAGGTGGGGCATTTCAACGAGATCAACGTGGGTGATCTGAGCAATACCAGCGGGCCATTCAACATCCCGGCCTTCCTCGGCCAGCTGCGCGTAGAGCAACCGGCCAACCCCGCCGCCACCGCTGTTGGCGCGCTGGCTGGCACCTACACCCCGACCTTCGTCAACCGCAGCGCCCGTTTTGAAGACACTGCACTGACGCTGGGCGATCAGGCCCAGGTGCTGGTGCAGAACAACGGCGTCGTCAGCATCGAAGACTTCACCTTTGACCCGAGCGACCCCACCTTCAACTTCTGGAACGGCAGCACCTCGCCCTACCAGAACACGCCGGTATACCAGCTCACCGTCAAGCCCAGCGAGGATGTGACCCATACCCTGACCATCACGCTGGACCCGCAGCGCAGCAGCCCGGTCGCCTGGCGCATTGCAATCACTACGCGCATCGGCTCCGGCGCCTACAGCAACAGCTACATGGACCTGGAAGAGCGCCCGCTGGCACCGCAAATCACCACCCTGTTCCAGACCCTGCAGGCGCGCAGCCCGATCACCCTGACCGGGTTTGTCGACAGCACGTTGCAATCAGGCTTTACCCTCTGCGAAGAAGTTGACCTGCTGATCGAGGGCGACGGCAGCATCGCCGACCCGTGGCGTTATGACCTCAATCCCAAGGGCGTCACCACACCCGGTATCAGCAACGGCCAGAAAGGTACGGAAACCTTCAGCCTGCGCAACGCCTACTACGCAGCCGAAAGCAACGGTGAGCGCGCGGCCATGGAGCGTTTGCAGATCCTGTTGCGCGACGACGGCGAGGTGGAGCTGCAGCAGTTCAACGGCGGTATCATCCGCGATCAGGCCAGTACCGACCCGACGCAAATCGCCACCGCCAATTGCGAGGCTTTCCAGTAACCCCTGAACAGCTGCCGGCAGGCGGCTGAACGAGAAGGCAACAGACCCTCAAGCCGGCGGGCCCGCCCGCCGGCTTTTCCCTTTGTCATCCCCCGGTTGATCGGCGACAATACGCAGCCAATTTTCTTGCCGGGCCGCAGCACGCTTAAGCGTGCCACCATCGCGCCCCGCCAACTGCCCAGTAGCCGACATGTCCAACGCCATCGAAAAAGAAGTCGCCAAGCGGCGCACCTTCGCCATCATCTCCCACCCGGATGCGGGTAAGACCACCATCACCGAACGCTTGCTGCTTATGGGCCAGGCGATCAGCGTGGCCGGTACGGTCAAATCGCGCAAATCCGACCGCCACGCCACCTCCGACTGGATGGCGATGGAAAAGGAGCGGGGCATTTCGGTGACCACCTCGGTGATGCAGTTCCCCTATCGCGATGCGATGGTCAACCTGCTGGACACCCCCGGTCACGAAGACTTCTCCGAAGACACCTACCGCACCCTGACCGCGGTGGATTCGGCGCTGATGGTGCTCGACGGCGGTAAAGGTGTCGAGCCACGTACCATTGCGCTGATGGACGTCTGCCGCCTGCGCGACACGCCGATCGTCAGCTTCGTCAACAAACTCGACCGCGACATCCGCGACCCGATCGAGCTGCTCGACGAGATCGAAGCGGTACTGAACATCAAGGCCGCGCCGATCACCTGGCCGATTGGCTGCTACCGCGACTTCAAGGGCGTCTACCACCTGGCTGACGACAAGATCATCGTCTACGTGCCGGGCCACGGCCACGAACGCACCGAGCAGCAGGTGATCGACGGCCTGGACTCGGATGAGGCCCGCGCGCACCTGGGCGATCTGTACGACAACTTTGTCGAAGAGCTGGAACTGGTGCAGGGCGCCTGCCACGAATTCGATCAGGACGCCTTCATCAAGGGTGAAATGACGCCGGTGTTCTTTGGCACCGCGCTGGGCAACTTCGGTGTCGATCAGGTGCTGGACGCTATCGTCGACTGGGCCCCGCGCCCGCAGCCGCGCGCCAGCCATGAGCGCGAGGTGCAGCCAACCGAAGCGCCGTTCACCGGTTTCGTATTCAAGATTCAGGCGAACATGGACCCCAAGCACCGCGACCGCATCGCCTTCGTGCGCATCTGCTCCGGCCGCTACGAGAAGGGCATGAAGCTGCACCACGTGCGCACCGGCAAGGAAGTACGCATCGCCGACGCGCTGACCTTCTTCGCCGCCGAGCGCGAGCATCTGGAAGAAGCCTGGGCCGGCGATATCATCGGTCTGCACAACCACGGCACCATCCAGATCGGCGACACCTTCACCGAAGGCGAGAAGATCGGTTTTACCGGCATCCCGCACTTTGCCCCGGAACTGTTCCGCCGCGTGCGCCTGAAAGACCCGCTGAAATCCAAGCAGCTACGCCAGGGCCTGCAGGAACTGGCCGAAGAAGGCGCCACCCAGGTGTTCTTCCCCGAGCGCAACAACGACATCATCCTCGGCGCGGTCGGTGTGCTGCAGTTTGACGTCGTGGCCGAGCGCCTGAAGCAGGAATACAAGGTCGAGTGCATTTACGAGCCGGTCAACGTCTGGTCAGCGCGCTGGGTCGATTCCAGTGATCGCAAGAAATTGGACGAGTTCAGCAACAAAGCCAATGACAACTTGGCGGTTGACGGCGGTGGCCACCTCACCTACCTGGCACCCACCCGCGTCAACCTCAGCCTGACCGAAGAACGCTGGCCGGAAATCAACTTCCGCGCGACGCGAGAGCACCACTGAGCCGCGCAGCGGCTCAGTGGTGCTCAGCTGCAAGCCTCAAGCGGCAAGCTACAAGCAAAACCCGCGCGGTCACCAGCTGCGCGGGTAGTTTGAGGGCACTGCAGCTGCACACGACCGCTATACCCCCCTCCGCACTCCCGCAAGGCCCACAGCCTATCCTCGCTTTTCGCTTTTCGCTTTTCGCTTTTCGCTTTTCGCTTGTAGCTTGCGGCTTGTGGCTTGCGGCTGCGCCGCGCAGCGGCTTCCGGCTTGCAGCTCGCTACGCGTAGGCGTAGCGTCCCCCCATGCCCTACATCGACACCCACACCCATCTCGACTTCGCTGCCTTTGATCCTGATCGCGATCAGGTGTTGAGCGACTGCGCGCGCCTGGGTGTCGAACGGCTGGTGGTGCTGGGCGTTACTCGCAGCAACTGGGAGGGGGTCTGGAGACTCTGTCAGCAGCACGACAACCTGTTCGCTGCCTTTGGTCTGCACCCGATGTTTATGGCCGACCATCAGCCGGAGCATATTGCGGCGCTGCAGCAAAACCTGGCTGAGCGCCTGAGCGCAGCGCAGTGCTGTGCTGTCGGCGAGTACGGCCTGGATTACTGGGACAAGCGTGCCGACCGCGCCGCTCAAAAGCAGCTATTCGAGGCACAGCTGCAATTGGCGGTCGACTGCAAGCTACCCAGCCTGCTGCATGTCCGCAAGGCCCACGCTGACGTCATCGCCACGCTCAAGCGCTATCGCCCGGCCCGAGGCGGCGTCATTCACGCCTTCAGCGGCAGCCCGGAAGAGGCCAGCGAATACCGCAAGCTCGGCTTCAAGCTGGGGTTGGGAGGCGCCGCTACCTGGCCGCAGGCACACCGCCTGCGCAAGACCGTCGCGGCCCTGCCCGCCGAGCAAATCGTGCTCGAGACCGACAGTCCGGATATGGCGCCGACCTTCCACGCCCATCAGCGCAACAGCCCAACCCTGCTGCCGGCTATTGCCGCGGCGCTGGCCGAGCTGCGCGCCGAGCCGCTCAATCAGTTCAGTGCACGCTGCTGGCAGAACAGTTGCGAGCTGTTTCAATGGCCCTGTGCAGCAGACCAGATTTGATAGGCTGAGCACCGGGACAGTGATACAGGTGCCACTTGCGCCCTGACACGTCGTACACTGCCAGCGGCTCATCATGCACTTGCCGGCATACGGCCTCCCTGCCCGACGCGGCAAACTGCTTCAACGAGGACCCCATCATGCCCTACGGCATTGCACTGTTTCTAATCTGGCTGGTACTGCTGCTGCGCTTCCCCCGCGTGATGCTGCCGGTCAGCGGTATCGTCGCCGCTCTCGGCCTGCTGCTCGCAGCGGTCATGGGCGTCCTGCAATGGCAGCAGGGCCAACGTATCGACAAGCTGGCGTTCGAACTGCAATACCAGCCAGAGAGCTGCCCGTTCGGTCAGCCGTTGTTTGTCAGCATCCGCAATCACGGCGACCGGACGGCGCGCAATATCAGCTGGCAGCTGTGGGCAAACCAGCCCGGGTACAACTCGAATCTGGTCGATGTGGCCGCCAGCGACCAACGTTTCAACCTGGGCATCGATCTGCAACCGGGCGCTGATACCCAGGTGTGCTACAGCCTGCCGCGCCTACGCAGCGGCTACCGTGAGAGCGAGCTGGAATACCGGGCCGACACGGTACGCGCGGACTTTATCAAAGAACAATAAGGAGAAAAGCATGACCCAGCCCGTCGCCCTGATTACCGGCTGCTCGTCCGGTATCGGCCAGGCATTGGCACTGGCCTGCCTTGCGGCCGACTATCAGGTATTTGCTGCAGCGCGCCGTACCGAGACCCTGACCCCGCTGACCGACAAGGGCGCCATCGCCATTGCTCTGGATGTCAACGACCCGGAGCAACGCCGGCAGTGCATCGAGCAAATCCGCACGCAAGCCGGCCGTCTGGACCTGCTGGTCAACAACGCCGGCTACGGCGCAATGGGGCCGATTCTCGACGCTGACCGCGACACCCTGCTGAAGCAATTCGACACCAACGTCTTTGCGCCACTGCAATTGGTGCGCGACAGCGCCGATCTACTGCGCACCGCCAAGGGTCTGATCGTCAACATCGGCAGCGTCTCTGGCGTTACCACAACCCCCTTCTCCGGCGTCTACTGCGCATCCAAAGCGGCTCTGCACGCCATCTCCGACGCCCTGCGCCTGGAGCTGCATCCCTTCGGCATTCAGGTACTGAACGTCATGCCGGGGGCGATTGCTTCGGATTTCGGCAACAACGCCACCGCCGCCATCACCATGGCAGAGACCTCCTGGTTCAAACCCTGGGAAAAGGCGGTGCAGGCACGCGCCAAGGCCTCGCAAAACGCACGCTCGACCAGTGCCAGCGACTTCGCCAACGAACTGCTCGGCTATATCCGCAACCCGGTACGTCCGGAAAATGCGCTGATCGGCTCAGGCGCGCGCAGCATGGTGCGCCTCAAGCGCTGGCTGCCGACCTCGATCCTCGACAAGCGCCTGCGCAAACGCTTCAAACTGGAGTAGTCAGGTCGCGTCGGCGAACAGCACCTGCTCAGCCTGACGATCTGCCACCTCGGCAGGCGAGCGTCCCTCAGCCCGACTCTCGGCAAAGATCGAGTCCAGTCGTGCGCCAATGCCCTTGACCCGGGCGGCGATCTCGCCGGCGTCGACCCCACGATGCGTCAGCGCCACGTGCAGCAAGCCGCCAGCATTAATCACATAGTCAGGGGTGTACAGGATATCGCGAGCGACCAGTTGCTCGGCCAACTCCGGCTCCACCAGCTGGTTGTTGGCCGCGCCGGCAATCACCGCACAGCGCAAAAGAGCCGCACTGCGCTGACTGATCGCGCCGCCCAGCCCGCAGGGCGCGAACAGATCGCACGGCGTTTCGTAGACCGCGTCCGGCGCCAGCGGCTGGGCGCCCAACTCCTCTGCCGCCAGCCGCACCTTGCCCTGATCCAGATCGGCGACCAGCAGCTCGGCGCCTTCGGCTTGCAGCAACTGCGCCAGGGCATAACCGACATTGCCGAGCCCCTGCACCACCACCCGTACGTCGGCCAGCGAGCCCTGACCCAGGCGCGCGCGGACCGCCGAGCGCATGCCGGCCAGAACGCCCAGCGCGGTGTGTGGAGATGGATCGCCGGCATGGGTCGTACTGGTCACGTGCCCGGTGTGCTGGGCAATGCAGTCCATGTCGGCGCTACTGGTGCCACTGTCGACCGCCGTGATGTAGCCGCCGCGCAGCGATTCGATGCAGCGGCCAAAGGCCTCGAACAACGCCGCACGGTCAGCTATGTGGGGTTGGCGCAGAATCACCGCCTTGCCGCCGCCCTGCTCCAGGCCGGCCAACGCGGCCTTGTAGCTCATGCCGCGAGCCAGCCGCATGGCATCGGCCAGAGCGTCATCCAGCGAGTTGTAGGCCAGGTAACGACAGCCGCCCAGCGCTGGGCCAAGCCGGGTGTTGTGTATGGCGACCACCGCTTCCAGCCCGGTTGCCGGGTCGCTGAACAGATGCAGCGCTTCCATTCGCTCTGACCGCATGGCTGCAAACATGTATGCTCTCCCACCTTTCAGAGTGTCTGATCAGGCGATTGAGAAACGACCTGCGTGCGAGCGCCAAGGTTCGCCATCGCCTGTGAAATAACCATACACACTATTCCCCGCCATTGCCCGTGACGCTTTGGCAAACTTGCCGTCCCGCCTAATGGAGAGTTGAACATGCGTTGGTTACTGCCTTTTTTCACCGTGCTGCTGATGATTACCGTCAGCGCTCCTGATGCCGAAGCGCGCCGTATGGGTGGTGGCAAAAGCTTTGGCAGCTCACCGACGCACCAAAGCCAGCCGGCCCAGCGCCAGCAAGCTCCGCGTGATCAGCAGGCGGCACCACGCCAGCAACAACCGGGCGCTGCGGCCAACTCCGGCGCCCGTCGCTGGCTGGGTCCGCTGGCCGGTATCGCCGCCGGTGGTCTGCTGGCTGCCATGCTGTTTGGCGACGGTTTTGAGGGGATCCAGCTGTTCGACATCCTGCTGCTGGGCCTGATTGCCTTTGTCCTGTTCAAGCTGTTCAGTCGCCGCGCGCAGCCGCAGATGCAGTCCGCTGGCGGCCCCGCGAGCATGCAGCGCGAAGCCTCGCCACTGTTCACCCCGACAGCCAGCGCCTCGCGTGCGCAGCCGGCCCAGCCATACGACACGCCGGCCTGGTTTGATGCCGAGGTTTTCCTGCGTGGCGCCAAGGAGCACTTCTACACCCTGCAGCGCCATTGGCGCGACAATGACATCGCCGGCATGAGCGAGTACATGACGCCTCAACTGGTGCGCCAGTTGCAGCAGGAGCGCGCATACCAGCCCCCAACCGAGAACGGTTTTGTCGATCACCTGGAAGTCCGGCTCGACGGCATCAGCCAAGGCGACGGCCACACCCTGGTTACCGTCAGCTTCAGCGGCCTGGACCGCGACAGCGCTGAAGATGCCGGTCAGTGGTTCGACGAAAGCTGGGCACTGGAACGCGCCGACGGCGACAACCAGCCTTGGATCATCACCGGTATTCGGCAGAACGGTTAAGCGTGCCGCAGGCGCGCTTTAGCGGCAAGCGGCAAGCGGCAAGCGTGCTTAGTTTGGGTTGGGCGGCTAGGCCATCAAATGATTTCTACGGCCTTACTGCCATGCGTAGCTACAAAGAAACCCGCGCGATTCGCAACCGCGCGGGTTTTGCTTGCAGCTTGTGGCTCGCCGCTTGCGGCTAGCGCGGCGCGCTAGCGGCGCACTGGCCTCTTCTGCAGTTTGCGCTGCAAGGTGCGGCGGTGCATGCCCAGGGCGCGGGCAGTGGCAGAGATGTTGCCTTCGTGTTCGGCGAGCACCCGCTGAATGTGCTCCCACTGCAGCCGGTCCACCGACATCGGATGCTCGGGCACCAGCGTTTCGGGGTCAGCCTGTTCGGACAACAAGGCGGTCAGTACGTCGTCGGCGTCGGCCGGCTTGCACAGATAATTGCAGGCGCCACGCTTGATGGCCTCGACCGCCGTGGCGATGCTGGAGTAGCCGGTCAGGATGACGATGCGCAGCTCCGGATAGAGCTCCAGCAAGCGCGGCATCAGCACCAGGCCCGAATCCCCCTCCATCTTCAGATCAAGTACCGCGTAATCAGGACGCTGGGCGCGGGCAACCTCCATCGCCTCCTCCGCCCCACCGGCCGTATCCACCTGCAAGCCGCGCCGGCTGAGGGCGCGCGCCATCACGCGGGTAAAGGTCGGATCATCGTCCACCAGCAGCACACGGGGCTGCTCTTCCTGATTCAACTCGTCGGTCATCAACGTTCTCCTGCCGCCACCGGCAACTGTACTTCGGTCAGGGTACCACCACCGTCCTGATTGAACAGCCGTACACTGCCCCCCAATCGCTCCACCGCAGCCTGGCTGAGGAATAGCCCCAGGCCAAAGCCCTTCTTGCCCTTGGTCGTGACAAAGGCCGTGCCCAGTTGCTCAGCGATATGCAACGGCACGCCCGGCCCATGGTCACGAATGCGCAGCGTCAGTTGCTGGGTATCCCATTGCAGGCTGATCTGAATATTGTCCGGACAAGCATCGGCGGCATTGTTCAGCAAGTTCAACACCGCCTGCCCCAGCTCAGGCGTCGCGCGCATCACTGGCGGTGTGCCCTGCTGCAGCGGCAACCATTGCCAGGCCGCTTCCGGCCGCATCAACTGCCAGCGCTCCAGCAGGGCACGCAGCCAGACATCCGCCGACTCGTCCTGCTCCGGCTGCAAGCGACTGCTTTCGGCGCTGCGCACCATGTGCTGCAGACTTTCCTTACAGAGCCTGACCTGCTCTTGGAGCACGGCCATGTCCTCCTGCAGCTGCGGGTCGGCGTAATCCTTGCTGATCTCCTTGAGCAGCACGCTCATGGTGGACAGCGGTGTAGACAGCTCATGCGCCGCCCCTGCCGCAACACTGGCAATGCCCAGCAGTTGTGCGTCGCGCGCGCTCTGTTCCCGTCGCTGGGCCAGGCGCTCGGCGTGCTGACGCAGGGCATCGGCCATACGTACCACAAACAGGCTGATCAGCCCGGCACTCATGGCAAAGTTGAGCCACATGCCAATCACGTGCAGATTGATCAAGCCTCCGCCCAGCGGGATTTCAAAGGCCGTCAACGGCTGATACCAGACCAGCAAAGCGCTATAGGAGGTGACCGCCACTACCGCCAGCACCGCCGTAAAAAACCACGGCAGAGTTGCCGCAGCGATGGTCAGCGGCACCAGGTAATAGGACACAAAGGGGTTGGTGGGCCCGCCGGAGTAATACAGCAGCACACTGTGAATGACCATGTCGAACAGCAGCTGCAGGGCATATTCCAGGCTGGTCACCGGCCAGCGAGTGCGCAGCCTTAGCAACGTCAGGATACTGACCAGCGCCGAGACACTCAGAGCCGCCAGCAGCGGTGTCCAGGGCAGCGGAAACCACCCACTGAGATAGGCAGCCAGCACCGACACGCTCTGCGCCAGCAACACCAGCAGGCGAATCAGCACCAGGCGCCAGAGGTTCTGCCGAGACGGGGACAAAGCCAAGGTGTTGGGACTCATGAGGGTACGATGGGGCACGCAAAAAACTCCAGTATAGGGCGCCCGCCGCCGGGGCCGATGTGACACAGGGTCGCATAAACTGCCGGGGCGCGACTGAAAAACTACCTGCGACAAGCTGTCCGGGAACCCGCCGGCAACCCGCCTGTCTGATCCAGCACTGCACAAGGAGAACACCATGCGTACACTGTTTCTGCACCTGACCGGCCTGCTACTGAGCGGCAGCCTGCTGGCCAGCGCCGCCCAGGCCGACGAGCCACGTTACAACCAGATTTCCCTGCAAACCCAGGTCGAGCAGGCGGTCAACCATGACACCATGCAAGTGACCTTCTACGCCGAGGCGCAGGATCGCGACCCGGCCAAGCTCGCCGAGACCATCACCCAGCGCCTCAACGCCGGGCTGCAAACCGCCCGCCAGAGCCAGAACATCCGCGTCAGCAGCGGTAGCCGCAGCAGCCATCCGGTATATGACGAGAAAGGTGAAAACATCATTGCCTGGCGCGAACGTGGCGAACTGAATATCGAGGGCAGCGACTTTGCCGCCATTTCAGCGCTGACCGGTGAGCTGCTGGGCGACCTGAGTCTTGGCAGCATGCAGTTCAGCCTGTCCGCCGACAGCCGCCGCGAGACCGAAGACCAGCTGATCGCCAAAGCCATCGAGGCGTTCAAGGCACGGGCCGACATCGCCACGCGCAGCCTCGGCGGCAGCGACTACAAGATCGTTAACCTGAACCTCAACACCCAGTACATGCAACCGGTGCGCTACCGCGCAGAGAAGCTGATGATGGCCTCCGACGCCGCTGGCAGCGCGCCGCAGGTCGAAGGCGGTCAGTCAGACGTCAGCGTCAGCGCCAACGGCGTGATCGAAGTGCGCGACTAAGCTAAGGTCTGTTGCCGTTTGGTTCACCCGCCTGCCCGGTGGGGCCGTTGCGCCCATAACAGGAGGAGCACGAAACAGCAACAGACCCTAGCCAGCCCCTCTGCGCCCCTCAGGGGCGCATGAAGGCGTAATCCTGGTCGTCATCCAGATTGTTGGCCAGGAAATCCAGCTCGCTGGCAATATCGGCCTGCGAGCGGCCTTTTTTGTACACCGCAATCACTTCACTCATCAGCGCGCGTGCCAGCGCCTGTTCGTCGTACCCCGCCGCCGCAGCCTTCTCGATAGCCTCGGCCATGACCTGTTGCGCAATCTTGTATGCAGACATCGGTTTTCTCCTGTTCGATGATGCATTTGAGCACAGGCGCCAATCCCGGACATTGACCTGCCTCAGGGCTTGTCGTCATCCAGTGGCGCCTGCAGATACCTGTCGGTATTGAACGTCTCAACCCAGTCCGGATGGAAGACAATCAGCGCCGCGATTGCCGTGCCATTGACGAATCCCTCGGGAAACATCACCAGCAGCAGATAACCCAGCAACTCGACCAGGCTGCCCGGCGGCACCAGCTGCCCGGACCAGTGCAGCAACCCCATGCCGGTCAACACCGTCCCCACCGCGCTAAGACCGGCGGCAAAAAAGGCACTGATGAAGATGTAGAGAAACAGGTTGCGTGGCTGGCGCGCCTCCAGCGCCCGGCTGAGCGCCAGGGTAATGGCGACCGGCACCAACACCCGCAGCAGCCCGTTGGCCCCCAGTGCGGCGAGGTCGTCGAGCCCCAGCAGCACCAACGCCAACTGCGCGATGGCGCCGGCAACCAGTGCCAGTGGCCAATCGAGAATCAGCGTCACGGCGGTCAGGCCGAGAAAATGCACCGTCAGCCCGCTGTCAAAGCCGCGGCGTACCAGCCACAGTGCAAACAGGGCAAAGGCGCAACCGTAGAACAGGTGCTGCCGACGGCTGTCGGCCACCAGCTCGACCCAACTGACCCGGGTCAGCGCCCAGAGGGTCGCCGCAGCATAAATCAGCAGGCAGAGAAGCGATTGCACGGGTGTTAACAGCGCGGCGGACAACATGACAACCTCCCATTGGTGACAGCGATGATAGCAGGCAGCTCCAAAGGAGTAATGCAATCAGGCGGGCGAGGGTCTAGAATGAGCGCAAAGTCAGTCAAGCCTTGGCGCAGCAACGCACTGCAATGCACACAAAAAAGGCCGCCCATGCCCAGTCGTCTACACCCCGAAGACCAGAAGCGTGTTGACCAATACCTCGCCTCACCGGTTCACCAGGTAGAGCGCCGCCCGTTCCGGGTCTGGATACTCATCGCCCTGGTGGTCGGCTCGGTTGTTGGCCTGGGTTTACTGTCACGCCTGCTGGCCCAGCTCGTCGCCGTCTGATCACTCGACCACGCCAGCTCCCGCCCGCCTGATGACAGCCAACCGGAGCGCAGACTGACGCCCGTTTCCATTATCCGTGAGAAACCAAGATGTCAGACTCAGCAAACCCCAGCGCGCCCCCGCGCATTGTCGTTGTCGGCGGTGGCGCCGGCGGCCTGGAACTGGTTACCCGCCTGGGCCGCAAGCTCGGCCGCAAGGGCAAGGCCAAGATCACCCTGGTCGATGCCAACATGACCCACATCTGGAAGCCGCTGCTGCATGAAGTCGCCGCCGGCTCGCTCAACTCCACCGAGGACGAGTTGAACTACGTGGCCCAGGGCAAGTGGAACCACTTCGCCTTCCAGCTGGGTGCCATGACCGGTCTGGATCGCGAGCGCCGTACCATCCAACTGGCCGCCATTCAGGACGAGAACGGCGTTGAGCTGATCGCCCCGCGCGAGCTGGACTACGACTACCTGGTCCTCGCCGTCGGCAGCACCACCAACGACTTCAACACCCCCGGCGCCGCCGAGCACTGCCTGTTCCTCGACACCCGTGCCCAGGCTGAACGCTTCCACCGCCAGCTGCTCAACCAATACATGAAAGCGCAGGCCAGCGAACGCGGCGCCGCCCGTGAGCCGATCAATGTGGCCATCATCGGTGCCGGTGCCACCGGGGTCGAACTCTCCGCCGAGCTGCACCACGCCGCCCAGCTGCTGCGTGCCTATGGCTTCAACCGCATCAGCCCGGAAGACCTCAACATCAATATCATCGAAGCCAGTCCGCGCCTGCTGCCGGCGCTGCCCGAGCGCATTGGCGGGCCGGTGACGCAGATCCTGCGCGATCTGGGTGTGCACCTGCATACCGGCTCGCCAGTGAAAGAGGTCAAGGCCGACCGCCTGGTCCTCGGCAATGGCGAGGAGATTCCCGCCAGCCTGAAGGTCTGGGCCGCCGGCATCCGCGCCCCGGCCTTTCTCGCCGGCCTGGGCATGCCCACCAACCGCATCAACCAGTTGGAAGTCGACCGCACCCTGAAGGTCAATGGCGAAGACCGCATCTACGCTTTCGGTGACTGCGCCGCCTGCCCGACCGATGAACCCGGCAAGTTTGTCCCGCCGCGCGCGCAAGCGGCTCACCAGCAGGCCAGCCTGCTGGCCAAGAACCTGCGCAACCTGCTCGAGGACAAGCCGCAGAAAGAGTACAGCTACCGCGACTACGGCTCGCTGATCTCACTGTCCAGCTTCAGCGCGGTAGGTAACCTGATGGGTAACCTGACCGGCAGCGTGATGCTGGAAGGCCGTCTGGCGAGGATGTTCTATGTCTCCCTCTACCGCATGCACCAGATGGCTCTGTACGGCGTGCCACGCACGTTGATGCTGATGTTGAGCGACCAGTTCGGCCGACCCACCGAGCCGCGCCTGAAGCTGCACTGAGCGCCTCTGAGGTCACCAACAAACCCCGCCGCGTGCGGGGTTTTGTTTTGGTGAGTCGCGCAAGCCTAAGTTAGAGCTACAGGCAAGCAACCAAAACCGTTAACCAAATACTCGAATGATTGAGTGTGCACCCGGGGTTCGTCCCGTTTACGCGGGCGAGTAGCGCAGGCCTGACGGGAAAAAGAGTCATAGGCTGTCTGAGGAGCGCAGCGACGAGTTTTATGACTCCCCGTTAGCCCGAGCAACGCAGCGAACCCGAAGGGCCGCGTAGTCGGGTGCCCCGGGGGATCGCTAAGGGGGGCTGGGCAAGCAGCCCCCCTTAGCTCGCCGGGAAGGCGAAAGACTGACCCAGTAACAGCACAATGCAAGAAGTGACGGCGTTTGATAGCGCTCCGCGTCCGATGTTCCGACAACACGATTACCCCGGGCTGCCCTCTTCCGAAGGTGCCTAGCAATACGGAGAGCGCTCTAAGTGCTGCTGGGGCTAACCCTGGCAAAGCCCCGCCAGTCCATGCCCGACATTTAGCGACGCGTGTTGAGCCAGCAAGCCAGGCTGCGGACAAACTAGATGCCGTGCCCACACGCCAGCCAGAAACGCAAAAAACCCGCAACAGGCAGGCCAGGAGAATTAATTCAGATAGAAAGGAAAGGTTCTGCTAGGAAGGTTTTGAGTGGTGGGTCGTGTAGGATTCGAACCTACGACCAATTGGTTAAAAGCCAACTGCTCTACCAACTGAGCTAACGACCCATGCTCAAAAAAACTGGTCGGGGTAGAGGGATTCGAACTCTCGACATCCTGCTCCCAAAGCAGGCGCGCTACCAGGCTGCGCTATACCCCGTACTATTTCAAGTTGGCTCCGCGACCAGGACTCGAACCTGGGACCCAATGATTAACAGTCATTTGCTCTACCAACTGAGCTATCGCGGACCGGCCTTGAAACACCTCAACAAAGGCAGTGGTTGGTACACATATCCCCTGCTGAGGCGCGCCATTTTACCGGCCAGCGCTGGAGTGTCAACCCTTTTTATCTCTTTTATTTCAATGTTCTATGCCTGTCGCCCAGAAACACGAAACCCGCCAGCAGGCGGGTTTCGTCAGAGCAGCGGATTAACGGCTCAGGCCAGTTGCGGACCTGCTGCAACGATGGCGTCGGAAACCTCAAACTTCTTGAAGTTCTCGACAAACAGCTTGGCCAGATCCTGCGCCGCCTGATCGTAGTCTGCGCCGTTGGCCCAGGTGTTGCGCGGGTTCAGCAGCTTGGTTTCAACGCCCGGAACGGCCTTGGGCACATCCAGGTTGATAACCGGCAGGTGCTCGGTCTCGGCACCGATCAGCGCGCCAGACTGAATCGCGGCGATAATCGCGCGGGTCGTCGGGATGCTGAAGCGGCTGCCGGTGCCGTAGGAGCCACCGGTCCAGCCGGTGTTGACCAGGTAGACCTTGCTGCCGAAGGCGTTGATGCGCTTGATCAGCAGCTCGGCATACTCGCCGGCCGGACGCGGGAAGAACGGCGCGCCGAAGCAGGTAGAGAAGGTCGACTTGATGCCGCCGCCAGAACCCATCTCGGTAGAACCGACCAGTGCGGTGTAACCGGACAGGAAGTGGTAGGCCGCCTGCTCGTTGTTCAGGATGGAGACCGGCGGCAGAACGCCAGTCAGGTCGCAGGTGAGGAAGATAATGGCGTTCGGCTCGCCGGCCAGGTTGGCCTCGACGCGCTTCTCGACGTGTTCCAGCGGGTAGGCTGCGCGGGTGTTCTGGGTCAGGCTGACATCGGTGTAGTCGGCGTGACGGCTCTGCGGGTCGATCACTACGTTTTCGACGATGGAGCCAAACTTGATCGCATTCCAGATAACCGGCTCGTTCTTCTGCGACAGGTCGATGCACTTGGCGTAGCAGCCACCTTCGATGTTGAACACAGAGCCTTCGGCCCAGCCGTGCTCGTCGTCACCGATCAGGTTACGCGCCTCATCGGCGGACAGGGTAGTCTTGCCGGTACCGGACAGACCGAAGAACAGGGTGGTGTCACCGTCGTCGCCCACGTTGGCAGCGCAGTGCATCGGCAGCACGTCTTTGGCCGGCAGCAGGAAGTTCTGCACCGAGAACATGGCCTTCTTCATTTCACCGGCGTACTGCATGCCAGCCAGCAGTACCTTGCGCTGCGCAAAGTTGATGATCACACAGCCTTCGCTGTTGGTGCCGTCACGCTCAGGCTCGCAGACAAAGTAAGGCGCGTTCATGATCTGCCAGGCGTCCTTGGCGGACGGATTGTACTGCTCGGGATTGATGAACAGGGTACGGCCAAACACGTTGTGCCAGGCGGTCTCGGTTTCCATCACCACCGGCAGGTAGTGCTGCGGGTCGGCACCAACGTGAACGTGGGAGACAAAGCTTTCCTTGCTACCCAGATAATCGGCAACGCGGGCCCACAGGCCATCGAATTTGTCGGCCGGGAAAGGACGGTTGACGGCGCCCCAGGCGATCGCAGCGCTGGTGGAGGGCTCATCAACGATGAAGCGGTCCATCGGCGAACGGCCAGTGCGCTCGCCGGTCTTGACTACCAGAGCGCCGGTGTCGGCCAGCTGGCCTTCGTTGCGCTGAATGGCCAGCTCGATCAAATGTGCGACGCTGAGGTCGGTATACACGGTGTTGGTAGCTTGCGTCATCAAACAGGGTCCTCTTCGACTTTGACCGAATATAGCGCTAAGACCGACCAATTCGGTCTAAGTCTGTGGGGTTCAATTAGGTTTCATCCATGGAATACAGCGCTGGCTAGCGCGCAGGCGCGCCATTATGCCAAAAAAAAGACAATGACGCAGCCTGCCTCAGTGCAGACTGCGCGCGTGCTCGGCGGCGGCATCGAACAGCGCCTGCACTGCCGCCTCATCGTAACGGTAACGGCTATTGCAGAACTGACAGTCGACGGTGATCTCGCCACCCTGTTCCTGCAGCAGTTGCAGCACATCCTCGCGCCCCAGGCTGACCAGCGCATTGCCCGATCGCTCGGCCGAACAACTGCATTCAAAGCGGGCCGGGCGCGCGTCAAACAGTCGCACCTCTTCCTCGTGGTACAGCCGATGCAGCAGCGTCTGGTTATCCAGGCTGATCAGCTCTTCGGCAGTCAGCGTGTCGGCCAGGATATTCAGCCGCTGCCAGGTTTCCTCACGCTCCTGGACATCGCGCTGGCGATCCGCCGGCAGCGCCTGCAGCAGGAAGCCCCGGGCCACGCGACCATCGGCCCG
This sequence comes from Pseudomonas abyssi, assembly GCF_002307495.1. Lineage (GTDB taxonomy): Bacteria > Pseudomonadota > Gammaproteobacteria > Pseudomonadales > Pseudomonadaceae > Halopseudomonas > Halopseudomonas abyssi. The sequence continues at coordinate 131,610 of NZ_NTMR01000005.1, read as the reverse complement.
CAGACGGAAACGGGTGGGCAATTGCTCGGAGTTGGCAAAATAGCTGTCCAGCGCAGCGGCCAATGAACCGCCTTCCAACGGGACGATCCCCTGATAGCGCTGACCATTGGTCGGGTCGATGGTAATCGCCAATACGCCATCGGGCATCAGCTCACTCAGCGTCTCGCCCTGCAGGTCATCGGCATAACGTGCAATGCCGCGTACTGCCTGCTCGCTGGAGCACTCAACCATCAGCGTAGACAGCGGGCCACTGGAGCGCGCTTGCAGGATCAGCAAGCCATCGAACTTGATGGTGGTCGACAGCAGCACGGCAGCAGCGAGCATTTCGCCAAGCAGCGCCTGCACCGGCTGCGGGTAGGCATGCTTGGCCAGGATCTCGCGATAGCTGCTGTCGAGCGACGCCAGCTCACCGCGCACATCGGCGTTGTCGAAGATAAAGCGCTGGGTAATGTCCTGAGCGGCCATGATGCACCTTTAAAAAGCCGCGATTATAACCAATCAGTCCGCTGACGGTGTATTACGCTCATCGCGAAAACGAAAGATCTGCCGCCGTTGCTTCTTGCTGGGTCGGCCATCGCTGATCAGTCCGCCGGCGCCCTGCGCCTTGCGTTGGGCAGCCGCCGCCTCACGGGCAGCGATGCTCTCGGCGCTTTCGCGGTAGAGCAACTGAGCCTCCGGTGCACCACGGCGCTGATCAGATAACTGCAATACTTCGACGCTACGCTGGTCCAGGCCTTGCCGGATCTGCAGCTGATCGCCAACACGGATTTCCTTGCTGGCCTTGCAGCGCTCGCTGCCACAGTGCACCTTACCCCCTTCAATGGCGCTTTTGGCCAGTGAACGGGTCTTGAAAAAACGGGCCGCCCAGAGCCACTTGTCCAGGCGCAACTTGCCAACATCCTGCATAGGGTCTGTACTCCTCTTGCCGCGTCACTATAACAGGCTTGTCGAATTTTCAGAGTTGCCGCATGATGCGCGCCCAACGGCCTGCGGCCTGGAGAATCCAGCGTGAAAACCTTTGATCATCTGAGCGTGATCGGCCTGCGCGAGTGGGTCGCGCTGCCCGACCTTGGCATCAGTCAGATGATTGCCAAGGTCGATAGCGGTGCCAAGACCTCAGCCCTGCACGCCAGCAATATCTGCACCTTTGAGCGCGATGGACAGGACTGGGTCCGCTTTGACGCCCACGTCGGCAGCCGCAGCAAGCAGAAAACCCGCACCTGCGAAGCCCTGCTGATCGATCTCAAGCGCATCAAGAGCTCCAACGGCCAGATGCAGGAGCGCTTCGTCATCCGCACCTCCATGGTGCTGGGTGACCGCAGCTGGCTGGTCGACTTCACCCTGACCTGCCGCAAGGCGATGCGCTATCGCATGCTGCTGGGCTGCACCGCCATGCAGGATGGCCAACTGGTGATCAATCCGGGTCTGCGTTTCGTGCAGGACAAACCACAGCCCGATAACCTCGGCTGACCCCTTACCCCTCATTCCGCCGTAGCCGCGCCAAGGGAAGTACCATGAAACTTGCGATTCTGTCGCGCAACGCCAAGCTGTATTCCACCCGTCGCCTGATCGAGGCCGCGACCGAGCGCGGCCATGAGGTACGTGTGATCGACACCCTGCGCGCCTATATGAACATCGCCAGCCACAAGCCGTCGATTCACTACAAGGGCGAGGAGCTGGAGGGCTTCGACGCGGTCATTCCGCGTATTGGCGCTTCCATCACCTTCTACGGTACAGCGGTGCTGCGCCAGTTCGAGATGATGGGCGTGTTCCCGCTGAACGAGTCCGTCGCCATCAGCCGCTCGCGCGACAAACTGCGTTCATTGCAGCTGCTGGCGCGCAAAGGGGTCGGCCTGCCGGTCACCGGCTTTGCGCACTCCCCCGACGATATCCCTGACCTGATCAGCATGGTCGGCGGCGCGCCGCTGGTCATCAAGCTGCTGGAGGGCACCCAGGGTATCGGTGTAGTGCTGTGCGAAACCGAGAAGGCCGCCGAATCGGTGCTGGAAGCCTTCATGGGCCTGAAGGCCAACATCATGGTGCAGGAGTACATTCGTGAGGCCGGCGGCGCCGATATTCGTTGCCTGGTGGTGGGTGACAAGGTGATTGCCGCCATGAAGCGTCAGGCCAAGCCCGGCGAGTTCCGCTCCAACCTGCACCGCGGCGGCAGCGCCAGCCTGATCAAGATTTCCCCGGAAGAGCGCATGACCGCCGTACGTGCGGCCAAGGTCATGGGCCTGAACGTCGCCGGTGTGGACATTCTGCGCTCCAACCACGGCCCGGTGGTGATGGAGGTCAACTCGTCACCCGGCCTCGAAGGCATCGAAGCCACCACCGGCAAGGACGTTGCCGGCCTGATCATCGACTATATAGAGAAAACCGCACGGCCCAATCAGACGCGGACGAGGGGGAAGGGTTAGCGGCAGCTGCAAGCCATAAGCTGCAAGCCGCAAGCTAAAAGCCTTGGCGGACACGCCTTTGGCTTTGCCCGCCCTACCGCACCATGCTCTCGTCATGGCGCAAAGAACCATACAAACCCGCGCGATTCAACACCGCACGGGTTTTGCTTGAGGCTTGTGGCTCAATCCGCGCTTGCGCGGATGACCCCTGCGGCCAGCGCCGCATAACCCTCTACCGCCTCAAACTCCTCCGTGTCACGGCGTGCGCCGCGACTATCGGGTTCGCGTACGGCGAGCAGGTGGGCGATGCCGTAGTCACGGGCTGAGCGCAGCACGCTCAGGCTGTCGTCGATAAACAGGGTACGCTCCGGGTCAAAGGGCATGTCCGCCTGCAGGGCATGCCAGAACGCCTGCGTTTCCTTGGGGTAGCCGTAATCATGGGAGCTGATCAGGCGCTGAATCCAGGTGCGCAGCTCCACCCGTTCCAGCTTGAGCGACAGCGAGTCGCGGTGGGCGTTGGTGATCAGCACCACTTCGCGCCCGGTTTGCTGCAGCGTCTGCAAAAAAAGATCGGCATCCGGTCGCAGGCTGATCAGGTGGGCAATCTCGCGCTTGAGTTCGACAATCGGCAAGCCCAGTTCACGGGTCCAGTAATCCAGGCAATACCACTCCAGTTGCCCCTGAATCGCCTGCATCATCGGATACAGCTCGGACTTGGCCCAATCGACCGACTGGCCGTGATGACGGGCGTAGCAGGCGGGCATATGCTCCAGCCAGAAGTGGTTGTCAAAGTGCAGGTCCAGCAGGGTGCCGTCCATATCCAGCAAGACGGTATCGATCATGTTCCAGTTCAGCATGGCGGCTCGGACTTGGGCTTGGGAATGTGCTTTGGGTGCGGCTATGATACCCAAGCCCCCGGCCTATCACCACGGAGTCTCCATGCCGCAAAAGCCGCAAACGCTGGAAGCCAAGATCGTTGCCAAAAGCCGCCTGTTCACCGTCGAGCAAGTGCAGCTGCGTTTCAGCAATGGTGTTGAACGCACCTACGAACGCCTGGTCAACAAGGGGCAGGGTTACGGTGCGGTGATGGTGGTCGCCATGCAGGATGCGCGCACCGCCCTGCTGATCGAGGAATATTGCGGCGGCACCGACGACTATCAGCTGTCGCTTCCCAAGGGGCTGGTCGAGCCCGGCGAGGACGTGCTTGATGCGGCAAACCGTGAGCTGATGGAGGAAGCCGGCTTTGGTGCGCAGCAGCTGGAGTTTCTGACCCATCTGTCGCTGTCACCCGGCTACATGAGCCAGAAGATCGCCGTGGTCCTGGCGCGCAACCTGTTTGAAAAACGGCTCCCGGGCGATGAACCGGAGCCCATCCGCGTCGACCAGGTCGACTTGTACCAGCTCAGCGAGCTCACTGCGCGGCCCAACTTTACCGAGGGCCGGGCGCTGGCGGCGCTCTATCTGGTGCGTGATCTGCTGGAGCAACGCGGCGAGCTGCAACGCTGAGCCACACAGGAGGTTCCGATGTTTTTCCAACGCATCCCCGAACACAAGCTGCGTCTGCCCACGGCAGAAGAAGCCCTGCCCGGCCGCGACACGCCGCTTGCCACTAACCAAACCCATCACAGCGTGCTGAAAACGCCGCTGCACGGCCCCTTTCCCGAGGGCATGCAGCAGATCATCTTCGGCATGGGCTGCTTCTGGGGCGCTGAACGGCGTTTCTGGCAGGTGCCCGGCGTCTATACCACCGCCGTGGGTTACTGCGCCGGCCTGACGCCCAACCCCACCTACGAGGAAGTGTGCAGCGGCAAGACCGGGCACAACGAGGTGGTGCTGGTGGTATTCGACCCGCATGAGGTGCCCTTGCAGCAACTGCTCAAGGTGTTCTGGGAGTCCCATGATCCCACCCAAGGCATGCGCCAGGGCAACGACCAGGGCACCCAGTACCGCTCCGGCATTTACGTCAGCGACCTGTCGCAACGCGCCTTTGCCGAGGCCAGTCGAGCCACTTTTGCCGATGCCCTGCAACAGGCAGGCAAGGCCGAGATCACGACCGAGATACAGCCGGCGCCGACCTTCTACTACGCCGAGGATTACCACCAGCAGTACCTCGCCAAGAACCCCAACGGCTACTGCGGACTGGGCGGCACCGGCGTCTGCCTGCCGGGCTGAAGCAAGGGAAGCACCGAACAATTCCACTCGCAGGCGCGGAGTGAATCAGTGCTGGCTTAGCGCTGACTCAGACGTTGCAGACACTGCCCGGTCAGTTCGGCCATACGGGCAAAGGCCGCCAGCTGGGGCTGCGCCAGTTCGCGGCCCGACAGGCGCATATCGCCATACAACACACCCACCCGGCGGCTGCCGGCCACCACGGGCGCGATCACCAAAGGGCCGCTGCCAACCAGCGCCACCACCTCCTTTGTCAGCAACGCAGTCAGCGCACCCTGCTCGGCGCCGCCCAGCAGCAAGCAGTCACGCTGCTCAAGGGCGTGGGAGAATACATTTGGTTGACCACTGCAGGGCAGCACAAAGGTGTCACGCCAGCGCTGCGTCCCCTTGCCGATGGCGGCCCTGACCCGAAACTGGGTTTTCTGCTCGGCCAGCACCATCAAGGCCACGCGCTCGATACCGGCACCCCGGTGCAGCCCCTGCATGAGGGTATTGAGGATGGTGTCGACGTCCATGGCCGCCCGCACCATCAATTTCAGGTGGTCGACCGACAGCTTGAATAGCTCCAGATTAGGCTGCTGCAGGGGCTCCGGCTCGGGCTCCGGGGCTCGCTCAGACGGCGTTTGCTCAGGCTCAGGAAGCACCTCCATCTGCAGCAGTGCGGACAGATCCAACGGCAGGTCGTCGGCACGCGGAATCCACTGCTGCAGGTCGGCGTTGGAACAATGACCGGCCACGCGCACGGCCTCCTGACCACTGCTGACCAGCTGCTGCCAGGCATGCTCGGCATCGGTGCCGATCAGCTCGGCGACCGGCTCGATCAGTGCCTGCACCGAGGCATCAGTCCAGCCAGCGCTGGCCACTCGCCCCGCCAGCTCACTACCCAGGGCAACCGCTCTGGCCGCCGGACCGTCGCTGGTGCGGCTGGCCTGCACCAGTTGGCCGATCTCGCCCATGTTCCAGGTCTTCAGCAGGCCCACCGTCAATTGCTCGAAGGTGACACCCAGCTCGCGGCGCAGGACCTTTTCCGGCTCGGCACCGAGTTCTGCCAACGCGGCGGCCAGGCGATCGCCCTGCTTGCCCGCGTGGCTCCAGAACGCCAGCTCACCGATATGGCTCAGCAGCGTGGCGATAAACACCTCCTCCTGCTGCCGCTGGTCCAGATACTGGGCCAGGTTGCGGGCCTGCACCGCACCATGAAACGAGCGCGCCAGCAACGCCTGCAGCTGCTCACGGGGCGACTGTGTCAGCAAACCGTCGAGCAGGCTGACCGAAAGCCCGATCATGCGCACCTGATCAAAGCCCACCACCACCACAGCCCGCGACAGGGTCTTGATCACCTCGCGCCCCGGGTTGCAGTAGACACTGTTACTGACCCGCAGCACCTTGGTGGCCAATGCGGCATCGCGCATCAGCACCTCGGTCAACTGCCCGACCGACGCGGTTTCGGACTGCGCCAGACGCAGCAAGTCATGCACCACCACCGCCATGGCCGGCAGCTCGGATCGATTGAGCTGATCCATCCAGGCCCGCAGCCCGAAGATTTTGTTGTCCAACGTCTTATCTCCACTTATCTAGTGGCACTATAGCATCAGCCAGAGACACGCTCGCAGCACGCTGAAAAATCCCTGTCTGGCAGATACAATGGCCGCATGCCCATGACTCGACTCGACATTCACCATTACCCTGACGCCAGCGCGGCGCACAGCCACGAGCTGCAGACGCAGCTGGTGTTTGGCCTGCAGGGCAGCCTGGAACTCGAGTACGGCGCAAGCGGTGGGCGCGTGCAACACGGCAGCGTGGCAATCATCGCGCCGGGCGAGCGTCATGCCTTTTTCAGCCCGGATCAGGGCCACTGTCTGGTGCTGGATATCGACAGCGACTCGCCGCTCGCCGGCCTTGAGCATGACCGCAGTCGCCAGCGTCGACTGCTGGAGGGCAACCAGCTACTGACCCTCAGTAGCGAACAGGGTGCCCTGGTGCGCAGCCTGGCCGGGCTGATCCGCAGCCAGCCCCACCTGGCCGACACCAGCGCCGCTCTGCTGGTCAGCACCCTGCTGGGTCAGCCAGCCGCGCCCAGCCGCCTGCCGCTGGTACGGTTGAATCGCTACATCGATGCGCACCTGGCGCACCCACTGGGCGTGCAGGACCTGGCCCGCGTTGCCGGCCTGTCGGCCTCTCGTCTCAACCACTGGTGCCTGCAGGAGCTGGGCTGCGCGCCGCTGGAATACGTGCGCCAGCGCCGCCTGCAGTATGCGCGCCAGCGGCTGCTGCACAGCGCCCTGCCCCTTTCGCGCATTGCCGCCGAGTGCGGCTATACCAGCCAGAGCGCCTTCAGCCAGGCATTTCGCCGGCACTGGCAGGTCTCGCCCAGCGCGCTGCGACGCCAGCAATAAGGCGACAATATTCAACACGCGCGCAACAGCCAGCGCGCGGCGGCAGCGCTAAGATGGCGCCTCACTCTGCCCCGAGAGCGCCATGACTGACCTGACCCACAACCGCGCCCTGCTGTTCATGCATATTGCCGCTCTGCTGTTCGGGCTGACCGGCATCTTTGGCAAGCTGGCCAGCACCTCACCCGACACCATTGTGCTGGGACGCGCCGTGTTCGCAGTCGGTGCACTAGTGCTGTTCGCCCTGTGGGCGCGCACCCCGCTGGCTGCCGGACTGAGCGGCAAGCGTCTGGCCAGCCTGCTGCTGTGCGGGGTATTTCTGGCGATCCACTGGCTGACCTTTTTCCACGCCATCAAGCTGTCGGGCGTTGGCATCGCCACCCTCGGCTTTGCCAGCTTCCCGGCCTTTGTGGTGGTACTGGAGGCGGTGTTCTGGCGGGAGAAGCCCAGCGCCTCAGACCTGCTGAAAGTGGCTTTGGTGTGCGCCGGCCTGCTGCTGATTCCGCCGCAGTTTGATCTGGCCGCCAGCAACACCACCGGCCTGCTGTGGGCGATCCTCTCGGGCTTCTGCTTTGCTGCCGTCTCGGTCGGCAACCGCCTGACCAGCGGCCACCTGCATCCGGTACAGATTGCTTGCTGGCAGAATCTGGTCGTGCTGGCGTGCGTATTGCCCTTCGGTGCCGGCGCGATGTGGCGGATGCCACCACTGGACTGGCTGTGGATCGGCCTGCTGGGGGTTCTGTGCACCGGTCTGGCGCATGTACTGTTCGTCTCCAGCCTGAGCGTGCTGAAGGCGCGGGTGGCCTCGCTGTTCTTCGCGCTCGAGCCGGTCTACGGCATTCTCATCGCCTGGTGGCTGTTTGCCGAGCAGCCCACCCTGCGCATGCTGCTGGGCGGCGCGCTGATTATCAGCGCCGTGCTGCTGGTGCAACGCGCGCCCAAGCCAGCCTGAGCGCCCCGTCGAATGCGTGTCAATAACGCCTAGATCGGGCTTTCGATCAGCTTGACCCAGTGCGGGAACAGCCGTAGCCGCGCCGCCGCGAGCTTCAGGCAGACCAATAGCGGCACGGCGATCAGTACACCGACCACACCCCACATCCAGCCCCAGAGAATCAGCCACAGCATCAGCACCAGCGGGTGCAAACGCATGTTGTGGCCCAGCACGGTCGGCGTGACAAACTGCGCCTCGACCAGATTGATGCAGAAATAAATCAGCGCGGGCAGCAGCGCCGCCAGCACCGGACCGTACTGCACCACGCCGGCCAGGCAGAGCACCCCCATACCAATGACCGGTCCGACGTACGGTGCGAAATTGAGCAACGCAACCATCACGCCCCACAGCAGCGCGTCTTCCACGCCCATGAAAAACAGCACACAGCCGGTCACCACACCCAGCAGCGTATTGATCACGCTGACCGTCAGGATGTAGCGCGACAGTTCATATTGCACCTGCTCCAGCAGGTCCGTCGCCGCCTGTTTGTCACGAATCTGCGGAAATACCCGAATAAAGGTGCTGTACAGGGTCGGCCCGAAGATCAGCATGAACAGTACCAGCACCAGAAAGGTGAAGAACTGCGCCAGTACCGCAGGGGTCGCGCCGAGCATCTGCACCATCAGCTCGACACCACCTTGCATCAGCCGGTCCGAGACGGCGCTGTCCCCCACCGGCGCGGGCGTCGGCGAGGGGGCGGAGCGTGGCTCCGGGTCATCACGAAACCAACCAAAAAAACGAAACCCGCTGTCCTTTTCCGGCTCGGTCACCGTGACAGGAGACTCGCTGACGGACAGTCTGCGACTGAACTCATCCAGCTCGTCGGTCAACTGCGCAGACAGCTCCGGAATGCGTTGAAACCACTTCTCCGCCGGCTCGGACAGCTGCATGCCCATCACCGTGAACGGCACGCCAATCGACGTCAGCAGCACCAGCGCCGACAGGGTCCGCGGGATGTGGAAACGCTTGAACAGCCCGACCAGCGGGCTCAGCAACAAGGCGAACAACGCCGCCACCAGCACCGGCAACAACAGCGTCTTGGCCAGGTACAGGGTGTACAGACAGGCCAGCGCCAGCAGCCAGTAGAGCGCCATCTGTACCGGCGGCATCTTGGCTCTGGGCCCGGTAATTTCTTCGATCTCGCTCGGCGGTGTCTGCTCGGTCACAGCACCAGCCCCAGGTTGCGCAGCAGCGGCAGCAGGCTCTGTGCCACCGGCAGCAGACGCACCCCGGTCAGGCCCATGCCCCAGGTCCGTCCCAACCCCAGGCGTTGCGTCGCCGCGCCGGCCAGGGCACCGCCACCTACCAGTAAAGCCGGATTAACCTGGCGCAACTGATGGCGCACCAGCGCGCCACTCAGCTCGACGATGTCCAGGCGCAGCGCCAACTGCTTGTCCAGTTGCTCAATCTCGTCGATCAGTTGCTTTCGCTTCATCATCTGCTCCCTGCATGAGTCGCTTCAGGTGGGCGCCCGTGCGGCGGAATCCCTGGGACCGTTGATAGATACCGATCTGCCTGGCCAGCAGCCCGGCGCACAGCAACTGCAGCGCCAGCGCGGTGAGTAGAGCAAGGCTGACCGACTGCGTGGCCTGCCATGCCCACCAGCCCAGCAGCGCACTGAGCAGCAACCAGGCGAACAACAGCAGCGGAATCAAAATCACACCCAGCAGCAACACACGTTTGGCGTCGCCCAGCGTCAGTTTCCACTCCAGGCGGAACAGACGCAGCAGCTCGCCGCTGGCCGAGGCAATCTGTTCCAACCAAGCGGCCGTCTGCTGCACCAGCGCCTCGCTGACAGCCTCCTGATCAGCTTGCTGTTCGGATTGCTGTTCGGATTGCTGTTCGGATTGCTGTTCGCCGGAAGCGGCGCCCTGAGGCTCCGCTTCCGGCTGATCGCGCGTCGGCTCAATCATTTGCGCGAGAGCAACTGCGACAGCACAAAGCCGGCCGCAAAGGCCAGGCTGATGGTTGCCAGTGGTTTCTCGCGAATGTAGGTGTTGGCCTGAGCGCCCAGTTCTTCGGCCTTCTCGCGCCCCTTGAGCAGATGTTCAAGGGCGTCGTGTCGCACTTCCAGCCCAGCGGCCTGAGCCGCGGAGGCAAAGTGGTCGCGCGCCTCCAGCAGCTTCTCATAGGCCTCACCGACCGCCACCTTGCTGGCGGCCAGCTCACTCTGCTTGTTCGTGGCGCTCTGCGGTGCCTTCTCTGCAGCCATGTCGATCTCCTTGCATTCGTTGTTTGTAGGCCGGTCAACGGCCATCAGTCCACTATAGGTGCCGCCCGTCATCGCTGCGGATTATTGGCCGCCATTCGCCCCGGAGAAACCGGCGCGAGCGCTCAACCCTGCCCCGCAATCTGTGCCAGACTAGCTTGAATATCAGGCACCCACACTGGCTGGGACTGGCTCGCATGACACAAAGTTCAGCCGCCACTCCCCGCCCACCAGGAGGACACCCCGCATGAGCAGTACGCCAGAGTTTGACATCATCGTCTACGGCGCCACCGGCTATACCGGCCGTCTGGTTGCAGAATACCTGAGCCAGGAGTATGCCGACGACAGCGGCCTGCGCTGGGCCATGGCGGGCCGCAGCCAGAGCAAGCTGGAAGCCGTTCGCGATGAAATCGGCGCCCCTGCCGGCACACCGCTGGTGGTTGCCGACACCGGCGACGCAGACAGCCTGCGCGCCATGGCCGAGCGTACCCGCGTGGTACTGACCACCGTTGGCCCCTACCAGTTGTACGGTTCTGACCTGGTGCGCATCTGCGCAGAAACCGGTACCGATTACGTCGACCTTTGCGGCGAGCCGGCGTGGATGCGTCAGATGATCGATGCCCATGGCGAGACCGCCAAGCAAAGCGGCGCGCGTATCGTCTTCTCCTGCGGTTTTGACTCCATTCCATTCGATCTGGGGGTCTACTTCCTGCAGCAGGCCGCGCAGGAGAAATTTGGCGCGGCGCTCTCCCGCGTCAAGGGCCGCGTGCGCAAGATGAAGGGCACCTTTTCCGGCGGCACTGCCGCCAGCCTGAAGGCCACCCTGGCGGCGGCCAAGGCCAACCCGGAAATCTACCAGTTGCTCGGCAACCCCTTTGCGCTCACGCCAGGCTTCACTGGCCCGGCCCAGCCGCCGGCGGCCAAGCCGGAGTTTGACGAGTCACTGGGCAGCTGGGCGGCGCCCTTCGTCATGGCGGCCATCAACACCCGCAACGTGCACCGCTCCAACGCGCTGCTGGGGCATGCTTACGGCAGCGATTTTGTCTACGACGAGATGATTTTGACCGGCCCGGGCGAACAGGGCGAAGCCATCGCCAAGGCAGTCACAGGCGACAAGTCACTGGCCGGCGACGACGCGCCCAAGCCGGGTGAAGGCCCGACCAAGGAGGAGCGTGAAAACGGCTTCTACGATGTACTGTTCATTGGTGAAGGCGCCGACGGCAAGACGCTGATGGCCAGCGTGGCGGGCAAACGCGATCCGGGTTACGGCTCGACCTCGCGCATGATTGCCGAAAGCGCCATCTGCCTGGTACGCGATGCCACCGATACCCAGGGCGGCATCTGGACGACCGCACCGGCCATGGGCGACAAGCTGATCAAGCGTCTGCAGGAACACGCCGGGCTGACCTTCCAGCTGGAGGGTTGATCGCACGGCAATCGTGGCGGGCACGGCATGTCGTGCCCCTCGACAATCCGGCGGCGGTGCGCCCTGACCTCAGGGCGCGCCAGCCAGCCAATCCATCCGCCAACTCCCGCCACCGGACTGCGCCAGCTCCCGGCTCAGCCACGGCAATATCTGCTCCAGCTCTTCCCAGATCGGCCACGGCGGGTTGATCAGCATCATGCCTGAGCCGTTCAGCCCCAATTGATTATCAGCCGGACGCACGTTCAGCTCGACTCGCAGCGCCTTGGGCGCGCCGCTATCGGCGATGCCTTGGTAGAAGTCCTTGAGCAGCCGCTGATCCTTGATCGGATACCAGATCGCAATCACCGTCTGACGCATGCGCGCGACTGCCTGCTCGACTGCAGCCACGCAGCGCTGCAGGTCGTCGGTCTTTTCAAAGGGAGGGTCCAGCAGCCAGAGCGCGCGTTTTTCCGCAACCGGCAGGAATGCCTTGGGCAGCTCGTAGCCATCGCGCTGATGCACCGCGATCTCCGGCTGCGGCGCAAAATACTGGCGCAGGGTATCGGCGTCCTCGGGGTGCAGTTCGCTGAGGATCATACGGTCCTGCTCGCGCAGCAACTCAGCCATGATCTGTGGCGAGCCCGGATACCAGCGCAGCTGTCCGTCCGGATTGTGCCGCGCTACCGCATCCCGGTAGTCAGCCAGCCACAGCGGCAGGTCATCGCGGGCCCAGAGCCGGCCAATACCCTCAACGTATTCACCGGTCTTGCCGGCGGCCTCGCCCTGCAGATCATAAAAGGCAGTACCGGCGTGGCTGTCCAGACAGCACAGCGGCGTCTGTTTGCGCTGCATCAGCACCAGCAACTGGCGCAACAGCGCGTGTTTGAACACGTCGGCGTGATTGCCGGCGTGATAACTGTGACGGTAGTTCATGGGGCGGCTCCGCGCGATCACTCAGCGTAAGCCGCGCATTCTAACAGGCCGCCGGCCTTATACCTCGGCCCATTGTCGCAGCAGATTATGGTAGTGCCCGGTCAGGGTCAGCACCTCGGGGCAGTCACCCAGCTTGCCGCGCAATTGCTGAATGGTGCTATCCAGCTCATACAGCTGCGAGCGCTGGGCATCAGAGCGCACCATGCTCTGGCTCCAGAATACGCTGCACACCCGCTCACCCCGGGTGACCGGCGTTACCTGATGCAAGCTGCTGGACGGATACAGAATCAAGTCACCCGCCGGCAGCTTGACCTCGTGAATGCCGTAGGTGTCCTGCACCTCCAGCTCGCCGCCGTCGTATTCCTCCGGCTCAGCCAGGAACAAGGTGGACGAGACATCGGTACGCAGGCTGAGCTGATTAAACGGCAGTTGTCGTACCGCGCCATCGACATGAAACCCGTAGTGCTCGCCCCCGCTGTAGACGCTGAACAGCGGCGGTACCGAGCGCAGCGGCAAGGCGGCGGCCATGAACAGTGGATGGGCGTACAGGCGCGTCAGGATGATCTCACCCAGTTCGCGCGCCACCGGCGAGTCTACCGGCAACTGGCGATTGCGCTTGACCACCGCGCCCTGCTGCCCGACCGTCGCGCGACCGTCCACCCAGTCGGCCGCCGCCAGGCGCTTGCGCACCTCAGCCACCTCGGCCTTGCTGAGAACTTCTGGAATATGTACCAACATAATGCGTTCACCTGCTGAGGGCCACGGTCACCGCCGGCGCTGCCCCTGCGAGCAACGGCACGGGCAATCAGTCCGGGCCGACGACTGAAAACAGCAGCACCCGCAGAGTGCGGGTGCCACCGGTAAAACACCACGGCAATGGCTGCGACCGAGCGCCGGGACAGGGCCCGGCACGCGGATCAGAAGCTCATGTCGGCGCTGAGCAGATAGGTCCGCGCCGCGCCGGGCGTGTAGCGATAGCCGCTCTTGTTGATCGCCGCCACGTACTCTTCGTCCGCCAGGTTATAGGCATTCAGACGCAGCGCCAGGTTATCCGATACCGGATAGGACACTACCGCGTCGAACACAGTGTAGGAGTCGGTGTGATCGGGCGTGCCCACGGCGCCGTCGCGGCCACGGGTGAGGCCCGCGGTGTAGCGCGCACCGCCGCCCACCGTCAGCCCAGACGGGAAGCGATAGGTGGTCCAGCTGGTAAAGGCGCTGTCAGGCGTGTAGGTCAGGTCGCTGGAGCCGCTGGCGGTGATCGCATCACCTTCAGTCACTTCGGTGTCCAGATACGTGTAGCCCGCCGACACGGCCCAGTTGGGGGTAATGTTGCCATTCATCCACAACTCAACGCCCTGCACGCGCTTCTCACCATCCTGTGTCGGGTTGCCCAGGTCATCCTCGCTCACCTCATTGAGCACGTCGGTGCGGAACACCGCGGCATTCAACGTCAGCGCGTCCGGAACCGCATCCCACTTGACGCCAACCTCGTAGGTGCGCGCTTCCTGCGGGTCCATGCTCGGGTTATTGGCGCTGGTGGCAGAGTCGCTCAGCTGGAAGTTGAGACCGCCCGGTGGCTGCTGGGACAGCGCGTAGTTGATGTACAGACTGGTCTGCGGCACCGGCTTGTAGACCGCGCCCAACTTCCAGTTGATCAGGGTGTCGCTGTCATCGGTGTCGATCGTATTGACGATACTGCCGGTCGGCAGCGTGCCGCAGGGCACGGCGCGACGCCCGGTGCCACCACAGATGGCATCGTTGCTGTACTCGGTTGAATAGTGATCGGCACGCACGCCGCCGGAGATCAGGAACTGCTCGCCAAACTTCAGAGTATCGAACACATACAACGAGTAGGTGTCGGTCGAGCCTTCACTGTTCGCACCGTTGCGCCCGTAGGTCAGGTCCCCGGTGTCATTCCAGTTCGGGTTGAACAGGTTGGCATCCGGGCGGCTGCCGGCAGAACTCACACCATAGCTGGTCTGCTCTTCGCGGGTCAGCTCGACGCCGGTCAGCAGATTGTGCTCGATAGTGCCCGTCTCGAAATCAACCCGCAGGTTCAGCTGATCGGTGAGGATGGTGTTCTCGATGTCCTTGAAGGTCGGCAGGCTGCGCGCCAGTGCGTAGGTGGAGAGGTCGTTGATGTCGGTGTAGGTGATGTTGGTACCGGTGCTCATAAAGGCGGTCAGCAGGTAGTCCTGCTTGGTCTCGCCCCAACGCACCACGTTGGTCAGCCGCACCCGCTCGGAAAAGTCGTGCTCCAGGCGGAAGGTCGCCATCTTGGCGGTCACGTCGTCGTGGTCCTGCTTGGTGCCGTAAAAATTCTCGCTGTCGACCGGGTTGCCCACCAGGTTTTCCAGTCCGGGCTGGGGGCTCCAGTGATCAATGCCCACGGTCGGCACATAGCCGTCGGGAATATTGTCCTGCTTGACGTACAACAGATTGAGATAGGCGCGGGTAGCGGTGTCCAGACCAAAGCCGAAGGAGGCCGCGACGCCGTTGCGGCTGTTGTTGACGTGGTCACGCCCTGCGACATCGCTGTCCTGCCACAACAGATTGAGGCGCACGGCGCTTCCCGGCAGGCCATCCAGGGTCTGGTTGAGATCCGCCGTTGCGCGTTTCTGACCGTCAGTTCCCACGGTGGTGCTGACCAGGTTGCTGTCGCGCAGATTGGCCTGCTTGGTGCTCAGGTTGATGGAGCCGGAAGGCGAACTGCGACCGCTGTCGGTGCCGGCCGGCCCCTTCTCGACTTCCACCTGCTCAATATTGAACAGATCACGCGAGATCGACCCGATATCCCGCACACCGTCGACAAAGATGCTGCCGGAGGTATCAAAGCCGCGCATGTAGATGGAGTCACCGGTGGTCGTGTTGCCATTCTCACCGGCGTAAAAGGTGCCCACCCCGGCGCTATTACGCAGGGCTTCAGTCAGGGTAGTGGCGCCCTGCTCGGTAAAGACCTGATTGGTGATGACCTGAATGGTCTGCGGGGTATCCAGCAGCGGCTGGGTAAATTTGGCGGAGCTGACCGAGTCGGCCCGGTAGGAGGAGGCTTCGCCCTCAATCTGGATGGCGTCCAGCTCCACTACATCAGTGGCTTCCTGCGCGATGGCAGTACCGGACAACAGCAACAGTGAAGAGACCGCAGTGGCGACCGGTTGCTGCAAACGATGCTTTCTGGCACGAATGAACGGCGACGTCGATTTTTGCATGGCTTAGCTACCCTTTCCTCTAGCATGTTCAGGAGTCAACATGCTCCTGATTTATAATCAGACGCGGATAGTAATGAGATAGATTCTCACCATCAAGCAATTTGTGAACAAATGTTTCGCCTTGAGGCCCCGCGGATCACGCAGAGCCCGGCCTAGAGCGGTCGAGCCCCGCAGCCAGCGTTAGCAAGAGGAATTAGCTGCCCTCGCCCCCGCCAGGACTTCATGCGGGGGCGACGACGCGCGGCCTACTCAACCGCGCCAGAAAGGCAGGTGGTGAAGCGGATCAGGTCTGCTGGCTCTGCGGCGTCACCCGCAACACCTCTTCGATGGTGGTGAGCCCGGCGCCCACTTTCTGCGCCCCTGACAGGCGCAGGCTGTGCATACCTTCCTTGTAGGCCTGACGGCGCAACTGGCCCAGGTCGGTGTCACCGTGAATCAGCGCTTTGATGCCATCGCTCAGCGGCATCAGCTCGTAGACACCGGCGCGGCCCCGGTAGCCGGTCTCACGGCATTCCAGACAGCCTTCGGCGTGCCGCGATTGCGTCGGCAGCGGCGCATTCCAGGGTTTGGTCAGCGCGGCCCAGGCCTCCTCATCGACCGGCGCCGGGGCGCGGCAATGCGGGCACAGCGTACGCACCAGACGCTGAGCCATGACACCGAGCACCGTGGCCTTGATCAGGTAGGGCGGCACGCCCAGCTCGATCAGACGACTGATGGCGCTGGGCGCATCATTGGTGTGCAGGGTTGAGAGCACCAGGTGACCGGTCAGCGCCGCCTGAATCGCCATCTCGGCGGTTTCCAGGTCACGGATCTCGCCCACCATGATGATGTCCGGGTCCTGCCGCATCAGCGCGCGTACACCACTGGCAAAGTTGAGCTCGATATTGTGCTGCACCTGCATCTGGTTGAAGCTGTCCTCGACCATCTCGATCGGGTCTTCAATGGTGCAGACATTCACCTCGGGCGTGGCCAGTTGCTTCAGCGTGGTGTACAGCGTGGTGGTCTTGCCGGAACCGGTTGGCCCGGTCACCAGCACGATACCATTGGGCTGGCTGACCATCTGCTGCCAACGGCGCTGATCCTCGCCGGAAAAACCCAGCTGATCAAAGGTGCGCAGCAGCACGTCCGGGTCGAAGATCCGCATCACCATCTTCTCGCCAAAGGCCGTGGGCAGCGTCGACAGACGTAGCTCCACCTCGTTGCCCTTGGGCGTACGGGTCTTGATGCGGCCATCCTGCGGCTTGCGCTTTTCAGCCACGTTCATCCGGCCCAGGCTTTTCAGCCGGCTGACCACCGCCACGGTGACCTGCAACGGGAACTGATACACCGTGTGCAGCACACCATCGATGCGCAGGCGCACGCTGCCGGTTTCGCGGCGCGGCTCGATATGGATATCACTGGCGCGCTGCTCAAAGGCGTACTGGAACAACCAGTCGACAATGTTGACCACGTGGGCATCGTTGGCGTCCGGCTCCTGACTCATGCTGCCCAGGTTGAGCAACTGCTCGAAGTTGCCGACACCCCTGCTCTTCTGATCGGTGGCGTTGGCACCGGTCACCGAGCGGGCCAGACGGTAGAACTCTACCGAATAGCGTTGCAGGTCTTCCGGATTGGCAACCACGCGGCGGATATCGCGTTTGAGCACATGCTGCAGATTGGCTTCCCAGCCATGTACAAAAGGCTGGGCGCTGGCGATGGTCACCTCGCGATCATTGACCTCGACCGCCAGAATCCGGTGGCGCTGGGCAAAGGCGAAGGACATCAACGGCGTCAGCGCCGTGACATTGATCTTCAGCGGGTCGATACGGAAAAACGGCTGGCCGCTCTCGCTCGCGAGCCAGCGGCTGAGGGTATCGAGATCCAGCTTCTTGCCCGGCCGAGCCTGATCCTCGACATCCTGCGCGGCAATGAACTGCAGCGGGTGCAGCTTGGCAGTGTCGCCCACGGCGGCGCGGCGCAGGCTGACCAGGTGATCAGCGCTGTCCTGGCTCAGCCGCCCTTGGGCAACCAGTGTGTTCAAAAAATCGCCCAGGTCCAGTGGTCGATCACTGCCCGGGATCGCCAGGTCGGCCAGTGTCTTCATCGGTCTCTCCCTTTACTCAGATAGGACTCAGCTCAGCCGTTGAGCGCGCGCCAGCCGTTCAGCCGGCGCACGCGCACACCCTGCTTGCGCAGCGCATCCAGCAGCAGCTCGCGCTGCTCCTCGGCGACCTGCGGATACTGCTCCAGCAGTGCCTGCAACTTGTTCAGTTCACCAAACAGCCGGTCCGGTTCAGGCACCTGTACAAAGGCGCGGAAGTGCCCCAGCAACAACTGGAGGCGCCCCAGACGCGGCAACTGATCCAGCCATTCGCTGACCCGGTGCTCCGGGTCATTGTTGTGCGGTACCCGCAGCTCCTGGATCTCTTTGCCACAGGCCGCCAGCAGCCAGCGCTCCAGCGGCAGGGCCGCAATCTTGTCGCCACGCGGCGGCCGATTCAGCGTCCAGCGCTGCTCCAGCAACCACAGCGCCAGCTCGACAAACAGCGCCCCCCAGGCCGTTCCGCCCAGCTGTTGGTCGAACACCGATTCAGCCTCGCGGCGCGCCGCCTCACCGTCGGCGTCGTCCGCCCAGCCAGCCAGCACCAGCGGCTGAAAGGCCGCCAGCAGCGCATCCAGCGGTGCCACGAAGGGGCTGGCTGCCGAGCGCGGCAACGCCAGGTCAAATACGCCGAAGCAGGCCCGCAGCTGGGCCATGGCGGTCGTCAACTCGCGGAACAGCTTCCATTGGCGCGCATAACGATACTGCTCGGCCAGACGCTGCACCCGACCCAGCAGCTGGCCAACCAGCTCGGCAATCACCTGATCAACAGGCGTGTCGGCCTGCCAGCGGGGTTGCTCCAGTCGCAGGCTGAAACTGCCGGCATCAAACAGGCGGTAACCGCGCTCAGCCTTGGAAATGTCGCAGGGCATGAGCGGCAGTTCGCGAGCCAGCTCCAGGGCCAGCTCCAGCAGGGCAACCGCTGGCCCCTGCCTGACTTCCAGTTCCAGTTCGCTGATCGGCTCGGCAGCGCCGTCGGTACGAACCTCGCCACTGTCCAGCGCCGCTTCCACCTCGACCAGCTCGCCGTCGCGCTCCCAGCGCAGCAGTGCACGGGTGCGCTCAAAGTCCGTGGTAAACAGCGGTTGCAGTTGCTGCTTGTCCAGCTCCGCCAGACTGGCCGGCCAGCAGCTGTCATCCAGCAGCGCCAGATCCAGGGCGTCGGTCTTCAGATACCAATCCCACTCGTTGCGCTCGGACAGCCCGGCCACGCTCTGGCCTCGGCTTTTCAGCGTCTGGATGTGGGTATCGCCGTCGCGGCGCAGGCGCAAAGCCACCCGAGCGGCGCTCAGGTCCCGCGCAGCGGTGTCGAAGTACTGGTTGTAAAGGGTACTGCGCTGCCAGTCGCTGGCGCGGCGTTCATTCAGCAGCGGGTGTTGCTGCAGCGCTGCAAGCGTGTCGGCGCTGGCGCGCAGCTTGATTTCGGTTTCCTTGACCATGTGCGATTCTCTAACGGCTCGCTGGCGGTGAAAGCCAGCGCGCAAAAATGTTCATTTCGTTTCAATCTGATGACGGCTGCAAGCTCAGCACCTATACTCTGCGGCCTCAATTCCAGCGGGAGGCGTCATGCCAAACAATCCGTTCCTCACCCTGTTCGGTCGTTCGCCGATTGGCCCCATGCAGCAGCACATCGCCAAGGCCCACGAGTGCGCAGCGCAGTTGCTGCCCTTTATCGAAGCGCTGCAGGCCGAGGACTGGGCCGAAGCCGCACGACTGCAGCAGCAGATTGCCCAGCTTGAGCGCGATGCCGACAAACTCAAGAAAGACGTGCGTGTGCATCTGCCCAAGAGTCTGTTCCTGCCTGTGCCGCGCTCAGACCTGCTGGAGCTGCTCAGTGTACAGGACAAAGTCGCCAACCGCGCCAAGGATATCGCCGGCCTGATGCTGGGTCGGCGCATGGTCATTCCCGAGCCGCTGTTCCCCGCTTTCAAGGCGTTCGTTGCCCGCTCCATTGACGCTGCAGCCCAGGCGCTGACGGCGATGAACGAGCTGGACGAGCTGCTGGAGACCGGCTTTGCCGGCCGCGAAGTCACCCTGGTCGAACGCCTGATCGAAGAGCTCGATCGCATCGAGCACGACACCGACAACATGCAGATCAGCCTGCGCTCAGAGCTGTATCTGCTGGAGAAGGGTCTGCCGCCAGTGGACGTGATGTTCCTGTACCAGATCATCGAATGGATTGGCGATGTTGCCGACCGCGCACAACGCGTGGGCAACCGCTTGGAACTGCTGATGGCTCGCTAGGACAGCGAATACCCGGCCATCAGCACGCATGCCGGCGCACACCCAGAAACGCCGGCGGCCCATGCACCCGTATAGAGAATGTGACATATGACCCTGATTGCGGAATACGGCACCATACTGCTGATTCTTGCCTGCCTGTTCGGCTTTTTCATGGCCTGGGGCGTCGGCGCCAACGACGTTGCCAACGCCATGGGCACCTCGGTAGGCTCGCGCGCGCTGACCATCAAACAGGCGATCGTCGTCGCCATGGTATTCGAGTTCCTGGGCGCCTATCTGGCCGGCGGCTCGGTGACCCAGACCATCCGCAGCGGCATTGTCGATGCCGAAGCCATCAGCCCGGACCAGATGGTCCTGGGCATGCTGGCCGCCCTGCTCGCCGCCGGCACCTGGCTGCTGGTCGCCTCCATCAAGGGCTGGCCGGTCTCGACCACCCACTCGATCATCGGCGCGGTCATCGGCTTTGGCGCGGTTGGCGTGTCGATGGACGCCGTGCACTGGGATGGCGTCGTGCCGATTGCCGCCAGCTGGGTCATCTCGCCGCTGCTGTCCGGCATCGTCGCCTTCATGATCTTCATCAGCGTACACAAGCTGATCCTCGACACCGATGACCCCTTCGCCAACGCCAAGCGCTACGTCCCCTTCTACATGTTTGCCGTCGGCTTTGTGGTCACCATTCTGACCCTGACCAAGGGCCTCAAGCACATCGGCCTGGAACTCAACGGCTGGGAAAGCCTGGGCCTTGCCCTGCTGGCGGGTATCGCGGTGTCGACCCTTGGCGTCGGCCTGCTCAGCCGCATCAAGGCCGATCCGGAGGCGGACCGCAGCTTTCATTTTGCCAGCGTGGAAAAGGTCTTCGCGGTGCTGATGATCTTCACCGCCTGTGCCATGGCTTTCGCGCACGGTTCCAACGATGTAGCCAACGCCGTCGGCCCGCTGGCCGCCATTGTCGGCGTACTGCACTCGGGCGGTGACATCGTCGCCAAGTCGGTGGTCCCAGGCTGGGTACTGCTGCTCGGTGCCGTGGGTATCGTGGTCGGTCTGGCCACCTACGGCTACCGGGTGATCGCCACCATCGGCAAGCACATCACCGAACTGACCCCCAGCCGCGGCTTTGCCGCCGAACTGGCCACGGCTACCACCGTGGTCGGTGCCTCCAGCATCGGCCTGCCGATCTCCACGACCCACACCCTGGTTGGCGCCGTACTGGGCGTCGGTCTGGCCCGCGGTATCGGTGCACTGAACCTACGCGTGGTCGGCACCATCTTTACCTCCTGGGTGGTTACCCTGCCGGCCGGTGCCTTCCTGGCCATCATCTACTTCTTCACGCTTACCAGCATTTTCGGCTGACGGCGCCGCGCCTGGCGCGTAAGCTCAAGAGACCTTTACTGCCTGCCCGCCGCCTTCCGGCGGGCAGGCTCCGGTCCACGGAGTTGCCATGTCACTGCCGACGCTGAAGGCGCAATTCGACGCGCTGCTCAAGCTACCCTCCATCAGCTGTACCCAGCCAGCACTCGACCAGTCCAATCTGGCCGTCATCGAGCAGCTCGCCAGCTGGTTCGAGACGCTGGGATTCAGTTGCCGCATCCAGCCCATCGCCGGCCAGGACGGCAAGGCCAACCTGATTGCCACACTGGGCAGCGGACCGGGCGGGCTGGTGTTCGCCGGCCACACCGATACCGTGCCCTGCAACCCGGAACGCTGGCAGCACGACCCCTTTGCCCTGACCGAGACCGACAACCGCTGGTACGGCCTGGGTAGCTGCGACATGAAGGGCTTCTTCCCGCTGATTATCGAAGCGGTAAAAGCCTACGCCGAGCAGCCCTTCAAGCAGCCGCTGATCATCCTCGCGACGGCCGACGAGGAATGCTCCATGAGCGGTGCTCGGGCGCTGGTCGAGGCGGACTTGCTGGGGGCCCGCCACGCGGTCATCGGCGAACCGACCGGCATGCGGCCAATACGCCTGCACAAGGGCATTCTGATGGAGCGCATCGACATCGTCGGGCAGGCCGGACACTCCTCCGACCCGAGCCTGGGGCACAGTGCCATGGAGGCGATGCACGCCGTGATCGGTGATCTGCTGCAACTGCGCAGCGACTGGCAAAAGCGCTGGAACAACCCACTGTTCGGCGTGCCAACGCCCACACTGAATCTGGGCTGCATACACGGGGGTGATAATCCCAACCGCATCTGCGCCAAATGCGCGCTGGAGTTTGATATTCGCCCGCTGCCCGGCATGGCCAGCGACGCCCTGCGCGAGGCCATCCGCGAACGCCTGGCGCCCATTGCCGCCGAGCACCAGGTGCAGATCGACTATCGTCCATTGTTCCCGGGCGTGCCGGCCTTCGAAACCCCGGAAAACGCGCCCATCGTGCAGGCCTGCGAAGCCCTCACCGGCTACCGCGCCGACGCCGTGGCCTTTGCCACCGAAGGCCCCTATCTCAACCAGCTGGGGGCGCAGACGCTGATCCTCGGCCCCGGCGACATTGCCCAGGCACACCAGCCAGACGAATTTCTGGCCATGGACCGTCTGCAACCCACAATCGACCTGCTGCAAGGGCTGATCCGCCGATTCTGTCTGCAGTAAGCGGCTTGCCGCCAGCGTTGCAAACACCGTTAAATAGCTCTCTTTTCTGGAACACCGCGCATGCTCGACTACGTCAACTGGTTCCGCCACTCGACGCCCTATATCAACCAGCACCGGGACTGCACCTTCGTCCTGATGCTGCCGGGCGAGGCCATGATCCACGCCAACTTCAGCAATATCATCCACGACATCATGCTGCTCAGCAGCCTGGGCGTGCGTCTGGTGCTGGTGCACGGCTCACGACCGCAGATCGAGGAGCGACTGGCCGCACGCGGTGTGCAGTCACGCTATCACAACGATCTGCGGGTGACTGACCTGGATACCCTGGGTTGCGTGATCGACGCCGTCGGCAGTCTGCGCATCGCTATCGAGGCCCGGCTCTGCACCCAGCAGTCCGGCAGCCGCCTGCGCGTGGTCGGCGGCAACCTGGTCACCGCCAAACCCATCGGCGTGGTTGACGGGGTGGACTTCCATCACACCGGCGAGGTGCGCCGCATCGACCGCAAGGCGATTACCCGGCATCTGGACGACGACGACATCGTCCTGCTCTCCAGCCTCGGCTACTCGCCGACCGGCGAGGCCTTCAATCTGGCAGCCGAGGATGTCGCCACCAGCGTGGCCGTAGCCCTGGGGGCGGACAAGCTAATCCTGTTTGGCGAGGACACCGGCATCCGTGACGAGCGGGGTGAGCTGCTGCGCGAGCTGAAACCGACCCGCGCCGCACCATTGCTGGCCAAACTCGGCACCAGCCAGGCCGGCTGTCTGCTGCAGGCAGCCTGCAAGGCCTGCAATGCCGGGCTGCGGCGCAGTCATATCGTCAGCTTCGCCGAGGACGGCGCCCTGCTGACCGAGCTATTCACCCGTGACGGCGGCGGCACACTGGTCAGCCAGGAGGCCTTCGAGCAGATTCGCGGCGCCAGCATCGACGATGTTGGCGGGCTGCTGGAATTACTGCGGCCGCTGGAGGAAGCCGGCATCCTGGTACGCCGTTCTCGCGAGGTGCTGGAAACCGAAATCAGCCAATTCACCCTGATCGAGCGCGACGGTCGCATCATCGGCTGCGCTGCGCTGTATCCACTGGAAGGCTCCAGCTCGGCGGAACTGGCCTGCGTAGCGATCGACCCGACCTACCGCCAGGGTGGCCGCGGCGATCAGCTCCTGCAGCACATCGAAAGCCAGGCACGCAGCCTGAAGATCGACACCCTGTTCGTGCTCACCACCCGCACCGCCCACTGGTTCCGCGAGCGCGGCTTTGAACCCAGCAGCGTAGAACGGCTGCCGGCCAAGCGCGCAGCGCTCTACAACTTCCAGCGGAACTCCAAGGTTTTCGAGAAAAAGTTATAAGTAAATAACTTTCTATTTCTTCTGGCTTAAAAATATTTCAATTATGTTACCGGCGCCATCTCCACCGAGATGGCGCCCATTCGCGCCTGCCTCACCGCTGACGCGGGCGCCCCACCCTGCGCGCGGCTGAGCTGATCCAGGCAGCCACCCCAGGGCATACGCCTGCGCCGACCGCCTGTGAAGCAGTTGCCGCACGACGCCAGCGCATCCCCCGCCGCCCGTCCAGCCGCCCCAGCGAACCGCTTGCCACTCTTGTTCATCGGAGCAGACACCATGCGTTACACACCCATTGCCGGCGCCATGGCCGCCAGCCTTCTTGGCCTCGTCCAGCCAGCCCTCGCCGGAGGCTTTGTCGAGGACAGCAAAGCCACCCTCAACACGCGCAATTTCTACATCAATCAGGACAACCGCAGCGGCGATGCCGCCCCCTCCTACGCAGAAGAATGGGGCCAGGGCTTCCTGCTGAACTTCCAGTCCGGTTACACCGACGGCCCTGTCGGCGTCGGCCTCGATGCCCTGGCGCAACTGGTTATCCGTCTGGACTCGGGTGGCCGCACCACCAAGGCTGGCCGTAGCCGCAACCCGGGCAGCGTGTTCCCGCTGGACAGCGATGGCAGCGCCGTCAACGAATTCAGCCGCATCGACTTTGCCGCCAAGGCACGTGTGGCCGACACCGAGCTGCGCTACGGCGTACTGCAGCCCAAACTGCCGGTACTGACCTACAACGACGGCCGCCTGCTGCCACAGACCTTCCGCGGCACTCAGCTGACCTCCAGCGATATCGACGGCCTGACGCTGACCTTCGGTGAAATCCGCGAGGCCAGCGGCCGTATTTCCAGCGACTACGACGACCTGCGCATAGCCGGTGGCACTGAGCGCGTTGACCGCTTCCGCTACGCCGGCGGTGACTACGCGCTGACCGACAACCTGACTACGTCCTACTACTTCGCCGAGTTGAAGGATTACTACCGCCAGCACTACCTGGGCGCAGTGCACAATCTCGCGCTGGGTGACGGCAAGCTGACCACCGACCTGCGCTACTTCGACAGCAACGCCTACGGGGCCAACGACGACCAACGCGCAGGCTACGGTGCCAGCGGCTTCAACAACAACGGCAAAGTTGATAACCAGGCAGCCAGCGCGCTGTTCACCGTCAGCCAGAGCGGCCACAGCCTGGGGCTGGGCTATCAGCACCTGAGCGGCACCAGCCACTTCCCGTTCATCAACAACGGTGACGGTGCCAGCGCCTACCTGATCACCGACTCGCAGATCGGCAAGTTCCAGCGCGCCGGCGAGCGCACCTGGCTGGCCCGCTATGGTTACGACTTCGCCGGCGTTGGCCTGCCCGGCCTGAAAACCACCGCCGCCTACCTGCGCGGCACCGACGTGGACAGCGCCGTTGCCGGCGCGGACAGCGAGTGGGAGCGCGACCTGCGCGTGGACTACAAGGTGCAGAGCGGCTACCTAAAGGACCTCGGTATCTCCCTGCGCCACGCCAGCCTGCGCAGCAACGTGGTCGGGCAGCGCGATATCGACGAAGTACGCGCAATCCTCAGCTACCGCTTCGTACTGCGCTGAGCCCAACCGAGGCTGGCGTCCAGCCAGCCTCGCCTCCCTCGAACACGCATTGGCCTGCAGTGCACCGGGTCCAGCTGATCGCCGCTTACTGCATGCCGGGCAGCGAATTGGTATGCTTGGCAGTCTGCACTACACCACGAGATCTCCGTCATGCCTGATTATCGCTCGAAAACCTCCACCTTCGGCCGCAACATGGCCGGCGCACGCGCCCTGTGGCGTGCCACCGGCATGAAGGACGAAGACTTCAAGAAACCGATCATTGCCATCGCCAACTCCTTCACCCAGTTCGTGCCCGGCCACGTGCACCTGAAGGATCTGGGTCAGCTGGTCGCGCGCGAAATCGAGAAAGCCGGCGGCGTTGCCAAGGAATTCAACACCATCGCGGTCGACGACGGCATCGCCATGGGTCACGACGGCATGCTGTACTCGCTGCCCAGCCGCGAGATCATCGCCGACTCGGTCGAGTACATGGTCAACGCGCACTGCGCTGACGCCATTGTCTGCATCTCCAACTGCGACAAGATCACCCCCGGCATGCTGATGGCAGCCCTGCGTCTGAATATCCCGGTGGTCTTCGTTTCCGGCGGCCCGATGGAAGCCGGCAAGACCAAGCTGGCCAGCCACGGCCTGGACCTGGTTGATGCGATGGTGGTGGCTGCTGACGACAGCTGCTCGGACGAGAAAGTAGAAGAATACGAACGCAGCGCCTGCCCGACCTGCGGCAGCTGCTCCGGCATGTTCACCGCCAACTCGATGAACTGCCTGACCGAAGCCCTCGGCCTGTCGCTGCCCGGCAACGGCTCGACCCTGGCCACCCATAGCGACCGTGAACAGCTGTTCCTGCGCGCCGGTCGCACCATTGTCGAGCTGTGCCAGCGCTACTACGCCGAAGGTGACGACAGCGTACTGCCGCGCAACATTGCCAACTTCAAGGCGTTTGAAAACGCCATGACGCTGGACATCGCCATGGGTGGCTCGACCAATACCATCCTGCACCTGCTGGCCGCCGCTCAGGAAGCGGAGATCGACTTCGATCTGCGTGACATTGACCGCCTGTCGCGCAAAGTGCCGCAGCTGTGCAAGGTGGCGCCCAACATTCAGAAGTACCACATGGAAGACGTGCACCGCGCTGGCGGTATCTTTTCCATCCTCGGCTCGCTGGCACGCGGCGGCCTGCTGCACACCGACGTCAGCACCGTCCACAGCCGCAGCATGGCCGATGCCATCGCCCAGTGGGACATCACCCAGACCAGCGACGAAGCAGTCCATACCTTCTTCCGCGCCGGCCCGGCCGGCATCCCGACCCAGACCGCGTTCAGCCAGAGCACCCGTTGGGACACCCTGGACGACGACCGCGCCGAAGGCTGTATCCGCAGCGTCGAGCACGCCTACTCGAAAGAAGGCGGCCTGGCCGTGCTGTACGGCAACATCGCGCTGGACGGCTGCGTGGTGAAAACCGCCGGTGTCGACGAGTCCATCCATGTGTTCGAGGGCAAC
Source organism: Pseudomonas abyssi (assembly GCF_002307495.1). Lineage (GTDB taxonomy): Bacteria > Pseudomonadota > Gammaproteobacteria > Pseudomonadales > Pseudomonadaceae > Halopseudomonas > Halopseudomonas abyssi. The sequence continues at coordinate 104,572 of NZ_NTMR01000005.1, read as the reverse complement.
GCCAAGATCTTCGAAAGCCAGGACACTGCCGTCAAAGGCATCCTCAACGATGAGGTCAAGGCGGGCGACATCGTGATCATCCGCTATGAAGGCCCGAAAGGTGGCCCGGGCATGCAGGAAATGCTCTACCCCACCAGCTACCTGAAATCCAAGGGCCTGGGTAAGGACTGCGCGCTGCTGACCGACGGTCGCTTCTCCGGCGGCACCAGCGGTCTATCCATCGGCCATGCCTCCCCCGAAGCAGCGGCCGGTGGCGCCATTGGTCTGGTGCAGGATGGCGACAAGGTCCTGATCGACATCCCCAACCGCAGCATCAACCTGCTGGTGTCAGATGAAGAGCTGGCTGCTCGCCGGGCGGCTCAGGACGCCAAGGGCTGGAAACCCGCCGCCTCGCGCCCGCGCAAGGTCAGCACCGCGCTCAAGGCCTACGCCCTGCTCGCCACCAGCGCCGACAAGGGCGGCGTGCGCGACAAGACCATGCTCGAAGGGTAAACCTGCCGGCGCAGGGGCGTCCGCCCCTGCGCCAACTTTCTGCCTTTTCATCGCGTAGCACATTTTTTCAGCCGACGCATTGACACTGAAGGCATTTAGCCATACCGCTGGTCGGAGATTTCGGCCATTGACTCAACAGCAGAGGTGCTACAAAACCGTGACGGCGTTAACATACCGCCGTCAACAATTTGTGCATGGACGATAACAAGCTCCCACAACAGAGCACACCTAATGGATCCCGCACGCACCATACTGCTGGTTGAAAGCAATCCCACCAAGCGCGAGCAACTGCTCGGGCTTTGCCGTTCCTCTTCGCCGCAAGCGCAGGTCGAGATCTGCACCAGCCCGCGCGAGGCCGTCTCGCGCCTGAGCCAACAGCCCTACAGCGCTTGCCTGCTGCCCAACGACCTGGGCCTGCTGAACGAAGCCCGGCGTACCGCCGAACATACCCTGTTCCTGCTGATCAGCGACGATGACAACGTCGAACGCGACGCGGGCGCGATTGCCGAGGGTGCCGACGACATCCTGCCGCGCGAGACGCTCAGCAGCGAGAGCCTGCAACGCGCCCTGATCAATGCCGAGCGCCGCCGCGACAGCGGCCGCAAACTGCAGGAAATGGCCCGTCAGGATCCGCTCACCGGGCTGGGCAACCGTGCCCTGCTGGAAGCCGAGCTGGACCGCATGATCCTGCGCGGCCAGCGCAGTCCGACCGGCTTTGCCCTGCTGTATATCGACCTGGACTACTTCAAGCAGATCAATGACAGCTTTGGTCACGGCCTGGGCGACCTGCTGCTGGCCGTGATCGCCAACCGCCTGCGCCGCACCATGCGCCAGGACGACCTGATTGCCCGTATCGGCGGCGACGAGTTCGTCGCCCTGCTGAACGATCTGCACGACCCGAACGACGCTGCGCTGATCGCCAGCAAGATTATCCACGCCCTGAGTGAACCCGTGACGCTCAGCGGCCATCATCTGCTGGTCTCGGCCAGTGTCGGCATTGCCACCTACCCGAGCCACGGCTCTACTGCGGCCGAGTTGCTGCAACACGCCGACCAGGCGCTGTACCGCGCCAAGGCCAACGGCCGCAACGGCTATGCCTTCTTCAATCCGCAGAAAGATGCCGCTACCCGGCACAACCTGGACATCGAACAGGGCCTGCGGCACGGACTGCTCGAGGGTCAGTTCCGTCTGCATTACCAGCCGATTGTCGACACCCGCAACGGTGACACGGTCTCCTGGGAAGCCCTGCTGCGCTGGCAACACCCGCAACTGGGCCTGCTAACGCCGGACGCTTTCCTCAAACTGGCCGAGCACAGTGGCTTGATTCTGCCGATGGGGCACTGGGTCATCGCCCAGGCGCTGGATGCCGTCAAGCAATGGCTGGATGCCGGCATCCAGTGCCGACTGTCGATCAACCTGAGCGACCGCGAATTGAAGCAGCCGCGCTTTGCCGAGCAGCTTCGCCAGTTGCTGGAGCGCAGTCAGGTGCCACCGCAGATGATCCAGCTGGAGCTGCGCGAAGACACCCTGCTCAAGCACGCCAACCAGGCCAGTAAACTGTGTCAGGCGCTGCATGCACTGGGCGTGGAGATCTGGCTGGATCACTTCGGTTCGGAATACGGCGCGCTCGGCTATCTGAGCCGTCTACCGATCACAGGTGTGAAGCTCGACAGTCGCGAGCTGGTCGGCAGCAAGGGAGAGGAACACGGCGCCTACCTGCAGAGCCTGATCACCCTGTCGCGGCAAATGGACAAGCAGGTGGCAGCCAACTATGTCGAAGACGCGCGTATCGCCGACCAGCTGTCACGCTGGGGCGGCAACCTGCTGCAAGGCTACTGGATTGGCCACCCGCGCACACTCGACGAGCTGATCAGCCAGAACGCGCTGCACTGAGCCACGGGGCGCGTTTCAGCGCCGCTCAAGCACCTGATAGACATGCGCTGGATAGCCATCGCCAGCCGCCACCGCACGCTCACTCGCCAGCGTCCAGGCCTGCTCATCAAACGGCGGAAACCAGGCGTCGCCCTCAGGCTCGGACTCGATACGGGTCAGATACAGGCGATCGGCCTGTTCCAGGGTTTGGCGATAGAGATTTTCGCCACCAATCACCATCACCTCAGCAACACCATCAGACAAGGCTTTCCGACGAGCAAAAGTCAGCGCAGCGGCAATGGAATTAAACACCTGTGCGCCCTCGATCTCCAGACCCGGCTGCCGCGAAACCACGATATTGGTCCGCCCCGGCAACGGTCGCCCCAAAGAGTCGAAGGTCTTGCGGCCCATCACGATGGGCTTGCCCAGCGTGGTGGCCTTGAAGTAACGCAGATCCTCCGGCAGGTGCCAGGGCATGGCGTTGTCGCGGCCGATCACGCGGTTACGCGCCATGGCTGCAATCAGCGACAGCTTGATCTCGCTCATACCGCCACCGGCGCCTTGATGTGCGGGTGCGCCTGGTAGCCCTGCAACTCGAAGTCCTCGAAGCGGAAGGCAAACAGATCGCGCACCTCGGGGTTGAGCTGCATGGTCGGCAGCGGCAGCGGCTCGCGGGTCAGCTGCAGGTCGGTCTGTTCGATATGGTTGGCGTACAGGTGGCAATCGCCCCCCGTCCAGATGAACTCGCCCGGCTGCAGGTCGCAGACCTGCGCCACCATCAGCGTCAGCAGCGCGTAACTGGCGATGTTGAACGGCACACCGAGGAAGATATCAGCCGAGCGTTGATAGAGCTGGCAGCTCAACTTGCCGTCTGCCACATAGAACTGGAACAGCGCATGGCAGGGCGGCAGCGCCATCTGGTCAACCAGCGCCGGGTTCCAGGCCGAGACGATCAGGCGACGGGAGTCCGGGTTGCTCTTGATCATCGCAATCAGCTTGCTGATCTGGTCAATCGACTCACCATTGGGCGCCGGCCAACTGCGCCACTGATAGCCATAGACCGGCCCCAGGTCGCCATTCTCGTCTGCCCACTCGTCCCAGATGGAGACGCCGTTTTCCTTCAGATACCGGATGTTGGTATCGCCCTGCAAAAACCACAGCAGCTCGTGGATGATGGACTTGAGATGACACTTCTTGGTGGTCACCAGCGGAAAGCCCTCGGCCAGATCAAAGCGCATCTGATGGCCAAACACACTGTAAGTGCCGGTGCCGGTGCGATCACTCTTAAAGGTGCCGTTCTCGCGCACGTGGCGCATCAGGTCGAGATATTGTTTCATGCGGTGCGCCCCTCACGCCGGTAGGCCAGCCCCATCAACAGGGCGCCAAATACAATCATGGGAATACAGAGTAGCTGACCCATGGTCAGCCAATCGAAGGCCAGATAGCCCAGTTGCTCGTCCGGCACGCGGACAAATTCCACGGCAAACCGGAAGCAACCATAACAGATGGCAAACAGGCCGCTGACCGCCATGGTCGGACGCGGCTTGCGTGAATAGAACCAGAGAATCGTGAATAGGGCGACGCCTTCCAGCGCAAACTGGTACAGCTGCGACGGATGGCGTGCCAGCTGCTCGGGGTCAGTCGGGAAGACCATGGCCCAGGGCAGGTCGGTCGCCTTGCCCCACAGCTCGGCATTGATGAAATTGCCGATGCGACCGGCGCCCAGACCGATGGGGACCAGCGGCGCGACAAAATCGACCAGCTCGAAGAAGCGCTTGTTGTGCTTGCGGGAGAACCACAGCAGCGCCAGCAACACACCGAGCAGGCCGCCGTGAAACGACATGCCGCCTTTCCATATTTCCAGGATCAGCACAGGGTTGCTGATATAGGCGCCCAGATCATAGAACAGCACATACCCCAGACGCCCGCCGGCGATCACCCCGAGGGCCACCCAGAACACCAGGTCAGACAGCGTTTCCTTGCTCCAGGTAGGGTCAAAGTCGGCCAGCCGACGCTTGGCGAGCCACCAGGCACCGCCGATACCGATCAGGTACATCAGGCCATACCAGTGGATCTGCAGCGGGCCAATGGCCACTGCGACCGGGTCAATTTGCGGATAGGTCAGCATGCTCTATTCCTAGACAAGAAAGTTGATTCCAACACACAGCAGCAGCAGGGCAAACAGGCGCTTGAGCACATCCTGGGATAACCGATGTGCCAGGCGAGCGCCAAAGCCCGCAAACAGCATACTGGTGGCAGCGATACCGACCAGCGCCGGCAAATACACATAGCCCAGACTCCATGACGGCAGTGCGGTTTCATGCCAGCCGGTAACAATAAATGACAACGCACCGGCAACCGCAATCGGCAGACCACAGGCCGACGAGGTGGCGACCGCCTGCTGCATCGGCACACTGCGCCAGACCAGAAAGGGCACGGTCAGCGAGCCACCACCAATGCCGAAAATCGCCGATGCCCAGCCGATGACACCACCGGCCGCGCCAAGAGTCGGCTTGCCCGGTTCGCCCAGACTGGCTTTAGGCTGCAACTTGAACGCCATCTGGATAGCAACACAGATGGCAAACACCCCAATGATCTTTTGCAACAGCGGTCCGCTGATCTGCGCGGCGGTCAAGGCACCCAGCACGGTGCCCAGCACAATACCCACGGTCAGCCAGGCGAACAGATACCAGCGCACGGCGCCCTTCTTATGATGCGCGCGAATGGCATTGATAGAGGTAAACACGATGGTGGCCAGCGAGGTGCCCACCGCCATATGCGTCAGCACCTCGGCGTTCATGCCCTGCAGCGAGAAGCTGTAGACCAGCACAGGCACGATAATCATGCCGCCGCCCACGCCAAACAAGCCGGCAAGAGTGCCCGCAAATCCACCGAGGACCAGATAGATCAGAAACTCCACAATACCCCCAGACTGCCCGCCGGACTTAAGGAGGCACTGACTAATGCCACTCGCAGAGGGCTGGCGAAATGCATCAGCGCATCCCTGACGCGCAAAGCCGCTAGTCTACTTAAATCCCCCCGCTGGCGCACCGACATCGTGCACTGCCGCCGCCACAACAGGTAGACTCCAAGGACAATTAAAAAGGAGCCTAGAGCCGTATGTGTTTGATTGCCTTTGCCTGGCAGACGTCCAAGCACCACCGCCTGACCCTGATCGGCAACCGTGATGAATTCCACCGCCGCCCCACTCGCCCTCTGGACTGGTGGGACGATCTCGACCAACCCGACCTGCTCGCTGGCCGAGACCTCGAAGCCGGTGGCACCTGGCTGGGCGTCACCCGCGACGGGCGCTTTGCCGCCGTCACCAATATTCGCGCGCCGGGTGCGGCCAAGGCGCCGCTGTCACGGGGCCAGTTGCCACTAAACTACCTGCAAGGCCGACAAACACCCGAGGCCTTTATGCAGCAGCTGGCCGCCCAGCGCGAACAGTACAGCGGTTTCAACCTGCTGGTCGGCGATGCCGACGCACTCTGGTTTCTCAACAGTCTCGACGGCCAGCCTCGCGAGCTCGGCCCCGGCATATACGGCCTGTCCAACGCCGACCTGGACAGCCCCTGGCCAAAAACCGGCTACCTGCGCGACGCACTTTCTGCAGATGTGGACGCAGACAGTGAGCACCTACTGAGCCTGCTGGCCGACAGCCGCAGCTACCCGGATGAGCAACTGCCCGCCACCGGCATCAGTCAGGAGTGGGAGCGCATGCTGGCACCGGCGTTCATTACCGGCAACCGCGAATACGGCACCCGCGCCAGCAGTCTGCTGCGAATCGGTCACGATAACGGGATTAGCCTGATTGAAAAACGCTTCGGGCCATTAGGTCAGCCGGAGGGGGAGCGCCTCTGCGAGTGGGCCTGAGGCGCTCGCAGGTCAGCCGTGCTAGCGCGGCTGGCTGAGCACCTTGCCGAGCCCCATGCGGCGCAACGCCAGGTGCAGGGTACTGAGCACCAGATGCGGGTTATCCAGCTCGATCACCTCGTCGAGCAGCGCCTTGGCATCAGTCAGCTTGATCTGACGCAGCAGCCACTTGACCTTGGGCAGGTTGGTGGCGTTCATCGACAGGGCGTCGCAGCCCATGGCCATCAGCAGCACTGCCGCAGCCGGGTCGCCCGCCATCTCGCCGCACACGCTCATCGGCTTACCGGCCTCACGACAGGCCGTTGCCACCTTGATCAGCGCCTGCAGTACTGCCGGGTGCAGCGAGTGATACAAATCGGCCACGCGCGGATTGTTGCGATCAACCGCCAGCAGATACTGCGTCAGGTCGTTGGTACCCACCGACAGGAAATCCACCATCTGGATCAGCTCGCGCGCCTGATAGACCGCCGCAGGCACCTCGATCATCACACCGACTGGCGGCATCGGCACGTCGACCCCTTCGTCCAGCACCTCACTGTAGGCACGGTGAATCAGGTGCAGCGCCTCTTCCACCTCAAACAGGCTGCTGATCATGGGCAGCATGATGCGCAGGTTATTCAGGCCCTGACTGGCCTTGAGCATGGCCCGCGTCTGCACCAGGAAGATTTCCGGATGATCCAGCGTCACGCGAATGCCGCGCCAGCCGAGGAACGGGTTTTCTTCGTCAATGGGGAAATAGGTCAGCGCCTTATCACCGCCGATATCCAGCGAGCGCATGGTGACCGGCAGCGGGTGGAAGGCTTCGAGCTGCTCGCGGTAGGTCGCCTGCTGCTCCTTCTCGCTGGGGAAGCGATCCTGAATCATAAAGGGCACTTCGGTGCGGTACAGCCCGACACCCTCGGCGCCCCGATCAAGTGAACGCGCCACATCGGCCTGCAGGCCGGTGTTGACCATCAGCGGCATACGGAAACCGTCGAGGGTGACACAGGGCACGTCACGCAGTTTCTCCAGCCCCTGGACCAGCTCACGCTCCTCGCGTACCAGCTCCAGGTAATGCCGACGCAGCTCCGGGGACGGGTTGGAATACCCCTCGCCGCGGTTACCGTCGACGATCAGTTCCATGCCGTCGAGCCGGGTGTAGGGCAGGTCCAGCGCGCCCATCACCGTAGGAATGCCCATGGCCCGTGCCAGAATGGCGACGTGAGAGCTACCTGAGCCGAGCACCGACACCAGGCCAACCAGTTTTTCCTTGGGCACCTGCCCGAGCATCACCGGCGACAGCTCTTCGCTGACCAGAATAGTCTGATCGGGGAGTACCAGCTCCTGGCGACCGACCTCCTGCAGATAGGCAAGAATACGCCGCCCCAGATCCTTGACGTCCGCCGCACGTTCGCGCAGGTAGGGGTCATCCATCAGCTCGAAGCGGGTCACGTGGGCCAGCACCACCTCACGCAGTGCGCCCTGGGCCCACTGGCCGGACCGGATGATACGGGTCACTTCATTGCCCAGCGCCGCATCGTCCAGCATCATCAGGTAGACGTCGAACAGCGCCAGCTCTTCCGGCCTGAGCTGGGAAGACAGCTTGCTGGACAGCTGCTGCATGTCGGCACGCACCGCGTCCAGCGCCCGACGGAACAGGGCAATCTCGGCGTCGACATCCTGTATCTGCTTGTCCGGCACCGATTTCAGGTCCGCCGGAGGCAGAATCACCACCGCATGCCCCATGGCAATACCCGGCGCCCCGGCAACGCCGTCGAAGCGGGTATCCTGCACCACTTCGCCACCCCAACCGAGGCCGCCGATGGCGCCGGTTGCCTCGGCATGGGCAATCACACCGGCCAGCTGCGCACTCATGGTCACCAGGAAGGCTTCCTCGCCCTCGTCAAACTGGCGACGCTCTTTCTGCTGCACAACCAGCACGCCCATTACCCGCCGGTGGTGGATGATGGGGACACCCAGAAAGGAAGCAAAGCGCTCTTCGCCGGTCTCGGCAAAGTAACGAAAACGGGGGTGGGAGGCAGCATCCTCGAGGTTGACCGGTTCTTCGCGGGCGCCGACATAACCGATCAGACCCTCGCTGGTACCCAGGGTCACCGCGCGCACGGCGTCCTTGTTCAACCCCTCGGTGGCCATCAACACGTAGCGACCGATCTCCGGGTTAAGCAGGTAAACCGAGCACACCTCGGTGCCCATGGCCTCGCGCACACGCTGCACGATAATGTCCAGAGCCGCTGCCAGATCTCTGGCAGAGTTGACCTCTTGGACAATACGACGCAGCGTGTTGAGCATCATCAACTACCCGGTAAACTGGAAAGCAGACGGGGCGCCAATTCTTTCATGGCGCGGCGGTAAACATCACGTTTGAACGGGACAACCTGTCCCAGAGGATACCAGTAGCTGACCCAACGCCAACCGTCGAATTCCGGTTTTGCGCTGCGCGTCATGCACACGCGCTGATCTTCACTTTTCAGCCGCAACAGAAACCACTTCTGCTTCTGTCCGACGCAAACCGGTTGCGAGTGACTGCGAATCAGCCGCTGCGGCAATCGATAGCGCAGCCAGCCACGGGTGCAAGCCAGAATTTCGACATCGGCAGGCAGCAGACCAACCTCTTCATGCAGCTCGCGGTACAGCGCCTGCTCTGGACTCTCGTTGCGCTGAATCCCGCCCTGCGGGAACTGCCAGGAGTCCTGACCGATGCGTCTGGCCCAAAGCACCTGACCCAACTCATTGGTCAGGATGATGCCTACATTGGGTCTGAAACCATCGGGGTCAATCACAGCCGTTATCCTTGTACAGTAACCTCCGCATTGTTCCACAAAGGACGCCGGGGCGGCAATTCTGGAAGCGCCTCCTCGGCGTGGGCAAATGCGCGCAGACTGCTTTATCCTATGCAGCCGTTTCCCAGCCTTGGAGAGCTGCCTTGTCACTTGCCATCTTTGATCTCGACAACACCCTGCTTGGCGGGGACAGCGACCACGCCTGGGGCGAATTTATCGTTGCCCACCGCATTGTCGACCCGGAGCAATACCAGGCACGCAACGACCAATTCTTCCACGACTACCTGGCCGGCAAGCTGGATATTCAGATCTACCTGAATTTTTGTCTGGCGCTGCTGGGCGAGCACTCCCAGGACCAGCTCGACGCCTGGCACGCGCAGTTCATGCAGGAGAAGATCCTGCCGATCGTGCTGCCCAAGGCGCAGGCGCTGATCGAGCGTCACCGTCAGGCCGGCGACACCCTGATGATCATCACCGCCACCAACCGCTTCATCACCGGCCCGATCGCCCGTCACCTGGGCATCGATCTACTGCTGGCCACCGAGTGCGAGCGCAGCGAGGGTCGCTACACCGGCCGCACCACGGACATACCCTGTTTCCGCGACGGCAAGGTCACGCGCCTGGAGCGCTGGCTGCTGGAAAACAACCGCACTCTGGAAGGCAGCTACTTCTACAGCGACTCGCACAACGACCTGCCGCTGCTGGGCATGGTCGACCACCCCGTCGCCGTCGACCCCGACGACACCCTGCGCGCCCATGCACAGGCGCAGGGTTGGCCGGTTATCAGTCTGCGCTGAAGCGCAGCAGCGGCAAGCGGCAAGCGGCAAGCAAAAACCAGATTCGCACCTGCAGCGAGATCCTCACGGGTTTGAATAAGGAGCTGCCGCTACCGTCAGCATAAAAAAACCGCGCGGTTCAACTCCGCGCGGTTTTTTCTTGCAGCTTGAAGCTTGCGGCTTGCAGCTCGCCGGCGCGAAGCCGGCGCCTCAGGCCGGCGTCACCCGACAAAACAACGCCTTGATATAACCGGTTTCCGGAATCGCCGGGTGCAGCGGGTGGTCGGCGCCCTGGAAGCCGCGCTCGGTAATGATCAGGTTGCGATCCAGGTGGCGGCTGGCGCCCAGCAGGGCGTCGCGCAGGCGGTCTTCTTCCAGGTGCATCGAGCAGGAAGCGGAGACCAGAATGCCGTCCTTGTTGAGCAGACGCATGGCCTGTTCGTTGAGGCGACGATAGGCCGCCTCGCCGTTGCGGATGTCCTTGCGTTTCTTGATAAACGCCGGCGGATCGGCAATCACCACATCAAAACGCTCGTTCGCCCCCTTGAGCTCACGCAGCGCCGCCATCACGTCACCCTCAACGACCGCCATCTTCTCCGCCACACCGTTCAGCTCGGCGTTGGCTTCGACGCAATCCAGCGCCGGCGCCGAGCTGTCCACGCACATCACCTCGCTGGCACCAAAGGCCGCCGCCTGCACGCCCCAGCCGCCGATGTAGCTGTACAGGTCGAGTACCCGCTTGCCAGCCACGTAAGGGGCGAGGCGGGCACGGTTGGCACGGTGATCGTAAAACCAGCCGGTTTTCTGGCCGTCACGTACCGGCGCCTCGAAGCGCACGCCGTTCTCTTCCAGCGCGACCCGTTCGGGCATCACCCCAAAAGCATCCTCGACGTAGGCGTCCAGCCCTTCCAGCTTGCGCGCGCCGCTGTCGTTCTTGAACAGCACCGCCTGGGGTTTGAACACCTGCACCAGCGCTTCAACGATCTGGTCGCGTACCCGCTCCATGCCGGGGTTGGCGATCTGCACCACGAAGTAATCACCAAAGCGGTCCACCACCAGCCCGGGCAGCAGATCGGACTCGCCGTACACCAGACGATAGAAGGGTTTGTCGAACAGGCGCTCGCGCAGACTCAGCGCCACCTTGAAGCGGTGCACCAGCAGTGACTTGTCCAGCAGGTGGCCGGTATCGCGACCGAACAGGCGAGCACAGATCAGGTTGTTGGGGCTGACGCACACCAGGCCCAAGGGCTTTCCGCTGCTGGTTTCCAGCTGGGCCTGCTGGCCGGCCTCAAAGGCCGTCAGCGGCGTCTGTGCGGTATCCACCTCGTTACTGAAAACCCACAGGTGCCCTGCGCGGATGCGCCGTTCGGCATTAGCTTTGAGACGCAGACTGGGCAGTGACATGAGAAACTCCTGGGGAACAAGCGGGATGTAAAAACACAGCGACCGATTATACAGGCTGTCGGCCCTTCGCGCCGCGCCAGCGAAGGGCCTTTGCGCCAGAGCCTCGCGGGGGTTTCCCAAGCGCCCCCCTGTGGCGCTAAACTCGGTGATTCAGCCACCAGCGGATCACGCCCATGAATGCCGAACTCACCGACCAGCAGATCAGCAGTGCACTGCAGGGCATCAGCGTGCCACCGCAACCACAGATCATGGTCGATCTGCAGATGGAACAGCTGATGCCCGACCCGGACCTGAAAGCCATCGCCCGCCTGATCAGCCAGGACCCGGGCTTGTCCGGCAGCCTGCTCAAGGTAGTCAACTCGGCGTTCTTTGGTCTGACCAACCGCATCAGCTCGATCCAGCAGGCGGTCAACCTGCTGGGTGTGTCGCGCGTCGTCAACATCGTCAACGCCCAATCCATTCGCGGCGAGCTGACCGATGAAAACATCGTCAATCTGAACCGTTTCTGGGACAGCGCCCAGGATATTGCCGTGACCTGCATGACGCTGGCCAAGCGCATTGGCTGCGTAGAACCGGATGAAGCCTACGCGCTGGGGCTGTTCCACAACTGCGGCATTCCGCTGATGCTCAGCCGCTTTCCCTACTACATCGAAGTGATGGAAGAGTCCTACGCACAGAACGAGGTGCGCATCGTCGATGTGGAAAACCAGCGCATGAATACCAACCACGCGGTAATCGGCTATTACACCGCCAAATCATGGCGGCTGCCGCCACACCTGTGCGAAGCCATCGCCAGCCACCACAACGCCGAGCAGACCTTTCTGTCGCCGCTGGGCAAGGATGTGGAACAAAAGAACCTGCTGGCGATTCTGAAGATGGCAGAGCATATCTGCCAATCCTACCGAGTGCTCGGCAACCACCCGGTGGATCACGAATGGAACGCCGTCGGCGCGGCCATTCTCGAATACGTTGGCCTGTCGGATTACGACTTTGAGAACCTGGAGGCTACCTGCCAGGAAATGACCGCCACCGGCGAAGGTCGTTACTATTAAACCGGCCCGCCACCGGCCCAAAGGAGACACCCCATGACCACCCCGCTCGTACTTACCGTCATTTCAGCCGACAAGCCCGGCCTGGTAGAGAGCCTGGCCCAGACCATCAACCGCCACGGCGGCAACTGGCTGGAAAGCCGCATGGCGCGTATGGCCGGTCAGTTCGCCGGTATCCTGCGGGTTGACGTTGGCAACGATCAGCTCGAAGCCCTGCGCATCGACCTGGAAGGCCTGACCAGTCTGGGCATCAACGTACAGGTGGCGATCAGCGGCCAGGCCGAGGAGCCGGTGCAGAGCGCGCTGATTCTGAATCTGGTCGGTAACGACCGCGCCGGCATCGTGCATGAAGTTTCGCGCGTGCTGGCCAGCCATGGCGTGAACGTCGAATCGCTGGAAACCGAATGCGTGCCTGCGCCGATGAGTGCCGACATGCTGTTCAAGGCCGAAGCCCACCTGGGCGTGTACCCGCAGACTGACCTGGATGCCCTGCGCGATGCGCTGGAGAATCTGACCGACGACCTGATGGTCGAACTGCGCAACGCGGACTGAGCTAACAGACGGCGCGTTCAGGCACCTCAAGCCCCACCTGAACGCGCCAGCCCGTCACAGCAAAAACGTCAGCCCCACCTGGAACAGGCGCTCTACCGCCTGCATGTCACGCTTGTCCGGCACCAGCACGATGACATGATCCCCCTCTTCGATCTGGGTGCTGTCATGGGCAATAATCACATCCTCCCCGCGCACCACAGCGCCGACCATGGCGCCGGGCGGCAGCGGCAGTTCGTCGATGCGCTTGCCAACCACCTGCGAGCTTTGCGGATCACCGTGGGCAACCGCTTCCATGGCCTCAGCGGTGCCACGACGCAATGAGTGCACCGCCACCACGTCGCCGCGTCGCACGTGGGTCAGCAGGGCGCCGATGGTGGCCTGCTGCGGTGAGATGGCGATATCGATACTGCCGCCCTGCACCAGCTCGGCGTAGGCGGGGTTGCTGATCAGGGTGATCACCGTGCGCGCGCCCATGCGCTTGGCCAGCATGGACGACATGATGTTGGCTTCATCGTCATTGGTCAGGGCCAGAAAAACGTCGGCCGACTCGATGCTCTCTTCCAGCAACAGCTCACGGTCCGACGCACTGCCGTACAGCACCGTGGCCTTGCGCAGGCGCTCGGAAAGATACTGACAGCGCCCCATATCCTGCTCGATCACCTTGACCCGGTAATCGTCCTCCAGCACGCTGGCCAGCCGCGCGCCGATATTGCCGCCACCGGCGATCACCAGGCGTTTGTAGGGCTTCTCCCGGCGCCGCAGCTCATTGAGCACCAGCCGAATGTCGGGGCGCGCAGCAACAAAGAACACCTCGTCACCATCCTGAATCAGGGTATCGCCGTCAGGCACCACCGCGTGATTCTGGCGAAAGATGGCCGCCACGCGGATTTCTACCGCCGGCAGGCGCTCGCGCAGCGCGGAAATACGCTGGCCGACCAGCGCGCCACCGGTCGTCGCGCGGACGGCAACCAGCTGTGCCAGACCACCGGCAAAGTTGATCACCTGCAACGCGCCAGGGTAGCGAATCAGCTTCTTCAAATGCTGGGTGATCAGCGCCTCCGGGTTGATCAGCACATCCACCGGCACCGCCGCCTTGGCAAACAACGCGTGATTCTGCTCCATGTAACCCGGCTCTCGTACCCTCGCCACCTTGTTGGGCACATGGAACAGGGACTGCCCAACCTGACAGGCAATCATGTTCACCTCGTCGCTGTTGGTCACGGCTACCAGCATGTCGGCATCGTCGGCACCGGCCTTGGACAGGGTCACCGGATGCGCGCCATGGGCGCACAGGATGTTCACATCGTGCAGCTCGTGCACCATCTGCAGGCGGTCCGGATTGGTATCCACCACGGTTATGTGATTCTTTTCACTGACCAGATGTTCGACCAGACTGCGGCCCACCTGGCCGGCGCCAAGAATGATAATGCGCATCAGACTGTCTCCCCGGATCCCATGTATTCACCCACGCCAGAACATGGGGGTAAAGAGTACCATCAGCGTCAGCAACTCCAAGCGTCCCATCAACATGGCGAACGACAGCAGCCACTTGGCCGCTACCGGCAGGCTGGCAAAGTTACCCGCTGGCCCGACAATGTCTCCCAGCCCCGGACCGACGTTGGTCAGCGCCGTCGCCGCGGCGGTGAGACTGGTCATCAGGTCCAGTCCCATCAGCGCCAGCAGCAGAGTGACGACCGCCAGAGTGACAAAGAACAGAAAGGAAAAGGCCACCGCCGAGAGAATGATGTCGTCCTGCACCGGCCGGCCGTTGTACTGGGTAACGAACACCCCGCTGGGGTGAATCAGCTTGCGGATCTGACTGCGCAGAAACAGGTAGCTGAGCTGAAAGCGAAATACCTTCATGCCGCCACTGGTCGAGCCCGAGCAACCACCAATAAAGGTGACCACAAAGAACAGCGCAATACTGAAGCTGCCCCACTGGGTGTAGTCGGCCGAGGCAAACCCGGTGGTGGTAATCACCGAGACAAGGTTGAAGGTCGCCTGGGTAAAGGCTTCGAACGGCGCGAACACGTGCAGGTCGATCAGATCGGCGGTCAGCACCAGCGACACCGCCGCGATGATGGCAAAAAAGCCCCGCACCTGCTGATTTCGCAGCAGATCCATCGAGGGGCGGCGGAAGAATCCGATCAGCAGGGTGAACGGCAAGGCGCTGAGCAACATGAACAGGATAGAAACCCACAGTGTGCCCAGCGAGAACCGGCCCATGGAACGATCGTCCGTGGCAAAACCACCGGTGGAGACGGTCGCCATCGCATGGTTGACCGCATCAAACAGGCTCATGCCCGCCAACCAGTAGCTGAGCACACAGCAGACTGACAGGGTCAGGTAGGTCAGTACCAGCAGGCGCGCCAGCGACTGCACGCGCGGAATCGACTTTTCCGACCAGTCCGACGATTCGGTGTGGAACAGCCGCATGCCGCCCACCCGCAGAAACGGCAGGATGGACACCGCCATGCCGATCACCCCCAGGCCGCCGAGCCACTGCAGCAGTGAGCGCCACAGCAACAGGCTGGGTGCCAGATGCTCAATGCCACTGAGAATGGTCGAGCCGGTCGTCGTGATGCCCGACACGGCCTCGAACACGGCATCTTCGGCGCTCAACTCGAAGTGGCTGAAAAACAGAGGCAAGGCGCCGAACAGCGACATCAGCACCCAGCTCAGACTGGTCAACAGGTACAGCTGACGCGAGACCAGATGAAAGCCGCGATCACGACAGCTGAAGACCAGCAACAGACCGCAGCCAAGGGTAATGCCGAACGAGATCAGGAAGACTTCCATCTCCGGGTCCTGCCGCCACCAGGCAAAACAGGCAACCGCGAGCATCAGCCCTGCCATCAGCAGGGTCAAAATGCCACAGACAAAGAGTACTGGACGCAGAAAGCGCGCCATACAACAGCCCCCAACGGCGCAAGAATGCAGCACATGATAGCCAAAGCACGGCGTCGGTGCCCGCTTTCGCTGTCACGCCAACAGCCGACGCTGCAGGTCGGGCCCCGACAGGCTACCATGGCTCGACGGGGCGACTCGCACGGCCGGGAGACACATGTGGACCATCTCAGCCTTCGTCATCTGCACTATTTCTGGATGATCGCGCGCAACGGCTCCATCGTACGCGCAGCGGAAATTCTCAAGCTATCGCCACAGACATTCAGCGGCCAGCTGGCTACTCTGGAAGCCAACCTGGGCAATGCACTGTTTCAGCGCCGGAATCGCTCGCTGCAGTTGACCAACTTCGGACAGACCGTCTTTACCTACGCAGAGGAGATCTTCCAGAGCGTTCAGGCGCTGGACGATCTGCTGCAGCAACCACCGGAAACACGCCCTCTCAACCTGTCCGTAGGCATTGCCGCATCCATTCACAAACTCATCGCCTATCATTTGACCGCGCCGGCACTGGCGCTGTCGCGGCCGGTCCACCTGCGCTGCCAGACCGGGGAAACCGGCGAACTGCTGAAACGCCTGGGGCGCCGTGAGCTGGACATCCTGCTGACCGACCGCCAGCCCGACTTCAACGACGCCGGGCAGTTCCGGGCCACTCAGCTCGCCAGCTCCTCCATTTCCCTGTTTGCAGCACCCGCGCTCAGCGATCGACTGATGTCGGGATTTCCGGCCAGCCTGGATCACCAACCCTTCCTCACCACCTCCCTCAACGCGCCCTACATCAACGACTTGATGAACTGGTTCGCCGCTCAGCGTATTCGTATCAACGTGGTCGCCGAGGTGGATGACAGCGCACTGATCAAGGTATTCGGGCGGTCAGGGCTCGGCTACTTTGCAGCCCCCACGGTGATTCGCGAGGAGGTATGCAGGCAGTACGAAGTCACCTGCATTGGCGCCATCGAGCAGGTACGCGAAACCCTCTACGCTGTCACACGCGGGCGCTCCAGCAGCAACCCGGGGGTGAACGCGTTGCTGCATGCGCGCCCAGACCTGGATGACAGCATCGAAAAAACCGAACAATAAATAAGAAATAACTCTATTTATTACGATCTCTTGCCGCGCGATCCTAGCCACGTCATCCCCGGCTCGGAGAACAGGCATGAAGACCATTCACCAGTACATCCTGAACAGCGACAAGAAGACCACCACCCTCGCGCTGCGTGAAGGCTACCGGATAGTGCGCTGCGAGTACCTGTTGGCACAGAAGAAGATTTACCTCTGGGTCGAAGAGTCGCTAAGCATCGATCTGCCGACCATCCAGCGCCAGTTCGTGGTGATCGAATCCGGCGCCGCGGTGCCGTTGAGCTACCGTCACGTCGACACCGCTCTGGATCCTTTCGGCCCGCAGGCTTTTCACGTCTACGAGGTAGCCCAGCCGCATGAAAACCAGCACGCCGGGCATTTCGCGCGACCAGCAGCAACGCTGCATCAGGCCCAGCCAGCCTAACGGCTAAACAGCGTGACCAGAGCCCCGAGATCGGGGCTCTTTTTTGCCCGCCCCACCCACTACCCGCAGGACTGCCGCGCAATGCCCGACATCATTGTCATGTTTTTTATCCTCGGCCTGATTGCCGGTTCGGTACGCTCGGACCTGGCCATCCCCAAGGCGGTCTACGACATTCTGTCACTGCTGCTGATGTTGACCATTGGCCTCAAGGGCGGCATGGCGCTGCACGGCAACCTCAGCTGGTCGTTGCTGGGCGAGGCGCTGGCGGTCACTGCGCTTGGCTTTCTGATCCCCCTGCTGCGTTATCTGGTCAAGCTGACGCTGGCCGACGCCGCGAGCTTCTGCGCGCACTACGGCTCGGTCAGCGCCGGCACCTTTGCCGTCGCACTGGCCTGAACCGAGTCGCGCGGTCTGGCTACCAGCGGTCAGGTAACGCTCTATCTGGTGCTACTTGAGTTACCCGCCATTCTGACCGGCCTGTGGCTCTATCGCCGCTTCACGGCCGGCGGGCAACAGCGCGACGACAACGCCGTTCCGCTGTGGCAGGAAACCCTAGGGTCTGTTGCCGTTTCGTTCACCCGCCTGTTGCAGCCTGTAAAGCCGCCAATCAAGGAGCGAGAAGCGTAGCGTGGTCATTCCACGTAAGCGACGAGCGACGCCGAGTGGCGGCTTTACAGGCGCAACCCGCAGGGCCGGGGTCATTTTTCGGCCATGCTGCGTTGTCGGTCGCTCATGTGGACTAACCACACTGCACTCCCTCCGCCTTGCATGGCCGAAAAATGACCTCCGGCAGGCGAGTGAACGAAATGGCAACAGACCCTAACCAACCGCAGTGTGATCCTGCTGGTGGGTGGCCTGATCATCGGCATGCTGTATGGCAAGCACAACGGCAGTCAGGTTACTGCGCTGCTGACCCAGGCCTTCCCGCTTATCCTCGCCCTGTTCCTGCTGGAGATGGGGTTGGTCGCGGCCAAGACGTTGCGCAAGATTCAGCTGCGCCACTGGCGTGTGATTGCCTTCGCGCTGTGCACACCGCCGCTGCTGTCGCTGGCGGGGCTGTTCACCGGCATTGCGCTCGGACTGACGCCGGGAACGACCATCGTACTTGCAACGCTGACCGCCAGTGCCTCGTACATCGCCGCCCCTGTCGCCGTGCGACACGCCATCGAAGACGCTGACATCGGTCTGGTGATGCTGGCATCACTGGGCATCACCTTTCCCTTCAACGTATTGATCGGTATCGAGCTATACGCCAGCTTGCTTGCCTTGCTCGGCTGAGTCAGCGCGCTTCAACTGCCCGGAGCCGCAGCCACCCTCAATGGCAGGCGCAGCGGCTCAACCGGCCCGCTGCGCGCGGCGCAGGCCTCATCATGCGCAACGTACTGCACCAGCGCACAGGGCAGCGCCTGCAACACCGGACACTGGCCCAGCAGCGCGCGCACCTCGCTGATCGAGCGCAGGCAGTAGCGCTTGCCGCGCCTGTCCTGCACGGTTTGGCAGCCATCTGCCAACTGGGCCCGCAGCATATAGCGCCCGCCTTGCAGCGACAGTACCTCCAGCGCGTGGACCTGACCTGCGTTGGCCCGGCTAACCAATTCTGCCAGCGTCATACACTCGCTCCCGGTTACCAGGGTACGGCTTGCCCGTCATAAGCATAGAAATGGCCACTCTCAGCGGCGGTGCTGTTGTCCACCACCGTCAGCAGCTCGGCCGCCGCCTGGCGCGCAGGCCGGGCCGCCGCCGCGCCCCGGAACGGTTGTGATAACGGAGAGATGACCGTACCGGGGTGCAAACACAGCAGCCGCGCCTGCGGGTGCTTGCGCGCATGCTCGATGGCTGCGGTCTTCAGCAGCATGTTGAGCGCAGCCTTGGACGCGCGATACCCATACCAGCCACCGAGACGGTTATCGGCAATACTGCCGACCCGGGCGGACAACACGGCCAGCGCGCCACCCGGATCGAGCAGCGGCAGGAAGTGCCGAAGGACCAACGCCGGGCCGATGCTGTTGACCTGAAAGACCTGCTGCAACACATCGGCATCCAGCGCGGCCTGGGACTTCTCCGGTTGAATGTCGGGACCATGCAGGACACCGGTAGCCAGCAACATCAGCTGAAAGGGCGCTGCGCCCGCCAGCGCTTCAGCGGCGGCGGCGATGCTCTCGGGCTCCTGCAGGTCCATGCCCGGTGTTGTCCGGCGCCCCAGTTCGACTACCTCGGCGCAGGCCGGGTCGCTGCGCAGCAGCTGGCAAAAAGCGCTACCTAGCGCACCGCTACTGCCGATCACCAGCGCGCGGTAGTCGTCCCCAAAAGATGTCAACTGCAATGCAGCACTCCTGTCTCCATGCCGCGCAGCTGCAGCCCCCCAGCTCTGGCGCTCAGGTCTGCAACCGCGTGGCGGCAAAACGGTTCAGCAACAGGTGCATCAGATACACACCGGTCAGCGACAGCACCACCGCGACCGAGAGCGACCAGAACCGATAGAGGTCACTATAGAACAGGTCCTGCCGGGGCGAGAGGTACTGGCCAAACAGGATCGACATGGTGGTCAGTGCGGCAAAGCCGGCACCCGTGCCCCCTTCCAGCAGATGAATACGGGCAAACAGCATAAGACTGACCCACAGCCCCACCGCGACAAAGGGCAGCACGTCAAAGTGGTCCATCAACACGAACTGCACCAGCAGCCCGACGTTACACCCCACCAAGGTCCCCAGCGCCCGGTTCCAACCGGCCGGCCCTGCCCCCTTCCAGTTCAGCGGAAACAGGACCAGGATGCTGGCCACCTGCGCCGACAGGCCGCTTTGCAGATTGAATACCTGAAACACGATAAATGACAGGGTTGCCACTGTGGTGGCCAGAATCACCTCATGACGTTGGTTGGTCAACGGCTTGACCGGCATCTGCCGTGGCTGGCGCGGCGCCACATCGGCGAATACCACATGCATCAGCATGGCGATGCCCAGGGTGGTGAACACCGAGACGATATTGGAGGCGACGATGTCACCGATGTCAGCCGAGGGGTAACTGGCGAAGTGCAGCTGCATCGACATATTGACGATCGACATGGCCCCGAACAGGAAGTGACTGCCTGCGCTCATCTGCCGAAACAGCACCGCGAACATGCCGGCCACCAACACGATCATAGGTACCGGCTTATCGCCGAACAGCCCCTGCACCACCAGCACGGACAGGCTGACCAGCAGCATATTGGCGAGGAACTGGCGCATGATATGCCCGTTCAGCGTCGGCACCATGCCCAGCAGCAAAATGGGCTGCACCACGAAGAAGGCACCATAGTTCCAGCCCATCAGCTTGCACAGCACAAACCCCAGGGTGCCGCCAAAGGCAATGCGCAGACATTGGCGCACATCGTTGGCATCCAGGTGGCGTTTGCTCATCAGCAGTATGGGTTTCATCACCGGACCTCAGTAGATGTAATGCATCAGGCTGACCAGACGGATCTGCGCACCGCCGAGCAACGCGGCTAGCCCGCCCACCGGGTACAGCTGCACCGTGGCCCGGGCACCTGTGGGCAATTGTGCCAGCAGTTGCGGCTCATCCAACTGCAGATGGATGCGCTGACGCTGCGCGTCACGGACCCAGCGGTCAGAGGTTTCCGGAGCGGCCAGGGAGCCGTCGGGCAGCAGTTGTCCCTGCTGCGTGCCAGCATCGACGGCCGTCACGCTAGCGTCGAACACGTGTCCCGGCATGGCATCAAAGACAATGGCGGCGGCTTCACCGCGCTGCATGTGTACCAGCGACTTCTCGCGAAAATCGGCAATCACGTCAGCGTCATCGCTGACCAGCGCCGCCAGCGAATTTCCCACACTGGCGAAGGTACCGGGCTTGACCTGCAGGTTGGAGATAACCCCGGCACTCTGTGCACGTACCTCGGTGTAGCTCAGATTCAGCTCGGCACGCTCAAGATCGTTGCGCGCCTGACGCAGGCGCAGGTTGTCCTCGTCGGTCAAACCGCGTTGCACGCGCAACTGCTCGGCACGCGCCTTGGCGCTGGCCAGGCTGGACTGCGCCGCCTGATAGCTGGACTGGGTCTGGTCGTACAGTTGCTGCGACACGTTGCGGCTGGCCAGCAGGGTCGACAGGCGGTTGTGTTCGCGGGCCAGCTCATTGACCTGCACTTGCGCCGCGCGGACATCGGCCTCCGCCGCCGCCAGCGAGGCATCGTAACCGGCGTTGTCGCGCTCAGCTGCCTCCAGTGCCAGCTGCGCCTGTTGCACCGCCAGCTCATAAGGGCGCGGATCGATACGAAACAGCACATCACCTGCCTGCACGTGCTGATTGTCGGTGACCGGCACCGCAACGATCTGACCACTGACCTGGGGTGCCACCCGGATGACCGGGTGCATGACCCGGGCCTGCGGGGTCAGCGGCATCCACAAGTCCGCTGCCAGAAAGTAGACAAACACCACAGCGAACAGCACCAGTGATGCGCGCACCCAGCGCGCGAATACCTGATCGGGTGTCATTGCTGTTCCTCCCCGGAGCCAAGCAGGCCGCGTACATTGGCTTCCATTTGCAGCAGCACCTCGGCGCAGGCATCCAGCTGGGCGGCACTCAGCCCCTGATAGATCTGCTCACGTACCCGTTCGACGTGCACCGACAGATCGGCCACCCGCTGACGGCCTGCGGCAGTGAACCACAATGTATGCACCCGCCCGTCGGCCGGATCGCGTCGACGTTCGATCAGTTGCTGCGCCTGCAACTGGTTCAACGTGCGCGTTAACGACGGCATCTCGATAGCCAGTTCATCGGCCAGCACCTGCTGGGTGCAACCTTCACCGAGCTTGGCCAGGTGCAGCAGCACCGCCCAGCGCGCCTCGGTCATGCCCAGCTCACCGACCGCCTGATTGATCGCACTGCGCCAAAGGCGGTGGAGTCGCCCCATGGCGGCGCCCATCGAGGGGCGCAGCGTTTGATGCAGCGCAGGTTTGTTGTCACTCATGCCTCACCTCAATTACTTAGCTTGCTAACCAACAGTCTACGCCGATCAAATTATTTAGCAAGCTAAGCATTGGTGCCGTGACGGAACAGCCTGTCGCGCCGCGGGTCACAGTCAGGCTACAGTTGAGCCTGATCACCAGCCACAAGGGAGAGGAAGCACCGCATGTCCTACATCGAAGAGTCGCTATCGAGCGGCGAGACCATCCACAAGGTCTTCCAGCTGCACTGGTTTGCCAGGGTGCCCATGTACTGCTGGCTGGTATTGGGGCTGATCACCTTCGGGCTGACCTGGCTGATTGCGCTGTATGAGTACTTTCGCTTGCGCTCCATCGAGCAGGGTGTGACCAATAAGCGGGTGATCCTCAAGACCGGGATCATCAGCCGGCATACCGAAGAGATGAAGCTCAGTTCGATCGAGACCGTCGAGATCGAGCAAAGCATCTGGGGACGGATGTTCGGTTACGGCACGGTCAAGCTGACCGGCCGCGGCATCAGCGATGTGAAGTTTCGCAACATTGACGATCCGATGTACGTCAAACGCGAGATCGAAAGCGTCAGCAATCCAATCGACTGAGCGGCAGGCTCAGAGCAGAAACAGCGTCGCCAGTCCAAGGAAGGCCAGAAAGCCCACCACATCGGTGACGGTCGTCAGAATCACGCTACCGGCCAGCGCCGGGTCAACCCCGAAGCGGCGCAGCAGCAGCGGGATCGCCAAGCCAGAGACCGCCGCGCAAAGCAGGTTGAGCAAGATGGCGGCGGCGATCACCGCTCCCAGCTGCCAGTTGCCGAACCAGGCAACAGCCAGCCCAGCCACCACCAAGGCCCATAGCACACCGTTAAGACAGGCAATGCCCATTTCCTTGCTGAGCAGCAGCCGCGCGTTACCGCCTTCTACCTGGCCCAGAGCCATCCCCCGTACCACCAGAGTCAGCGTCTGACTGCCGGCGATCCCGCCCATGCTGGCCACAATCGGCATCAGCACGGCCAGCGCCACCAGTTGCTCCAGCGTACCCTGGAACAGGCCAATCACCCAGGCGGCCAGAAAGGCGGTCACCAGATTGATCCCCAACCAGACCGCACGGCGACGGCTGCTGGTCAAAACCGGCGCGAACATGTCTGCCTCATCATCCAGGCCCGCCATACTCATCATCGCCCGCTCGGAGTCTTCGCGGATGATATCCATCACGTCATCCACGGTGATACGGCCGATCAGCAACTGGTTCTCGTCAACCACCGCCGCCGACAGAATGTCCAAATCCTCGAAGCGACGCGCGACGTCCTGACTGGGCAGCATCACATCAAAGGGCTGAAAATCGGCGTCCATGACATCGCTGACCACCGAGTCCGGCGTGCTGGTCACCAGCCGACTGAGGCGCAATACGCCCTGATAGCGGTTCTTGCGGTCGACCACCATGACCTTGTCGGTGTGGTCCGGCAGGTCTTCCAGCAGCCGCAGATAACGTAATACCGAGCCCACCCGCACATCAGCGCGCACCGAGATATGGTCGGTGTTCATCAGACCGCCAGCGGAGTCTTCCGGGTAGGACAGCATCGACAGCAACTGCTGACGCTTGCGCACGTCCATCGCCTGCAGCAGCTGTCGGCCACTGCCGCTGGGCAGCGCCTGAATCAGGTCAACCAGGTCGTCGAGATCAAGCTTGCGCGCGGCAGCAACCAGCTCGTCCTCCTCCATCTCCAGCGCCAGACGCGCGCGTACTTCGTCATGCAGATGGACCAGAATCTTGCCCGCGCGCTCGGCGTCGAGCATTTCCCAGACGCTGCTGCGCTCGGCCGGCGGCAGCGCTTCAAGCAGACCGGCCGCCTTGGCCGGATGCATCTGCCGGAAAGCCTTGCCCACGCGCTTGAACTTGCCTGCCTCCAGGGCATCACGCACGCGAGCGATCTGCGTCGCCGCGCCGTCACCCTCCTCGCTTTCTTCCGCCAGATCGGATTCTTCCGGCTCGCGGCGCAGCTGGGCACCCAACAGCGGGCTCAGGTGCTTGAGTACCTGCTCCTCCGACTCGTCCTCGATTTGCTGCCAGAGCGCGGCTCGCAGCTCGCCATCCAGCGCCTCCAGAAGACTCGCCACCTTGCCTGGATGCATACCGCGCAGCAGCTTGCGCACCCGCTTGCGCTTGTCGCGCTGCAGCGCCTCGACGATGGCATCGAGTTCAGTGCGAATGCTGAGGCTGTCGGTATCGGTCATAGGCAGGCAGGTTCCGGCAGGGGGAGGAAGTACAACAATGTACCGTCGGAAGACGACATGCACCAGAACAGGGTCACCGGTAAAAACCACACACAAACCACATACGCAGCACAAAGGCGGCCAACACACTGCCAGTCACAGTCCACAGGGAGACCGACATGAAGACCGCATTTATCTGGCTAGTGCTGCTTGGCGCCCTCGCCTCACTCAACGCGCAGGCCGCTGCAAACGACCAACCGGGCACCGGCAGCTTCCTGCTGCGTGCCGACGATGGCAGCTGGCAACCCGCCCTGCTGCTCAACACCGATATGCAGGTGCAGATCAGCGGCCCGGTCGCCGAAGTACAGATTCGCCAATCCTTCAGCAATCCCGGTGGCGCCTTTGCCGAGGGCCGCTATGTGCTGCCCACCAGCGAAAATGCCGCCATTCACGCCATGACCCTGGAAATCGGCGAGCGCCGCATCAACGGCCAGATTCAGGAGCGCGAACAGGCGCGCAAGACCTACGAGCAGGCACGGGACAACGGCCAGCAGACCGGTCTGGTCGAGCAGGAACGCCCCAACCTGTTCAGCACCTCGGTCGCCAACATCGGCGCAGGTGAAACCATCAGCGTCATCCTCAGCTACACCGAACTGCTGCAGCCGGACGCAGGACGTTACAGCCTGCGCCTGCCGCTGACCATGACCCCGCGTTACAACGCTCGCCCGCAGCCGGTCGATGGTCAGCAGCAGCCCGTCGCCGCCAGTGATGCACGCCCGGAAGGCCCGATTGTCGGCAGCCTGTGGCGTGACGGGCCATCCCATCAGGCCGACATCCATATCAACCTGCACAGCGGCTTTGCCCTGCACGAGGTGAGCAGCCCGAGCCACGCCATCAGCAGCCATTTTGACGGCCGCCAGTACCGCATTCAGCTGCAGGACAATCCGGTGGTCATGGATCGCGACTTCGTCCTCAACTGGCAGCTGCCCAGCGAAGCCGGCAACCAGGTCGCCGTATTCACCGAACAGGTGGGCGACGACCACTACGCGCTGATGATGCTTTCGCCTGCTGCCGAACCGGTCAGCCGTGAACGCCAGCCACGCGAGGTGTTTCTGATTCTCGACACCTCGGGCTCAATGCAGGGCGAGCGCATTCGCCAGGCACGTGACAGCCTGATCCAGGCGCTGGGCCGCCTGCAGCCCGAAGACCGTTTCAATGTGCTCGAATTCAACAGTGAATACAGCATGCTCTACCGTGAGCCGGTGAACGCCACCCAGGACAACCTGCAGGAAGCGCGCAGCTGGGTGGCCGGACTGCCGGCCGGCGGCGGCACCGAGATGCTGCCCGTGCTGCGCGAGGCGCTGACTCAGCCAAACGAGCCGGGCTACCTGCGCCAGCTGATCTTCATCACCGACGGCTCGGTCAGCAACGAGCGCGAAGTCCTGCAGATGATTCAGCAGCGCCTGCGTCAGGCGCGGATCTTCACCGTCGGCATTGGCGCTTCGCCCAACAGCTTCCTGCTGCGCAAGGCAGCCGAAGTCGGCCGCGGCCAGTTCACCTCGATTGATGACCGTGCAGGGATTGAAGACGCCATGGAGCGGCTGTTCGAAAAACTGGAGTCACCGGTACTGACCCACCTGCAACTGGAGCTGCCGGAAGGCATCGATGCCGAAATCTGGCCGCAGAAACTGCCCGATCTGTACTCGGATCAGCCGTTGCTGATCGCCATGAAACTGAACCAACTACCGGAGAAAGTGGCCCTGCACGGCCGTCAGCCAGAGCCTTGGGAGCAGCACCTGCACATCCCCGAGCCACAGCAGGGCAATGGCATCGCCAGAATCTGGGCACGCCGCAAGATCGAAGCCGCCATGGACCGTCTGAACGAGGGTGCTGGCGAGGACGAAGTGCGTGACCTGGTGTTGCCGGTAGCGCTGGAACATCAGCTGATGAGCCGCTTCACCAGCTTCGTCGCCGTCGAGGAGCAGCCGGTACGCGCCGCTGACGAACCGCTCGACAGCCAACGGGTGCCCAACCTGAACCCGGTCGACCACCGCCTGTACCCGCAGACCTCGCTCGGCCTCAATGGCCTCTGGGCGCTGGCACTCGCGCTGTTGTTGGCCGGCCTGCTGATCCTGAACTGGAAACCACGCCATGCGTAAGCTGATTGCCATCGTACTGCTACTCGGTGCCGTGGCCGTCGCAGCCCAGGGCAGCTGGCTGCAAGCCAAGGCGTGGCTAGCCCAATGGTTGATTGCCGACGCCTGGGCCGAGCAACTGCAGGCTGGGACCCCGAGCAAGCCCTGGCCCTGGGCCGATACCTGGCCGGTTGCCAAACTGACCACGCCCGACGGCGAGGCCCGCTATGTGCTGGACAGCGTCAGCGGTCAGGCTCTGGCCTTCGGCCCGGGGCAACTGGATAACGGCGTGGCGCCCGGGCAGACCGGCACCCTGCTGCTGGCCGGCCACCAGGACAGCCACTTCGCCTTTGTCGAGCAGTTGAAAACCGGGCAGGTTCTTACCCTGCAGGCTGCCAATGGCCAAGAGTACCGCTACCGCGTGGCGACCCAGCGCATCGTCGACAGTCGCAATGAGCCAATGATCCTGCAATACGACCGCGCGGAGCTGCGGCTGGTCACCTGCTACCCGTTCCGCGCCCTGACCAGCGGCGGGCCGCTACGCTATGTGGTCACCGCCTGGCTGGAGGCACCCGCCTCGTGATTGCCGCAGGCCCCTGCATGATTGCACTGCCCCCGGCGAAACCGCCACAATCGGCGGACGATTCACGGACAGAGCAGACCATGCCGGACAGGATTCTGATTATCGAGGACGAGCCCGCCATTGCCGATGCGCTGGTCTACGCACTGGGCACCGAGGGCTTCGACGTGCACTGGTGCGGCCTGGCGGGCGACGGTATGCAGTGGTTGCGTGACAATCCGGTCGACTTGCTGGTACTCGACGTTGGCCTGCCCGACGAAAGCGGCTTCGAAGTCTGCCGCCGCATCCGCCAGTTCTCGGCCATGCCGATCATGTTTCTGACCGCACGCAAGGAAGAAGTCGACCGCATCGTCGGGCTGGAAATCGGCGCTGACGACTACGTGGTCAAGCCCTTCAGCCCGCGGGAAATTTCCGCCCGGGTGCGCGCCATCCTGCGCCGCACCCGCGCCGAACCTGTCGCCAGCGAGCAATCAGCGCCAGCCGAGCTGTTTCTGCACGACGCCGAGCGCCGCCGCATCCGCTACCACCAACAGTGGCTGGAACTGACCCGCTACGAGTATCTGATTCTCAGCACCCTGCTGCGCCGCCCCGAGCATGTACTCAGCCGGGATCAGTTGATGGAAGCCGTCTGGGCCGACCCCGGCGCCAGCCTTGATCGGGTGATCGACACCCACATCAAGGGCATCCGCACCAAGCTCAAACGCATCCTGCCCAGCCACGACCCGATCGTCACCCACCGCGGACTGGGCTACAGCATCAACCCACAGCTGCCGGACGCCCACCCATGAGCCTCACTACTCGGCTGCTGCTTGGCTGGTTTCTGATCGCCGGGCTGGCCACGGTGCTGTTTCTCAACAGCATCCTCAATCAGGTGCCCTCGTCGGTGCGCCAGGCCAGCGAGGAGGTGATGGTCGACAGTGCCAACCTGCTGGCCGAAATCGCCGAACAGCATTGGCAGGAGGGCTTTGCCGCAGACAGTCCGTTTGCCACCGCCATCGATCGTTACCTGGCGCGCCAGCTCGATGCGCAGATCTGGTCCCGGCACAAGACCGGCACCGAACTGGTGATCTACCTGACGGATCTTAACGGCAGCGTGCTCTACCACACCGATCCGCAGCAGATCGGCGAAGACTATTCACAGTGGCGCGACGTATCACTGACCCTGCGCGGCGAGTACGGCGCGCGCACCACACGCATCGACCCCGAAGACGACACCAGCAGTCTGATGTACATCGCCGCGCCGGTGTATCAGGGCGGCCAGCTGGCCGGTGTACTCACCCTCGGCAAACCCAACGCCAGCCTGCACCCCTTCATCACCCTGGCGCACGGCTACTTCTGGCAACGCGGCGGCATCATTCTGTTTGGCGCGCTGCTGCTGGGTGCCGGTATGGCGTTCTGGCTGACGCGGTCGGTGCGCCAATTGGTCGATTACGTCGAACGGGTGCGCCACGGTGAGCGGGTCAGTCCGCCGCAACTGGCCGACAAGGAGCTAGCAAGGCTGGCCGCCGCCACAGAGGCCATGCGCCGCGAAATCGACGGCAAGGCCTACGTCGAGCAATACGTGCACACCCTGACGCATGAAATGAAGTCGCCGCTGTCGGCCATCCGCGGCGCGGCCGAGCTGCTGCAGGAAGCAGACGTGCCGGAGCCCATGCGCGCGCGCTTTCTGGCCAATATCGACAGCGAGTCCAGTCGTCTGCAGCGCCTGGTCGACCGCCTGCTATCGCTGGCCGGGGTGGAAAAACGTCAGGCGCTGGAGCAGACCGAGAGCCTGGATCTGGCCGAGATTGCCGCGCTCGAGCTGGAAGCCAAGCGCCCGCTGGCCGAACGCAAGGAGCTGACGCTGCACCTTGAGTGCAACGTCGACAGTCGGCTCGCCGGCGACCGTTTTCTGCTCGAACAGGCGATCAGCAACCTGCTGGATAACGCCATCGAGTTCAGCCTGTCCGGCGGCGCCATCACCCTGCAAATCAGTACCAGCGGCACGGCACTGAGCCTGCGCGTGCGCAACGACGGCCCGGCCGTACCGGACTACGCGCTGGATCGGGTATTCGAGCGTTTCTATTCCCTGCCGCGACCGGACGGTCAACGCAAGAGCACCGGGCTGGGTCTGAGTTTTGTCAGAGAAATCGCCAGACTGCACCGCGGCCGGGTGAGCCTGCATAACCGCGCGGAAGGCGGCGTAGAAGTGGAGATGATGCTGGACAGAACCCAGCAGGAGAGAGAGGGCAGCGCCCCTCTCTCCTGACAGGCCCGATCTTAGCCCTCGTAGGCTTCGATCGGCGGGCAGGCGCAGAACAGGTTGCGGTCCCCGTACACGTTGTCGATCCGGTTCACGTTTGGCCAGAACTTGTTGGCCGCGACCCAGGGCTGCGGAAACACGGCTTCCTCGCGGCTGTAGGCACGCTGCCAGTCGCCGGTGATGTCAGCCAGGGTGTGCGGCGCGTTGTGCAGCGGGTTGTCCTCTGCCGTCCACTCGCCCTGCTCGACCTTGCGGATCTCGGCACGAATGGTCAGCATCGCGTCGATAAAGCGATCCAGCTCGGCCTTGGACTCACTCTCGGTCGGCTCGATCATCAAGGTGCCGGCTACCGGGAACGACATGGTCGGCGCATGGAAACCAAAGTCCATCAAACGCTTGGCCACGTCTTCTTCACTGATACCCGAGGCCGCCTTGAGCGGACGGATGTCGATGATGCACTCGTGCGCCACCCGGCCGTTACGGCCGCTGTACAGCACCGGGTAAGCATCGCCCAGACGCTTGGCCAGGTAGTTGGCGTTGAGGATGGCGACCGAGGTGGCCTGACGCAGACCGATAGCGCCCATCAGGGCGATGTAGGTCCAGCTGATCGGCAGGATGCTCGCGCTGCCCCACGGCGCCGCACTGACCGCACCGTTCTCCGGGTTCGGGCCATCCAGCGGGACCACTGGGTGGTTGGCAACGAAGGGCGCCAGATGCGCCTTGACGCCGATCGGGCCCATGCCCGGGCCGCCGCCGCCATGCGGAATGCAGAAGGTCTTGTGCAGGTTCATGTGCGATACGTCGGCGCCGATGTCGGCCGGACGGGTCAGGCCCACCTGTGCGTTCAGGTTGGCGCCATCCATGTACACCTGACCACCGTGCTGGTGGATGATCTCGCAGATCTCGCGGATACCTTCCTCGTAGACACCGTGGGTCGACGGGTAGGTGATCATCAGGCAGGACAGGTTGTCGGCGTTGTCTGCAGCCTTCTGACGCAGGTCAGCCACATCCACGTTGCCCTGATCGTCACAGTTGACCAGCACCACGCGCATGCTTGCCATCATCGCCGAAGCCGGGTTGGTGCCGTGCGCCGAAGTCGGGATCAGACAGACGTTGCGGTGACCTTCGTCGTTGCTTTCATGGAACTTGCGGATCGCCAGCAAACCGGCGTACTCGCCCTGCGCGCCGGAGTTCGGCTGCATGCAGATGGCGTCAAAGCCGGTGATGGTGCGCAGCATCGCTTCCAGCTCGTCGATCATCTGCTTGTAGCCCTCGGCCTGCGCCAGCGGGGCAAACGGGTGCAACTGACCGAATTCCGGCCAGGTGATCGGGATCATCTCGGTGGTGGCGTTCAGCTTCATGGTGCACGAGCCGAGCGGGATCATCGCGTGGTTCAGCGCCAGATCCTTGTTCTCCAGCGACTTGATGTAGCGCAGCATCTCGGTTTCCGAGTGGTAGCTGTTGAACACCGGGTGAGTCAGATAGGCGGACGTGCGACGCAGAGCCGCCGGAATGCCCATCTCGGTGGCGCTGACCTTGGCGTCCAGCGCGGCAATATCCTGACCGTGCGCGGCACCGGCGAAGGCAGCCAGCAGTTGGTCGATGGTAGCGCGGGTGGTGGTTTCATCCAGGCTGACGCCCAGGTGATCGGCATCGATCACGCGCAGGTTGATACGGGCGGCGCGGGCGCGTTCCAGAATCTCGCGGGCCTTGCCCGGCACCTTCAGGGTCAGGGTGTCAAAGAAGGTCGCGTTGCGACGCTCGATACCCTGCGCGCTCAGGCCTTCAGCCAGAATCGCGGTAAAGCGCTGCACCCGCTCGGCGATCTGCTTGAGACCCTGCGGGCCGTGGTAGACCGCGTAGAAGCTGGCGATATTGGCCAGCAGCACCTGTGCGGTACAGATGTTCGAGTTGGCCTTCTCGCGGCGAATGTGCTGCTCACGGGTCTGCAGCGCCATACGCAGGGCGCGGTTGCCACGGGTATCGACAGACACACCGATGATGCGACCAGGCATGGCGCGCTTGTACGCGTCGCGGGTGGCAAAGAACGCCGCGTGCGGTCCGCCGTAGCCCATCGGCACGCCAAAGCGCTGCGCCGAGCCGAAGACTACGTCGGCGCCCAGCTCACCCGGCGGGGTCAGCAGGGTCAGGCCGAGCAGGTCGGCGCCCACGCAGGCCAGACCTTTCTGCGCCTGAACCTGTTCGATCAGCGGCTTGAGGTCGCGGATCTCACCCCAGGTTGTCGGGTACTGAAACAGCGCCCCGAACACCTCGTAGTCGCCCAGCGTGCTGACGTCGTCGACCACCACGTCAAAGCCGAAGGCCTCGGCGCGGGTCAGCACCACGGAGATGGTCTGCGGATGGCAATCCTGATCAACAAAGAACAGGTTGCTCTTGCTCTTGGCAACCCGCTTGGCCAGGGCCATGGCTTCGGCAGCGGCGGTGGCTTCGTCCAGCAGCGAGGCGCTGGCCAGCTCCATGCCGGTCAGGTCGATGGTCAATTGCTGGAAGTTCAGCAGCGACTCCAGACGGCCCTGGGCAATTTCCGGCTGATACGGGGTGTAGGCGGTGTACCAGCCCGGGTTTTCCAGCACGTTGCGCAGGATCACAGTCGGCGTCAGCGTGCCGTGGTAGCCCATGCCGATGCAGGAGGTGAAGATCTGGTTGCGGCCGGCAACCTGCTTCAGATAGTCCAGCACCTCGGCCTCGCTGCGCGGGCCGTCCAGCGGCAGCAGGTCATTGCGCAGAATGCTTTGCGGCACGGTCTGTGCGACCAGCGCCTCCAGTGTGTCGGCGCCCAGAGTCGACAGCATGGCTTGCTGCTCTGCGGCATCGGGGCCGATATGGCGGCGAATGAAGGCGTCGGTCTGTTCCAGCTCGACGAGGCTCGGGGTGTGGCTCATGGGGTGTACCTGTGCAAAGTGTGAAAGCAAAAAGCCCCGACGCGAATCAGGGCTTCAGCACAACAACCAGCGAATAGCGATCAGATGGAGGCGCCGTAGGCGGCCGCATCCATCAGCTTGTCCAGCTCGGCAGCGTCGCTGGGCTTGATCTTGAAGAACCAGGCATCGCCGTAGGGCGCGCTGTTGACCAGCTCGGGGGAGTCGGCCAGCGCCTCGTTGACCGCAATGATTTCGCCGCTGATCGGCGCGTAGATGTCGGAAGCGGCCTTGACCGACTCGACCACCGCACACTCTTCACCGGCAGCGACTTCGCGACCGACCTCGGGGCACTCGACAAACACCACGTCACCCAGCAGGTCCTGAGCGTGGTCGGTAATACCGACGGTCACGGTGCCATCGGCTTCCAGACGGGTCCACTCGTGGCTGGAGGCGTAACGCAGTTCGGCAGGAATGTTGCTCATGGGAATATCCTCGGAAGTTGAATCAATACTTATTCGATGACCGACTGGCCGTTACGCACGAAGCTGGGCTTGACCACGCGCACATCCAGCAGCTTGCCGCGAATCTCGACCTTGGCGCTGCTGCCGGTCGCACGGGGCACACGGGCCAGCGCGATGGAGTAACCCAGCGTCGGGGAAAAGGTACCGCTGGTAATTTCGCCTTCGCCGACACCGTCGACGATGACTTTCTGATGGCCGCGCAGCACCGCGCGCTCTTCCAGTACCAGACCCACCAGCTTGGGCTGGTCGCCGGCGGCTTTCTGGGCTTCCAGTGCCTGACGGCCGATAAAATCGCGCTCGGCCGGTTCCCAGGCAATGGTCCAGGCCATATTGGCGGCCAGTGGCGAAATACTCTCGTCCATGTCGGCGCCGTACAGGTTCATACCGGCCTCCAGACGCAGGGTGTCGCGCGCACCCAGACCACACGGCTTGCAGCCAGCGGCCAGCAGCGTTTGCCAGAAATCGGCAGACTGCTCGGCCGGCAGCATGATCTCCAGACCGTCTTCGCCGGTATAACCGGTACGACCGATAAACCAGTCGCCAGACGGCAAGCCCTGGAAGGGCTTGAGATCGCTGATCAGTGCAGCGCGGTCATCGCTGACCACCGATTTGACCAATTCCAGTGCCAGCGGGCCCTGCACCGCGATCATCGCCAGCTCGCTACGCTCGGTCAGGTTTACGGCAAAGGAGTCGGCCTGCTTGCTCATCCAGGCCAGGTCCTTCTCGCGGGTCGCGGCGTTAACCACCACACGGTAGCCGTCGCCGGCCAGGTAGACGATCAGGTCGTCGATCACACCGCCCTGCTCGTTCAGCATGCCACTATAGAGGGCCTTGCCCGGTGTCTTCAGACGCGCTACGTCGTTGGCCAGCAGGTATTGCAGGTAAGCCTGCGCTTCGCTGCCATCGACATCGACCACGGTCATGTGCGACACATCAAACATGCCAACGGCACGACGTACCTGATGGTGTTCTTCCAGCTGGGAGCCATAGTTGATTGGCATGTCCCAGCCGCCAAAATCGACCATCTTGGCGCCAGCAGCCAGGTGCTGGTCGTACAGGGGAGTCCGCAGTGCCATTGCGCCATCCTTCGGTTCGGGGGGTTGCAAAGGCCGAATTGTAGCCGCAAACCCGGTCGCTGTGCAGCCCGCCGATCAGTGCGCGTTGCCGCGACCGACCGACTGGGCCGAACGGCGGATCAACACGATCACCGGCAACAGGCCGGTTGCCACCAGCGTAATGGCTGGTAGTGCCGCTTCCGGCCAGTTACCTTCAGCGGTCAGGCTGTGGATGCGCACGGCCAGCGTGTCCCAGCCGAAGGGGCGCATCAACAGGGTGGCGGGCATTTCCTTGAGTACGTCGACAAACACCAGCAGGCCGGCGCTGAGCAGCCCCGGCATCAACAGCGGCAAATAGACGCGCCAGAACACGCTGACTCCCGAGTGCCCAAGGCTGTGCGCCGCTTCCGGCAAGGCCGGCCGGATACGCGCGAGCGCAGTATCCAGCGGCCCGCTAGCCACCGCCATAAAGCGAATCAGGTAGGCCAGCAGCAGGGCAAACAGGCTACCCAGCAGCAAGGGAGCGGGCGATTCGACTCCCAGCCAGCGCTGCAGCGGCACCACCAGCTGATTATCCGCCACGCTGAAGGCAAACATGATACCCACCGCCAGCACCGAGCCGGGCAGCGCGTAGCCGAGGTTGGCCAGCGCCACCGCCGAGCGCACCCGACGAATGGGCTGCAGACGTCGCGCCAGTACCAGCAACATCGCCACCACCACCGTGGTCACAGCGGCGATGCCGCCAAGGGTCAGGGTATTGCGGATCAGCGACCAATAGCGCTTGTCAAAGTCACTGCCGCTGGTGAACAGCCAGTAAAACAGCTGCACAAGCGGAATCACAAACGCGACCGCCAGTATCAGCAGGCAGTAACCCGTGGCGAGCCAGCCGCGCACGCCGCGCAGCTGAAACAGCGGCCCCTGCCGCGGCTTGTCGCTACCCGGAAAACGCTTGCTGCCCTGCGCTCGCCGCTCGGCATACAGCGCCAGCAGCACAAATAGCAGCAGCAGGCTGGCCAGCTGGGTTGCCGTCTGCAGGCTGTAAAAGCCGTACCAGGTCTTGTAGATCGCGGTGGTAAAGGTGTCGTAGTTGAACACCGACACCGCGCCAAAATCAGCCAGGGTTTCCATCACGGCCAGCGCCGCGCCGGCGCCGATAGCCGGCCGCGCCATCGGCAAGGCCACCCGCCAAAAGGCCTGCCAGGGGCTGTGGCCAAGGATGCGCGCCGCTTCCATCAAGCCGCGCCCCTGTGCCAGAAAGGCGCCCCGGGCGAGCATGTAGACGTAGGGATAGAACACCAGCACCAGCACAAAAATCACACCGCCGGTGGAGCGAATGGAGGCCATGCGAAAGTCGTTGCCCAGCCAGCCGCGCAAGGTGGTTTGCAGCGGCCCGGCAAAGTCCAGAATGCCGATCATGACAAAGGCCAGCACATAGGCAGGCACCGCAAAGGGCAGCATCAAGGCCCAGTCCAGCCAGCGCCGACCAGGGAAGTTACACAGGCTGGTCAGCCAGGCCAGGCTGACACCCAGCAGCACGACCCCGACGATCACGCCAATGGCCAGCACCAGCGTATTGCCCAGCAGGCGGGCCATCTGGGTTTCCAGCAGGTGATTCCAGATGGTGCTATCCAGCGAGTTCCAGCTCAGCGCCAGCACCAGCAGCGGCAGCAACACCAGCACGGCGCCGGCGTAGGCGACAACGCGCCACTGGGGCTTGGAAACAACGGACGGAAGCGGCACTCAGACTCCTGTGAGCAAAAGCAATGAGGCAAAAACAACAACGCCCGGCGAGGCCGGGCGTGCAGTATATCGGCAAAACGGCAGTGAATCAGTGCCAGCCGACACGATCCATCAGCATGATGGCTTCTGCCTGACGGCGACCAGCCACTTCGACATTGACGTCGTCACGCTTGAAGTCACCCCAGGAGGCCACTTCTTCAGACGGGGCAACCGACTCGTTGGCCGGAAACTCCTGGTTAACGTCAGCGAACACACGCTGCGCTTCTTCGGTGGTCAGCCACTCGAGGAAGGCAACAGCCTCATCCGCGTGCTTGGCGTGAGCAGTTACACCGGCACCGGAGATATTGACGTGCACACCACGGTCTTCCTGGTTCGGCCAGAACAGCTTGACCGGGAAGGACGGATCAGCCTTTTCCAGGCGACCGAAGTAGTAGCTGTTGACGATACCCACGTCACACTGGCCGGCAGCAATGGCATTGAGCAGCGCGGTGTCATCACCAAAGGCCGGCGTCGCCAGGTTGTTGACCCAGCCCTGCAGTACCTCAGTGGTGCGTTCAACGCCGATGCTTTCCATCATGGTCGCGGTCAGCGACTGGTTGTACACCTTGCGCGAGGTACGCAGACACAGACGGCCAGCCCAGGCTTCATCCGCCAGCGCCTCGTAAGTGCTCAGCTCGGCCGGATCGACCCGCTCGGTGGAGTAGGCGATGGTCCGTGCACGCAGCGACAGGCCGGTCCATTGGCCCTCGGCGGAGCGGTACTTGGCCGGGATGTTGGCGCTGATGGTCGCGGAGTCGACAGCGCGCAGAACGCCCTGCTGCTCTGCCTGCCACAGGTTACCGGCATCAACGGTGATCAGCAGGTCAGCCGGGGTATTGGCACCTTCGGCCTTCAGGCGAGCCAGCAGCGGCGCCTCACTGTCGGTGATGTATTTGAAGGTGGTACCGGTTTTCTCGGTGTAGAGATCGAATACCGGCTTGATCAGGTGGTCCTGACGGGCCGAGTACACTACCAGTTCTTCGGCCTGGGCGACGCCACCCAGAGTGCTGACGGCCAGCCCGAGGGCGGCGAGCTTGCGGATCACAGACATGAAAGGTCGCTCCGTTGCGTGTGGATGGCGGATGATAATAATTCCTGTTTTAACTGGCAATGCGGCGTTGCGCCTCATTACGTCGCCAGATGTTGCCAAAGGCTGCGGGTGTCAGCGCGCCAGGCTCGGCAACTCGCCATCCAGCCCCATTGCCTGGCGCATGACCCGAGCCTTGAGCAACGGCGCACGCTCAAACAACTGCATGCCGGTGTTGCGCAACCAGCGCAGCGGCAAGGCGTCAGCATGAAACAGGCGCTCGAAGCCCTCCATCGCAGCCATCACTGCCAGATTGTTGCCCATGCGCGCACGCTCGTAGCGCTCCAGCACCGCCAGATCCGCGATGTTCTCGCCACGCTCACAGGCGGCCAGCAGCACATCGGCCAGCTGGGCAGCATCGAGAAAACCGAGGTTGACGCCCTGCCCGGCCAGCGGATGAATACTGTGGGCGGCGTCACCCAGCAACGCCAGCCCCGGCATCACGTAGCGTTTGGCATGTCGCTGGCGCAGCGGAATACAGACCCGCGGATCAGCCGCTTGCACCGTGCCAAGCCGCCCTTCCAGCCCGTCAGTCAGGGCCAGGCAGAAGGCCTGATCGTCCAGCGCCATGACCTTCTCGGCGGCGTCTGGCAGTAGCGACCAGACAATCGAGCAGAAATGCCGGCCGTCGCGCGACGGCAACGGCAGGTAGGCCAGTGGGCCGCTGGGCAAAAAGCGCTGCCACGCGGTGTCCTGATGGGGCCGGCCCAGCTCAACCGTGGTCACTACCGCGTGGTGCAGATAGTCCCACTCTCGCATGGCAAAGCCGGCCAGCTCACGCAGCCGGGAGCGTGCGCCATCGGCGCCCAGCACCAGCGGCGCGCGCAGCTGCCGGCCATCGTCCAGGTTGAGCCGCCAGCCTTCGTCTTCGCGCACCAGGCCTTGCACCCGGCTTTCGCCCAGCAAGGTCACATCGGTCTCCTGCAGGCGAGCCAGCAGCGCGTTCTGTACCTGCCCATTCTCGACGATATGCCCCAGCCGCGGCTCACTCAGCGCGTCAGCATCAAAGCGCACCTCGCCGGTGCCCTCGGCATCCCAGACACACATGTGCCGATAGGCGCAAAGGCGCTCTGCGGGAATCCGCTGCCAGGCGCCAACAGCGCGCAGGATATTCTCAGAAGCCGCGCTCAGCGCACTGACCCGCGGGTCGTAACCCGAGGCGCTGCGCGGCTCAGGCAACGCCGCCAGCGGCTGGGCGTCCAGCAGCGCCAGGCGCAGCCCCTTGCCCGCCAGCGCACAGGCGAGTGCCGAGCCGACCATACCGGCCCCGACGACGATCAGATCAAATTGTCCGCTTTGCATGCCCTATCCCTTGAGTCCCATTGCCTGCCGGGCAAACACTGATTTGAGCGGCGCGACGATATCCATCCCCAGCAACCCGAGGTTGCGCCCGGCCGCCAGCACCGGACGACGGTTGCTGAACAGGCGCGTCAGCCCGTCACTGAAGGCAATGGTTTGCTGTTGATCCTGACGCTGGCGCTGCAGATAGCCGTTGAGCAGCGCCAACTCACCCGGTGACTGATCGGGCGCGGCGCTGGACAGCGTATCGGCCAGCGCCATCACATCCCGCAGGCTGAGATTGAAGCCCTGACCAGCGATCGGATGCAGGCTGTGCGCTGCGTTGCCCAGCACCACCAGCCCGGTGCGTACCTGCTCTTCGGCCTCGATCAGGCTGAGCGGGTAACTGTGGCGTGCACCGACGCGCTTGAGCGCGCCCATGCGAAAACCGAAGGCATCCTGCAGCGCGTGCAAAAAGCCCGCATCAGACAGCGCCATCACGTCGTCAGCCTGCGCCTCGGGCTGGGTCCAGACCAGCGCACTGCGCCCGCCGGACATCGGCAGCAGCGCCAGCGGGCCGCTCTCGGTGAAACGCTCATAGGCAACACCCTCATGCCCTTGGCTGCTGGCGATATTGGCAATAATCGCGGTCTGCCCGTAAGGGCGCACCTGGCGGTGGATACCCAACTGCTCCAGCAGGCCCGAACGGCCGCCGTCAGCCAGCACCAGAAGATCGGTCGCCTGCTCGTGCACCTGCCCATCCTGCTCTACCTGCAGCAACCAGCCAGTGCGAGCGGGTTCAGCGCGCACCACCCGCGCCGGCGCCTGCCACTTCACCACCCGCTCGTCCAGCGCGCCTAGCAGCGCCCGGCCCAGCTGCGCGTTCTCGACAACGTAGCCGAGTGCCGGCACCCGCTCCTGCTCGGCATGCAGACGGGTGACACCCGGATGACCGCGGTCGGAGACATGGATCTGTCTGATCGGCTCGGGCGCCGCCTCGGCCTGCACGCCGGCCCACACGCCCAGCCGCTCGAACAGCAGCCGACTACCGTGGGACAGCGCCGTGGAGCGCGCATCAAAACTGGGTTGCAACTCACCACTGACCGGCGGCTGCGCCTCGATCAGCTCAATGCGCCAGCCACAATGTCTCGCCTGCGGCTGTAACGCCAGCGCCAGACTGGCGCCGACCATGCCGCCGCCAACAATGCTGATGCGGCGGCTCACGCAGGCTCAGCCTCGGCCTGGCGCGCAGCAGCCATCAGCGCCTCGATCTCGTCCGGGTCCTTGGGCACCTTGGCGGTCAACACCTCGTGGCCTGTCTTGGTCACGACCACGTCATCTTCGATCCGCACGCCGATGCCGCGCCATTTGCGTGGCACGCTGTCGTCATCCGGCGAGATGTAAATGCCGGGCTCCACGGTCATCACCATACCCGGCTCCAGCTGGCGCCAAACGCCGCCCACGCGGTATTCACCCACGTCGTGCACATCCATGCCCAACCAGTGGCCGAGGCGGTGCATATAGAAGCGGCGATAGGCCTCGCCGGCGATCAACTCGTCAACCTCGCCCTGCAACAGACCCAGCTCCACCAGCCCGGCCGTAATGGCGCGCACGCTGGCATCGTGCGATTCGTTCCAGCTGTGCCCCGGGCCGATCACCGCCATAGCCGCCTCCTGCGCCGCCAGCACGATGTCGTAAATGGCACGCTGCTCGGGGCTGAAAGTGCCGCTGGCCGGGAAGGTACGAGTGATGTCGCTGGCGTAGCAATCCAGCTCGCAGCCCGCATCAATCAGCACCAGGTCGCCATCGCGCACCTGCGCAGTATTCTCGGTGTAATGCAGGATGCAGGCATTCTTGCCGGCGGCGACAATGGATGAATAGGCCGGTGAGCGACTGCCGTGATGCATGAAGCAGTGCTGCAGCTCGGCCTCCAGCTGATACTCGTAGCAGCCCGGGCGACAGAACTGCATGGCCCGCACATGGGCCTCGGCGGAAATATCGGCCGCGGCCTGCATGACCTTCTGCTCGCCGGCGCTTTTGTACAGACGCATGTCATGCAACAGGTGATCCAGCGCAACAAATTCC
This sequence comes from Pseudomonas abyssi, assembly GCF_002307495.1. Classification (GTDB taxonomy): domain Bacteria; phylum Pseudomonadota; class Gammaproteobacteria; order Pseudomonadales; family Pseudomonadaceae; genus Halopseudomonas; species Halopseudomonas abyssi. Next base: position 64,575 of record NZ_NTMR01000005.1, on the reverse strand, counting down.
TTGGGCGGCTGGGCACCGAGGCGCGCCTTGCTGCGAATCAGGTTGATCCAGTTGGTCAGCCGACGATCAAACTCGGCGTTGGCGCCCATGGCGTAGTAGACACGCTCGCGACCCTCGATCAGCCCGGGCAGAATGTCGTCGATATCACTGATGGGGAAAGCGTCGTTGGCGCCATATTCGACGACCGCGCCCTCCTGTCCGGCTCGATAGCCGTCCCACAGCTCCCGTTCCTTGTCCTTTTCACGGCAGAACAACACGTACTCGCCATGCTCGCGGCCGGGAATCAAGACAGCCACTGCCTCTGGCTCAGGGAAGCCGGTGAGATACTGAAAATCGCTGTCCTGGCGATAATTGTGCTCGACATCACGGTTGCGGATAAACACCTGAGCCGCCGGCAGCACGGCAATGCTGTTGGCTTCCATCTGGTTCATCAGCGCCTTGCGGCGGCGGGCATATTCCTGCTTGCTGATTCGCATCTTCACCTCGATCAATGCAGTGCGGCGGGCGGGGCGTCCTGTTGCTTATCATTGCTCTGACATTCGCTGAACACCATCAGCGTGGCCATACGCACGTACTCCATCACTTCCATGAAGTCGACCTCGTTGCCCTCCGAATCATCCAGATCGGACTGCACCTGCGCGATGGCGGCGAAATCACGCAGCACGCCATCGGCCTCCTCGCTCAGCTCTGCGCTGCGTTCGACCAGGCCAAAGCCGGCCAGAAAGCCATCACACCATTGCCCCAGCGCGGCGGTGCGCAGGTCTATCCCGGCGTCATCGTCGGGCAGCAGCAAGGTCAGGCTGAAGCCGCTACCGGCCAGCTCGGCGAGACTGGCATCGTAGAGCTGGATCAGCGCTACCTTACCCGCCTCGGACAGGCTGCCGCGCCCATCCAGCAACTCCTGGGCAACATTCAGCCAGGTGGTGTGATCCAGGCGCGAACCCGCGCTCAGACGACCGACCAGGTGGCCGTGCAGCTCAGGCGGACGACCCACGGCAGCCAGATCGCTGCAGATCTGCGCGTAACGGTCATAGTCAAATACAGCGTGCATCAAGGCCATGCGGTGCTCCCACGAAAAACAGTCGCTGCCGAGCGGCGCGGATACAGGTATGCTGTCGCCGGCACCGCGTTGCAGCGGGTGAACCCAATGGGGCTATTGTGCCTGTGCGCAGCGGTTTAAATCTACCGCCCGGGCCGCTGATGCAGCGCAGACCAACCGCCCCACGCAGCCACCGGCTGCGGGTTTGACCACCCTGCAGGGCGCCTCTATAGTGGCTCAACCCCCGGGAAGACAGAATGGCGGCAATGGACGATTTGGATATCCAGGCACTGACCCAGCGCATCAGCCAGCTGATTGATCTGTGCGACCAGCTGAAACTGCAGAATCAGCACCTGCAGGCGCAGGAGCGTCTGTGGCGCGATGAACGCCTGCAGTTAATTGAAAAGAACGATTTGGCCCGTCAGAAGGTCGAAGCCATGATTCTGCGACTCAAATCCCTGGAGCACGACTCATGAGCCAACCCCTGACCGTCACCCTGCACATCCTCGACAAGGAATATCGCGTCAGCTGCCCGCCGGAAGAGCGCTCCAACCTGGAGCAAGCAGCGCGCCACCTGGACACCACCATGCGCGACATCCGCAACAGCGGCAAGGTGGTGGGCGTCGAGCGTATCGCCGTCATGGCCGCGCTGAACATCAGCCATGACATGCTGACCGGCAGCCACCAGAAAAATGCCGACCTGAGTGCTCAACAAGCCCAGATCAGCGAGCTGGTGAAGCGCCTGGATCAGGCCCTGGAAGGGCACCAGAGCTGAGCCCGGCCCGCGCGCAGCGGGCAAGAGCAGACAGCCATCGAAGTCAGCGACAAACTTCTGTATAGTGACTCCCATCCCTGGGGTGTTGGCCAGCCGGAGATGTCCCTGAGCCGATACTCCTGTACCAGGGGACTACGCGCGGTGCCAGTGTGCACGTCCGCATGACGGAAAGCCTGAGGTATCGCCGTAATCTCCGCCTTGAACTTTCGGGTTCAAGGGCTAACCCGGCAGCGGCACTCTGGGGACTCCTTTCAGCATGAACCCGCCTGTTTCCCGCACCCAATTACGCCGTCAACTGCGCCAGCGGCGCCGCGCCCTCAGCCGCGCCCAGCAACGTGCCGCTGCACGTCGTCTGCAGCGCACCATGGCACAGGATCTGCGGTTCATTCGCGCCCGGCATATCGCTTTTTATCTGGCCAACGACGGTGAAATCGACCCCGCTCCGCTGATGCGGCTCGCACGGCGCCTGGGCAAACACTGCTACCTGCCGGTGCTCAGCCGCTGGCCCGCCACAGCCATGCGTTTTCAGCGCCTGGTCAAAGGACAGCGCTGGCAGCGCAACCGCTTCGGCATCCGCGAGCCGCAGACACAGCGCGCCCTGCAAGCCAAGGCCTGGCGTCTTGATCTGGTGTTTTTGCCCCTGGTGGGGTTTGATGCTGCGGGCAACCGTCTGGGCATGGGGGGCGGCTTCTATGACCGGGCCTTCGCCTGGCGACGCTGGCGCACCCACACGCGCAGGCCTCGCCTACTGGGCCTGGCGCACCACTGCCAACAGGTTGAACATCTGGATGGCGCGAGCTGGGATATCCCGCTCGACGCCGTTGTCACCGATCGCAGGCCCTGATCAGGGCGCGCGCTGCATGTGCGTCTCAGCGCTTCGATCAAGGTAACTCTGGGTATACCCCGTGGTCACCACTCCCAACCCGAAAACAATAACCAATACCCAAAGCAAATCTGGTTTGCGTCGCACGCGTTGCCTCCTGACGATAATGGCAATCTAATAATATGAATTGCGCAGCGCCCCCTGAATGAGACTAATTGTCGCTGCGTATCCATCGTTTTCCTACACCCTTGTCATAAACTTGTCAACAATCGGGGAACACATCATGGCCTACTGGCTGCTCAAGTCTGAGCCTGACGCCTTCGCGATCGACGACCTGCAGCACCTGCAGCAAGGCGTCTGGGATGGAGTACGCAATTATCAGGCGCGCAACTTCATGCGAGAGATGCAACCCGGAGACAGCTTTCTTTTCTATCACTCCAGCTGCCAACCGCCAGGTCTGGCCGGCGTCGGTCGCATCACCAGCTCGCCCTACCCTGACCGCACAGCGCTTGACCCGAACAACCCGTATCACGACGCCCGGGCCAGCGAGGATCGCCTTCCTTGGGTCGCGGTGGACGTCGCCTTCGAAGAAAAGTTCCCGCGCCTGTTCAGCCTCGACCAGCTGCGCGAGCTGGCCGGTCTGGAGGATCTGGCCCTGCTGCGGCGAGGCAACCGTCTGTCGGTCATGCCGGTGAAACCAGACCAATGGCAGATTATGTTGGCGGCTGCGCGCGGCTGAGCACTGGCCTGGCTGCAAGCACTGTGCTATCACTATGCTAACGAGGCAGGGCGACAACACGCAGAACCGCCACAGGGGTGGGTGGTGACGCAGGTATAGGCTTTGCTGGTGGCCGGGCAGGCTGCTTGCAACCTGGTGCCAAAACAGCAACAGCCCAGCCTCTGCCGTCCAGAGAACTGCCATGCCCGCTATAGCCATACCTGCGCCAATCAAACAGTTTCCGCGACTGATTCTCGCATTATTCTGCATCCTGGCATTGGCGCTGTATCTGCTGTGGCAGGCGCTGCTGAACGCGGAGCAAGAGCAAGCCCGTGCCCGCCTGCAGATCGAGGCTGACGCCCTCGCCCACCAGATTCAGACCCGCTTCGAACAGCAGGCCGCCACCTTGCTGCGCCTCGCCGAACGCTGGCCGCAGCACCGCGAAAACCGGGACCTGTGGACCCGCAACGCGAGCCAGCTGCTACGCGACTATCACAACTTTCAGGCCATCGAATGGATGGATGCCAGCTTTCGCATGCGCTGGATCGAACCACTGAATGGCAACGAGGCCGCCATTGGCCTGATCTATAAACCCGATCACCCCAACTATCCGCTGCTGCTGGCGGCCCGTGACAGCGGCCAACCGCGCCTGAGCAACTCCTTCGAGCTGGTGCAGGGCGGATTGGGGCTTGCCTACTACATACCGCTGCACCGCATCAGCGGCGACGTACGTCGCTTTGACGGCTTTCTGCTGGGCATCTTTCGCGTCGAAGTACTGATCAACGACCTGCTCAGCGAGCTGCAGGCAGCAGATCGCAGCCTGCGCTTCGAGGAGCAAGGCGTGGCACTGTACCGCTCCGAGAGCGACTATCAGGCGGCGCCGTGGCGCGTGAGCAGCCCGGTCACCCTGGCGGACAACAGCAATTTTGCGCTGGTCATGCAGCCCACTCATCAATTGCTCGCCAGCACCACCACACACCTGCCGCTGATGGTTGTGGTCTCCGGCGCGCTGGCCGCACTGCTGCTGTGCATCTCGCTATTACTGACTGTGCGCGGCGCCCAGCGCAGTCAGCAACTGGCACGCAGTAATCATCAACTGCAGGCCGAGGTAAAGCGTCGCCAGGACACCGAGGAAAGCCTGCAGCACAACCAGGCACGCCTGAAACTGATCCACGATATGACCGATCACAGCCACGACGCCCTGTTCATACTCGGGCTGGACCCGCTTGAGGTCGTCTATCTCAACCGTACCTGCTGGCAAAGTCTGGGCTACAGCGAAGCAGAGCTGCTTGAGATCCTGCGCATAGCACCCAATGACGTGATGCCGGGTGCCATCAAGTGGCTGGAAGAACTGAGCAGCATGATTCACAGCCAGGGCGACGCCATCTTTCAGAAACGGGTGATAAGACGCGATGGCCAGAATCGGCCGCTGGAAGTCAGCGTGCGCCACCTGCGCCGTATGGGCCGGGACTACCTCATCTGCGTGGGGCGCGATAACAGTGAGCAGCTGCAGCTGGCGGCACGCCTGCAGCAGCTATCCCACCAGGACGGACTGACCGGCCTGTTCAACCGGCGCTACTTTGACAAGACGCTGATCAGCGAATGGCGACGCCTACGCCGAGAGCAAACGCCGCTTGGACTGCTGATGCTGGATGTCGATCATTTCAAGCATTTCAACGATGAGCTGGGGCACCAGGCCGGGGACGATGCGCTGCAACAGGTTGCCACGGCGCTGAACAGCTGCCTGATGCGTGAAGGGGATTGCGTATGCCGCTACGGCGGGGAAGAGTTTGCCGTCATTCTGCCCGGCGCGGGCGCCAGCCAATGCCTGCAGGTTGCCGAGCGGATTCATGACGCCATCGCCAAGCTGAATATCCGCCACCCGCACACCACCGTGGAGCACGGACGCCTGACGGTCAGCATCGGCGCTGCGAGTCTGATACCCCAGCCGCAATGGAGCCCGCACGACCTGGTCCACCAGGCCGACACCGCGCTTTACCAGGCCAAGGCCGCTGGACGCAACCGCTCGCAGCTGAGCAAGCCCGAAGAGGCTCAGCCCAGGTAAAGACGGTAGGCCGGGTTATCGGTTTCGTCCCAGTACTGGTAACCGATGCCATCGAGCGCCGCCGGCAGCAGATGGCGCTCACTTGCCGGTACCTGCAGGCCGGCGACGACGCGACCATAGGCTGCGCCGTGGTTACGGTAGTGGAACATCGAGATATTCCAGCGCCCGCCCAGCTTGTTGAGGAAGTTGAACAGCGCGCCCGGACGCTCCGGAAACTCGAAGCGAAACACCTGTTCGTCGGTTACGTGCTCGGCGTGCCCACCGACCATGTGCCGAATATGCAGTTTGGCCAGCTCGTTGTCGGTCAGATCCAGCACCGGAAAGCCATCTTCGGCCAGTTGACTGACCAGCTTGTCGCGCGGATCGAGTTCAGGGTGAGTCTGCACACCCACGAAGATGTGCGCCTCGCTGCCGGTGTGATAGCGATAGTTGAACTCGGTAATCGCGCGCTTGCCGATGGCTTCGCAGAAGTGCTTGAAGCTGCCGGGCTTTTCCGGAATGGTCACCGCCAGCAGAGCTTCCCGCTTCTCGCCGATCTCGGCACGCTCGGCCACATGACGCAGACGATCAAAGTTGATGTTGGCGCCGGAGTCGATGGCCACCAGCACCTGACCACTGCAGCCCTCCCGCTCGACATATTTCTTGATCCCGGCAACGCCCAGGCAACCGGCCGGCTCGCAGATGGAACGGGTATCGTCGTAAATATCCTTGATCGCGGCGCACATCTCGTCGGTGGTCACGGTAATCACTTCATCAACATACCGGCGACAGACCTCGAAGGTGTGCTCACCGATCTGCGCCACCGCCACGCCGTCGGCAAACAGCCCCACCTGGCCGAGCACCACCCGCTCATCGGCGGCCATGGCGGCCTGCAGACAGGCTGAATCCTGCGGTTCGACGCCGATCACCTTGATGTCCGGGCGCAGATACTTTACGTAGGCGGCGATACCGGCGATCAGGCCGCCCCCACCGACCGGGACGAAGATCGCATTCAGCGGACCCTGCACCTGACGCAGAATCTCCATCGCCACGGTGCCCTGCCCGGCAATGGTGTCCGGGTCGTCGTAAGGGTGGATATAGACGAAGCCCTTTTCCTTAACCAGCTTCTGCGAATAGGCCAGCGCTTCATCAAAGGCGTCGCCGTGCAGAACCACCTTGCCACCACGTGCGCGCACCGCCTTGACCTTGATCTCGGGCGTGGTGCGCGGCATCACGATAGTCGCCTTCACGCCCATGTGACGAGCCGCGTAGGCCAGGCCCTGGGCATGGTTGCCGGCAGACGCCGCCACCACACCACAAGCACGCTGTTCGTCGGTCAACTGCGCCAGCTTGTTGTAGGCACCGCGAATCTTGAAGGAGAACACCGGCTGCAGGTCTTCGCGCTTGAGCAGCACGCTGTTGCCCAGCCGCTCGGAGAGAAAGGGCGCGGGGTGCACCGGGGTTTCCACCGCCACATCGTAAACCGGAGAGCAGAGGATCTTCTTGACGTAGGTTTCCAGCATGGGTGAGGTCAACTGATCGGGGAAATGGGAAAGGCGCAAGTCTAGCGAATCACAGCCCCCGCGACTACACGCGCCCCGTGCTGCACCGTATAATCGCGCTTTTGCACAGCCCGCGATGAGGAGCCAAGATGACCCAGGACGAAATGAAACAGGCGGTAGGACAGGCCGCCGTTGAGCGTCTGCTGCCGCATCTGGATGCAAACAGCATTGTCGGCGTTGGTACCGGCTCCACCGCCAACTGCTTTATCGACGCTCTGGCCAAACACAAGCTGGCCTTCGACGGCGCCGTCGCCAGCTCCGAAGCCACTGCCGAGCGCCTGAAAAGCCACGGCATCACGGTCTACGACCTCAACGGTGTGCCGCAGCTGGACTTCTATGTCGACGGCGCCGACGAAAGCAACGAAAACCTGGAGCTGATCAAGGGCGGCGGCGCAGCCCTGACCCGCGAGAAAATCGTTGCCGCGGTTGCCGACACCTTCATCTGCATCGCCGATGAGAGCAAGCTGGTACCGGTGCTCGGCAACTTCCCTCTACCGGTCGAAGTCATCCCGATGGCGCGCAGCCATGTAGCCCGCGAGATCGTCAAGCTCGGCGGCGATCCGGTCTACCGCGAAGGCTGCGTGACCGACAACGGCAACGTCATCCTCGACGTTTACAACATGTCGATTGTTAACCCCAAGCAACTGGAAGCCGACCTCAACGCCATCGTCGGGGTGGTCTGCAACGGCCTGTTCGCCGCCCGTCCGGCTGACGTGCTGCTGCTGGGCACGCCCCAGGGTGTACGCAGCATCGAACGCAACTGAGGCAGCAGACCCGGGCGCGCTAATCACCCGGCACAAAGCGATAGAACAGGTTCGGCTCGCTGACCAGATACAGCCGCCGCTGCTCATCCATCGCCAAGCCTTCGGCCTGTGGCACCGTGTGTTCCAGGCCGTGCATGCCGCGCCACAACCCCAGCAGACTGCGAGGGTGGCTGTCTTCGTCGTACTCGACCAGCATGTTTGACTCGTCGCTGAGCAGCAGCAGATGCCCGGTGTCATCGTGCAGGCTCAGGGAAGACAGGTCGCGCATGAACAACCAAGGCGAGTCAGGGGATTTCAGTTCCTCGATACGAATGGCGATCGGAGCGCCCGGCGGCGCGCTGACAAAGCCGGTGACCGCCAGCACGCGCAGCGGGTCCCGCTCCTTGACTACCAGCAAACGCTGCTGCCGCTGATCCCAGGACAGGCCCTCAAAGCCCTTGTTGCCATTGAGATCAAGCCCGATGGTCAGGCTAGGCGCCCCAGTGACGTCCAGCTCTGTAGCGTCATCGGCAATCTCGATCTCGATCAGCCGCTGGGTGCGCTCCTCGGCGATAACAAAGCGGCTTCCCGCCACATAGGTGAGCCCCTCCATGTCCTGCACACCGTTGATGCGCACCTTGCGCAGCAACTGGCCCTCAGCCGACAGCTCGACCAGCAGCGGCTCACCGTTAAGCACCGCAAACAGCGTGCCGGTCTGCGGATTGAAGGTCAGGGCCGACACATCGTCGTCCAGCCCCTCGATGGGTTGCGCCTGAATATCCACGCGATAGCGGTCCAGCGCGAGCAAGTCATGATGCGCTGGCGCCTGCTGCATCCGCCAGCTGTGCCACCAGAGCACGTCCAAATGCAGGTAATGGAGCACGGCACCGCCCAGCGCCAGCAGCAGAGCAACGGCAATCAGCAACTTTTTCATCGGCGCTCCAGACGTTGACAGCCCTGCTGGGACCGGCGCCAGCGCCGCAGGTTCATCCGGCGATACGCGTGTCGATTTGCAACCGGCCCGGGATCGCCAGACTCAGCGCATCGTTTGGCTTGAGTACTCCTACACCGGCAGGGGTCCCGGTGATCACCACGTCCCCCGGCAGCAGAGTGAACTGGGTAGCGATATGCCGCAGCAGCGCCACAATCGGCGTAATCATCTCGGCAGCCGTGCCGTACTGGCGGCGCTCACCGTTGATATCCAGTTGCAGGGCCAGCGCATGCAGATCACCCGCCTCGGCTTTCGGCACAAAGGGCGACAGCGGGCAGGCACCGTCGAAGCACTTGGCACGCTCCCAAGGGTGGCTCTTGCTCTTCAACTGATCCTGCAATTCACGCAGGGTCAGATCGAGCGCCAGCCCCACGCCAACGATCGCCTCCTCTGCTTCCTGGTCGCTGACCAGCCCAGTGAGCGGCGCACCGATCAGCAGGGCAATCTCGGTTTCGTAGTGCACCGGCCCACGGCCCTGCACCAGCTCGATCGGCGGCGTCATCGGCACCACCGAGGTGGCCGGCTTGATGAACAGCAGCGGCTCGGTTGGCACCGGGTTGTTCAGTTCGCGGGCGTGCTCGGCGTAGTTGCGCCCGACACACACCACCTTGCCCATCGGCAGATCGATCACACTGCCGTCCACATACTGATGCTGGTAGGTCATATACCCTGCTCCCGCCCTGGCTGTTACATACCGCTTTGCTTTCGCCTGTCGCTTTTCGCTTGAGGCTTTGCTTTTGGTTTTGCTTGAAGCTTGCCGCTTGCCGCTTGCCGCTGTCAGTTAAATATCTTGCCCGGATTCATGATGCCGTTGGGGTCGAATACCGCCTTGATCGACTTCATCACGGCAATCTCGGCCGGGCTGCGGCTGTAGGTCAGGTAGTCGCGTTTGGTCATGCCAACACCGTGCTCGGCGGAGATCGAGCCGTTGTACTTCTCGACGATCTCGAACACCCACTTGTTGACCGTCGCGCACTTGGCGAAGAACTCGTCCTTGGACAGGTTCTCCGGCTTGAGGATATTCAGGTGCAAATTGCCATCGCCAATATGGCCGAACCAGACGATCTCGAAGTCGGGATAGTGCTCGCCGACGATGGCGTCGATATCGTGCAGGAAGGCCGGCACCTTGCCGACGGTGACGGAGATGTCGTTCTTGTAGGGCGTCCAGTGGGAGATGGTCTCGGAGATGAACTCGCGCAGCTTCCACAGGTTTTCCAGCTGCTGCTGACTCTGGCTCATGACGCCATCGAGCACCCAGCCCTGTTCGACGCAATGCTCGAAGGTCGCCAGCGCATCGTTGGCGATGTCTTCGCTGATCGCCTCGAACTCCAGCAGCGCGTAGAACGGGCACTCGGTTTCGAACGGCGCGGGCACATCGCCACGGCCCATGATCTTGGCCATCGCCTTGTCGGAGAAGAACTCGAAGGCGGTCAGATCCAGCTTGTCCTGAAAAGCGTGCAGCACCGGCATGATGGAGTCGAAGTCCGGCGTACCAAGGACCATCGCGGTCAGATTCTTCGGCGCACGTTCCAGACGCATGGTCGCCTCAACCACAAAGCCCAGCGTGCCCTCAGCGCCGATAAACAGCTGACGCAGATCGTAGCCGGTGGCGTTCTTGATCAGGTCACGGTTCAGCTCCAGCAGCTCACCGGTGCCGGTAACGACTTTCAGGCCGGCCACCCAGTTGCGGGTCATACCATAGCGAATCACCTTGATACCGCCGGCATTGGTGCCGATATTGCCGCCAATCTGGCTGGAACCGGCAGACGCGAAGTCCACCGGGTAGTACAGCCCCTTTTCCTCGGCAAACTGCTGCAGCTGCGCGGTGACAACGCCGGGCTGACAGACCACGGTGCGGTCGTACGCATTGAACTCGCCAATCTGATTCATGTAATCGAACGACACCACGATCTCGCCGTTGGCGGCCACGGCAGCAGCCGACAGACCGGTACGACCGCCAGAGGGCACCAATGCCAGCTTCTGCTCGTTGGCAAAGCGCACCACCGCCTGCACCTGCTCGACCGTCTTGGGAAAAACAATCGCCAGAGGGGCCGGCGCAAAGTGCTTGGTCCAGTCCTTGCCCCAATTGTCGAGGGACTCGGCGTCCACCCGCACCTTGTCCGGGTCGACCAGTGTCTTGAGGGTTGCAATCACAGCATCTGGGGTCATGGCGAGCTCTCAAAGGGAATTCATGCAGTGCCTGAACACATTTCATGCGTTCACGGGCATCAAAAAAGGCAGATTATGCTAGCATACGCGACTTCCGAAACAGGCCCCTTCTGTCATCTGTGACCAAAGTGGCCTGCTCGGACTTTCCGATATCAGCACCCGGGTAACTCACACCATGGCCAACACCTCGCTGGACAAAAGCAAGATCAAGTTCCTGCTGCTCGAGGGCGTACACCAGACCGCCGTTGACACACTGAAGGCAGCCGGTTACACCAACATCGAGTACCACACCGGCTCGCTGCCTGAAGAGCAGCTGAAGGAGTCCATTGCCGACGCCCATTTCGTCGGCATTCGCTCGCGCACCCAACTGACCGAAGAGGTCTTTGCGCAGGCGCACAAACTGGTCGCGGTTGGCTGCTTCTGTATCGGCACCAACCAGGTAGACCTGGACGCGGCCATGCGTCGTGGCGTAGCCGTATTCAACGCCCCCTACTCCAACACCCGCTCGGTTGCCGAACTGGTGCTGGCCGAGGCAATCCTGCTGCTGCGCGGCATTCCGGAAAAGAACGCTGCCTGTCACGAAGGTGGCTGGAGCAAGAGCGCAACGGGCTCCTTCGAGATCCGCGGCAAGAAGCTCGGCATCATCGGCTACGGCTCGATCGGTACGCAGCTGTCCGTGCTGGCTGAAGGCCTGGGCATGCAGGTACTGTTCTACGATGTGGTGACCAAGTTGCCGCTGGGTAATGCCACGCAGGTAGGCTCGCTGGCAGAACTGCTGGCCGAAGCCGACATCGTCACCCTGCACGTACCGGAAACCGCCGCGACCAAATGGATGATCGGCGAGAAGGAAATCCGCACCATGAAGCAGGGCGGCATCCTGATCAACGCCGCCCGCGGCACCGTGGTCGACATCGACGCGCTGGCCGCCGCACTGGGCGACAAGCACCTGAGCGGCGCCGCTATCGACGTGTTCCCGGTTGAGCCACGCGCCAACGGTGAAGAATTTGTCAGCCCGCTGCGCGAGTTCCAGAACTGCATCCTGACCCCGCACATCGGCGGTTCGACCATGGAAGCGCAGGCCAACATCGGTCTGGAAGTCGCCGAGAAGCTGGTACGTTACAGCGACAACGGCACCTCCATCACCTCGGTCAACTTCCCGGAAGTGGCGCTGCCGTCGCACCCGGGCAAGCATCGCCTGCTGCACATCCACGAGAACGTGCCGGGCGTCATGAGCGAGATCAACCAGGTGTTCGCCGCCAACGGCATCAACATCTGCGGTCAGTTCCTGCAGACCAACGAGAAAGTCGGCTACGTCGTCATCGACGTCGACGCCGAGTACTCGGACCTGGCACTGGAGAAAATCCAGCAGGTCAAAGGCACCATCCGCGTTCGCGTGCTGTTCTAAGCAGCTCGCCGCAACGCAAAAGGGGCGCAACCACAGGGTTGCGCCCCTTTTTTCTCGCGTAATGCTGGGATTCACGCCGGACGCTTCGCCGCGATAGCCAAGACTGGGCTGCGCGATCACCCTCTCTGCAGATGAAAGGCGCGGCAGGGCGGCCTAAGCCGAAGGCGTGTCCGCGCCTGCGATGCTTGCACTGCTGCCAGTTTTCGCTCGCTACGCCGCACAGCCCCCTGTTATAGACTGCGGCCGACTCAAAGCAACACCGCCAGCTCAGCGATCTGCTCTTCATTAAACACTCGCACCCCCTCCTGTCGCAGCGCAGCAGCGGTAACCCCTTCGCCGCTGACCCGCACACCAGAAAAGCTGCCATCGTAATTTTCGACATTGCCACAGGAAGGACTGCGCGCCTTGAGCAACGCGTAGCGAATATTGTGCTGGCGTACCAGCGCCAACGCCTGCTCTGCGCCGCGAATAAAGGCCTGGGTAACGTCCTCGCCCTGATCGGTACGCACCGGCCGCTCCCCGCCCAGCACCAATGCGCCCTGCCCACCCGGAATTTCCGCCGGCGCGCGCGGCGTTGGTAATCCACCCACCACTTCAGGACAGACGACCACCAGACGCCCCTGCGCCTGCCACGCCAGCAGCTGTTGCAGCGGCTGAAAACCGCCGCCGTCATAGCGAACGCGCTGCCCAAGCAGGCAGGCGCTGACCAGAATTTTTTCCACGCACACTCCTGTCGACGCTGCGCGACTGGGGGGTCAGCGCAGCAGCGGATTATCCGGGCGACGGCGAAACCAGCCGGTCAGGCTGGCGCGCTCAAAGCGCGAAGCCAACACTTCGTGCTCGATGTCGGCACTGGTAAAGACCACGACAGTGCCGGCGCGAGGCGCCACATCCACCTCGCCGTCCGGCAGGTAAAGACGAAGCTCACCGCCATCACCCGGCTGCCAGGCCGTATTCAGGTAGCTTACCACCGAGATGGTACGCAGCGGGTTATCCTGAAAACGGTCGAGATGGCGCTGATACCCTGCACCCGGCGGGTACAAGGCATAGTGGGTCTCAAAGGTATCCAGCCCCAGAAACAGGCTGCGGTTGAGGGTTTCGCGCACGCCGTCCATCAGCGCCAGGTAGGTGCGACCGGCGGAGGTTTGCGGACAGTCATCCAGCCAGCGCGTGTAATCACCACGAATGCCAGGCGCCACCAGCTGGCCGTCACCCCGCCCGATGGCGGCCGGGCTCAAGTCATCCTGCTGCCACAGGGCACGACAATCAGACTCCAACGCCTGCGCCAGAGGCTCAGGCAACAATTGCTCCTGTACCGACCAGCCGCGCTCGGCCAACTCATCGGCCATGCTCACGAAGCGACGGGCCGACACCAAAGGGAACTCGGGCATAGTGACACTACTCAAAGGGAAGGACGCCTGTTCGCCACTGATACGGAGGGCCTAATCACGCGCACGGATGAACATCCGCCCGAGTGAGCAGCAACGAAGGCAACATCGCATTGTTATGCCAATGCCGGTTGCAGGCAAGATATTTCACGCGGCTGTTATGCAGCTCCCGCACTTCAACAGAGAACACCATGACCCGACTTTTACTGCGCGCCACTTGCGGTGCCCTGTTTGTCAGCCTGCTCAGCTTCGGCATGAGCGCTCAGGCCGACACCTCCCCGCTGTACCGTGCCTCTGGCATGGAAACCCATCAGGCGCACTTTCAGCAGGCGCTGGAAAAAGCGCGCAGCCGCTATGCTGCACAACTGCCGGCTGCCGTCGCCGAGAACCTGCTGCGCAAAAGCAACGAACGCTTTGAGCCCGAGCGCATGCACGCCCGTGCAATGGCAAGCCTGGCGGTCAACCTGTCCGATGAGCAGCTGACCGACGCCCGCGAGTTCTATCGCTCAGAGCTGGGCCAGGCAGTGGTTGCTGCCGAGACCCGCGCCACCTCTCCAGCAGAAGTCAGCCGAATGCAGAACGGCCTGCCACCGCTGACCCTCAGCGCCGAGCGCGAAGCCACCCTGCAACGCCTTGGCCAGCAGCTGCCGGCGCTGGATATGGGCGAGGAGGTTTCCCTCGCGCTGGCCAGCCTGGCCACGCAAAGCGCCAACGACATGCTCGGTGGCCTGCTGACCATTCCCGACGGCCTGGCCAGCCAAGGTCGCGGAAGCCTCCGCGCGCAAATGGAGCCAAAGCTGCCGCAGACCCTCGGTTATGTGTACCGCGACCTCAGCGATGCCCAGCTCAGCGCCTACGCCGACTGGAGCGAAACCGAGAGTGGCCAGGCGTTTTTCCGCGCCAGCAGCGCGGCGGCCAGGGACGCGCTGAATCCGTAACCTGTTGCGCACGCTAGTGCGGTGCAGAGCTGAGATCGACACCGGGTATACGCCCCAGCGCGGCACAACCAGTCAGGCGTTTGCTGGCGGCCACGACTACCTGCTGTGGCGCGACACCCTGGTTGACGGGCTGATCGGGCTGAACAACAACAGCAGCGGTGACAGCCAGCGAGGGCGATAGCTGAGCAGCAGTAAACTGAACATGGCCGCTGGCGTCAGCGCGGCGGCCCACAGTGCAAGCCCTACCGACGGGCCCGCCGCGCGCACAGCAGGCCACAACGCCAGCAATAACCCTCCCCAACCAAGCAGCCGCAGGGCCGCCGTCTGGCCCGCAGCGAGCTTGCGTCCAGAGGCAGCCTCAAAGTGCTTGGGCATCGCCAGACAAAGACAGGCCATGCCCAGCAGGCACAGCAACAGCGTCCACCCGATCACAGCGCAACCTCCTTCTGCCGCGGTGCCGGACGGGGGCGTGCTGCACGCACCAGCGGCTGGTGCCGGGCCAGCTTGCAGCCAGCAAAAGCCAGTACCGCTGCGGTTGCCAGCAGGGTCAGGTCCATGCCGACCAACAACCAGTCACCGCGCCCCAGGCTACTGAAGAGCCCACTGTGCGCCGTCAGCAAGCCGAGCAGCGGCAAACTGACGAACAACGCTGCGCCCAGCGCCAGTTGCTCCAGCCAGGCCTGCCGCGCCGTACGCAGCAGCGGATGCAGCAGACAAAGCGCCCAAACCAGAAAGAACGCATTGATCTCCCAGTCCAGCCGCCCCGGCAGCTGCGCTGGCAGCAGCCGGTTGGCCAGGAAATAAGCCGCAATGGCGCAGGGCAAACCGGCAATGGTGCCAACGTTCAGCACCTCAACCAGGCGATGCCCAAAGGGCGTGCGCCCGGCCTTAAGTCGCTGCGGCAACCGCTTGACCACCCAGAGCACCAGCCCGGTGGCAATCATTGCGGTGCCCAGCAAGCCACTGACAAAGAACAGCCAGCGCAGCGGCGGGCCGGCAAAGCGAATCAGGTGCAGGCTGGAAAACACGTTGTAGACCGCACTGGCCGCTGGCGGGCTGGCCTCGGCTGGCTGCGCGAGCGCCGCACCAGAGACACCATCAAACACCAGGCGCTCGGCACCACCACGCTGCAGCAGGCTGTCACCACCTTGCTCGCGCAGCTCCACCTGCGCTGCCGTGGTATTCGGCCGGGTAATGCGGATACTCGCCACGCCTCGCTCCCAGCGTGCATTCGCCTGCTCCAGCAGTGGCGCCAACGGGGTCAACGCAGCGGGCTCAGCAGCCACCTCGGCCACGGGTTCACCCCGACTCCGCAGCTCGCCAAAGAACGCCTGCATATTGCCCTGATACTGGCTCTGCACACCCCATGGCATCAGCATGAACATCAACAGCAGCAAGCCGCTGTAGGTGATCATGAAGTGAAACGGCAATGCCAGCACGGCAGTGGCGTTGTGGGCGTCCAGCCAGGAACGCTGCCCCTTGGCCGGGCGGAAGGTGAAGAAATCCTTGAAGATCTTCTTGTGCGTCACCACTCCGCTGACGATGGCCACCAGCATGACAAAGGTCGCAATGCCGACGATCCAGCGCGCGGCCTGGCGCGGCATGGCGTACAACTCAAAGTGAAAGCGATAGAGAAAGCCCCCGCCCCGCGTTTCACGCACCTGCAGAGGCTCACCGCTTGCCGCGTCCAACGTCAGCCGCTCGCCTCCCCTTTTGCCGATATGCTCACCCGGCGCAAACCACTGAATCTGCAACTCAGGATCGCGCTCGTCCGGCAGATCGATCTGCCACAACTGCGCGTCCGGGGCATGCTTTTGCAACTGCTGCAGCGCCAACTGGGCGCTCTGCGGCCCCGGAGTGGCGGCGTGCAGCTCAGGTTTCATCCAGTAGCTGATCTCATCCTGGAAAAAACTCAGGGTGCCGGTCAGAAAGACCGCGTACAGCAACCAGCCCAGCAGCAACCCGACCCAGGTGTGCAGCCAGGCATTACTTTGACGAAAACCCATGCCGTTCATAACACCTCCACCCACAGCAGATGCGCCAGCGACGGCAGGCAGCAGAGCACCGCGACCAACCAGGCGCGCAGCGCACTCCCGGCAGAAAACGCCCAGATCACCAGTACGCAGTAGATCAGAAAGGACAGCTGGGTTGCCGCCAGCACCGCCTGTGCCGGCTCGCCAGGCAGCAGCCGTGCCAGACTGGCGGTGCAAAGCGCGGTCAGCACATAGCCGCCCAGCACCGCCAACAGACAGCGTGCCGCGACATCCATACGCCGCCGCGCCAGGACCGACAGCCAGGGCGTCGGCGAAGAAAGATCACTCATCGGGAGGTTCCATGACTTGCGCCCAGCACAGGCGCTGAATAAGAATGCCTATCACTATCGCAAACCCGGCTGACCACAGACTGACACGCCGACAGGAAATCCAGGCTATGAAGCTACTCATCGTCGAAGACCATCCCTCCCTGCGCGATCTGCTCGGTCGCCACCTGCGCCGCAGCGGTTTTGTCGTCGACAGCGCCGAGGACGGCAAGGCCGCACTGGCGATGCTGGAACTCAGCCAGTACGACGCCATGCTGCTGGATCTGGGGCTGCCGGACATGGATGGCCTGCAGCTGTTGAGCCAGCGCAGCCGCAGCCGCAACCTTCACCTGCCCTGCCTGATTCTCACCGCCCGCGACGCACTGGACAGCCGCATCGCCGGCCTGGACGCCGGAGCCGACGACTACCTGCTCAAACCCTTTGAGATGGCCGAACTCGAAGCCCGCCTGCGCGCCATATTGCGTCGCGCGGGGCCGCGCCCCGACAGCCGCCTGCACATAGGCAACCTGAGCTTCTGCGAGCAGCACCGCGATGTGCAGGTCGATGCCCGCCCGCTGGTGCTGCCCAAGCGCGAACTGGCGTTACTCGAAGAGCTACTGCGCAGCGCGCCACGGGTCGTGGTCAAGGATCATCTGGAGGAGCGCCTGTACGCACTGGACCAAGCCGTCACGCCCAATGCCATTGAGGCGGCGGTATCACGACTGCGCCGCAAACTGGCGAAGGCAGGTGCCGACGCCAGTATTGAAACCCTGCGCGGGCTGGGCTACCGGCTCACACAGCGTCAGGCCCTCTGAGACCTGACGCCACTCGGCGCGCCGCGACCTAGAAGTTGAAAGCAACACCCAGGTTCAGGCGGCGACCATCCAGGGTCTTGCCGTAATCCTCGGCGGTCACTTCCTTGTCGAACAGGTTGTAGAGCCCGCCATAGACATCAAAGTTGTCGCTCACGCGATACAGCGCTCCGACGTCAACCAGGGTGTAAGACGGCAGCTGACTGCTGGAGTCCTCCACCGTACGGCTCTTGTATCGGGCTTTGGCCCAAACGCCCAGCGCCTCGGTTGCGGCCCAGTCCACGCCCACGTTGACCATATGCTTGGGCAGGTTGTTGAACGGCTGACCAACGCTCTCCGGCGAATCCTTGGACTCGGTGATTTCGCTGTCGGAGTAGGTGTAGTTGGTCTTCAGATCAACCGGCCCCAGCGGCACATTGAAGAACAGCTCCACCCCGCGCAGCTCGGCGGAGTCGTGGTTGGTGTACTGGTTGATGTACTGGCGCTGCACCCCGTTAACTTCGCAGACCGGGTCCGAGCCGTCGCGGGTATCACAGATCACCTTGCGGCCGATCTGATCTTCAAACTCGGTGTAGTAGACGGTCGCACCGGCGTTGATGCCGTTAGCCGCGTCCCACATCAGGCCGGCTTCGTAGTTGATGCTGCTTTCCGGTTTGAGGTCGGCGTTACCCATGTCAAAGGCGCGGCTGCGAGCGGCGTTCTCAACAATGTTCGGATCTGCCTGTTTCAGTGTTGGCGCCTTGTAGCCGCCGCTCACCCCGCCCTTGAGCACCCAGTGGTCAGTCATGCGGTAGACCGCATACAGACGAGGAATCAGCTCTTCACCATAGTGCTCGTTTTCGTCGTAGCGCAGGCCGCCGGTTAGCGACAGATCATCGGTGACATAGTATTCATCTTCGATAAACAGCGCGCGCTGCCAGCGCTCCAGCGACAGGCTGTTGGCGCCACCGTAGAAGCGGCTGGCGTCGTGATCGGTGGTTTCCCACTTGTACTCGGCGCCCAGGGTCATGGTCTGGTTTTCCAGCGGCAACACGGTCTTGGTGTTGGCCAGTGTGCTGGTGTACGCCGACTCGACACTGCCATTCTCGATCTCCACTTCCTCATCGATCAGGAAGCTGCGCGTCTCGAATCGCTCGCCCCAGCGCAAGGTGTGGGTCAGGCCGTAATGGGTGCGAATGTTGTTCATCTCTCCCGGAGAGCCGGACTTGGCGGTGCGCTCGTTGTCGTGCTCGGCACGGCCACCCTCCAGCTCAAGACTGTTAGCGTCATTGACTTTCAGGTTCAGCTGGGCAGTGCCATCGATGCGCTCCTTGGCGGTGTAGCCACCCTGGATTTCATCCTCGTCGCGCTCATAGCTGGAGCCATACAGGGTCAAACCCAGGCGATCTTCGACCAGCGGACCGCTGAGGTAGAAGTTGGCCTGACGGGCCGTGCCGGCGTCGTCATTTTCCTGCAGCAGATGGTCATAGCTGATGCGCCCGTTCCACGCGTCTGCCACTTCCTTGGTGATGATGTTGATCACCCCGGCCAGCGCACTGGAACCATACAGCGAGGACATCGGGCCGCGAATCACCTCGATCCGCTCGATCGCGTTAAGCGGCGGCAGCCAGCCAACCTGAGTCGCGCTGCCAAAGCCGTTGTAGTAGGCCTCGGTGGAGGCGCCCAGCGGTTTGCCGTTGATCAAGAACAGCGTGTAACTCTCACCCAGGCCACGAATATTGATGCTGGTGCTTTCCAGCTTGCCGCCAGCGCCCCCTTCGATGGATACACCGGGAATATCCTGCAGAGCGTCAGTCACATCGCGGTAGTATTTGCCTTCCAGGTCTTCCTGGGTAATGACCGTGATAGACGCCGGCGCATCGATCAGCTGCTGCTCATAACCAGCCGCCGTGACCACGACCTCCTTGAGCTCGACCACGTTGCTGCTGTCACCTTCCTCGGCAAAGCCCGGCGTTGCGGCCACGGCCAGCGCCAAGAGCGCTGGGCTAAACCGCTTGTGCAGATGTGTGCTTTGTGCTGGCATGCGTGCTGACTCCCCTGATGAAAAATACAAATGATAAATATTCTCAATATTATTGGCGGGCGCCACTATGCCAGCGCTAGCTGACAGCAAGCTGACAAGATCTGGGCGCAGCCTGCGTCTGCGCATCCTCGTCGCCCTGCTGCTGGTCTTTGTACTGGGTTCCAGCCTGTCAGCGGTGCATACCTACGGCACCCGGGACGATCTGCGGCGCAGCATTCTGCTGCTGCAAGCACGCACGGTCAGCGAGGGATACAGCGCCGATCAACCGATCAGCGCGTTGCCGCGCTACCACGCTGGCAACGAAATGGAGTACACCCTCTACACTCCCGACGGCAGCCTGCACAGCTTCGCCGACTACATGCCGCGTCCGCGGCGCCTGCGCCTGCCTGCCCCGGAGGATCACGACAGCTGGTGGCACTGGAGCCCCTTCGGCGGGCAGGTGATCAATGTGCCCATTGCCCTGGCCGACGGCTCCGTGTTGATGGTCTCGCGCAACGACGCGGCGGAACGCGCCATGCTCAACCAGTTGCTCCTGGATCGTCTGCGTCACAGTGTGCTGTTTGTCATCCCGCTCGGTTTGCTGGCCGCCGGTCTGATTCTGAGCCTGCTGCACTGGACCCTGCGCCCCGTAGGCCGGGCCACTGCGCTGGCCGCGAACATTGGTCCGCAGGCACCGGCCCAGCGCATTCCCCTGGCCGACCTGCCAAGGGAAATACAACCCCTGGCCAATGCCGCAAATCAGGCGCTGGACCGCCTGGCCAGCGCCTACGACGCCTCGCAGCGTTTTATCGCCGATGCCGCTCACGAACTGCGCACACCACTGACAGTGCTGGACCTGCGTCTGCAGGACGCACGCCGCAGCGGCAATCCGGACTGGCCGGCGCTGGAACAGGAGATGCGTCAACTCACCCGATTAGTCGAGCAGTTGCTGACACTGGCGCGGCAGGATGAGGGGCAGCACATGACCAGATCGGGCGAGAGCACCGCGCTGTCGCGGCTGGCCCGCGAGGTAGCGGCCTCACTACTGCCTCTGTTCGAGGAACAACAACGCACGCTGGAGGTAGTGATAGAGGACGGGCTGCAGTGTCAGGGACAGGCAGAGGAGCTGCGTCAGGCGCTGATCAACCTGCTGGAAAATGCGTTGTTGCACGGCCAGGGCAAGGTTCGACTGCAGGCGAGGCGCGACGGCCAATCAGTGGAGGTCAGCATCAGCGATGAGGGCCAGGGCGTGCCGCTGGCTCATCAGGAAGCGATGTTCGAGCGTTTTCGCAAGGGTAGACAGGGCAGCAGCGGGACAGGGCTGGGCCTGCCGATTGTTCGACGGGTGATCGAAAATGCCGGCGGCAGCGTCAGCTTCGACGCCGCGTTGCCGAGCACCCTGCGTCTCAGCCTGCCGGCCGCCGACTAGCGTCACCCGTCGCTAAACGCATCTGCTCAGGACAGCAGACGCGGTGCCAGCCAGTCCAGATACTGCTGCCGCAGGCTCTGGTGCTCGTTGGCCAGATGATGACGCGCGGTCGGCAGATAGAAGGTGTCCAGGCCGGCGAACTTGCTCTCCAGCACCTGAATATTGTGCTGCCAGTCCACAGTGCCGTCTTCCTGCCCCTGAATGATCAGCGGCTGATGCTCTACCGCGGCGGCCGATTCGATGCGCGGAATCCAGCGCTCCAGCGCCTGCACCCAGGCCACCGGCAGCACCTGGGGCTGCAGCGGATCGCGCGAGCGAATGAATTCGAGAAAGGCCTCATCGGTGGAGTTATCGGTAAAACGTCGTCCCAGCTGCTGCACGAACCCGCCAAGCAGCTTCAACCCCATTTGCGAGAACAGCCACTGGCGCGGACGCACCAGCGGCGCCATCAGCACCGTGCGTCCCAGCTGTGCGGGCAGCTCACCGTGCAACAGACGGTCGATCAAAATCGCACCACCGGTGCTCTGTCCCAGCATGTGCCAGGGCGCCGGCAGTTGCCACAGCAGCGCCTGCTCCAGCACCCCGTCGAGTACTTTCTGGTAGCGCAGAAAGCAGTCGATACTGGCGCGCTCGCCACTCGACAGGCCGTGCCCGGGCAGATCGAAGGCCAGCACCGCGTAGTGCTGCTCCAGCGCCCACTGGATCAGATGCCGATACAGCCCCATATGATCGTAATAGCCGTGCAGAATCAGCAGCGTGCCGCGGGCCACCGGCGGCTTCCATATCTGCGTGGCAACGCTGAAACCGTCCACCTCGATGCGCCCCAGGTGCTGGGCCGCGCGGTCGTGAAAGTCGATACCGTAATAACCCGCATAACGGCGCGCAGCTTCATCGGCAGCACGGCCAGGCTCAAGCTGCGGCAGGGAGTCGGCAAGGGAAGAAAAAAAAGCCTGGTCCATCGAGTGTCTCGTCTGGTGGTATGACCCGCGAGTCACTCCCTGATCTGCGGTGGCCCCGGCACAATTGCGCCCGTCAGGCATGCTTTGCAACAGATCATCGTGTAACATACCGCGTCTCCAATTTCCACGTCCTGATGCGCGTAGCGCGCAGGTTGTCAGCACAGTGAGGGTGTAACATGACAGATCGCGTCCAAGTTGGCAGTTTGCAAGTAGCCAAGGTTCTCCACGACTTCATCAACGAGCGTGCCATCCCCGGCACCGGTGTCGAGGCAGCCGCCTTCTGGGCCGGTGTAGAAGCCCTGATCAAAGACCTGGCTCCCAAGAACAAGGCACTGCTGGCCAAGCGCGACGACTTCCAGGCGCAGATCGATGCCTGGCACCAGGCCCGCGCCGGTCAAGCCCACAACGCCGCCGAGTACAAAGCCTTCCTGCAGGAAATCGGCTACCTGCTGCCCGAGCCGGCTGACTTCCAGGCTACCACCCAGAACGTTGACGAAGAAATCGCCACCATGGCCGGCCCGCAGCTGGTTGTGCCGGTCATGAATGCCCGTTTTGCCCTGAACGCCGCCAACGCCCGTTGGGGTTCGCTGTACGACGCACTGTACGGTACCGACGCCATCTCCGAAGAAAACGGCGCCACCAAGGGCCCGGGCTACAACGAAATCCGTGGCAACAAGGTCATCGCCTTTGCCCGTGCCTTCCTTGATGAGGCAGCTCCGCTGGCCAATGGTTCCCACGTTGACTCCACCAGCTACACCGTCAAGGACGGCCAGCTGAGCGTTGCCCTGAAAGACGGCAGCAGCACCGGCCTGAAAGACGCCGCCCAGTTCATCGCCTTCCAGGGCGACGCCGCAGCCCCGACTGCCGTGCTGCTCAAACACAACGGCCTGCACTTCGAAATCCAGATCGATGCGACCAGCAACATCGGCCAGACCGACGCTGCCGGCGTCAAAGACGTGCTGATGGAATCGGCACTGACCACCATCATGGACTGCGAAGACTCCGTTGCCGCCGTTGATGCCGCCGACAAGACCGTGGTCTACACCAACTGGCTGGGCCTGATGAAAGGTGACCTGGCCGAATCCGTCAGCAAGGGCGGCAGCAGCTTCACCCGCACCATGAACCCGGACCGCGAGTACACCAAGGCCGACGGTTCTACCCTGACCCTGCACGGCCGCTCGCTGCTGTTCGTGCGTAACGTTGGCCACCTGATGACCAACGATGCGATCCTCGATCAGGACGGCAACGAAGTGCCGGAAGGCATCATGGACGCAGCGGTTACCAGCCTGATCGCGATCCACAACCTGAACGGCAACACCAGCCGCAAGAACACCCGCACCGGTTCGGTCTACATCGTTAAGCCGAAAATGCACGGTCCGGAAGAAGTGGCCTTCACCAACGAGCTGTTCGGCCGCGTTGAAGACATGCTGGGCCTGACCCGCAACACGCTGAAAGTCGGCATCATGGACGAAGAGCGTCGCACCACCATCAACCTGAAAGCCTGCATCAAGGCCGCCAGCGAGCGCGTTGTGTTTATCAACACCGGCTTCCTCGACCGTACCGGCGACGAGATCCACACCTCTATGGAAGCCGGCGCTTTCATCCGCAAGGGTGAGATCAAGGGCGCAGTCTGGATCGGTGCCTACGAGAACAACAACGTCGACATCGGTCTGGCAACCGGCCTGAAAGGCCGCGCGCAAATCGGTAAAGGCATGTGGGCAATGCCCGACCTGATGGCTGCCATGCTGGAGCAGAAGATCGGTCACCCGATGGCCGGTGCCAATACTGCCTGGGTTCCGTCCCCGACCGCCGCTACCCTGCACGCCCTGCACTACCACAAGGTCAACGTGGCCGAGCGTCAGGACGAGCTGGCCAAGCGCACCCCGGCCTCCGTTGACGACATCCTGACCATCCCGCTGGCGCCCAGCACCGACTGGTCCGCTGCCGACATCCAGCAGGAACTGGACAACAACGCCCAAGGCATCCTCGGCTACGTTGTACGCTGGATCGACCAGGGCGTTGGCTGCTCCAAGGTTCCGGACATCAACGATGTAGGTCTGATGGAAGACCGCGCCACCCTGCGTATTTCCAGCCAGCACATCGCCAACTGGCTGCGCCACGGCATCTGCAGCGAAGAGCAGGTGATGGAAACCATGAAGCGCATGGCTGCAGTGGTTGACCGTCAGAACGAAAGCGACCCGGCCTACAAGCCGATGGCGCCGAACTTTGACGACAGCGTTGCCTTCCAGGCCGCCGTTGAGCTGTGCGTTGAGGGCACCAAGCAGCCGAACGGCTACACCGAGCCGGTCCTGCACCGCCGCCGCCGCGAGTTCAAGGCCAAGTTCGGCCTGTAAGCCTCGCTGCAACAAAAAGCCCGGCTAGATGCCGGGCTTTTTTGTGTGCGCAGTTCGACCTCACGAGCCAACGCAGGCATGATGACAAGCGACAAAGCCGACGAAGGAGGCGTCTCATGCCCGCTAGAAACGTTGCCGTTTTCATCATCGCTCTTGTGACGGCTTCAGCCTCACAGGCGGCCACCATGCGCTGTGATCACGGCATTATCGCAACCGGCGCCTCGATCGCGGAGGTGCTTGAGACGTGCGGTGAGCCCGATACCCGCGAGCGTACACCGCAATACATCGACCCCGACGGCTACCAGGCCGAGGGTAGCGTCAATATCGAGCAGTGGAGCTACGGCCCCACCAACGTGATGGTGCGCAGCCTGCGCTTCATCGACGGTCGGCTGGTCGAAATCGACAGTACACGACGCTGAGTCAGCTGCACGACAAACCAGGGAGTCGACAATGAAATATATCTTCGAGGTCACCATCAAGCCCGGCTACCGCGCCGAGGATTATGCCGAAGCCTGGGTACATGCCAGCGAGCTGATCCAGCAGGCCCCCGGTGCGCGGGGCACCGAGCTGCACCGCAGCCTGCAATCGCCGGACAAGCTGATTGCCATCGCCCACTGGGACAGCAAGGCCCAGCGCGACGCGATGGAAGGCAAGCCAAACGCCGAGGTGGCCGACATCATTCGCGGCGCCGCACGCTTTTGCGATATCCGCCTGATCGGTGAGTTTGATGAGCCTGAATGGGTAGTCATGCCACCCAAGTGACCGCTGCCGGCCCGAACTCAGCCCGGCAAACCCGGCCGCAGCGGCCCTTATTCCTTCAGCGCCTCAAGCCACTCGCTATACAGGGCTGGCTGATCTTCCGGTAGACCACGGGCGAGCAACGTCTCACGCAGTTGCTCGCGTTCGGCAACCAGCTCCAGCATATCGCTGCTGTTACCCTCCAGGTGATGCATTTCCTGCAGACCCAGATGGTAGAAACGCAGCACTCGCAGCGCGTTCTCGTCGCCGGCCTGTACCCCGTCCTTGACCTGATGCATCTGGTTGGTGACCCGCATCAGCGCGCGCTTGAGCCGCCAACCATAGGCCGCCGACGCCATCCAGCGCTGCTTCAGAAACACCGTGCGCACCAAGGTCACAGTCAATACGAGCGCCAGCAGGACGCCGGTCAGATTCCAGCCAAAATTGCTGCCATCGGCGCCGCCAAACAACGCAACCAGCAGGGCCGGCAACCCCATACCGAGCACCGCGAAGACCACCACAACAATCACACTGCTGCGCCGGGTCTCTCTTCTGAAGGTGTCGGGATCACGATGTTCGATACGAAAAAGTTCACTCACTGGCTGTTACCCTGACGACATGCGAAGAGACTAGTGTACGTGTCCTGGCGACCCACGCGCATCAATGCCGCTCGACGAGCCAAGAAAGATTCTGCTGCAGATTGTTGCACCGCCTTCAACGCGATACCATTTGCGGTCCGCCAGACCGCTGTCAACTGACATCCTAGTCGGTCCGCCACTCTATTTCCCAAGGAACGTTACGCCGTGAACCGACGTATACTCGTCTCCCTCCTTGCGCTGGGTCTGTCGATCCTGCAAGGCTGTGCGACTTACACCACCCCCGCCGCGGGGGTCAATATGGCCGCCCTGGGCGACGGAGACATCAGCGCACTGATGTCCCTGGAGCCTGCGGTACAGTT
The DNA here is from genome assembly GCF_002307495.1 of Pseudomonas abyssi. Lineage (GTDB taxonomy): Bacteria > Pseudomonadota > Gammaproteobacteria > Pseudomonadales > Pseudomonadaceae > Halopseudomonas > Halopseudomonas abyssi. The sequence goes on along the minus strand of NZ_NTMR01000005.1, from coordinate 38,429 downwards.
TCCCGCGCGCCTGGCTACCGTGCGCGTGCAGTCCTCCGGCTACCACTCGCTGACAGCAGACAGCTATGGCAGCGGCCAGTTCAGCGTGGTCACCACCCGTGATATCGAAAGTGCCGATGATCTGCAGCGGCTGGCCAGCCAGAACCAGCTCAGTGCGGTCGCGCCCATGACCCGCCTGATCCTGCCGCAGGAACTCAACACCCTGCGCGACCTGCGCCTGGGTGCTGCGCGCCTGAAGGCCGATCTGCTGCTGGTCTATACGCTGGACACCAGCTTTAACGTCGAGAGCACGGCACTGGGTCCGTTGTCGGCTATTACCCTGGGCTTTTTGCCGAACAAGCAGGCCTTTGTCAGCGCCACAACGTCAGCCCTGCTGGTCGATGTCCGCACCGGTTTTGTATACGGAGCCGCCGAGGCCACCGAGCGCGAATCCCAGCGCGCGACCGTATGGAACAGCCGGGAAGCCATTGACTCCGCACGTCAGCGCGCCGAAGCGCAGAGCTTTCACAGCTTTGTTGGCGAGTTCGAGCGTCTCTGGCAAGCCACCCTGGCTGAGCACCTGACAGTCGTCGAACCAGAACCGGTCGCGCCGCCCGCCCCCCGGCCGACGCCCGAGCCAACGCTCACACCTTCGCTGCCGCCCGTGCTGGACCCGACACCCGGCACCTACACCTTCTGATCCACCCGCTGCCCGCCTCTGGGCAGCCCGCCACGGCGCATAATCGATGCCCAACCCATGGATGCTGCCACTATTGCTCGCCACCGGGTACGGCCTCTGGTTGGCGCTGCGGCGGCCCGCTGACGGCGCTGCGCCCGCAGGCCCGACTCCCGCGCTGCACCTGCCGCTGTTTTTGCTCACATTGGCGCTGATCAGCACGGCACTGATGCTGAGCGGCCTGGTCGCCGAACTGGACCAGCAGCTATTGCTGAGCCTGCGAGCCAGCCTGACACCCTTGCTGATGTCCGGCTTTGGCCTGTTTACCCATAGTGGCTCGGCGCTCTTCCTTACTCCGCTGATCGCCCTGCTGAGCGGCTGGCTTGTCTGCCAGGGCAGGCGCGCTGACGCCCTGCTGCTATGCCTCAGCGGCCTCGGGGGGGCGTTGCTGGTGGTGCTGCTCAAGGCTGTCTTTGCCCGTCCACGCCCCGCGCTGTGGGACACCCTGGAGCTGGCCAGCTTCAGCTTTCCCAGTGGCCACACCATGGGCACGGCCGCGTGCGCCAGCGCATTGGCGGCTGTCCTGTGCAGGGTATACCCGGCACAGAGCCGCACTTGGTGGGGGCTGGCACTAGGCTGGATCGCGCTGGTTGGCCTGTCGCGCCTGACGTTGGGAGTGCACTGGCCGAGTGACGTGTTCACCGGCGCAACCCTAGGCATTGCGCTGACGCTACTGGTGAGCAGGCTACCCGGTTGCCGCCAGCAGCCCTGAAGTCCCTAGGGGCAGGTCAATGTCAGCGCAGCTGCCGGCCCGGCAGCATGCGCCGGAGCGTGTCGTCGCGCAGCACATAGTGGTGCAGCACCGCCGCAGCCGCGTGCAGGCCAATCAGCCAGTAGCCAGCTACACCAAGCCACTCATGAATCTCCTTTAGCTGACCGGCCAGCGCCTGGTTCGGCGCCAGCAATGGCGGTAGCGTAAAGCTGAGAACCTGCGTCTTGTCCGCCGCACTGAGCACCAGCCAGCCGAGCAGCGGCAGGCCAATCATCAGGCCATACAACGCGAGGTGCATCGCCGCTGCCAGCTTGTTCTGCCAGCCAGCGGCGACCGTGGCGGGTGGCGCTGGCAACAGCATGCGTGCCAACAGCCGAGCCCAGACCAGCGCCCAGACCAGCATGCCCAGCGCAAAATGCCACTGTTTGAGCAGCTCTCTGGGTTCACTGCCACGCGGGAAGTTTCCCTTGAGCTCGATGCAGGCGTAGACGGCTGCAATGAGCAGCAGCATGAGCCAGTGGAGGGCAATGGAAAGGCCGTGATAACGGCGTGGCGACGCGTGCATGGCAGGTACCTGTAAGCAATTTGGAGAAGTGGCCGCGACGTTACGCTCACCACCTTAACCCAACCTTAAGGCTTGGCCTGCCGAAGCGCTGACATTGAACCTTCCGGCGGCGAATCAGGACTAAAACCCAAACCCACCTTATCATCAGGTTAAAGACCGACCATGCCCACAACCGCAAGGACGCCACTGGCAGCGGACACACCGCTGTTTATCGTGCTCAACACCGGCTCCGGCAATCACCGCGGCAATGAAGTGGAGGACAGCATCCGTCGCGTACTGGACGCGGCCGGACGGCGCTACGAGCTGTTCAAGGTTGGCTCCGGCAGTGGCCTGGAAAGCGCCGCGCAACAGGCGCTGGAACGCGCTCGCAGCGAGGGCGGCGCGGTGATTGCAGCGGGCGGCGACGGCACCTTGAACGCCGTCAGCAACGTGGTGCTCGGCGCCGATGTGCCCTTCGGCATCCTTCCCCAGGGAACCTTCAACTATTTCGGCCGTACCTACGGCATCTCCCAGGACACCGAAACGGCGACACGCTGCCTGCTGGACGCGGTCATCGAGCCGGTGCAGGTAGGTCAGCTCAATGGCCGCGTGTTTCTGGTCAACGCCAGTCTGGGTCTGTATCCGGACCTGCTTGAGGACCGTGAAGACTACAAGCAGCGCTACGGACGCAGCCGCTGGGTCGCGCTGTGGTCAGCACTGGTCACCCTGTTACGCGCACACCGCCAGCTCAACTTGCAACTAGACAATGGCGAACAAACACGCCAGCTGCGTACCCAGACCATCGTGGTCGGCAATAACGAGCTGCAGCTGGAGCACATCGGCATTCACGAGCAGACACGCCTGCAGCAGGGCGAGCTGGTCGCCATGACCGCACGCCCACTTGGCACACTGGCGCTCTACGGGCTGGTCCTGCGCGGCCTGCTGAGCCGCATGGGCGAGGACGAACACGTCATCAGCTTCGGTTTCAAGCGGCTGCGGATACACCTCAGCCATCGTCGTCGGCGCGTCAAGGTGGCGATGGATGGCGAGATATGCTGGATGCAGTCACCGCTGGAGTTTCGCGTTGCCGAGCAGCCGCTGCCTCTGCTGGTGCCGCGCGACGACCGTCTGCGGGAGCGTGCGTGACCCGTATCCTGCACCTCTCCGACCCGCACTTCGGCACCGAACAGCAAGCCGTCATGACCGCGCTGATGCAGCTGGTAGAGGAACAGCGGCCCACCCTGGCGCTGCTCAGCGGAGACATCACCCAGCGCGCCCGGCCAGATCAGTTCCGCCGTGCCCGGCTGTTCATGGAACAGCTCGGCATTCCGATGCTGGCGGTACCCGGCAATCACGACATGCCGCTGTTCAACCCCTTCAAGCGCCTGCTGCGTCCCTATGGCCACTATCAGGACAACTTTGCCGCCGACCTCGAACCCCTGCTGGAAACCGAGCGCCTGCTGGTAATCGGCGTGAACTCCTCGCGCGCCGACCGGCACAAGAACGGCGAGCTGACTGCTGAGCAGATCGAACGCGTTGAGAATCGCCTGCGCCAGGCCAGTGCGCGCCAGCTGCGCCTCGTCATGCAGCACCATCCGGTGCGCGCGGTGGAAAGCTCGGACCGCAGCAACCTCCTGATCGGCGGCGATGCCGTGGTGCCGCGCTGGGTCGATGCCGGGCTGGACCTGCTGCTCGCCGGGCACATTCACCTGCCCTACGTGCGCCCGCTGAACGGGCAGACCAGCGGGCGCCAGGCCTGGACTGCGCAGGCCGGCACCGCGCTGTCGTCACGTGTGCGCGGCGACATCCCCAACTCGGTGAATCTGATCGAGCACAGCACCGACGGCCCGTTTCACGCCTGCTCGGTGGCGCGCTGGGATTACGCCGACACCAGCCGCAGCTTTCGCCTGTACAGCCATACCGATCTGGCGCTGGACCGCAGCGCCTGAATCGCGCGTTGATCCGCGCGGGCAACAGAGCGTCCGCCGCAGCGCAACGCCAACCTGGCAGCAAGATCGGTATACTGAGCGGCTTTGTTGATCCGGCGGGCACCCATGACCGACTTGAGTCTCTGGCAATACGTATTAATCGGTCTGGTCTTTGTCTGGAGCGGCTTTGTGCGTTCCGGACTGGGCTTTGGCGGCGCAGTACTGGCACTCCCCTTCCTGCTGCTGATACACGATGATCCGCTGGTATTCCTGCCCCTGATTGCCGCCCACCTGCTGCTGTTCTCCTCGCTAACGGTGATCATGAACAACCGGCGACAACCCAGGACGGCGCAGCAGCAAGGCAACGCAGGTGGCTCGGTCGACTGGCGCTACCTTGGCCATATGCTGCTGGTAATGATGGTCCCCAAGCTGATCGGGGTATTCGGCCTGCTGACCCTGCCGCCGAAGATCATGAGCCTGATCATCTTTGTGATCGTCTCAGGCTACGCCCTGTCGTACATCTTCAACCGCCCCTTTCGCAGCAACAGCCGGGTAGTCGATACCCTGTTCCTGATGCTCGGCGGCTACATCAGCGGCACTTCGCTGATCGGCGCTCCGCTGATCATTGCTGTAGCAGCGCAGCATGTTGCCCGCGAACAACTGCGCGATACGCTGTTCGTACTCTGGTTCGTGCTGGTCTCGATCAAGATGGCCGCCTTTGTCTGGGCCGGCGTAGACCTGCAACTGATCCACCATCTCTGGCTGCTGCCCTGCGTCACCGTAGGCCACCTGATTGGCTTGCGCTTTCATCACCGCATGCTGCACAACGACAGCGGCCAGTTCTTCCGCGTGCTCGGCGTTACCCTGCTGGTGACCAGCGCGGTGGGGCTGGGTAAGGTTTTCATGACCTGACGCCGCCGCAAGAGCTATGCTGAGTGTTGGCCAAAAAGGAGAAACACCCATGCATGGACTCACCCTGTACAGCAACCCGCAATCGCGCGGTCGTCTCGTTCACTGGATGCTCGAAGAGCTACAGATGCCGTATGAAACCGTCTGGATCGACTACGGCGACGACATGAAGAGCGACCACTACCGGGCTATCAACCCGATGGGCAAGGTGCCTGCGCTGATGCACGGCGACCTGCTGATTACCGAATGTGCCGCCATCTGCGCCTATCTGGCCGATCGTTTCCCCCGCGCCCAATTGGCGCCGCCGGTCGACGACCCGCGGCGCGCCGCCTATCTGCGCTGGCTGTTCTTTGCCGCCGGGCCGCTGGAACAGGCGATTACCGCCCGCAAGCTTGCTTGGGAGGTGCCCGAAGAGCGCACACGCATGGTCGGCTTTGGCACCTTTGAAGACACCTTGAACACGGTGCAACAGGGGCTGCTGGGCGGCCCCTGGCTGTGCGGCAACCATTTCACCGCCGCCGACCTGTACCTGGCAGCACAACTGGGCTGGGCGATGAGCGAGGGTGTGGTGCCCGAGCGTCCAGGCTTTGCCGACTTTGTCGCCACTGCGTTCCAGCGCCCGGCGGCCCTACGCGCCAAGGCCTTCAACGATCAGTACCTGACCAGCGCCTGAGGTCAGATCGGCGGGCTGAGCTCTTCCGGGTGGCGACGCTGACGCTGCCAGGAGAGCAGGAACAGGCCCAGGCCAGCTACGGCGGTCAACGCACCAACATAGCCGGTGGCCGTCCAGCCCAGTCCGGCGCCGATCGCCAGGCCACCCAGCCAGGGGCCCAGCGCGTTGGCAACGTTGAAGGCCGCGTGATGGGAGGCGGCGGCCAGCGTCTGCGCATCGGCGGCCACGTCCATCAGGCGCGTCTGCAGCGGGGGTGACAGCGCCACCATGGTGCCCACCAAGAATGCCGCCAGCAGTGCGCTCCACAGGGTCTGCACGGCAAAGGGAAACAGCAGCAGCACGCCGATACTCCAGAGCAACACCACCCCTACCGCAGCAAACTGTAGCCGCTCAAACAGCCAGCCCCCGGCCAGGTTGCCCAGCAGCGTGCCGGCACCAAAGGTCGCCACCGCCAGTGGCACAACCAATGGCGTGACACCGGTCACCTCCAGCAGGGTCACCGCCAGGTAGCTGAACACACAGAACATGCCGGCAAAACCGATGGCACCAATACCCAGCGCGTACCACACCTGAATACGGCGAAAGGCCTGCAATTCGGCCAGCGGATTGCTGCGCACCACGCCCCGATCCAGCGGTAGAAACAACGCGATCAGCAGCACCGTTAGCAGCGCAATGACTGCCACGGCAACAAAGGCATAGCGCCAGTCGATTTGCTGCCCGAGCAAGGTCGCCAGCGGATTGCCCAGAAGGATCGCCAGCGTCAGCCCCAGCATCACCAGGCTGACCGCCGCCGCGCGCTTGTTCGGTGCCACCAGCGAGGCCGCCACCAGTGCCGCCACGCCAAAGTAGGCGCCGTGCGGCAAGCCGGCAACAAAGCGCGCCAGCAGCAGGCTGTGGTAGTCCGGAGCCAGCGCACTGGCGAGGTTACCCAGTGCAAAAAACACCATCAGCAGCAACAGCAGATGCCGGCGATACAGTCTGGCGCCAAAGATCGCCAGAATCGGCGCGCCAACCACCACACCGAGGGCGTAGCTGCTGATCACATGCCCAACCTGCGGCTCGGTAACCGCCAGATCCGCGGCAATGGTGGGCATCAGCCCCATAATCACGAACTCGCCGGTGCCAATGCCAAACCCGCCCACGGCCAGCGCCAGCAGGATCAGCCAGGATAACGAGCCAGCGGGGTGAGCGGGGGAAACATCGGTCAGGTCTGCAGACAACTCGGACATGCACACTCCAGTACGGCGGGAAAAACGCGCCATTATTCCTGCTTTGCCTGACACGGTGAAGCATTGATTCGATATTTATGGAAATTAGAAATAAATCCCTGGCATCAACCCACCTGCCAGCAATGCCACCGGCCCAGACGCACAACGACACACAATCATCTGGCGGTACGCGGTCAGCCGCCAGCCTCGACTGCTATGCTGGGGCGCCGAACCGCGCCGGAGCCGCCATGTGGGAGTTGAGTAGTTATATTGGTCTGTTCCTGATCGCCCTTGGCGCCGCTACCGTGCTGCCGCTGCAGTCGGAGTTTGCGCTGGTCGCCATGCTGCTGAGCGGTCACTACGCTCCACTCCCGGTTCTGCTGGTCGCCACCACCGGCAACCTGCTGGGGGCCATCCTCAACTGGTGGCTGGGGCGCTACATTACGCACTTCCAGCAACGCCGCTGGTTTCCGCTGACACCCGAGCGCCTGGCCCGTACCCAGGCGGCCTACCACCGCTGGGGCTACTGGTCGCTACTGCTGAGCTGGGCGCCCTTCGTCGGTGACCCGCTGACCATCGTCGCCGGGGTCATGCGAGAGCCGCTCTGGCGCTTTACCCTGATCGTGGCCGTAGCCAAAGGTGGGCGCTACCTGCTGCTGAGCGCCGCAACACTGGGCTGGATGGCTTAGCGCTGAGCGGCGATATACAGGGCCTCCACCTTCTCTCTGGCCCAGGGCGTGCGACGCAGAAACTTGAGACTGGAATTCATGCTCGGTTCATGCAGGAAGCAGTTGATGGGTACCCGACGTCCCAGCTCGTCCCAACCATAGTGCTCTACCAGCCACTCCAGCAACGCCTTCAGAGTAACGCCGTGCAAGGGGTCTGCAGAGCCCGGGGGGTGGTTCGATGACATACCGTTTTCCTCCAATAACCGATAAGGCCGCATTCTACGCAGGCTCCCCAACAATGCTAGAATTCGCCGCTTCCAGCCATCCACTCGCGGACTCCTGACGTGCCCCAGCCAGCCTCCGACTTTGACGTGATCGTACTCGGCGCCGGCGCCTCCGGGCTGATGTGCGCCGCAACGGCAGGCCAGCGCGGACGCAGGGTGCTGGTGCTCGAGCGGGCTAACCGCATCGGCAAAAAGATCCTGATGTCCGGCGGCGGGCGCTGCAACTTCACCAATTACAGCGTGGAAGCCGACAACTTTATTTCCGCCAACCCGCACTTCTGCAAGTCGGCACTCAAACGCTATAACCAATGGGACTTCATCTCGCTGGTCGGCAGCTATGCCATCGACTACGAAGAACGTAAACATCAGCAGTTGTTCTGCCGCGATTCGGCCAAGCCGATTCTCGACATGCTGGAGAATGAGTGCCTGCAAGCCCAGGTGGACATTCGTACCCGCTGTGAGCTAACCAGCGTAGCGCGCCAGGAGAGCGGCGGTTTCATCCTGCAGGTTGAACAGCAGGGCCGCGCGGTTACCCTTCGCTGCCAGTCGCTGGTAGTCGCCACCGGCGGCCTCTCGATCCCGACACTGGGCGGTAGCGGTCTCGGCTATCAGCTCGCCGAACAGTTCGGCCTCAAGCTGACGCCACGCCACGCAGGCCTCGTGCCCTTTACCTTCAGCGACCAGTTCAAGGCCGTTTGCGAGCGGCTGGCCGGCCTGGCGCTGGATGTCGAGGTCAGCTGCAACGGGCGCCATTTCAGCGAAGCGATGCTGTTTACGCACCGCGGCCTGAGTGGCCCGGCGATGCTGCAGATATCCAACTACTGGCACAACGGCGACACACTGCGCATCGACCTGCTGCCCAGCCTGGACGCCGCCCGGTGGCTGCTGGATGAAAAGCAGCAGCAACCGCGCAGCCGGCTGAAAACCCGCCTCGGCATTCACCTGGCCAAGTCACTGGTGGCGGAACTGCAAACGCTCTGGTGGCCTGCCGACGACGACACCGCGCTGGCCGAGATGCCGGACCGCCAGCTGCGGGAGATTGGCGCTCTGCTCAACGACTGGCAGCTCAAACCATCAGGCACCGAGGGCTACCGCACCGCGGAGGTCACACTGGGGGGCGTCAGTACCGACGACGTCAGCTCCAAAACCATGGAAGCCAAAACCTGCCCGGGGCTGTTCTTTATTGGCGAGGTGCTGGATGTCAGCGGGCATCTGGGAGGATTCAACTTTCAGTGGGCCTGGTCCTCAGGCTACACCGCCGGCCAGTTCGCCTGAGCAGACGGCCTCAGCGCCGCCGACGCGGCCACAGCGCGCAGCCCAGCAAGACGGCCAGCGCCGTGTACCAGACCCCGTTCAGGTATTGCGCATGACGAGTAAAAAAGCTGCCGCCGCTGGTTGGCGAATAGGGTAGATCAACCAGCATTTCGGCACGACTGAAGGCCGGCGTACCGGCGATCGCGCGACCGCTGGGCAGGGCCGCCACAGAAGGGCCATTGTTGATCAGGTGCAGCATGGGCACGCGATTCTCAACCGCGCGCACGATCGACATCGCGCGGTGCTGAAAGGGTTGAGAGCTTTCGCCGAACCAGTTGTCCTGGGAGACAAACAGCAGCACCTTACCACCGGCATCGCTGCCGATGGCCTCCGCGATAAATTCGGGAAAGGCCGTTTCGTAGCAGATTTTGGGCACTACGCGCATGCCCTCTATAGGGAAGTCGACATGCTCCTGCCCCTCCCCGACCTCACGCAGGTAGTCGCCAAGAAACCGGGTGGTCAGCCAGTTGATGCCCGGCAACGTCCAGAACGTCGGCAGGTACTCGCCAAACGGCACGCGCTGCATCTTGCGATACTGAGCCACTAACGAGCCATCCTGCCCCAGCCAGCCTAGGGTGTTGTAACTGATCGGCGTGGCATGCCGGTTACGGGTTTCCACGTCATGAAAGAACAGGTCTGACGACATGCCCAATATCTGGTCTGCCCAGGCCTGACGCACGCTTTGCTGGTCAAAGTAGCCCTTGTAGCGCGCCTCCGGCCAGGCCACCCAGCGCGCCCCCGCCGCCGACAGCCGGCGCGTGGCTTCCATTTCTTCCGGGTATTCGCGCGAGTAGCCTTCAGGCGGCTCAGGAATACGCCGGGTCGGCGCGTCATTGGGCTGTACCAGTCCGACCCGCATGCTTTGCCATGATGCGGCTTGGCGATCCCAGTGGCCCAGGGCAAACCAGCCGTAGACAAACCAGGCAAGTATCAGCGTCGCGCCGACCGCGGCCAGCCCCCCTTTCGCCCCCGCGATATCACGCTGCAGCCACTGAAATAGCAGCATGTTGCTCAACAGCATAAGCATGTCGAGCCCCTGCGCGCCGACCAGGTCAACGCCCTGCAGCGCCAGTAAAAAGGCTGCCTGGGTTTCACTGAAGCGCAGGTCAAACAACGTCGGGTACAACGCGCAGCACATGACGATCGCAAGCGGAAAACTGATCAGATCAAGCTGCGGCAAACGCCGCGAAATCAGGCGAAACAGCAGGCAGCCGACGGCGAGGGAGGCGCCGGCATAAAGCCAGAACAACGATGCCAACAGCAGGCTGACCGGCAGCGACAGCCCCTTCAGGTGGATGGCGAAGTCAACCATCCAGTAGGCCGTTCCGAGGTAAAACACGGTACCGCAGCACCAGCCGATCAGGGTGGCCTGACGTAGGCTGCTGCCATGCAGCGCAAACAGCAGAGGCACCCAGCCGACCCAGCCACTCCAGTACAGACCACCGTCAACCCAGGGCAGCGACAGCAACGCCCCCGAGATCAACGCCAGCAGCAGCCGGGTCAGGCTGCGCTGACGCAGTCCCGCACATAGCGCAGCCGATGCCGCGTATTTCAGCTCGGGCTTACCCACCGCCGCCATAACAACCTGCTCCAGAGCCGTGCCGGTGCGCTCTCCGGCGGATTAGTCAGCGCGTCTGCAGGGCTTGCGTCCCCGGACATTGACGATAGAAACCGCTTACCACGCTGCCCATCCCCTGTACGGGTGAACGCCGGCTGGCCGCTCGGCCACAAAACTCGCTATGCTTGGCGCTTGCCAGCGACAAGGAACCCGCCATGCCCCACTGGATGACAGGCCTGCTGACCTGCCTGCTGATATTGCTCAACACCCTGATCGGTATTGGCCCGATGCTGCTGCTGGGGCTGATCAAGCTGCTGCCGTGGCCGCCCCTGCAGCGAGCCTGCTCGGCTGGCGTCATGTGGATCGCCGAGACCTGGGCCGAGGGCAACAAAACCATTTTTGCCCTGCTTACCCCCACCCACTGGGACGTCCGCTGCGATACACCGCTCAGCAGCCGACATTCCTACCTGGTCATCAGTAACCACCAGTCCTGGGTAGACATCCCTGCTCTGGTCAAGGCGTTCAATCGCAAGACGCCGTACTTCAAGTTCTTTCTCAAGCGCGAGCTGATCTGGGTGCCGTTTCTCGGGCTGGCGTTCTGGGCACTGGATTACCCCTTCATGAAGCGCTACAGCAAGGCGCACCTGGACCGCCACCCCGAAGACCGTGGCAAAGACCTGGAAATAACCCGCCGCGCCTGCGAAAAATTCCAGAGCCTGCCGGTGACCGTGGTCAACTACCTGGAAGGCACGCGCTTCACGCCAGCCAAGCAACAGCAACAGCAGTCGCCTTACCGCCACCTGCTTAAACCCAAGGCTGGTGGCATCGCCTTTGTAGTCGCCGCGCTGGGTGCTCAGATGCGCACCGTACTGGATGTCACCATCGTCTACCCGGAGGCCAAGCCGCCGGGCTTCTGGCGCCTGGTCAGTGGCCAGGTTGCGCGCGTCATCGTCGATATCCGCGAGTGTCAGCTGCCCGGCGAACTGCTGCAGGGTAACTACAGCGACGACCCGGCGTACCGGGCTGCTTTTCAGCAGTGGGTTTCAGACCTGTGGCAGGCGAAGGACGAGCGCATCAGCGCCCTGCGCGCCGAGTACGCAGCGGCAGACGGCTGAGCGCCGCCTGCCGGCGCCTTGCTCAGGACGCGCTTCCGAGGGTGGCCAGCGCCTCTTCCAGCGTCTGCACCGGCATATCCAGCGCCGCCCCAACCTCGGCGTTGCAAAGCGCACCGTGGCTCACGTTGAGGCCATTGGCCAGATGCGCGTCCTCGCGCAGCGCTCGCGCCACACCTTTCTCGGCCAGCGCCTGCACAAAGGGCAGCGTTGCATTATTCAACGCCTGGGTCGCGGTCCGAGCGACGCCTCCCGGCATATTGGCCACGCAGTAGTGCACCACCTCGTCAACCAGATAGGTCGGCTCCGCGTGGGTAGTTGGCTTTGAGGTTTGCGCACAGCCCCCCTGATCAATCGCCACATCAACCAGCACGCTGCCGGCCGGCATCGCGCGAATCAGCTCGGCGCTGATCAGCTTGGGCGCCGCAGCGCCGGGCACCAGCACCGCACCGATCACCAGATCGGCCTGCAGCAGCGCCGCCTCCACCGCCGTCGCTGTGGCGTAACGGGTCTCGATGCGATTGCCATACTGGGCGTCCAGCCGACGCAGCACATCCAGACTCTTGTCCAGCACCATAACCTGCGCGCCCAGGCCCACCGCCATGGCCAGCGCATTGCTGCCCACCACACCGCCACCCAGGATGACGACGCGGCCCGCCGGCACGCCCGGCACCCCGCCCAGCAGGACGCCACGACCACCGCGTGCCTTCTCCAGACAGCCGGCACCAGCCTGAATGGCCATACGACCAGCCACTTCGGACATCGGCGCCAGCAGCGGCAACCGTCCCTGTGCGTCGGTAACGGTTTCGTAGGCAATACAGGTTGCACCAGAGGCCAGCAGGTCGCGGGTCTGTGCGGGGTCTGGGGCCAGATGCAGATAGGTAAACAGCGTTTGCCCGGGACGCAGCAGGCGTCGCTCTTCAGCCTGGGGCTCCTTGACCTTGACCACCAGCTCACTGTCGCTGAAGACCTGCTCGCGTGACACCAGTCGGGCGCCAGCTTCACGGTAGTGCTCATCGCTAAACCCGATGGCACTGCCTGCCCCGGATTGCACCAGCAGCTGGTGCCCATGGGCCGTCAATTCACGCACCGAGTCAGGCGTCAGCCCCACGCGGTATTCATGGTTCTTTATTTCAGTCGGCACACCGATGTACATGATTGCTCGTCTCCTCACTGCTCGGCAGGAATCTACCCCCAGTGTAGAAGAGCCTCTGGCCGGCACAACCCCGGTGCAGACGCGCTCACACATCCTTCGACGCGCCATCGTCCGCCTCCGCCACACGCGCAGTCGCCCCGGCCCGCGGCAGCTCGGCACCCAGCGGGTAGCGCTGGCCGGCGGCAACAACCTGATCTCGACCGCTGTGCTTGGCCTCGTACATGCGCCGGTCTGCCGTGCGCAACAGGGCACTGAGGTCGTCACCGTCCTCGCCCAAGGTGGCAACGCCGGCGCTGAAGGTGATCACCACCTGCTCCTGCCCTACCTGCAGCGGCGTCTGTGCCAGCTGGGCGCGCAACCCGTCGGCCAGCTCAGCGGCCTGCGCCAGACTAGCCCCCGGCAGCAACAAGGCAAACTCCTCGCCGCCGATGCGGCAGGGCAGATCCGAGTCTCGCAAACGTGCTGCCAACAGCTGCGCCGTGTGCTGCAGCGCGCAATCGCCCACCTCATGGCCAAAGCGATCATTCAGCCGCTTGAACCAGTCCAGGTCCAGGACCACCAGCGACAGATCCTGATCACTGCGCTCCACCTGGCTGCGAATGCGCCGAAATTCTTCAGCCAGGCGCATGCGGTTGGCCAGTCCGGTCAGGCTGTCGGTACCGGCCAGTTCGATCAGCCGCCGCTCGTTATCGACCCGGCTACGCTCGTAGATATGCGAGAAGACCATCATTGCCAGACTGCTGAAGCCCACATTGGCGACCACAACCATCTGCAGCAGGGCACTGTCACCGGTCAGATAGCGCACGTTAAAAGCCACCACGCCAAGACTGATAAATACCAGAGACATCCAGAAACCACCGCGCCGCCCAAGCAACAGATAGGAAATAATGGGGATGGTCTGAATCCAGGCAAACACGGTAAAGGAAGTGTTGGGCAGCACCAGCGCAAACTCCATGATGCAGAAAAACGGCACCAGGTAAGCCACCGTCCAGCGCCACAGATGACGCGTGGTGCCGACTATCGGCAGCAGGGCGCCGGCGAACAGCGCGTAGGCTACTTCCAGGCTGGCCAGCGCATAGAGCCCGCGGGAAAAGTTGATGGCGGCGAACACCAGCCCGGCCGCAACGGTGATCCACAACAGCGCGCGCAGCACCGAACGGCGATGTTCCTCACTCTGTCCCAGACGTTCTGGCATCGACTTCCCCATTAACGTGCGTAGCAGCCAACCAGGACCAGAATAGATGGCAGCACTGCCTGTCCCCCTGAAATGTGCGACCTTTCTCCGAAAAAGGCCCGACATTTCTGCAAGATTGCTTCTCAAGAGGTCAATAAGTTGTCATGCTTGGACGGCACGCTGGCTACTGGCCATGTGCCCTTGTCGGCCACCACCGCGATAACTGAAGCCCAGCGGCACCGATTAGCAACCAGGACTACACCGTGAGTGCTATCCCACTGCTCGTATGCGACGACTCCAACATGGCTCGGAAGCAGCTGATCCGGGCCCTGCCGGCTAACTGGCCATTTCGCATCACCCAGGCGACCAACGGCCTCGAAGGCATGGAGGCGATCCGTCAGGGCCATGGCCAGATCGTCCTGCTCGACCTGACCATGCCAGAGCTGGACGGCTTTGGCGTGCTGACCCAGCTGCGCGAGGAAGGTCTCAGCGCCGAGGTTATTGTCGTCTCCGGCGACGTCCAGGAGGAAGCGGTACGCCGTGCCAAGGCACTGGGCGCCCGTGCCTTTCTGAAAAAGCCGGCCGATCCGATGCAGCTGGCCGAGGCCCTCAACTCCCTGGGCGTCGACGTGCCGCTGGCGCCAGCGCCTGCTGCACAGGACGACATCTACCGCCCCTTGCCCAACGTGTCCTTCCGCGATGCCTTCCGCGAAGTGTCCAATGTCGCCATGGGCCGCGCAGCGGACTTGCTCGGCCGGGTGCTTGGGGTGTTCATCAAGCTGCCAATCCCCAACGTCAATATCCTCGAGGTAGGCGAACTGCACATGGCGCTGGCCGATGCCCAGCGTGACGAGCGCCTGTCCGCCATCTGCCAGGGCTATATCGGCGGCGGTATTGCCGGCGAGGCGCTGCTGATATTCCACGACTCGGAAATCGACGATGTCGCCAAACTGCTCAACACCCAGCGAGATGAAAGCGCGCAGCTGGAGATGCAGCTTGACCTGGCCAGCATCATCATCGGCGCCTGCCTGAACGGCCTGTCCGAGCAGTTGAATATCACCCTGTCGCAGGGTCACCCACTGGTGCTGGGCCAGCACTGCCCCATCGAGGACCTGATTCGTATCAACCAACGACGCTGGAAGCGTACGCTGGCGGTAGAAATCAGCTATGGACTGGAAAACCTCGACATTCACTTCGATCTTCTGCTGCTGTTTACCGAGGACTCGGTGCCCAAGTTGCGGGAGCGGCTCGATTACCTGATCGACTGAGCACAACCGGACCCTACAGATGGCCGAACACATCGATATCAACGAACTCCACTGGTTGCTCGACATCGTGCAGAGCATTGATGTCGGCGTCGTGGTCATGGACCGCGACTACAATGTCGAGGTCTGGAACAGCTTTATGGAAAACCACTCCGGGGTCGGTGCCGACAAGGCCGCCCGGCAGTCGCTGTTTGCGCTGTTCCCCGAAATTGACCAGGGCTGGTTTACCCACAAGGTCGAAACGGCCGTAATGCTGGGCACCCGCGCGTTCACCATCTGGGAGCAACGGCCCAATCTCGTACACTTCAAAAGCTACCAGCCAATCACCGGCATGGCTGACGAGATGTACCAGAACGTCACCATCCTGCCCCTGCGCAGCAGCACCGGCAAAACGGACCATGTCTGTTTGATTATTTATGATGTGACCGGTGTCGCTGTAAACAAACGGCAACTGGAATCAGCCAATACTAAGCTCCAGGAACTGGCCCTGCGTGATGGCCTGACCGGCCTGCTCAATCGCCGGTACTGGGAATCCTGCCTGGAACGCGAATTTGCGCGCCATCAGCGTTACGACAATCCGGTCAGCCTGGTGATCTTTGATATCGACCATTTCAAACGGGTCAACGACACCTATGGCCACCAGACCGGGGACGAGGTGATCCGCGAAACAGCGCGCATCACCTCGCAACTGGTTCGTGAAACCGATTTTGCCGGACGCTACGGCGGTGAGGAGTTCGTGGTGCTGCTGCCCGGCACCACCCTGGATGGGGCAGCGCAGTTTGCCGAGCGCCTGCGCAGCAGTATTGAGCGCCAGCAACTGGACTATCAGGGTAGCCCGCTGACCTTCACCATCAGCCTGGGGGTAGCCACCCTGACCGATGATATGGCTGGCTACCTGACGCTACTGGAGCGCGCGGATAAGGCGCTGTACCAGTCCAAGGAAGGCGGGCGCAATCAGGTGACACTGTCCCGCTGAACCTTTTCACACATGCTCGGTCAGTTGGGACACGTTTCACAGAACACGAATTCGCGATATGCTACGCCCATAAGCAGTCAAAAAAACGACAAAAGACAGAAGCCCCCCACAAAAGAGCGGCTTTTTTGACGATAAATTTCAGACCTCAGGACAAGGCAGTAACTATGGAAGAGCGCAAACGAGGATGGCTCTGGGCATATCGTAAAACCCGCAGCTACCACACCAGCATGCCCCAGGCGTTTTATCGCGCCACGCGCTTCTGGATAACCGGCGATACCGGCTCGTTTGTCAGCCACGGAGGTTTTCGCAAAACGCGCATCCGTCGCTGACGCCAGCCGCCGTGCGGGCGCTCTGATACACTGCACACCCTCTTTGCGCAGATCAGGCTCCGGCACCCGTGACTCAAGTCCCCTTCAGCTCTCTCTCTTTGCCCGCTCCACTGCTGCAGTCACTTGCGCAGCTCGGCTATGAACACACCACCGAGATTCAAGCCAGCGCGTTGCCGCTGATTCTGGCGGGCCGCGACCTCATCGCCCAGGCACCGACCGGCAGTGGCAAGACCGCTGCCTTTGGTCTGGGCCTGCTGGCACCACTCAACCCGCGCTTTTTTGGCTGCCAGTCGCTGGTGCTGAGCCCGACACGTGAGCTGGCAGGCCAGATCACCGAGGAACTGCGCAAGCTGGCACGCGGTATGGGCAACATCAAAATCGTTACCCTCAGCGGCGGGGTCCCCTTCGGCCCGCAGGCGGCCTCGCTGGAACAGGGCGCCCACGTCATTGTCGGCACCCCCGGCCGGGTACAAGACCACCTCAATCGCGGCACCCTGCAGCTCGACAGCCTGAACTGCCTGGTGCTGGATGAAGCGGACCGCATGCTCGACATGGGCTTTGTCGATGCCATCCGCGAGATCGTCGGCCATACGCCAGCCCGGCGCCAGACGCTGCTGTTCTCCGCTACCTACCCTCCGAGTCTGGCCCAGTTGACCGGCGACCTGCTGCGCGACCCGGCGCAGGTCAAGGTAGAACGCGCAAGCGCCGACAGTCCGATCGAGCAGCGCTTCTACGAGATCGAGGCCGAGCAGCGCTTCGCGTCGGTGCTGCGCCTGCTGGCCGCCAACCGTCCTCAGCCCTGCATCGCCTTCTGCCACACCCGTCAGCAATGCCAGGAGTTGGCCGACTACCTCGGCGCCGAAGGCATCAGTGCCCTGGCCCTGCATGGTGATATGGAGCAGCGCGAGCGCGACCAGGTACTGGCCCTGTTTGCCAACCAGAGCTGTAGCGTGCTGACCGCCACCGACGTGGCCGCGCGCGGCATCGATATCGCCGGTGTTGCGGCGGTCATCAATGTCGAACTCGCCGCGGATCCTGCCGCGCACACCCATCGCATCGGTCGCAGCGGCCGCGCCGGTCAGCCTGGCCTGGCCCTCAGCCTGGTTGCCCCGCGGGAACTCAAACGCTTGCGGCCAATCGAAGAGAATCATCAGGGTCCGCTGCAGTGGGGCGAGATAGAGCAGTTGCCGGAACGGCCCGAGCGACCGCTGATCGCGCCGATGCGCACCTTGGCCGTCGCCGGTGGACGCAAGGACAAGCTGCGCCCCGGCGACCTGCTGGGCGCCCTGACCGGCGATGCCGGCCTGCCAGGCGATGCCATCGGCAAGATCAGCATCAGCGACTTTCAGGCGCTGGTAGCCATCCGCCGCGAGCAGGCCAAGCAGGCACTGCAACGCTTGAGTGATGGCAAGATCAAGGGAAGGCGCTTCAAGGTGCGCCTGATTTAACCCAGGCCTCAACCGGCCCTTAGCGCGACCAGCCCCGGCTGAGCGCCACAGGCTCGCAGGGCCAACCGGAGCAGTACATCATGGACGCCAGCCAGCAGCTTATTCTGCTCATCCTCGCCTGCACCATTGCCCTCTTCCTCTGGGGCCGCTGGCGGCACGATATTGTTGCCCTGGCCGCGCTGCTGGCCTGCGTCGTGACCGGCCTTACCCCCGCCGCCGACGCCTTCGTCGGCTTTGGTCATCCTGCCGTCATCACCGTCGCCGCCGTGCTGATCCTCAGCAAAGGCCTGCAGACCACCGGCGCCGTCGAGGCACTGGCTCAGCGCGCACTGCCGCAACGCGGCGGGGTGCTGCTGGGGTTGGGCTTTCTGACCCTGCTCGGCGCCGCTCTGTCCGCCTTCATGAACAACGTCGGCGCCATGGCGCTGCTGATGCCGATTGCCATGCAGCTGGCCAACCGCCAGGGCGTGCCCCCCGGGCGCGTGCTTATGCCACTGGCCTTCGGCACCATTCTGGGTGGCATGACCACGCTGATCGGCACGCCGCCCAACCTGATCGTATCGGGCTTTCGCGCACAGACCGAACTCGGCGCCTACAGCATGTTCGACTTCACGCCGGTGGGCCTGGCGGTCGCGCTGGGCGGCGTGCTGCTGGCCGTGCTGGCGAGCCGCTGGCTGGTGCCCCACCGCCCGCAACCCGAGGCAGGTAGTTTTGACACCGGCACCTACCTCACCGAGGTACACATTGATGCCGACAGCAAGATCGATGGCAAGCCCCTGCGCGAGGTGGAGCAGCTGCTGGATGACGGCGATGCGCAGATTGTCGGCATGGTGCGCAACGACTTTCGCGTGATCGCACCGCTGTCCAGCCGCATCCTGCGCGCCGGCGATATTCTGGTCATCGAATCCGACCCGGAGGCATTGGGCGCGTCGCTGACACGCCTGGGCTTGAAGCTGGAAGAGGCCGTGCCGCCCGGCAACGCCGAGAAAGACAAAGAAAAGGAAAACGAAGACAGCGACGAGCCTGCCGGCGAGACGACGCCGAACAGCGAGAAAGGCGCAGAAGAACAGACGCCACCGGTACGCCACAGCGACGAGATCGTGTTGCAGGAAATGGTCGTCCAGCCCGGCGCCGACATCCTCGGCCGCAGTGCTTCGGACATTGCCCTGCGTACCCGCTTCGGCATCAACCTGCTGGCCATCTCGCGCCAGGGGCATCGTTCTATCCGCCGCCTGCGCTGGACCGAGGTCGAGGCCGGTGACGTTCTGTTACTGCAAGGCGATCCGGAGGCCATCGCCGGCTTTGCCAGCGAATACGGCTGCGCCCCACTGGCCCCGCGCAGCATCCTCATCCCGGACCGCCGTCTGGCGCTGACAGCGGTACTGATCATGCTCGGCTCGGTGGGCCTGGCCGCATTCGGCATTCTGCCGGCGGCCGTCGCCTTCACCGCCGGCGTACTGGGCTACATGCTGACCCGGGTGATTCCGTTGCGGCGCCTGTATGAAGCCATCGACTGGCCGATCATCGTGCTGCTCGGCGCGCTGATGCCGCTGGCCGCTGCCATGGGCGATACGGGCGCTGCCGATGTGCTGGCCCGCACTCTGCTGGAACATGTCGCCCAGGGCAGCCCGATCATAGCCCTGACCCTGATGCTGGTGGTGACCATGACCCTGTCAGACTTCATGAACAACGCCGCGACCGCAGCCGTCATGTGTCCGATTGCCCTGAGCGTCGCCAGCCAGCTCGGCGTGAATCCCGACAGCTTCCTGATGGCCGTGGCCATTGGCGCCTCCTGCGCCTTCCTGACCCCCATCGGGCACCAGAACAACACCCTGATTCTTGGCCCGGGCGGCTTCCGCTTTGGCGACTACTGGCGCCTGGGGCTACCCATGGAGCTGCTGGTGGTCACCATCAGCATCCCCATGCTGCTGTGGGTGTGGCCGCTATAAGCGGCCACGGCCTCACTCCTCAAGGGCGCGAAAGTCTTCCTTGTAGCGCACAGCGCAGTCCGGACAAGTAAAGGTCTCGGGCAGGCTGTCCCAGGCCGTACCCGCCGGATACCCCTGATGCGGATCACCCGCTGCCTCGTCATATTCATAGCCACATTCCGGGCATTGGTAGCGCGTCATGCTGCCGCTCCCGCACCGTCCAGCGGCGCCTCACTCAGCCCATAACGCCGCATCAGTTGCTCACGCTTGGCCGGCAAAAAGTTGATGCGCTGCGGGTCATGCCCCACCGCTTCCAGCAGGCGCGGATCCATGACCCGCTGCCACAGCGGCGGAAAGTAGGCCAGCAGGTACATGCCAAAGTAACCATTGGGCAGCCGAGGCAAATCCGGAAAATCACGTAACGACTGATAGCGCCGAGTCGGGTGAGCGTGATGATCGGAATGCCGCTGCAGGTGAAACAGCGCCCAGTTGGAGAACAGGTGATTGCTGTTCCACGAATGATGCGGCTGACAGCGCTCGTAGCGCCCGCTCGGTTCCTTGCGACGCAGCAGGCCGTAATGCTCGATGTAGTTGGCCTGGGTCAGCTGGAAGGCCCCCCAGAAGGCAATCAGCAGCATCACCGGCAGTATCTCGATACCCAGCCAGGCAATCAGCAGCGCATACAGCACCGCACTGATCAGCGCCGGCTGCAGCACTTCGTTGTCGAGACTCCAGACCGACTTGCCACAGCGCTCAAGGCGTTGCGCCTCCAGATCCCAGGCACGGAAAAAGGCACCGGGCATCTCGCGAAACACAAAACGATAGATGCTTTCACCCATACGCGCGGAGGCCGGATCTTCCGGGGTGGCTACATCCCGGTGATGGCCGCGGTTGTGCTCCACAAAAAAGTGGCCATAACAGCCCAGCGCCAGCGTAATCTTGGCCAGCCAGCGCTCCAGCCCGGTCTTCTTGTGGCCCATCTCGTGCCCCAGGTTCAACCCAAAGCCCAGACTACCGCCGGTTGCCAGTATGACCGCCAGCGTGCCGTACCAAGGCAGTTCATGCAGCCCCAGAAAGGCGATATTGACGATAAAGCTGACCCACAGAATGGGCACCAGCGCATAGGTGACATAGCGGTAATAGGGGTCAGCTTCCAGCGCCGGCACGGCCTCCTCCGGCGGGTTGCTCAGGTCTTCACCCAGCACCCCGTCCAGCATCGGAATCACCACGTAGCCGAAAATCGTCGAGAGCCACAGCCAGAGCACATTGGGCGACACCAGCATGTACAGCAGCGGCCCGACCAAGGCCAGTCCGGGCACCATCAGGGAAAACAGCCAGAGTCTGCGCTTGCGGTCTACGTAGCCGGCCAGGCCGTTATCTGCAGCAAGGTGTTGCATGGGGGCGTCCTCTTATTATTGTGTTTGAGCAGTGCGCTTGAGCTGGCGCGCCTGCTGTGGCCCATCATGCGCTGCAGTCACGACAGCGCCACCCGTTGCAAGCGGCAAATAACCGTCATATTGTGACACCACAAGCACTCAACAAGAGCTACCATGCCGTCCGAACACTACTGGCTCAGCCCAGCCGTTCACCCGATCTACGCCCGCCTGGTGCTGGCCGAACTGCGCCGTCAGGGCTACCAGGACAACCCGGCGCTCGACGTGCTGGGGCAGAACTGGGAACAGCAACTGCAGGGCAACCGGTTTCTCAACCTGGAGACGCTCTGCCATCTGCTGCAGGCCGTGATCCTGCGCACCGGCCACCCCGGTCTCGGCTTTGCTGCCGGCATGCACACCGACGTGTCCACCCACGGCCCTGGCGGCTACGCCGCCGTCACCGCTGCCACCATTGGCGAGGCCATTGAGCTGGCACAACACTACGCGCCCCTGCGCCAGCACCTGGCAACCTTTGTCGTCGAACAGCGCAACCCGCCCGTGCTGCGCCTGGACGAACACCTGGTGCCGCCGGCGGTACGCGATTACCTGCTCGGCCATTTCACCACCGGCATGCTGCGCCTGCTGGAAACGGTCAGCGGACAACCGCTGGGGCCGGAGTTGACGCTGGAATGGCCGGGCGCCAAACCTGACTGGGCAGAAGCCGTCCGCGACTACGCCGCCAACTGGGTGTTTGACAGCGACGCACTGCGCCTGCACCTGCCAGGCGGCCTGCTGGAGCAACCCTGCCTCGGTGCTGACGCCGAGCTGCACCGGCAGGCGCTGCGTGACTGCGAGCATCAGCTGCAACATCAGCATAGCGGTGGCGATCTGAGTCAGCGCATCAAGCAGCGGCTGCTGCAGTGTGAATACCACTACCCGACGCTGGCGCAAATGGCAGCACAGGAGCATCTCACCGCACGCACGCTGATTCGTCACCTCGCCAGCGAGGGCGTGCGCTATCAGCAGATTCTGGATCAGGTACGCAGCGAGCAGGCCTGCTGGCTGCTGGAACATACCGAGTTGAGTATGGAAGTGATCGCCGAACGGCTTGGCTATCAGGACACCAGCAATTTCAGTCGCACCTTCCGGCGCTGGCTGGGTTGCCCGCCACGCAGCTATCGCCAGCGCGTGACGGGCGGCTGATCAGTTGGCCGGCACCACCCGCAGCAGTTGCCCGCTGGGGCTGTCGGTCAACAGATAGACGGCGCCATCGGGGCCAGTGCGCACATCACGGAAACGTTGACCCAGCTCGGTAAACAGCGACTCTTGCTCGCCGGCCGTATCGCCATTCAGCTCAACGCGACGCACTTCCTTGCCGGCCAGCGCCGACACCAGCAGGCTACCCTGCCACTCGGGGAACAGCTCGCCCTGATACAGGGTCATGCCGGACGGCGCGATGGACGGATCCCAGTAGACCAGCGGTTGCTCCAGACCGGGCAGCTCGGTATAGGGCGAGATCTGCGAGCCGTTGTAGTCAATGCCGTAGGTGATCTTCGGCCAGCCGTAGTTCTTGCCGGCCTCGATCAGGTTGATCTCGTCTCCGCCGCGTGGGCCGTGCTCGTGACTGAACACGCGTCCGGCGTCGTCGACCAGAATGCCTTGCACGTTGCGATGGCCGATGCTGTACAGCTCGGGCATGGCACCTGCCTGACCAACGAAGGGGTTGTCCTCTGGCGCCGAACCGTCGCGATTGAGGCGCACGATGCTGCCCAGGTGGTTAGCGGTGTTCTGCGCCTGTTCGCGGTAGTCAAAGCCGTCGCCCAGGGTCAGGAGCAGGGTGTTGTCCGGCAAAAAGGCAATGCGTCCGCCATAGTGGGCGCTGCCCTTCTTGGCCGGCTGTACGCGAAAGATTTCATGCGCGTTTTCCAGCGCCTCGCCGTTAAAGATCGCCGCCGCCAGGCAGGTGTGGTTGGCCTCGCGGGTGCCGCAGCTGTAGCTGAGGAACAGCTCGCCGGACTCGGCAAAATCCGGCGCCAGCGCGACCTCCATCAAACCGCTCTGACCGTTGACGAAGGCCTCCGGCACGCCCGCAACCGGCTCGGCGCGCAACTGACCTGCGGCATCAATCAGTCGCAGCTGGCCACTGCGCTCGGTGACCAGCATGCCGCCGTCCGGCAGAAAGGCCAGCGACCAGGGATTGGACAGGCCGTCAGCCAGGGTTTCAACCTGATAATCGGCTGCCGTGGCAGCACCGGCACAGAGCACCAGCGAGGTACCCAGCAAAGCAAACTTGTTCATTGCCCTTCTCCTTGCACAATCAACCGAGCACACGCAGACCGCGCCGCGCCTTGGGTTTGGTCAAGCGGCCAAACAGTGCGCTGCCCAGGCCGACGGCCGCCATCAATGACAGCAGACCGGGCGTCTCGCGGGTGGCAGCGATAAAGGTTGGCATCGGCAGCAGGTAATTGGCCAGCGCACAGGCGGCCCAGATGCCGACAAAACCGGCGAGAAAATACAGCAACCAACGCCAGGGCTTGAAGATACGCCCCAGTGCTTCGGCCAGCGGCAGCGCCAGCAACAGGCAGGCAGCCACCATCAGGGCCAGAAAGGGGCTGAAAAAGCGTAGGTCGTGCAGGCTGCTGTGCAGCCGGGTCGACGCATCGACCGGCACATCCAGGGCCTGCAGTGCGGCCAGATTGAATTGGGTCTGTACCAGGCTGCCCAGCAGGGTCGCCACCAGCACAGCCAGCAGATAAAGGAAGACGATCCGCAGCACGGTCATCACTTTCATTGTCGTTATCCTGTTACGCGGTGCGAGCACTCAGCTCGCGTCAGAACCATCGGGCAGGGTCGGCAGATTGCGTAATGCCTGCTCGTAGGCGGGGGTATCAAAGGGAACATCCTCTTCCAGCATGCGGTTGATGCTGTAGGCCAACACCTGAGCCATAAGGTCGAGGCTGTCCTCACGCGCATAACCAACCAGCGTCAGCTTGTTCAGTGTCGCCTGGGCCGCCGGCGGCTCACCCGCGGCCAGCTGGTTTTCAATCGCCTCAATCAGTCGGCTCTCGGCGAAGGACTCGTCGTCCTGTTCGTCCTGATTACTCATCGCATTGATCCTGTCGCAAAAAGGGCGGCTGTCGCCGCCCTCTGACCTGCTTAGTTGACCTTGGGGTCCAGCTCGCCACGGGCGTAGCGCTCGAACATGTCGTCCAGCGAGATCGGCTTGATCTTGGACGCATTGCCGGCAGTGCCAAAGGCTTCGTAACGGGCGATACAAACATCGCGCATGGCATCGACGGTCTTGGCCAGATACTTGCGCGGATCAAACTCGCTGGGGTTCTGCGCCAGGAAGCGACGTACCGCACCGGTCGAAGCCAGACGCAGGTCGGTGTCGATATTGACCTTGCGCACGCCGTACTTGATGCCCTCGACGATTTCTTCAACCGGCACACCGTAGGTCTCCGGAATCTCGCCACCAAACTCGTTGATGATCGCCAGCCACTCCTGCGGCACAGAGGAAGAACCGTGCATGACCAGATGGGTATCCGGGATGCGCGCGTGAATTTCCTTGATGCGCTGGATCGACAGGGTGTCGCCTGTCGGCGGCTTGGTGAACTTGTAGGCGCCATGGCTGGTGCCGATGGCAATCGCCAGGGCATCCACACCGGTCTGCTTGACGAAGTCGGCAGCTTCTTCCGGGTCGGTCAGCAGCTGGCTGTGATCCAGTACACCTTCGGCGCCAATGCCGTCTTCTTCACCGGCCATGCCGGTTTCCAGACTACCCAGGCAGCCCAGCTCACCCTCGACGGACACACCACAAGCGTGGGCCATTTCAACGGTGCGACGGGTAACGTCGACGTTGTATTCGTAGCTGGTCGGGGTCTTGCCGTCTGTACCCAGGGAGCCGTCCATCATCACCGAGGAGAACCCCAGCTGGATGGAGCGCTGGCACACCGCCGGGCTGGTGCCGTGATCCTGGTGCATGCACACCGGAATGTGCGGAAACTCTTCGATAGCCGCCAGAATCAGATGACGCAGGAAAGGCGCGCCAGCGTACTTGCGGGCACCGGCAGAGGCCTGCACGATCACCGGGGAATCGGTCTTGTCGGCCGCTTCCATGATGGCGCGCATCTGCTCCAGGTTGTTGACGTTGAAAGCGGGTACGCCGTAACCGTATTCGGCGGCGTGGTCGAGCATCTGGCGCAGGCTGATAAGAGCCATAATCAATCTCTCCGTTAAAAAAGTCGTTGCGGCAAGCGACAAGCCCCAAGCGGCAAGCTGTCCGGGCGATCCCGACAGTCTACCCGCCTGAGCTGAGGCTGGTCACCCCTTGCCGCTTGAAGCTTGAGGCTTGCAGCTGCGCTTAGCGCGCACGCTGCTCCAGAATCTCGACAGCCGGCAGCACTTTGCCCTCGACAAACTCGAGGAAGGCGCCACCACCGGTGGAAATGTAGGAAATCTGCTCGGCGACGCCGTACTTGTCGATCGCAGCCAGGGTGTCGCCACCACCGGCAATCGAGAAGCCTTCACCGGCAGCGATGGCGTGCGCCAGCGCCTTGGTGCCTTCACCAAACTGGTCAAACTCAAACACACCAACCGGGCCGTTCCAGAGGATGGTGCCGGAGGCTTTGAGCATCTCACCAAACTGCGTCGCAGTCTGCGGGCCGATGTCGAGAATCATGTCGTCTTCCGCTACGTCGGCTACCGCCTTGATGGTGGCAGTAGCTGTTTCGGCAAACTCCTTGGCAACCACCACGTCAACCGGCAGCGGCACACTGACCTTGGCGGCAATCGCTTTGGCGGTGTCGACCAGATCAGCCTCGTAAAGCGACTTGCCAACCGGGTAACCGGCCGCCGCCAGGAAGGTGTTGGCGATACCCCCGCCAACGATCAGCTGGTCACACTTCTCGGACAGCGCGTTCAGCACATCCAGCTTGGTCGAGACCTTGGAGCCGGCAACGATGGCCAGCATCGGGCGAGCAGGCTTGTCCAGTGCCTTGGCCAGCGCGTCCAGCTCGGCGGCCAGCAGCGGGCCGGCGCAGGCGAGCGTGGCGAACTTGGCCACGCCGTGGGTCGAGCCCTGGGCGCGGTGGGCGGTGCCGAAGGCGTCCATCACGAACACGTCGCACAGCGCCGCGTACTGCTGGGCCAGCTCGTCGGCGTTCTTCTTTTCGCCCTTGTTGAAACGCACGTTTTCCAGCAGCACCAGCTCGCCCGGCTGGACCTCGACGCCGCCGAGATAGTCGCGCACCAGCGGCACGTCACGGCCCAGCGCTTCGCTCAGGTAAGCGGCGACCGGTGCCAGGCTGTTCTCTTCGCTGAACACGCCCTCTTCCGGACGGCCCAGGTGCGAGCAGACCATCACGGCGGCGCCCTTCTCCAGTGCCAGCTTGATGGTGGGCAGGGAAGCAACGATACGCGCATCGCTGGTCACCTTGCCGTTCTTGACCGGCACGTTGAGGTCTTCACGAATCAGTACTCGCTGGCCCTTGAGGTCCAGCTCGCTCATGGTCAATACGGTCATAGCCCGCTCCTTGCTTGGTAAGTGTGTCAATCTTTTCGGCGCCGCCGCAGCCTGCGGCCACGCCACCTGTATTCAGTGCGACGGCTGCTCCAGCCAATAGCGCGCCACATCCAGCATGCGGTTGGCGAAACCCCACTCGTTATCAAACCAGACCAGCAGGTTCACCAGCCGCGGCCCGGAGACGCGGGTCTGACTGCCATCGACAATCGCCGAGTGCGGGTCGTGGTTGAAGTCACAGCTGGCATGCGGCAGCTCGGTGTAATCCAGCAGCCCGGCGTACTGCCCGTCGGCTGCTGCACGCAGCAGTTGATTGATTTCCTCGGCGCAGGTGTCACGCGCCACCTGCAGGGTGATATCCAGCGCCGACACATTCACCGTCGGTACGCGGATAGCCTTGGCCTGAATACGCCCGCCCAGCTCCGGCAGCAGGCGCTCGATACCGCGCGCCAGGCCGGTCGAGACCGGAATCATCGACTGGAACGCCGAGCGCGTGCGGCGCAGGTCAGCGTGGTGGTAGGCATCGATCACCGGCTGGTCGTTCATCGCCGAGTGAATGGTAGTAATAGAGACGTACTCCAGCCCCACCGCCTCGTTCAGCAGCTTGAGCAGCGGCACACTGCAGTTGGTGGTGCAGGACGCGTTGGACACCAGTCGCGCATCAGTCGGCAGGCTGGCGTGATTAACGCCATACACCAGCGTGGCATCCACCGCCTCTTCGCTGACCATCGGCTGGGAGAACAACACCCGCGGCACGCCGGCATGCACAAAGCGCAGACCCTGTTCGCGGGTGGTGTATTGGCCGGAGCACTCCAGCAGCAGATCGATATCCAGCGCGCGCCAGTCAACGCCCTCAGGCTCAGCCGAGCGCAGCACCTCAATGGGCTGGCCGTTGATCAGCAACTGCTCGCCCTGCAGCTGTACCTGCCCGGGAAAGCGACCGTGAGTCGAATCAAAACGGGTCAGGTACTCGATGCTCTCGCGGTCGGCCAGATCATTCAACGCCACCACCTGGACGTCCAGATCACCTCGCTCGTGCAGCGCGCGCAGCACGCAGCGACCGATCCGGCCGTAGCCGTTCAGGGCGATTCTATAGGGACGCGGGTGGGACATAACAGCAGGCTCCGCCTGGCTGCAAGCTGCAGGCTACAAGCTGCAAGCAGGCCGAGCGCCGCTTGCAGCTTGAGGCTTGAGGCTTGCCGCTGGTTTAGTCTTCCAACAACTCTTGCGCGGCGGCGAGCACGTTGTCGAGGGTGAAACCGAACTCCTCAAACAGCGCCGCAGCCGGGGCGGACTCGCCGAAGCTCTGCATGCCGATGATGCGGCCGTCGAGGCCGACGTACTTGTACCAGAAGTCGGCGTGGGAGGCTTCGATGGCGATGCGTGCACCGACTTCCAGCGGCAGGACCGACTGTTTGTAGGCGGCATCCTGCTGGTCGAACACGCTGGTCGACGGCATGGACACCACGCGTACCTTGTGGCCCTGCTCGTTCAGTGCAGTCCAGGCGTTAACCGCCAGACCGACTTCGGAACCGGTGGCGATCAGGATCAGCTCGGGCTCGCCGTCACAATCCTTCAGCACGTAACCACCACGGGCAACGTTGGCCAGTTGCTCGGCATCACGGCTCTGGTGCGGCAGGTTCTGACGCGAGAACACCAAGGCGCTCGGGCCATCGGCACGCTCCAGCGCGTACTTCCAGGCAATCGCCGACTCAACGGCGTCAGCCGGGCGCCAGGTATCGAGATTCGGCGTGCCACGCAGGCTGGCCAGTTGCTCGATCGGCTGGTGGGTCGGGCCGTCTTCGCCCAGACCGATGGAGTCGTGGGTGTAGACGTGGATCACGCGCTGCTTCATCAGAGCCGACATGCGCACCGCGTTACGGGCGTACTCCATAAAGATCAGGAAGGTCGCGCCGTAGGGCACGAAGCCGCCGTGCAGGGCCATACCGTTCATGATCGCGGTCATGCCGAATTCGCGCACGCCGTAGAACAGGTAGTTGCCGGAGGCATCCGCAGCCTCGACACCCTTGCAGCCCTTCCACAGGGTCAGGTTGGAACCGGCCAGATCAGCCGAGCCGCCGAGCATTTCCGGCAGCAGCGGGCCGAAGGCGTTCAGGGTGTTCTGGCTGGCCTTGCGGCTGGCGATGGTTTCTTCCTTGGCGACCACCTCGGCGATGTAGGCATCGGCCTTTTCGCTGAAGTCGGCCGGCAGGTCACCTGCCAGACGGCGCTGCAGCTCGGCAGCCAGCTCGGGGAAGGCGGCCTGATAGGCGGCAAACTTGTCATTCCAGGCGGCTTCAGCCTTGGCGCCGGCTTCATGAGCATCCCACTCGGCCTTGATGTCTGCCGGAATCTCGAACGCAGCGTGCGGCCAGTTCAGCGCTTCACGGGTAGCGGCGATTTCCGCCTCGCCCAGTGCGGCACCGTGGCACTCTTCCTTGCCCTGCTTGTTCGGCGAACCGAAACCGATGATGGTCTTGCAGCAGATCAGGGTCGGCTGCTCGGTGTTCTTGCGGGCGGTGTCGATCGCGGTCTTGATCTCGTCGGCGTCGTGGCCGTCGACATTGCGGATAACCTGCCAGCCGTAGGACTCGAAACGCTTGGGCGTGTCATCGGTGAACCAGCCTTCGACTTCGCCGTCGATGGAGATGCCGTTGTCGTCATAGAAGGCAACCAGCTTGCCCAGGCCCAGAGTGCCTGCCAGTGAAGACACTTCATGGGAAATGCCTTCCATCATGCAGCCGTCGCCGAGGAAAACATAAGTGTTGTGGTCAACCACCTCATGACCTTCGCGGTTGAACTGCGCGGCCAGCACCTTCTCGGCAATGGCCATGCCCACGGCATTGGCAAGCCCCTGCCCCAGCGGGCCGGTGGTGGTTTCAACGCCCGGGGTGTAACCGTATTCCGGGTGGCCTGGCGTTTTGCTGTGCAGCTGACGGAAGTTCTTGATGTCGTCAATGCTGACGTCGTAGCCGGTCAGGTGCAGCAGCGAGTAGATCAGCATCGAGCCGTGACCGTTGGACAGCACGAAGCGGTCGCGGTCGGCAAAATTCGGGTTGGCCGGGTTGTGCTTCAGATAGTCACGCCACAGGACTTCGGCGATATCCGCCATACCCATGGGCGCACCGGGGTGGCCGCTGTTGGCTTTCTGCACGGCATCCATGCTGAGGGCACGAATGGCATTGGCACGGTCACGACGACTGGGCATGAACAACTCCTGTGGCTTGCAAGGCGTGGGCTTTCAGTCGGCAAAGCGACTGGCCGGGAAAAAGAGGCGGGCATTTTCGCGCAATCCGCCGTCCCCGGCAACGAAAACCCCGTTTCAGCTGCGCTTATCCCCTCCTCGCCAGACGAACGGACACACCTATATCAAAGTATTTTGATATAGCCGTTGCGACACCGGCCGTTCGCTACTACACTGCGCCGCATGAACCAGATTGCGCGCATTCCCGCCGCCAAACCCAGTCAGACCGAGGACCTCGCCGCCTTTTGCAAGGCAGCGGGCGATGCGCTGCGGCTGGACATCCTGCGCGTGCTGCGCAGCGATTCCTTTGGCGTACTGGAGTTGGCGCAGATCTTCGACATGCGCCAATCCGGCATGAGCCACCACCTCAAGGTGCTGGCTAACGCGGGCCTGGTCAGCACCCGGCGCGAAGGCAACTCGATCTTCTATCGCCGCAGCCTGCCGGTCAGCGAGCAGCCATGGCATCGCCTGCACAGCCAACTGCTGAGCGAGCTCGACAACCAGCCCGATGACGCCCAACTGCAGCAGGCCATCGCCGCAGTACATGCCCAGCGCGCCGAGCTGTCACGCCAGTTCTTTGCCCGCTTTGCCGATGGCACCCCGGCGCAGCAGGACCTGATTGCCCACTTCGGCATCTACCGCGAGCCACTGCTGAGCCTGATCGACGCCCTGCCGCTGCCCGCCACGCAGCTGGCCATCGAAATCGGCCCGGGCGAAGGCGGCTTTCTACCGAGCCTGGCCAGCCGTTTCCAGCGTGTCATTGCGCTCGACAATGCCGACGCCATGCTCGAGCGCGCGCGCCAGCAATGCAAAGAAGCAGGCCTGACCAACGTCGACTGCCTGCTGGCCGATGCCCTGCAGCCCCAGCAACTGCCTGCTGCCGACTGCGTGGTCTGCAACATGGTGCTGCACCACATGCCGGCGCCCGCCGAAGCGCTCAAACGTTTTGCCGCACTGCTCAAACCCGGTGGCAGCCTGGTGCTGACCGAGCTGTGCAGCCATGACCAGAGCTGGGTACGCGACAGCTGCGGCGATCTCTGGCTAGGCTTTGACCAGGAAGATATTGCCCGCTGGGCCGAGGCGGCCGGACTGCGTCCGGGCAACAGCCAGTACATCGGCCTGCGTAACGGCTTTCAGCTGCAACTGCTGCAGCTGGCCAAACCCGATTCCCTTTCTCCCGAGGACAGGAAAGACCCATGAGCGATTATTCGATTTTCACCTCTGAATCCGTGTCCGAAGGCCATCCGGACAAACTGGCCGACCAGATTTCCGACGCGGTGCTGGACGCCATTCTGGCCGAAGACAAGTTCGCCCGCGTGGCCTGCGAAACCATGGTCAAGACCGGTGTGGCCATCGTCGGCGGTGAAATCACCACCAGCGCCTGGGTCGATCTGGAAGATCTGGTACGCAGCGTCATCAAGGATATTGGCTACACCTCTTCCGAGGTCGGCTACGACGCCGACACCTGCGGCGTGATCAACATCATCGGCAAGCAGTCGCCGGACATCGCCCAGGGCGTTGACCGCCAGAAGCCGGAAGATCAGGGCGCCGGCGACCAGGGTCTGATGTTCGGCTACGCCAGCAACGAAACCGACGTACTGATGCCGGCGCCGATCACCTTCGCGCACCGTCTGGTCGAGCGTCAGGCCGAAGCGCGCAAGAACGGTACCCTCGCCTGGCTGCGCCCGGACGCCAAGTCGCAGGTCACCTGCCGCTACGAAAACGGCATTGTCACCGGTATCGACGCCATCGTGCTGTCGACTCAGCACAACCCGGACATCAGCCAGGCGGATCTGCGCGAAGCGGTGATGGAGGAGATCGTCAAGCAGGTGATCCCGGCCGAGCTGCTGCACGCCGACACCCAGTACCACATCAACCCGACCGGCAAGTTCGTCATCGGTGGCCCGGTCGGCGACTGCGGTCTGACTGGCCGCAAGATCATCGTCGACACCTACGGCGGCATGGCGCGCCACGGTGGCGGCGCATTCTCCGGCAAAGACCCCTCCAAGGTTGACCGCAGCGCCGCCTATGCCGGCCGCTACGTCGCCAAGAACATCGTGGCTGCCGGCCTGGCCGACAAGTGCGAGATTCAGGTGTCCTACGCCATCGGCGTGGCGCAGCCGACCTCGGTGTCGATCAACACCTTCGGCACCGGCAAGATCAGCGACGAGAAAATCATCCAGCTGGTCCGTCAGCACTTCGACCTGCGCCCGTACGCAATCACCCGCATGCTCGACCTGCTGCACCCGATGTACCGCGCCACCGCCGCGTACGGCCACTTCGGCCGCAACCCGTTCGAGATGACGGTCAAGGGCGACACCTTCACCGCCTTCCCGTGGGAGAAAACAGACAAGGCCGACGCGCTGCGCGCGGACGCCTAAGGGCGTAGCGGCAAGCTACAAGCTACAAGCTACAAGCTACAAGCAGGTTCGGTTGAGCGATGACCCCAGGTGTTTCTGCTGACGTCCAGTTGCTATCTGAGCCAAAAGAAAACCCACACGATTCGCAACCGCGCGGGTTTTACTTGAGGCTTGAGGCTTGAGGCTTGAGGCTTGCAGCTGCAGCTGCAGCTATCGCCGCTCAGCGGCGATAGCTGTCATGACAGCTCTTGCAGGACTCCTGCACCGCCCGCAGCTCATCGGCTGCCTGGTCCAGGGATTTGATGCCGACAGCGGTAACGGCATGCAGGTCGGCGACCTTGGTCTTGAAGTCATCGATGGCCAGGGCAAAGCCTTCGGGATCGGACCAGACGGTGTCCTTGGTGCGATTCGGCTCCGGGTCATCGCCCGGCGTCGGGAAGTGCTGCCAGGGCTGATCGGCGAGCTCGGCCAGGGTATCGGCCTTGTTCATGAACTCGCCCATGCTGGGCGTAACGCGGCCGGTCAGCATGCCGCTCATCGGCTCGGTCTGGCGCAGCATCTGCTTGAACAGCGCCTGACGCTTGCCTTCATGCGAGTTGGGGTCAGGCTCGTTGCTGCAGCCGGCCAATGCCGCACCCAGCAACAGGGCGACAACGAGTTTTCGGTGTGGAACAGAGGTCATGTTTCATCCAGACGACATACAGGAGGGGCGACAGTATCGCCTCTGAACCGATTCCGGCCAAGGCGTCTCCCCTGAGGAGAATACTGGCCGGGTAACTTCTGCCCCGGACGAGGGGCGCTGCAGCAGGGGCTCCGGCCACTGCCAGGCTCGTCCGGGGCATGCGACATTTAACCGCGCCCATTCGCAACCACGAATGGAGAAATCAGATGAGTGCCGTGATCAATAACGCCTTCACCGACTACAAGGTCGCCGACATCAGCCTGGCCGACTGGGGCCGCCGCGAAGTCATCATCGCCGAGTCGGAAATGCCCGCGCTGATGGGTCTGCGCCGCAAGTACGCCGGCGAGCAGCCGCTCAAGGGTGCCAAGATTCTGGGCTGCATCCACATGACCATCCAGACCGCCGTGCTGATCGAAACCCTGACTGCGCTGGGCGCCGAAGTACGCTGGTCTTCCTGCAACATCTTCTCCACCCAGGATCAGGCCGCTGCTGCGATCGCTGCCGCCGGCATCCCGGTATTCGCCTGGAAGGGTGAGACCGAAGAAGAGTACGAATGGTGCATCGAGCAGACCATCCTCAAGGACGGTCAGCCGTGGGATGCCAACATGGTGCTGGACGACGGTGGTGACCTGACCGAAATCCTGCACAAGAAATACCCGGCGATGCTGGACAAGATCCACGGCATCACCGAAGAAACCACCACCGGCGTACACCGCCTGCTCGACATGCTGAAAGCCGGCACCCTGAAAGTCCCGGCGATCAACGTCAATGACTCGGTCACCAAGAGCAAGAACGACAACAAGTACGGCTGCCGCCACAGTCTGAACGACGCCATCAAGCGCGGCACCGACCACCTGCTGTCCGGCAAGCAGGCGCTGGTCATCGGCTACGGCGACGTGGGCAAAGGCTCGGCGCAGTCGCTGCGTCAGGAAGGCATGATCGTCAAAGTCTCCGAAATCGACCCGATCTGCGCCATGCAGGCCTGCATGGACGGCTTCGAGCTGGTGTCGCCCTACCTGAACGGCCTGAATGACGGCACCGACGCCTGTATCGACACCGCCCTGCTCGGCAAGATCGACCTGATCGTCACCACCACCGGCAACGCCAACGTCTGTGACGCCGGCATGCTCAAGTCGCTGAAGAAGCGCGCTGTGGTCTGCAACATCGGTCACTTCGACAACGAGATCGACACCGCCTTCATGCGCGCCAACTGGGGCTGGGAAGAGGTCAAGCCGCAGGTGCACAAGATTCACCGCACCGGCAAGACCGTTGACGCCACCAACGACGATTACCTGATCCTGCTGGCCGAAGGCCGTCTGGTCAACCTGGGTAACGCCACCGGCCACCCGTCGCGCATCATGGATGGCTCCTTCGCCAACCAGGTGCTGGCGCAGATCCACCTGTTCGAGCGCAAGTTCGCTGATCAGTCTGCCGAAGGCAAAGCCGCCGCACTGACCGTGGAAGTGCTGCCGAAGAAGCTGGACGAAGAAGTCGCACTGGAAATGGTCAAGGGCTTCGGTGGCGTTGTCACCCAGCTGACCAAGACCCAGGCCGACTACATCGGCGTTGAAGTCGAAGGCCCGTTCAAGCCGGACAGCTATCGGTACTGATCGCTGCAAGGCGGACGGCCGCCCCCTGCAAGCTGCAAGCTGCAAGCTGCAAGCTGCAAGCTGCAAGCAAAAGAGCCTGAGACCGCGCCTCTGAGGGGGCAAGGTTTTGGGTTTACTTGAAGCTTGCGGCTTGACGCTTGCAGCTGACCAACCCACAAGAGCACAGAAACAATGACGATCAACAAAACCGTCCCCGTCAACTTCGAGTTCTTCCCGCCGAAAACCGAGGCTGGCCAAGCCAAGCTGATCGCGGTAGCCAACGTGCTGGCCGGCGAGCAGCCCGAGTTCTTTTCCGTCACCTACGGTGCCGGTGGCTCAACCCGTGACGGCACCCGCCGTACCGTGCTGCAGCTGAACAACGAAGTCGGTGTACCGGCAGCGCCGCACCTGTCCTGTGTGGGTGACTCGCGCGAGGATCTGCGCACCCTGCTGAACGACTACCGCGACTGCGGCATCCAGCGCATTGTTGCCCTGCGTGGTGACTTGCCCTCCGGTATGGGGCACGCCAGTGGCGAGCTGCGCTACGCCAATGAGCTGGTGGAGTTCATCCGCGCCGAGACCGGCGATCACTTCAAGCTGGAGGTCGCCGCCTACCCGGAATCCCATCCGCAAGCGCCGAGTTTCGAGGCCGACCTGAAGAACTTTATCCGCAAGGCCAAGGCCGGTGCCGACAGCGCTATCACCCAGTACTTCTTCAATGCCGATTGCTACTTCCACTTTGTCGACCGTGTGCGCAAGGCGGGCGTGGACATCCCGATCATCCCCGGCATCATGCCGATCACCAACTACAGCAAGCTGGCGCGCTTCTCCGACGCCTGCGGCGCCGAGATTCCGCGCTGGATTCGCAAGCAGCTGGAGTCCTATGGTGACGATAGCGACAGCATCAAAGCGTTCGGTACCGAGGTGATCAGCCAGCTGTGCGAGCGCCTAGTCGAGGGCGGCGCACCGGGTCTGCACTTCTATACCCTGAACCAGGCCGAACCCACCGTAGCAGTGCTGCGCAACCTGCGCGGCTAAGCTGTCGCGCCGCTTGCCCGGGTGTGCTGACGGCAGCGACACCCGGCACGCACAGGCTGCAGCCAGACCCGGGGCAGGCCCAGCGTTTGTGAAGCCACGCAAAGGCCCTATACTGCCCCCATGAAACCGACAGTCGCGCTGCTGTTCGCACTCGCCCTGCTGTTTTGCGGTGCGCCGCGAGCCGAACCCATCACCGTTGTTACCGAGCCCTGGCCGCCTTATGTCTTTCTGCAAGACGGCCAGCTGCGCGGTGTCGACTATGAAGTCAGCCAGCACATCTTGCAGGACCTTGGCTATCAGCCCGACTGGCGCGTCATGCCCTGGAAGCGCGCCCAGCATGACGTCCTCGCCGGCCAGGCCGATGCGATCCTCGACATTACCGTCAACGCCGAACGCCAGAACCAATATCATTTTCCCACCGAGCCACTGTCGAACAGCGAGTCGGTGCTGTTTTACCGCACCAGCGATCCCTTCCCCTACAGCACCCTCGACGACTTGCGCGGCCTGCGCATCGGCGTGTCTGCCGGCTACAGCTACGGCAACCCGGCATTCAATCAGGCCGAACACCTGACCCGCGAACCCTGTCCCTCGATCGAGTCATGTCTATTGATGCTGCAGCGTGGCCGGGTCGACATGACAGTGATCAATCGCCAGGTGGGCCTCTACACCTTGTCCCTGCTCGGGCTCGAAGGCATTGCCTACCACCCGCAGCCCTTGAGCAGCGGGCCGCTGTACCTGGCCTTTGCACGCCGCCCCGACCTGGCCGATCTGGCCTTGCGCTTTGGCGAAGCACTGAAGACTTACAAGCAGACAGCCGGCTACCAGCAGATCCTGCGGGCGTACGGCCTGTAACGCAGCCACCTAAAACCAGACAGACCGCTGCCTGCGCTTGCAGACTCCCCGTACAGCTCTGTTATACTCCCGATTCCCGTCAATCCCGCGTTCGGATGCCGTCTACCTCTTTCGGCAGGCCCGAACGGAATCGCCCCTAGTCCACAGCGTGGCGATTTGTGCCTGACGATATTCTCTTGATTACATCAACGGGCCTCGGCCCAACAGGATTGCTCATGTCCTTTGCCTCTCTGGGGCTGTCCGACGCGCTAGTTCGCGCGGTGGCCGCCACTGGTTACACCACACCCACGCCGGTGCAGCAACAAGCGGTTCCGGCTGTTCTCGAAGGCCGCGACCTGATGGTCGCCGCCCAGACCGGCACCGGCAAAACCGCCGGCTTTGCCCTCCCCGTGATCGAACGCCTGTTCCCCAACGGCGAGTCCGACGGCCAACGCGCCAAGCCCAAGCAGGTGCGCGTTCTGGTATTGACCCCGACCCGCGAACTGGCCGCCCAGGTGCACGACAGCATCCGCGCCTACGCCACCGAACTGCCACTGAAATCCGCCTGCATCTTCGGCGGCGTTGGCGCCAACCCGCAGATGAAAGCCATCGCCCCCGGCCTGGATATCCTGGTCGCCTGCCCCGGCCGCCTGCTCGACCTGGTCGGCCAGAAGGCTGTCGATCTGTCACAGGTAGAAGTACTGGTGCTTGATGAAGCGGACCGCATGCTCGACATGGGCTTTGTCCATGACGTCAAGAAAGTCATCGCCAAGCTGCCGGCCAAGCGTCAGAACCTGCTGTTCTCCGCGACCTTCTCGAAAGACATCACCGACCTGGCCAACAAGCTGCTCGACAACCCGGCACGCATCGAAGTCACGCCGCCGAACACCACCGTCGAGCGCATCAATCAGAAGGTCTACCGCGTTGCCGCCGGCCACAAGCGCGCGCTGGTCGCCCACCTGATTACCCAGGGCGCCTGGGAGCAGGTGCTGATCTTCACTCGCACCAAACACGGAGCCAACCGCCTGGCCGAGTACCTGGTCAAGAACGGCCTGCCGGCGGCGGCGATTCATGGCAACAAGAGCCAGAGCGCCCGCACCAAGGCCCTGGCCGACTTCAAGGCCAACACCCTGCGCATTCTGGTGGCGACCGATATCGCCGCCCGCGGCCTGGATATCGACCAGCTGCCGCACGTGATCAACTTCGAGCTGCCCAACGTGTCGGAAGACTACGTGCACCGTATCGGCCGCACCGGCCGTGCCGGACGCAGCGGCGAAGCGGTCTCGCTGGTCAGCCCGGATGAGGACAAGCTGCTGCGCGCGATCGAGCGCATGACCAAGCAGCGCATTGAAGAAGGCACGCTGGAGGGGTTTGAGCCGCCGGCCCAGGCCGAGCTGAACAGCGACCGTCCGGAGCGTCCGCGCGAGCAGAATGGTCGCGGCGGCCAGCAACGCAACAACCGCGGCCAGGGCCAGCAGGGCAAACGTGCCGGCAACGGCCAATCCGCCCAGAAAAGCAGCAACGGCGGTAATGGCGGCAACGGCAACGGCCAGCAACGTGGCCAACGCCGCAACGAACGCCAGCGCGCAGAACAACGTCCGCACCAGCAGCGTCAGCGTGCAGCGGCCGGCCAGAACCGCGCGATGCCCGGCATCCATGAGCCGGAAGATCCGGTAGCCATCGAGCGTCGTCGTCAGGCCCTTGGCAACCGCATCGACGTTCCAGAAGAGAGCAAGCCCGCCGCCGCCCGCAAGCAGGGCAACGGCAATCGCAAGCCAAACGGCGGCGGCAACCGCAAGCAACGGGAAAAGCCTGCGCTGCTCGGCGCACGCTAAACCGCGCTTGACCAAAAACGGGGCCTCGGCCCCGTCAGACTGCTGACGAACCCCG
>NZ_NTMR01000049.1 GCF_002307495.1 Pseudomonas abyssi | reverse complement strand
AGGGTGTTCTTCTTTGTGCGCGCGGAAAAGTTCTGGGCGGGTGGCGGGCTTATGCTTTAGCGTTAGAAGTAATAAGCAAATCCGTCTAACCTGCTTGTTGTTCTAACTGATGCTGGGCGGTAATCTGGGCGCCCATTGAGAAAGGTGCTCGCCCAAGCGGCCCTGTGCAGTTGGAGACAGACATGTTGCAATCCCCGCGTAAACTGATCAAACAGCTGGTCGTGGCACTGACGGTCACCAGTGGTCTCGGTGTCGCATCGGCACAGGCCGCCGACCAGGAACTGCTGAACTCCTCTTACGATATCGCTCGCGAGCTGTTTGCTTCGTATAACGAGCTGTTCGCCGAGCACTGGCAGCAGGAGACCGGCAAGACCATCGAGATTAACCAGTCCCATGGTGGCTCCTCCAAGCAGGCGCAAGCAATTATCCAGGGGCTGCGGGCAGATGTGGTGACCTACAACCAGGTGACCGATGTCGATATCCTGCATGAGCGCGGCAACTTGATTCCTGCGGACTGGCGCGAGCGTCTGCCTAACGCCAGCTCTCCTTATTATTCGACGATGGCCTTCCTGGTGCGCGCGGGCAACCCGAAGAACATTCAGAACTGGGATGACCTGGTTCGCGATGACGTGAGTTCTGTGCTGCCCAACCCGAAAACCTCGGGCAACGGCCGTTATACCTACCTGGCTGCGCTGGGCTATGCGCAGAAAACCTTTGGTGATGATCAGGAAGCCATCGACAACTACCTGCGTGAGTTTCTCGGCAACGTCGCGGTATTCGATACGGGCGGACGTGGCGCGACCACCACCTTCGTTGAGCGCGGCATCGGTGATGTCCTGCTGACCTTCGAATCTGAAGTGAACAACATCGCCGCCCAGTCCGACGGCGAGTATCAGGTGGTGGTGCCCAAGGTGAGCTTCCTGGCGGAGTTCCCTGTCACCTGGATTGACCGCAGTGTCGAGCGCAACGAGACAACTGATGTCGCCAAAGCGTATCTGGAATATCTGTATAGCGAAGAGGCGCAACGCCTGATCGCCGGTTTCAATTACCGCGTACACGATGAGACGGTGAAGGCGGAATTTGCTGATCGCTTTCCCGAGCTGGAGCTGTTGCCGATCGAGGCGATTGCCGGTGACTGGAAAACCGCGATGACTGAGCATTTTGCTAGCGGCGGCAAGCTGGATCAGCTGCAGCGCCGCTGAGAGAATCAGCATGAGTGAGCTGTCAGGCGGCCGTTGGTCGCCGCTACGTCGCAATCCCGGCAAACGTGTGTTGCCGGGATTCGCGTTGAGTATGGGGATATCGCTGCTGTTTATCAGCCTTATCCTGCTGCTCCCTGTGACCGGCTTGCTGGTTCAGACCGCAGGCATGAGCTGGGAGCAATACTGGGGCGTCATCACCGACGAGCGTGTTGTCGCCTCCTACAAGGTCACGCTGTGGGCCGCCGGTATTGCCTCATTGTTCAATGGTATCGCCGGTTTACTGCTGGCCTGGGTACTGGTGCGCTACGAATTCCCGGGCAAGCGGCTGATCGATGCGCTGATCGATTTGCCCTTTGCATTGCCGACAGCCGTCGCCGGTATTACGCTGGCGGCGCTATTTGCCGAGAACGGCTGGTATGGCCAGCTGCTGGCGGAACTGGGTATCAAGGTGGCCTTCACGCCGTTGGGTATTGTCGTTGCCATGTCCTTTACCAGTCTGCCTTTTGTGGTGCGTACCGTGCAGCCGGTACTGGAGGACCTGCCGGTCGAGGATGAGGAGGCTGCCATCAGCATGGGGGCTTCCGATCTCGCGGTCTTTCGCCGAATTCTTTTTCCCAGCCTCTGGCCCGCGCTGATGACCGGGGTTGCCCTGTCGTTCACCCGCAGCCTGGGTGAATTTGGTGCGGTGATCTTTATTGCCGGCAATATGCCGTATGTCAGTGAGATCACCAGTCTGATGATCTTTATCCGTCTGCAGGAATTTGATTACGGTGCGGCGAGCGCGATCGCTTCCGTGGTGCTGATCGCCTCGCTGGTGCTGCTGCTGGCAATCAACCTGTGGCAGGCGCGTTATCTGCGCCGTCTGCATGGCCGCTGAGGGAGGGCTATGAAATCTCAAGGCCGCTTGCGGGCGGGTGATCAGCCCTGGATCAAATGGTCGCTGATCGGGTTTGCGCTACTGCTGGTTGTCCTGCTGTTGGTCGTACCTCTGGTGATGATCTTCAGCCAGGCGTTCTCTGCGGGCGCGGCGACGTTCTGGGATAACCTGACCGATGAGTACACGCTCCACGCGATCGGCTTGACGCTGTTTGTTGCCGCGCTGACCGTGCCGATCAACCTGGTGTTCGGGACCTTCCTTGCCTGGCTGGTGACGCGCTTCGAGTTCCCTGGTCGCAAGGCGTTGATTACCCTGATCGATATCCCCTTCGCCGTCTCGCCGGTGGTGGCGGGTCTGCTGTATCTGCTGTTGTACGGCAGCAACGGCTGGCTCGGCGGCTGGTTGATGGATCGGGATGTCCAGCTGATGTTCTCCTGGCCGGGTATCGTGATGGTAACGGTCTTTGTCACCTGCCCCTTTGTCGCGCGTGAGCTGATTCCTCTCATGCAGCAGCAGGGGCGGGAGGAAGAGGAGGCCGGTGTGGTGCTTGGCGCTTCCGGCTGGCAGCTGTTTCGCAAGATTACCCTGCCCAACATTCAGTGGGCGCTGCTTTACGGCGTTGTGCTGACCAATGCACGCGCCGTCGGCGAGTTTGGCGCCGTGTCTGTGGTCTCGGGCAACATTCGTGGCCAGACCAATACCCTGCCGTTGCACGTCGAGCTGCTGTATCAGGATTACAATGCGGTCGGCGCTTTTGCCAGCGCGTCTCTGCTGGCTGGTATCGCCTTGCTGACCCTGTTGATCAAAAGCGCAGTGGAGTGGCGGCAGGCCCGCCAGATGCGGCCGGTGAGCACTCAATCGGATCGAACTACATGAGCATTACCCTCGAGCAAATCGACAAGTCCTTCGGCGCCTTCAAGGCGCTGCAGGGGATCGAGCTGGATATCCCGGACGGGGAGTTGATCGGCCTGCTGGGTCCCTCCGGCTCCGGTAAAACCACACTGCTGCGGATTATCGCCGGCCTTGAGAGTGCCGACAGCGGGCGGATTCTATTCCACGGTGAGGATGTCACCCGCCGGCACGTGCGTGAGCGTCGGGTGGGGTTTGTGTTCCAGCATTATGCGTTGTTCCGGCATATGACCGTTGCGCAGAATATTGCCTTCGGTCTGGACGTGTTGCCGCGTAAGCAGCGTCCGTCCGCTGCGGAGATTCGCCAGCGCGTTGGCAATCTGCTGGAGATGGTGCAACTGTCGCATTTGGCTGATCGCTTTCCGGCCCAGCTATCCGGCGGGCAGAAACAGCGTATCGCGCTGGCGCGCGCGCTGGCGATGCAGCCTCAAGTGTTGCTGCTGGACGAGCCCTTCGGAGCCCTGGACGCTCGCGTGCGCAAGGATCTGCGCCGTTGGCTGCGCAGCCTGCATGACGAACTCAATTTCACCAGTGTGTTTGTTACCCATGACCAGGAAGAGGCGCTGGAGTTGTCCGACCGGGTTGTGGTGATGAGCGCCGGACATATCGAGCAGGTTGATACGCCGGAGGCGCTTTATGCCAAGCCTGACTCGCGTTTTGTGTTTGATTTTCTGGGGCACGTCAATGTGCTTCAAGGTTCGCTTGTAGGTAATCGGCTGGCAAGTGGTGACGCCTGGGTGCAGTTCCCGGAAGAGCCGGCGGCAGCGGGTGAGGCGCAGCTCTATCTGCGACCGCACGAGGTGCGCCTGCAGCTAAGTCCGGTCGGGCACGCGCATCTGCCGCTGCAGGTTGAGGCGATCAACCTGATTGGTGCCGAGGTGCGGCTGGAGCTGCGTCCCTGCGGCTGGCAGTGCGATACCTTGTGGGAGGTCGGTATCACCCATGCCGAATATCATAGCTGGCAGCCACGTCGCGGCGACCGCTGTTTCGCCGTGCCGGATGTCGGGCACCTGTTCGTTGCCGGGCACACACAACCGCAGACGCTTTACTGGGGCTGATGTGCTTCCCTAGTGGCGAAAGCCTTCGATAATGTGCGCTGCCAGTGATTCGCTGGCGGCGGAACTGCGTCGTGAGTCGCGCAGCAATACGATGCTCGCCTGCGGCATTTCCGGCAGGCCTTCGTTCGGGCCGAGCATCTGCATGCTGTCAGGAATAAGGCTGCGCGGCTGGGCCGTGATCGCCAAGCCTGCGCCGACCACGGCAAAAATGGCCGACAGGCTCGGGCTGGTGTAGGCGATGCGGTAATTGCGTTGCTGTGCTTCCAGCGCATTGCAGGCCCAGTGCCTGCAGAAACAGTCCCCGTTGAACATGGCCAAAGGCAGCTGCTCCAGATGCTGTAGCCCGGCGCCCGTGGCCTGGGCCCAGACCAGTTGCTCCTGGCGTAGCAGCTCGCCAATCTCCTTGCCCGGTTCGCGGGTAACAATGGTCAGATCCAGATCATGGCGC
Source organism: Pseudomonas abyssi (assembly GCF_002307495.1). Classification (GTDB taxonomy): domain Bacteria; phylum Pseudomonadota; class Gammaproteobacteria; order Pseudomonadales; family Pseudomonadaceae; genus Halopseudomonas; species Halopseudomonas abyssi. The sequence goes on along the minus strand of NZ_NTMR01000049.1, from coordinate 3,694 downwards.
TGCAGTAGCTGTGTCGACGGCTCGCAGTGCATTTCCACCTGAACCAGCGGAAAGCTGTGTGCGAAACGCGCCAGGACGCCCGGCAGAAAGCGCGCAACGTAGTCGTCTGGCGTACCGATGCGTACCAGCCCGACCATGTCCGGTGTGCGCAGACTGTTCAGTGCTTCTCCCTGCAGGCGCAAGATACGTCGCGCATATCCCAGCAGTAGCTCTCCCTCTGCCGTCAGCTGAACCTGCCGCCCTTCCCGGCTGAACAGAGGGCGTTGAACAACATCTTCTTCCAATCGCTTCATCTGCATGCTGACGGCTGACTGGGTGCGATTGAGTTGATCGGCCGCGCGGGTGAAGCCGCCCTGGTCGGCGATCACGGTAAAGGTGCGCAGCAGCTCGCTATCGATGGTCGGAAAGTGCGCCATTGATCAATTCTCCGGATGCATTGCATAAAAAACATTCGTTGGATTGATCTTAAGCCGCTCGCCAGACTTTAGCCATGGTTTGGTGGTGAGTGGAGACACCGAGATGCGAGGGATAGTGCGGTTTATCGAGGTTTGGCGTCGCTGGCGGCGCCGTCGTTACGAGCATGCATTACTGGCGGGCATGAGTGCTGCGCAGCTGCAGGACGCAGGGATTACCCGTAGCGATGCGCTGGAGGAGTTGGCGCGGCCCTGGTGGCGCCGCAAAACGCGAGGATAGCCGGTCGCGCGCCCCGGCGTTATCATGTGCCGTTCATTTCAAAAGGTAACAGCATAGATGCTCGGCGCGATACTCACACGGCTGGCTGACGGGCGCTTTCATTCTGGCGAAGCGCTGGGCGAGACGCTGGGCGTTAGCCGCGCTGCTATCTGGAAGGCGCTGAAGCGCCTGGAGGAGCAGGGTTACCCCTTGCAGCGTGTGCGAGGCAAAGGCTATCGCGTGCCGCGTGGTGCCTGTTTGCTCGATGCGGCGGCGATCCGCTCCCTGCTGCCGGCTGTATTGGCTGAGCGCTGGGAGTGGCACCTGCATCAGCAGGTTGACTCGACCAACGCCGAGGCGCAGCGCCGTCTGGCCCCGGGTGCGCCGCGCCCCCTGATCGTGCTGGCTGAGCAGCAGACGGCTGGCCGCGGCCGCCGCGGGCGGCCCTGGAGTAGTCCCTACGCGCAGAACATCTACCTGTCCATCGTGGAGCCGGTTTCCGGCGGTGCCCACGGTCTTGAAGGGTTGAGCCTGCTGGTTGGCCTTTGTCTGGTGCAGGGCCTGGAAGACCTTGGCTACAAGGGGTGTCAGCTCAAGTGGCCCAATGACGTGCTGTTGGGCGGCGCCAAGCTGGCCGGCATTTTGCTGGAGATCAGTGGCGATCTGACCGGCGAGGCGCTGGTCGTTATCGGTGTCGGCGTCAATGTGCTGATGGATTCCGCTGAGGCGGTGGACCAGGCCTGGACCTCGCTTTATCGAACCGGGCAATCGGCGACGCTGGATCGCAACCAGCTGGTGGCTGCGTTCTTGCGACGTCTGGCGCCGGCGATGGATGTCTTCCGTGCCGAAGGCTTTGCCCCTTTCCGTGAAGCGTGGCAGCAGCGCGATGCCTGGGCCGGGCAGCCGGTGCGTGTGGTGTCTGGTAGTCAGCAGCAACTAGGCCTGTCTGCCGGCGTCAATGCGCGCGGCGCGCTCGTGCTGCAGCAGGAGCAGGGTGTGCAGGAGATCAGTGGGGGAGAGGTCAGTTTGAGGTTGAACGATGCTACTTGAGCTGGACTGCGGGAATACCCTGATCAAATGGCGCCTGCTTGATCGGGAGGGGCGTGTGCGCGATCGCGATATGGCGCCGGACCTGGTTGAGCTGCAGCGCCTGCTGGGCGGGCAGGAGCGTGAGATACACGGCTGTCGTCTGGTGTCCGTGCGGTCGGCGGAAGAGAATCAGGTGGTGCTGGACCAGTTGACCAGTTGGCTGAAGTTGCATCCGGTCCTGGCGCGCAGTGCTGCCGAGCTGGCTGGTGTGCGCAACGGCTATGCCGATTACACCAAGCTGGGCATGGATCGCTGGTTGGCGCTGGTTGCTGGCTACCATCTCTGTCGGCGCGCCTGTGTGGTGATTGATCTTGGCACAGCGGTGACGGTCGACTTCGTCAATGCCGGCGGACAGCATCTGGGCGGTTACATCGCCCCGGGCAGCAAGTTGCTGCGCGGCAGTTTGAAGCGTCACACCCGGCTGATTCGTTATGAACAGTCGCTGCGTGGCGACCTGGCAACCCCGCGCCCGGGCGACAGTACTGCGGAGGCGGTCGAGTTTGGCTGTGACCTGATGCTGGTCGGCTTTGTGCGTGAGCAGCTACGCGTAGCCCGCCAGGCGCTGGGGGATGAAATGGTGGTCATCCTCACCGGTGGTGACGCCGAGCGCATGGCCGAAGCCTTGCCCCAGAGCTGCCACATTATTAGCGACCTTGTATTCGATGGTCTGGCGCTGGCGTGTCCCATGGAGATCGATTGATGCGTTCGCTGTTTCTGTTTCTGCTGCTGCTCAACATTCTTTACGCGCTGTGGCAGTTGCAGGCCGCCAGCGTCAGGCCCGACAGCGTGCTGCCCGCGCAAGAGCTGGGCGGGGTGGAGCAGGTGCCAGCCGCCAGCGCAGGTTCGCTGGCGGAGACTGCGCCGATTGCGCGCTCGGAGATCGTTGAAGAGGCGCCGCCGGCCGCGTTGTGCATCACCTTGGGCGTGTTCGCTGAGCGCCGAGAGGCCGAGCAGTTGCTGCAGCGGCTGCTGGCTCTGGACGTGCAGGCCGGACTGATTGAGGATGACGTGGTCGGCAGTACCGATTACTGGCTGGTCATGCCCGTCTCGGGCGGCAGTGTCGATGCCCTGGCTCGGCTGTCGCTGCTGCAGGAGCAGGGCATCGAGAGCTTTGTCATTACCCGTGGTCCGCTGGCGGGCAATATCTCCCTGGGTGTGTTTTCCCGTCTGGATTACGCCGAGGCGCGGCAGGCGCAATTACTCGCCGACGGCAATGATGTGCGAGTTGAGTCGGTAGACAAGATGCGCAGTCAGTACCTGGTGCAGGTGCAGCCTGCGGCCAGGCGCCTGGTGGATCAGGCGCTACTTGGGCGTCTGCGCAATGACTTTCCTGCCCTGCAACATCAATATCAGGCTTGTTCCCCCGTTGCCAAGTTGGGCGAGTTGCCCTAGAATTGCGCCCGCTTCACGACGACCCTTTTTGCTGATTGGGTCTGCGTTGGCAGAAACATGGTTCAAGTAAGTGTTTTTGCTAACAAAAGTGTTGACAGGGGGTCGCCAAGTGATGAAAATGGCGCCTCTTTTACGGAGGGGTTCCCGAGCGGTCAAAGGGATCAGACTGTAAATCTGACGGCTTAGCCTTCGAAGGTTCGAATCCTTCCCCCTCCACCAGATTTCGCGTAGTCAGGCTACTTGGCGGGTATAGTTCAATGGTAGAACCTCAGCCTTCCAAGCTGATGGTGCGGGTTCGATTCCCGCTACCCGCTCCAGTCTGACCATGCAATGGTGTGTAAGCTCATGTAGCTCAGTTGGTAGAGCACACCCTTGGTAAGGGTGAGGTCAGCGGTTCAAATCCGCTCATGAGCTCCAATATCAAGGCAGATATGCGAATATCTGCCTTTTATTTAATGGTCGCGTGACACGCGCATTGCTCTCACGAATAGGGGATCTCTCGATGGCTAAAGAGAAGTTCGAACGTAGCAAACCGCACCTG
>NZ_NTMR01000048.1 GCF_002307495.1 Pseudomonas abyssi | reverse complement strand
TTATTCCGGACAGCAGTGCGCTTGCGCGAGGATGACGAAGTAATGAGGCGTGCCGTTCGCGTCAGGGGCTCTCCGTATCACAACCACGCCTGATAAAACGCCAACTCCTCTTCCAGCACCTGCGCCAGATGCGCGGCCTGGCGGAAGCCGTGGCGTTCGTCGGCGAAGGTGACGCAGTGCACGGGTACGCCGTTGTCGTCCAGCGCGGCGACCATCTGTTCGGTCTGGCTGGGCAGCACCACCGCGTCGCGCAGGCCCTGGAAGAAGATCACCGGAGTGCGAATGCGGTCGGCCTGGGCCAGTGGAGAGCGTTCGACGTGGCGGTCTGGCTGGGTGTCGGGGTCGCCGATCAGCCAGTCGATGTAGTCGGCTTCAAACTTGTGGGTCACCGCGCGCAGCTGTAGCGGATCACTCACACCATACAGACTGGCCGCCGCGCGGAAGCGCCCGGCCCCGGCCACCAGCGAGCACAGGGTGGTGTAGCCGCCGGCACTGGAGCCGCGAATAAACACCTGCGCCGGGTTGATGCTGCCCTGCTGGCCAAGATAGTCGACCGCCGCCAGCACGTCTTCCACGTCGGTCACGCCCCAATAGCCCTGCAGGCGCTGGCGGTAGGCGCGGCCAAATCCGGTGCTGCCGCGGTAGTTGAGGTCGGCGACGGCAAAGCCGCGCTGGGTCCAGAACTGGATGCGATTATCCAGCACCGGATAGCAGGCCGACGTCGGCCCACCGTGGGTGAAGATCAGCAACGGTGGCGGCTGATCCAGATGCTGGGCATGGTTGCGCGGCGGGTAGAAAAAGCCGTGGGCACTCTCGCCGCCCGCGCTCAGATACAGCAGCCGCTCGGGGCGCGACAGATCAGCGGCGTCCAGCGCACTGTCTTCGCCCAGCAGGCGGGTCAGTTCACCGGTGGCCAGTTCAATGCGCAGAATGGCGGCGGTGCAGCTGGGCGAGGCGCCGATGCAATACAGCGCCTTGCCGTCGCTGCACAGGTGACGAAAGCGGCTGTAGGCGTGGGCCAGCCGCCGCTCTTCGGCGCTGACCGAATGGCGCAGCGCCAAGTGACCGTACCCGGCCTCGCTCCAGCTCAGCGCCATCCAGCCGTCAGTCAGCGGCAGCCAGGTGTTGCTGCCCTGCTGCCACGGTGCGGGCGCGTGATCGGCGGCAATCGCCGGCAACTTGCGCGGGCCGTCAGCTGCAAACAGCCACGGCACCCAATAGCCACTGCGATCAGACAGGCAGCACAGCTGGCCGCTGGCATCAAAGCGCGGCTGCTGCAGCGCTTCATCCGCCCCGCCCTGCGATTGCACCTGAGCCACGCTGCCGTCGGCCGCCAGGGTTGCCAGCATCAGCCGGGTACGAGTCCAGCTCAGGTCGGGGCGATCCCATTCGATCCAGGCCAGTTGGGTGCCGCAATCGCTGACCTGCGGGCTGTGGTAGAAGTCAGCGCCGCTGGCGAGCAGTTGGCGCGAGCCATCCAGCCCGATGGCGACCAGCCGGTGCTCCACCCGCCCCGGCAGGTGCGCCTCTTCCACCGCCAGCACGCGGCGGCGCGCAAGGTCGGCGCAGAGCCCACCGTAGCGGCACTCAGGGTGTTGGGTCAGGGGTTCAAGGCGTTGGCCTTCCGGGCATTGCAGATACAGCTGCTGGTCGGCTTCGTTGACGAACACCAGCAGGCAGTCGGGCTCGTACTCGCCGGGCAGCACGCAGAAGCTGCCGCCGCCGTACTCATACACGCGGCTGCGTACGGAATGGCCTTGGGGGGTAATGGTGCGAGTGACGCCGTCCTGCCAACGCTGCAGCACGCTGTCACCCTGCTGCGGGCGGAAGGTCAGCCACCAGAGCGCGCCATCGGCGCAGCACAGATCGCTGTAGTCAGCGCTGGCGGCGACCGCCTGCGCTGCGCTGAAGTCGCTCGGCCAGCGGCCGGGCACGGTTACATCAGGCCTTGCAGATGATCCTCGAGGTACGTTCATTGCGGAAGGTCAACTCCTCTATCCCCGGCTGGGGCAGCTCTGCTTCGGCTCTGGCCTGCAGAATCTTGTGATGGTGTGGCGATTTACTGCACACCGGGTCCGCCTGAGTGGCATCACCCGTCAGCAAATACGCCTGACAGCGACAGCCGCCAAAGTCCTTCTCCTTCTCGTCGCAGGACCGGCACGGCTCGCTCATCCAATCATAGCCGCGGAAACGATTGAAACCGAAAGAGTCATACCAGATGTGCGACAGGCTGTGCTCGGTCACGCTGGGGAAGCTGACCGGTAGCTGCCGCGCGCTGTGGCACGGCAGCGCGGTGCCGTCCGGGGTGATGGTCAGGAAGATATTGCCCCAACCATTCATGCAGCCCTTGGGGCGCTCCTCGTAGTAATCGGGGGTGACCAGAATCAGCTTGCACGGATTGCCCTGCTCGGCCAGCTTCTCGCGCCATTGGTTGGTGACCAGCTCGGCGTGATCCAGCTGCGCCTTGGTCGGCAGCAGCCCGGCGCGGTTCAGGTGCGCCCAGCCGTAGTACTGACAGGTCGCCAGCTCGACAAAATCGGCCTCCAGCGCCACGCACAGCTCGATGATGCGGTCAATCTGGTCGATGTTATGCCGATGGGTCACGAAGTTGAGCACCATCGGGTAACCCGCCGCCTTGACCGCCCGCGCCATCGCCAGCTTCTGCTCGAACGCCTTGCGCGAGCCGGCCAGCATGTTGTTGATCTCGGCATCGGAGGCCTGAAAACTGATCTGGATATGATCCAGCCCGGCCTCGCGGAAGGCTTCGATCTTGGCCTCGGTCAGCCCCATGCCGGAGGTGATCAGGTTGGTGTAAAAGCCCAGCTCTCGCGCCGCGCCGATCAGCTCGGCAAGGTCTTCGCGCACCAGCGGCTCGCCACCGGAAAAACCCAGCTGCGCCGCGCCCAGCGCTCGCGCCTGGGTGAATACGTCGATCCACTGGGCGGTGCTCAACTCACCCTTGTGGTTGGCAAACTCCAGCGGGTTCGAGCAGTACGGGCACTGCAGCGGGCAGCGGTAGGTCAGCTCGGCCAGCAGCCACAGCGGTGGCCCCTGTTCAGCGGATGTGGAGCCAGTGTTGAGCATGGGCCACCTCGATAAAGGCCAGAACGTCTTCGTCCAGTCCCGGCACATTGGGAAACTTGTCTGTCAGCGTGTCGATGATGTCGGCGACCGGCCGCTTGCCATCCACCAGCAACAGCACCTCGGCGGCGCTCTCGTTCAGCTTGACCATGCCCTCCGGGTAGAGCAGCACGTGGCTGTTCTGTACCGGTTCCCATTGCAGACGAAAGCCGGGGCGCAGCACCGGCGTGTTATCGCGCACCACCGGATTCATAGCGCAATCCCCCGGTGCCAGGCCCTGTCGGCCGTGACCGTGTGATACGGCGGGCGCTCCAGTTCAAAGGCCATGGTCATGGCGTCGAGCATGCTCCAGAGCACGTCCAGCTTGAACTGCAGAATCTCCAGCATGCGCTGCTGCGCCTCCCAGGTGGTGTAGTGATGCAGGGTAATGCGCAGGCCGTGCTCGACGTCGCGGCGGGCCTCTTTCAGACGCTTGCGGAAATAGTCGTACCCGGTCGGATCGATCCACGGGTAATGCTGCGGCCAGCTGTCCAGCCGCGACTGGTGAATGTGCGGGGCAAACAGCTCGGTCAGCGACGAACTGGCCGCCTCCTGCCAGCTGGCCCGGCGGGCGAAGTTGACGTAAGCATCCACCGCAAAGCGCACGCCCGGCAGCACCAGCTCCTGGGACAGCAACACCTCGCGGTCCAGCCCCACGGCCTCGCCGAGGCGCAGCCAGGCCTCGATACCGCCCTCGCTGCCCGGCTCGCCATCGTGGTCGATGATGCGCTGAATCCACTCGCGGCGGGTGTCGCGGTCCGGGCAGTTGGCCAGAATCGCCGCGTCCTTCACCGGAATGCAGACCTGATAGTAAAAACGATTCGCCACCCAACCCTGAATCTGCTCGCGGGTGGCGCTGCCGTCGTACATGGCAACGTGGAACGGGTGATGAATGTGGTAGTAGCGGCCCTTGTCGCGCAGGGCCTGCTCAAATTCGGCAATACTCATCGGCTCGCGCTGCATGGCGGCCTCCTTACAGAACGATCTGCATACCGTCATGGGCGACCTCAATGCCATGCGCAACCAGTTCGGCGCGCTCGGCAGAGTCCTCGTCCAGGATCGGATTGGTGTTGTTGATATGAATGAGCACCTTGCGGCTAGCCGGCTGCGCATCCAGCAGCTCGATCATCCCGCCCGGCCCACTCTGCTGCAGGTGGCCCATCTCGCTGCCGAGCTTGTCGCCCACGCCAGCAAAGGCCATCTCGTCGTCGCGCCACAGGGTGCCGTCCACCAGCAGGCAATCGGCATCGCGCATGGTCGCCAGCAACCCGTCATCCGGCTGGCCGAGGCCCGGCGCATAAAACAGCACCCCGCCAGTGTTGGTGTCGCGCACCAGCAGGCCGATGTTGTCGCCGGGGTGCGGGTCGTTGCGGTGCGGCGAATACGGCGGCGCCGCGCTGCGCAGCGGAATCGGCAAAAACTCCAGCGCCGGGCAAGCCGGAATACGGAACGGCTCACCCAGCCCGATCCGACGGCGCTGCAAACCACCGTTCCAATGGCTCAGCATCGGGAACAGCGGGAAGCCGGTCTGCAGGTCCTCATGGACCATATCGGTACACCAGACCTCGTGCGGGCAACCCTCACGCAGGGTCAGCAGCCCGGTCACGTGATCAATCTGGCTGTCCATCAGCACAATCGCCCGGATCGCCGTATCACGCACCGAGCGCGCCGGTTGCAGCACAGGCGTCTGCTCCAGCTGGGTACGAATGTCGGGGGAAGCGTTGCAGAGAATCCAGTTCACCCCGTCATCCGACAAGGCAATGGAAGATTGGGTACGCGCTTTCGCGTTCAGCGTGCCACGGCGCAAGCCGTCGCAGTTGCGGCAGTTACAGTTCCACTGCGGAAAACCACCGCCAGCAGCCGAACCAAGTATCTGTACATGCATGGGATCTGTCCTCGGCCAGCGTGCCTAAACGCCCCGGAAACCGGGGCGCCCGGTACTCAGCGGTTGGCAAAGTACATGGTGACTTCAAAGCCAATGCGCAGGTCGGTATAGCTGGGTTTAGTCCACATGGGTCGATCCTCTTGTTATTGCGTGGGTTTACAGCGTCGGCAGGAACCGACGGACTCAGTTAAACACCGGGATCGGGGGGTACGAATGATACTTTGGGAGTAGATTTGGTCGTGATTTGGTTGGTGTGGGGGGGGCCAGGCATCACTCCGAGGGGAGTCCGGGATAAGCCAAAGCAGCTAGCGGCAATGACGAAGAAGTCCGACCATCCGGCTCTCTCAGCTGGGAACTCGGCTCCGCTAGCAGGCGAATATTTTCCTGAAGCCGCTGAAATGTTTGAAATGAATTCAGGTATTCACTCATGGAGCGCGACGTCCGAATATGGCTTGAGCTTAAGCACTGTTCTGCTCACAGCGACAACGCTCGAAATGTGATTCCGAAATGGTGGCGCGTCGTTATCCAATGCCCAAAGCAATATAAAGACCCAAAATTATCAGCAGTAATATCTCCATACTGATTTACCGTTAACGCCTCGTTAAAAGGTAACAAAATAGTTGACTTAAACCAGCAAAAAAAGAAGCAAAAGCCAACCATTCATCCTCTTAAACGAAAAATTAGGCGCACATTACTGAATATTTTGCTTTCTCCAGTTATCTACTGCTTTATTTAACCGACCAGCAGCCACATCACCTTGCCATTCCTTCCAGAACTCGATGGTACCACTATCCGGCTTCCTATTAGGCTCGTCAATGCGTATACGACTAGGCAATAAACTTGCGTCTCCGACAACAAGCGCTTCACCAGTATCTAAAGTAGGCAAGATATCACTAAAACCACCCAAGCTATCTGGGAGTAGCTTCTTAATAACAGATTGATCATCAGAATTGGTTAGCCTCATAGCCACAAAGTTACTGCACTGGCTAAGTATTGTTTTATTCACTTCCGATGGCCTTTGCGTAACAACCACCAAGCTAACTCCGTACTTCCTACCTTCTTTAGCAATGCGTTCGAAAATCTGAATGGATATATCGTCCGATGCTCCCGACACATTTTTATTCGGGATATACAAATGGGCTTCATCACATAAAATTGCGACAGGGTGACGCTCTTCAGAAGGAGTCCACTGCTGCACAGAAAAAGCAAGCCGAGCTACTAAAGAAACGATTAGCGGAAGCACGTCTGACGGCACTTCAGAAAAGTTAATTATCTTAACCCCTCCACTTCCATTTTCATCACTACTTCCTAAAAGAGCATCAGCCAACCTATTCAACCAGTCAAACTTTAAAACATCTTCCCCACCTTGAAATAAAAAACCTAAACGACGATCTGATATTTTATTCTCCAGACGAGAAATCATCCTACTTAATTTACCATTAAATTCACCAGCTTTATCGGCTCCCGCTCTGGCACCAGGTATACGTTCAACATTGATGGCATTTAATTCACGTATCAATAATGACAAGTCAAAAGGAACCGGACTATCAACTGTAAAATTATCCAAAATATCTTGATGACCACCATCTTCTAGATATCTAGTTTTAGCTGAATTGACTTCTCTCGCCATTAACATTGCTTGGTTTGGCGCGTTTTGGTCACTGCGATCAACAAACAATGAAACCAATGCCTCATATGACAGCAGCCAGTAAGGCAAATATATAGCACCGTCCGCCAATGTACGCTTTAACTCTATATCACTTGGCCCTGCAACTTTAAAGTGCCTAATATTATCCCCATCCAAAGGAGAATACTCACCGTGCAAGTCAAAAACTATAGCATTTGAGTTTTTCAGCTGAGAAACTTGTTCAATAATCCTAGCTGTAGTCCAAGATTTACCAGCACCAGTACTCCCTCCGATAAAGGCATGTCGCTGGAAAAACTTATTACCATTTAAGTAAGCGACTGCATTTTCATCCAAGGTATATTTGCCTAATGTTAATGAATTGCCATCAGCTTCCGCATGTGATATGACCCTCATGAACGATGTTAGCTTTTCGCCTTCCAATGCAAAACAATTGGCATCAATTTCAGGCACGCTTTCCAATGTTCGGCGAAATATATTTCTTTTTGTACCTTCAGCATCAATCAAGGTTCCAATCAATGCCACTTTACATAAATTTAGTTCATCAGAAGGCTCTTCATCTTCTACAGCGACAGAAGGTATTAGCTTTTTCCTTGTCACCTGATTGATAATTCCAATCAAATGTTGCCCAGGTTTACTACTCTGCAATACAGCCAACCTATTAACTTGCAGCCTCTTTAAAAGATCTACATCATTAACCTCTACAACAACAGTTGCAGTATCCACAGATGCTACTTTCCCCAAAGCCTCATCGTCATTAAAATTAAAAATAGCCATATATTCCCTTACATTATCAAACTCATAAAACCATTAAGCGACCAGAACTCGCCTTCTACTTCTACTGACCCGTCCAACAGGGAGCTATAAATTTGCGATTTATTACCCTCAGCCGCCTCGATAGCCAAATATTTACTGGTGCTTTTGCTAGCAATAAACGCCTTCGTGGCCTCAGTCAACTCATAAGTTATAATAATTACTGAAGCCCCATTGTTTGCACACCTATTTACTAGCTTCGTTTGAATGTGCTCATCATTAAAACCAAAACCAACACATAGATACGCGGTGGCGTCATCCATTACATCGTCAGATTCATGAATGATTGTTTTATAGGGCTCTTTATGAGTGCTACGGTACTTTTCAATACCAGGCGTCACTATTAACGGCGTTAGACCATCAGGAATTTTATTGATATTATTTAAAGATACAATCACACCGTCCGAATTAGTGAACCAACCCAGAGAGCCATGTACTTTCCAAATATTCACCTGCCTAGAGCAAGACAAATAATCTTTCTTAACCGTATAGCCTCTGTAGCCATGCGAGAAGCCGCTATAATGATGAATACCTTCTTGTTCGCATGCATATTCTGCCAATCTGTCATAATTAGTCGTTATTATATTTAGCTCTGTTGCCGTACTCCTAAACATGTGCCTCAACAGCTTGCCCACTGGGAAAAATGAGGAATTATTTAGTGAGCCCTCAAATACTGTAAAATCCTCAGGCGCTAGTAGGTTCCATGTTTCAGAAACCACCTTACTAGTTAGCTCATGTGACAATGGAACATCATGTAACGCCGTTTCTAGGTCTATACCCGCTTTTAGTTTTTCACAAAATCTATGCCAAGAAGCTTTTTCATCGCCAAGTAAATCCCCCACATCAACGTTCGCCACAAGGTGCTGTGCCAGCTTCCCCATCCCGGACATTCCAAAAGCAGCCGAGGCTCCACTGCCCAGTATAATTACGGGAGTGTTTCTGTAATAACCTTGAGCTTGTTTTGATATTTTATCTAGGATTCCCTCAGACATAACATCCCTTATATTGACTAGTAACTATACATATGGGTTTTGCGCCTAACAGTGACTATCGAGCACGCAGCGCTAACACATAATTAGTGCGCTTGGAATAACACCGAAAGTGCATCCATAGAAAAATTGAATGAAATCATGCGATTTCCACCCTCCCTGGTGTTTTTGACGCCTTCGCGCTGCAGCGAAATTTGTGAAGTGCTTCCTACTTTAGCGAAAGGAGAGCACACGGCAAGCTGATTTTTTGGTCAAGGCGCAAGGCGTATTGCTTGCACAGACCCAGGGTCCCCGTTTACGCGGGCG
>NZ_NTMR01000047.1 GCF_002307495.1 Pseudomonas abyssi | reverse complement strand
CGCGAAACCCGGGGCGGTTCAGGGCAGGTCAGCCGCTGCTCGCATAATCCTTCGTCAGCTCACCTTGGGTGAAAGCCATCAGGTCGAGGAGGCGTATGTAGCGCAGGTCATAGCACTTAGCGCGAGCAAGTTTCTTATTTACCGCTTAGATGCATCAGACCTGCGCCACCAAGGCTGTACTGCCCGCTGCGCCGCTAATGAACTTAGCGCTCCGATAATCAACACGCCCCGTTCTTGCTTGCTAGCAAGAACGGGGCGTTGTGTACCGCCATCCGATATCTAGCTCGTTCTGTCGGCGGCTAGCGCGATTTCTTGCTCCTCCAATTCGTCTTCGCGCCGATGAGCCATCTGGTAGAGCAACGGCAAAACTAATAGCGTTAGCACCGTTGAGGAGAGAATCCCCCCGATTACCACCGTCGCAAGGGGGCGCTGCACCTCTGCACCGGTACCCACATTCAAGGCCATTGGAACGAACCCGAGTGAAGCCACTAGGGCCGTCATCAATACCGGGCGTAGCCGGGTAAGAGCGCCCTCGCGGATCGCGGTGTCCAGAGGCAAACCTTGCTCCCGTAGGCTACGGATGAAGGAGATCATTACCAGGCCATTTAGAACTGCGACGCCTGACAGAGCAATAAAGCCAACACCTGCTGAAATGGACAATGGGATATCTCTGAGCCACAGCGCAACAATGCCTCCCGTGAGCGCAAATGGAATCCCGGTAAAGACCAACAAGCCGTCTTTGACATTGTTGAACATCATGAAAAGCAGAATGAAGACCAGGAGCAGCGCCACGGGGACGACAATCTGCAGCCGCTTCGTTGCCGATTCAAGCTGCTCAAAGGTACCGCCCCAATCGATCCAATAACCTGCCGGGATATCTACCTGAGCCTGGATTTTCTGTTCTGCCTCGGATACGAATGATCCAATGTCCCGACCACGGACGTTTGCACTGACAACAATTCGCCGTTTCCCTTCCTCTCTACTGATCTGATTCGGACCGGGGGCCAAATCCAGGGTGGCCACCTCGCCGAGGGGGATATAACTTATGGCGCTGTTTAATTCCCTTGGAAGGGCAATTGGGAGCCTCTCAATTGCGGCGAGATCGCTTCGTATCTCGTCCGGTAAACGAACTACGATATCGAAACGCCGGTCTCCTTGAAACAAGGTGCCTGCCTCTCGGCCCCCGATGGCTACTGCAACCGCTTGCTGGACGGTATCTAAACTCAGGCCGTATCGTGCGATTTGATCGCGATCGATATCAATCGTGAGCATAGGAAGGCCAGTCGTTTGCTCGACCGTAACCTCGGAGGCGCCTGGTACTTGTCCTAGCACCTCGGACACTTCCGCCGCCGTGCTGTTAAGAACCTCCATGTCATCACCATAGATTTTCACGGCTACAGCGGCACGAACACCGGAAATCAACTCGTTGAAACGCAGCTGAATAGGCTGGGAAAACTCGTAGTTATTGCCCGGTAACTCAGCGGCGGATGCTTGGACCTCGCTTAAGAGTTCGTCGCGCGACTTGCCTGGATCCGGCCACTGCTCTTGTGGCTTCAGCATGACGTACCCGTCAGAGATGTTTGGAGGCATGGCATCGGATGCCACCTCCGCAGTGCCTGTGCGCGCAAAAATCCGCTCGATCTCCGGAAACTCATCCATGAGCTTTCGCTCCAGCTGCTGCTGCATCTCGACAGACTGACTAAGGCTGGTAGCCGGTACACGAAGGGCTTGGATAGCGAAGTCCCCCTCGTTGAGGCTAGGCACGAATTCACTGCCCATACGTGCCCCTACGAGGCCGGAAAGTACAACTGCAACAACGGCAAAGGTGAGCACTACTGGCTTGTTGGACATCACCGCATCGAATGCAGGTGCGTAGGCCCGTTTAGCATTGCGGATTAGAAAGTTTTCCTTCTCTGTAACACGCTTGCCGATAAAGAGCGCAACGGCTGCCGGGACGAACGTCACCGAGAGAATCATCGCCCCGAATAGCGCTGTCACTACGGTAAACGCCATGGGCGTGAACATCTTACCTTCTACCCCTGTAAGGGCGAATATCGGCAGATATACGATCATAATGATCAGCTGCCCATAGAGTAGAGGCCGACGCACTTCCTTTGCCGCAGCGAACACTTCATGAAGCCGTTCGGACAGCGTTAATGCCCGCCCGTGATGGGACTGAGCGTGAGCAAGTCGACGCACGCAGTTCTCAACAATCACCACGGCACCATCGATAATGATGCCGAAATCCAATGCGCCTAAGCTCATCAGGTTGGCGCTGACCTCGTTGGCTACCATGCCGGTGAACGTAAAGAGCATCGCCAGCGGTATAACAAGTGCGGTTAGGATCGCCGCACGGATATTGCCCAAGAAGAGAAAAAGTATAACCACAACAAGAATGGCACCCTCAGTGAGGTTCTTCTTAACGGTGGATATAGCTTTGTCTACGAGTACAGTTCGATCGTAGACAGTAATCGCCTTTACGCCCTCTGGAAGCGAAAGGTTTATCTCTTTCATCTTGTCATCGACAGCCCTAGAAACTACCCGGCTATTTTCACCGATAAGCATGAAAGCCGTACCTAGAACCACTTCGCGGCCATTCTCGGTGGCTGCGCCAGTGCGGAGCTCCTTTCCAACCTCGACCGTCGCAACGTCGCGGATACGCACTGGGGTACCGTCAACGTTGCTAATAAGGGTATCGCGGATGTCCTCCACAGACTGCATTTGTCCTGGAGCTCGAACAAGATACTGCTCGCCGCGCTTTTCAATATATCCGGCACCTAGATTGTTATTGTTTTGCTCAACCGCCTCGATCAAATCTTGTAGTGTTAGTCCAAACGACCGCAAAGTGTCTGGGTTGGGGGCGATCTGATATTCCTTTGCATATCCTCCGATCGTATTGATCTCAGTAACACCAGGTACATTTCGGACTTGCGGTTTGATGATCCAATCTTGAATCTCACGCAAGTCAGCAGGGGTATACGGCGTACCGTCCGATTTGGTGGCACCTTCCTCAGCTTCAACCGTCCAAAAATAGATTTCGCCAAGCCCAGTGGAAATAGGGCCAAGTGTTGGAGTGACGCCATCTGGGAGCTGATCTTTGGCCCCTCCCAGGCGCTCGTTCACAAGTTGGCGGGCAAAATAGATGTCAGTGCCTTCCTCAAAAATAACTGTGATCTGAGAAAGTCCATATCGAGACAAGGATCGTGTCTGCTCGAGCTTGGGCAGCCCAGCCATTACCGTCTCGAGCGGGTAGGTAATACGCTGCTCCACTTCCAGCGGGGAATAACCTGGCGCCGCAGTGTTGATTTGCACCTGTACGTTGGTGATATCCGGGACAGCATCGATAGGCAGCTTTTGGTAGCTGTAAGCTCCTAACGCTGCCATGCCAAGCACGGCTAGCAAAACCAGCCAGCGATGCTCTATAGAAAAGCGAATGATACGTTCGAACACAGTCTATAACTCCGTATCAGTGAGCATGCGAGGCGCTGGCTTTGCCAAGCTCGGACTTAATGATGAAACTGTTGGCCAAGGCATAGCGCACTCCGGCCTGAAGACCTTCCTTGATTTCAACCGCTTCACTATCGCCGCGACCAGTCACGATTGGCTGAGCAGCAAAGCCATGGTCGGTCCGTACAAACACCACCGGATTATCTTCCAACGTGTGGATCGCATCGGGCTTGACTGCAACCGGCACGGACACTCCGCCAGAGCCTACCCGCACTTTGACGAACAGGCCGGGACGCCAAACACCTTCCGGGTTCGGAAGCGTGACCCGGGCGGTAGCGGCGCGGCTTTGCTGACCAACAAGTGAGCCGACATAAGAAACGGTGCCATTGGCACTGGACTCGAATGCTGTGGCTTCGATAACCGCGTTGCTGCCGACTCGTACCGCGCTGAGTGCATTGGCAGGAACGCTGATATCTGCCCAAACGGTAGAGAGATCGGAAATGATGAATATCTGGTCGTCGGTATTGACTGACTCACCGAGCGTGATGTCCTTCTCAACGATCATCCCATCGAACGGCGCCCTGAGTTCGTAGCGGCTCAATGCGTCTGGCTTGCCAGCATCACTACCAAGCGCTTGTAGCTGTGCTTTTGCATTCGCAACCGTCAGCTCTGCTTCCCGTAGAGCCTGTTGTGCCTGTAAATAATCCTGTTCTGCAGAAATACGCTCTTCCCACAGCTCCTTTTCGCGTCGATAGGTTTTCTGAGCCAATGCAAGACGTTTTTGTGCCGCGTAGAACTCGCTTCTACGTTCCGACAGGTCGGTACTCGCGATCACAGCAAGCACTTGCCCCTGTTTCACCTGTTCGCCCAAATCGACTTTGACCGCTTCAACGACACCTGAGAGACGAGGCACAACTTGCGCTGTGCGGTCTTGGTTGAATGTAATTTCGCCAGGCAGCTCGATTGCGCTTTTTATCTGCGCAGGCTGAGCGGTTGCTAGCGAGATGCCCGCGGCTAGGATTTGGGTCTCAGAGAGTTCAACCTCTGCTGCTTCAGCGTGCGCCGCTCCCTCAGGGCCATCGTCATGCTCATCTTTCTCTGCCGCACCGACCTCGTGATCGCTATCGGCGCCTTCTTCATCATGGCCATGACCTCCTTCGGCTTCGGTATTCTCATCCGAATGCCCTTCATCTTCATGCTCCGAAGCGCCACCATGCTCGCCATGCGCGTCGCTCGCATTGGGCACGGCAGGACTACTGCTAAGAAGTAATCCACCAAGCACCAGTGCCACGCCTAATATGACGACGATCCAAAAAATCTGTTTTTTGTGAACAGCCAAGGAAGATGTGTTCGATTTACTTGTCATATGGATTCCTTATGGCTGAGTGGCCGAGGTGATAACGGCCGACCCATCGCCGACAATTCGCGAGATTTCTGCCGCCGCCTGATTAGCTTGCGAGAGCGCAGACAGAAACTGAGAGCGGGCTTGGAAAAGCGTGCGTTGAGCATCCAGTACGTCAAGGAACGTGAATTTTCCAAGTTCGAACCCCTTGCTGGCAGCTTCATAAGCGCTTTGGGCACTGGGGAGCATATCGTTGCGCAACAGTTCAAACTGCTGGCGAGCAGTGCGCAGGCGCATGTGTGCTTGGGAAAGCTCGCTTTTCAGGCGTATGTGAACGGCGTTGAGCTCGTCCTGGGCCTGGTAGGCCCGTTCCTGCGCTGCTCCGATGTTGCCTTGGTTTCGATCAAACAACGGCAAGGGCATCGAGATACTCACCAGTCCCAGCGTGCCGTTATATTCATCTGAGCGTTGGGCACCTACGCTAACCGTCACGTTAGAAAAGCGATTCGCCCTTTCCAGCTCCAGCGCAGCCCGACGTCTTTCAGCCTCCCGACGCGCGCGGGTTAGTTGAGCGGAATCGTTCAAACGGCTGTAAAGCTCAGCTAGCTCTGGAAGAGGAGGCACTGCCTCTGCCGGCTCTTCTACTCGCTCAAAGCGTGGCTGTGGATTTCCCCAGTTGGCCGCCAGCCGAGTGCGCGCAGCTTCGAGTTCAGCTGTGGCCTGGGCAAGCTCTACTTGCACGCCAGTAGCCGCAACCTGCGCCCGGGTTTCCTCTACGGGAGAGACCATGCCGGCCCTCACACGTCGATTGGCCACGTTCACTGCTCGCTTCGCAAGATCTGAAGCAGCCTGGGCGAGTTCCAGCCGTTCTTGAGCAGTAAGCACATCGTAATATGCGCCCATCACTGCCCCCCTCAGTCGAGCTTGAGCGTCCTGTAGGTCAGCGGCCGCTACGTCCATGGCGCGTTGCGCTGCCTCAATACGAGCCGAACGTTTACCGCCCAGCTCTATTTCTTGGCTCAGCTCAAGCGTCGTCTCCGGAGCATCGCCCCGGATTCCCTCCTGGCTAGCGGACAATATTGGATTCGGACGTGCTCCGGCTTGGCTAATTAATGCGCGAGAAGCAGCCAGCTCACGTCTTGCAACAGCCAGTTCAGGGCTTGCAGAGCTAGCGAGTTCCAAGGCGCGTAGAAAGCTTATGGAATCGACAGACTCAACGGGGAATGTATTTGACACACCGACAGGTAAGGTCTGTGTGAAGGTCGGCAACTCTAAAGGCTTCGCAAAGGCAAGGTTGCACGACAATGTCGCCAACCCCAGCGGTAGAAGAACTTTTCGCACCGAAATCTCCTAAAAAAGGGAAGGTTCTGTGAGACGTAAGATACAGATAAATGGCGCTTACTGGTTACTTTGGCGTCCCACCGGTTTTGTACTGATGCGCCAATTAGGTTTCTCAGGACGCCCCGCTTCAGCCGATGCGTAGCTAGCAGAAAGAAACGGTTTCAAGCTCATTGATAATACCGAACCAGTACAGATCCCTTTCGTTATAAGCGGCTTGATATGGTCACCATGGAAAACACAATCTCTATCCAGACTGATTTTTTTTGCGGCTTTTGACGATCCATCCTCGTCCGTACCTAGAGATTCATGCGCATGTTCATGATGTCCAAGATGGTTTGATGCCGAACCATATTCATGACTGCAACTCGTGCTTACAACTGCCCATGATGATTGCAATGGAAACAAGGCTAGCAACATCAGCAAAACTATTTTTCTCATCCAAGACAAAACGATGACTTCCTGGTTTAGATGTCGAATCCCATCATAAGAACTACCCCCGCCAAGACGCTAAACACATGCGCCTCTACTCCGATAGTGATTCGCCTTAGGTTTAAACAAATACACATAAGCGTTTTTTATCAGCCTTGCCAAGCCGGCAAGATAGCTGACGCTATGGGGTGGTGACTTTATAGAAGAGTGGATAACGATCGAGTGACCGAAACATTACAAATATGTAATCGAGAGAGTGAGCGATGCCATTCCTCAGATTACAAAATAGTCATTTACCGCTAATCCTGCTGTCATCCGGGGGGGGAGAACATGGCCAAGCGCTAAAAAACAAAAAGGCGAAAGGCGTCATTCAAGCACTGATCTGCCGTACACAAGGAGCATCATCATGAGCAAAAAGGCCGTTTTTTCACTGACAGCCCTTTCACTGGCATTGGGCAGCGCCCCGGTCTTAGCCCAATCGGAAACAGCGGACGGCTTCATCGAAGGCAGCACGCTATCGCTGATAAATCGCAACTATTATTTCAATCGAGATTTTCGCGACGGTGAGAGTGCCACCGGCAATGGCTACTCCGAGGAATGGGCCCACGGATTGATGGCCTTCTTCGAGTCCGGATATACCCAAGGCTCGGTAGGGATTGGCGTCGACGCCTTCGCCATGCTCGGACTCAAACTCGACTCCGGTTCGGGGCGCTCCGGTGCGGGCGGCAGCATCGACCTGCTTCCCCACGACAGCGCCGGCGATCCTGAGGATGACTTCACACGGGTGGGGGGCGCGGTGAAAGCACGCTTGCTGGACACCGAGATCAAGGCAGGCGATGTATTTCCCGCTACTCCCGTCGTGCACTTTGGTGACGCACGGCTGCTGCCGGAGTCTTTCAAGGGTGTCACCGTTGTGAACAACTCGCTGGACGACCTCACCCTCCAGGGCGGCCGCCTGCACGCGATGAGCCAGCCCAATACCAGCAACACGAACGATGACTTCGTCACGTTTTATGGCGGTGCCGTCGACGCCCCTTGGCTCGGCTACGCAGGCGGTGACTATAGCGTAAACGAAAATCTCAGTTTTAGCCTGTAT
>NZ_NTMR01000046.1 GCF_002307495.1 Pseudomonas abyssi | reverse complement strand
AAAATCTCAGTTTTAGCCTGTATACCAGCCGCCTCAAGGATGCCTGGAACCAACATTACTTCGGTCTATCGGCCACCTATCCGCTTTCCGATGTCGTCGCGTTGCTGGGCAGTTTCAACTACTACAAGGCAACCGACGAAGGCCGCGAATTACTGGGCGAGTTCGACAACAACATCTGGAGCTCAAGCCTGGGTGTCGCCTTCGGCGCGCACACCGTCACGGCGTCGTATCAGCGAAACAACGGTAACAACGACTTTGACTACTTGCGCCAGGCTGACTCGATCTACCTGAACAACTCCATCCAGTACAGTGATTTCAACTCACCTAAAGAGCAGTCCTGGATGCTGCGTTATGACCTAAACATGGCGGGTTACGGCATACCTGGGCTTACGTTCATGACTCGCTACGCCCGCGGCTGGGGCGCCGATTACAGCAACGCAAATGAGGTATACATGCGCCAAGACGATAACGGCGCGCCTCTGACCGGACAGAAGCGCTGGGAACGCGACGTCGAAGCACGCTACGTTGTACAGACAGGCTCGTTCAAGGACCTCTCTCTGCGGGTGCGCCAGGCTACAACACGGGCGACTGCTTTCGAGTCCGACCTCAATGAGGTTCGATTCATCGCCGAGTACCCGCTCTCGATCCTGTGAAGCACTACGAGCAACACCACATCTTCTTTTTGTGCTCCCTTGGTTTGAAGATGTGTTTCAGGCGCCCGTAGGGCGCCTTTTTTTGTTTAAGTGCACCTCCTTGGGCTGCGGGTCAACCAAATGACCGGTAGATTACAAATTTGCAAGACAGGCCCCGCAGGACTTTTACCGCGTTAAAGTGCTTCCCGCTTCCCTGTGCAGATCATTTCGCCTCTGCCTTTCACGCTAGAGCCAAGCCTCTTTCGTCTTGACCTTATAGTTACTACATGTATTATTTTTGGTTCCGCTTACCACGCACCCCCTTGCCGAGTTACCTGAAAACATGCGCATCCTGGTTGTAGAAGACGAAATCAAAGCTGCGGAATACCTGCAGCAGGGTCTTATCGAATGTGGGTACATCGTCGATTGCGTAAGTGATGGGCTCGATGGATTTCACCTAGCACTGCAGAACGACTATGACATCGTGCTACTGGATGTGAATCTGCCAAACATGGATGGGTGGGAGGTGCTCGAACTTATTAGGCGGCGTAAACAGACACGCGTCATCATGCTGACAGCCAACGCCCGCCTAGAGCAAAAAGTCCGCGGTTTTGAGCTGGGTGCTGATGACTATCTGGTCAAGCCGTTTCAGTTCCCTGAGCTGCTCGCTCGTATCCGGACACTGTTGCGGCGAGGCGAGGCAGTCACACTTCCGAGCAACCTGCGTGTAGCCGACCTCGAACTGGACCCGGCCCGGCATAGGGCTTACCGGAGCGGTCAGCGTATCGACCTCACCAGCAAAGAATTTGCGTTATTGCATCTGCTCATGCGCCGGACTGGCGAAGTCCTCACGCGTACGGAAATAACTGCCATGGTGTGGGACATCAATTTCGACTGCGATACCAATGTGGTGGATGTTGCGATTCGTCGCCTGCGGATGAAAGTGGACGAACCCTTCGGCGATCGCCTGATACACACCATCCGGGGTGTGGGCTACGTGCTGGAGGCGCGGCCTTGAAGCCACTCAGCCTCGCATCGCGTCTCGCGCTTCAAATCACACTGACCGGCGCCGCTTTGGTCGCGCTGCTGATTGCACTGAGCTACTGGGTACTGGTGCGCCAACTGGAACTGCGCGCCCAGGAGGAAGTGACGGCCAAGCTCTCTCAGATCGATCATGGACTCCTCGAAGACACCAAAGCCCGTATGGGCCGCTCCTGGCAACACGCATTGAGCGATACCGTACTCGGCCATGACAACCTTTCGATTACGGTCATCGGCGATACAGCGAAATCACCCATTTTCAGTATCGGCCGATTCGCCAATGCGCCGCAGCAGCTGGATCTCGTGAGCAGGGACGGCGACTATCTTGGCTGGACAACGAAAGATGGCGTGCAGATGCTAACCGGGCGCAAGCAAATCCAAGTCCCGGGACTGGCTTCAATGACGCTTTTACTTTCGCAAGATCGCAGTGCCGATCAACGGCTGGTGGCTGCATTCCTGCGCTCGGCCTTAGTGACCGTGCCGATGCTACTGATATTGATCGGATTGGCTGGATGGCTAATCGCCCAAAATGGCTTGCGGCCGCTTCGCAAGTTCCGGGCCTTGGCGACTAAGGTATCTACACAGGATCTATCACCTCGAATCCGCAACGATCGGCTTCCGCAAGAGCTCCAGGCATTGGCGCACAGCCTCAACGTAATGCTTCATCGACTCGATGACGGCGTTCAGCAACTGTCACAATTCTCGGACGATGTGGCTCATGAGTTAAAAACTCCGCTGAACAACCTGATAGGCAAGGCGCAGGTGACTTTGGTGCGTGAGCGAAGCAAGGAGCATTATCGGGAGGTGATCGAGTCGTCGGTTGAAGAACTCGAACGCATGGATCGAATCGTGTCAGACATGCTGTTTCTCGCCCAGGCCAGCCACGCCAGCCCAGCACTGAAGCTCGAACAATTATCTTTAGGAAGCGAGGCGAGGCGCGTATGTGAATACTTCGAAGTCCTTGCCGAAGAAGCGGGAGTCGCTACGACAGTAACGGGCGATGCCATGATTTTGGGAAATCGACTTATGGTCCAGCGGGCCATTTCCAACCTGCTATCCAACGCGCTGCGGCATTCAAATACTGGCAGTACGGTCGAACTTAAGATCCTTGAGGAGGACGTAGACATCGTCTCGCTGGCTGTCACCAATCATGGCGCGACTATCGAATCGGATCATCTCCCACATCTGTTCGACCGCTTTTACCGCGTTAACGGCATACAACCTCGCGGGGCAGGATTGGGGCTAGCGATTGTCCGCTCAGTGATGAACCTCCACAAAGGCCACGTGGCCGTCGCCAGCAAAGACGGTCGGACCACGTTTGAACTCACGTTTCCTCGGCAGGCCTGACTCAAAGTGATACCGCACGGAGACAGCCATCACTACGAAGGGGCAAAAACCACAGGGACAAACAACCATTTCGAGGGCATGCGCGTTGGCCGGGTAACCAGGCCCGCAAGCCCCAACGCCGTTCATTTAATGCATGCGTCCTCGCTAATTCCGGCGAGAATGCCGCAAGCCTCAACTTCCCGCCCATCGTTGCAATTAGCCCGCAGTGAAACGAGTTGTCGTTCGAGTGATTGCAGAGCGGTTTCAATACTTGTGCTTTGGCAACAAGCGTCACAGGTAACGTCTGAAGTCGTTTCCGTTGGCTGCATTGCAACGTGCCGCATGATCATCACCTCCGAGGGGAGGAAAGTTTACAGCTGCCATCGAGCCCACATTTGAGACTAATTGAAGGTGGGCGAACATGCGCAAGCATGTGAGAGCAACACAAAGCCTAGAAATCAAACATTTATGGTTTGAATGTCTTAATTTTCCGTGATCTCGTTATGATTCCATAAAAATTCCCGTCATGGAAATGTTCTGATAAATCAATCAGTTAGGATGGATGTGAGTGAATTTTCCCGTTATCTCGGCATGGCCCCTACCGCTACGGCATGAAACTCGATATCGCCAGGGTCGTGGCCACTACCCCGACGGACTCTAGCTGCGGTGTGATGCCGGCCCAGATGACCTACGAGGACTCCAATGGCGATCTGAATATTCTTGAATACCGGGCAGCCGGGACAGGTTGCCGTAATCAAAAGTAGATAAATGACATCGCGCTGACTGAAATGTAATTTCCAAGTCACCCTGACGTTATTTGGCATGTGGAAATATGACTGAGGCGTGCCTGGCTATGCCCGGCGCGCTTGGCACATATATGCGACCACACAATGACAACTGCCAATAACATCAGGAGCATTTATGAATAACGGGTAAGCGAATTAAATGGTTGATCTTACCTTTGCATGAGAGTGAGAC
>NZ_NTMR01000045.1 GCF_002307495.1 Pseudomonas abyssi | reverse complement strand
GGCGCCGCAAGCCAAAGCAGGGGGTGATGATTCACTCAGACAGTAAGAATGTACTGGCCAGTGTTTCCATGTGGTCTGACTCACACAGCGATAGACCGATGATGGATGATCTGGTCGTGGAGCGTCTCGGATGGCCTGACCCACACTCCGATCGACCCTTGTGTCTTTCCCTGGACCTGTCGACCATCCGGGAACACTGCACGTCAAGGTGACCGCCTTGCCGACACATGTGACCCAAGAAGGGCCTGACGTCACGTCACTTTACTGTCTTGTCCAGGTGTCCGGTTGAAGCGGCTCTGTTCGTAATCGGTGAACCGGAGTGACCAGTCATGCCCAACGCCAAAATCAGCAGTGTTTCGAGACAGGTCGTAGGCGGTGTAGATACCCATAAAGACCTGCACGTCGCCGCAGTCGTAGACGAGCAGGATCGTATCCTGGCCAGTGAGAGCTTTGCGACTACTCGTCAGGGTTACAAACAAATGCTGACGTGGATGCGCTCGTTTGGTGAAGTGGTTCGAGTGGGCATCGAGTGCACAGGTACGTACGGTGCAGGCCTATTGCGCTACTTGGAACAGGCTGGGATCACCGTTCTTGAAGTTACTGCGCCTGATAAAAGTGATAGGCGCAAGCGGGGCAAAGATGACACCCTTGATGCCGGAAATGCGGCACATGCGGCTTTCGCAGGCGTTCGTACAGTTACCCCAAAAAAACGAGACGGCATGGTCGAATCGTTACGCGTGCTCAAAGTGTGTCGTAAGACGGCCATACAAGCTAGGCGCGTTACCTTACAGCTGATCCAGAACACTATCGTTAGTGCGCCTGATGATCTGCGTGAGTCATTACGCACGTTGACCCGCATGCAATTGATTAGAACGCTGGCAGCATGGCGTCCAGATCTATCAAGCTATCGTCAGGTCACGTCCGCCTACCGGATTGCTCTGAAGTCGCTGGGGCGGCGTTATCTCGAACTGCATGACGAGATAGCGGATTTGGATGTGATGATTGCAGCCTTGGTTGATGATCTTGCCCCAGAGCTGGTTGCCCGAAATGCCATTGGTTACGAGTCCGCTGCTCAGCTTCTACTGACAGCAGGCGACAACAGTGATCGTTTCCGCTCAGAGTCTAGCTTCGCTGCTTTATGTGGGGTTAGCCCGGTCCAGGCCTCTTCAGGCAAGGTCACCCGACATCGGCTGAATCGAGGTGGTGATCGCGCCGCAAACAGTGCGCTCCATATCATCGCTATTGGACGGCTTCGGACGGACGCTCGAACCCAGGCTTATGTCAGTCGACGTCTCTCAGAGGGACATTCAAAGCTGGAAGCAATCCGGTGCCTAAAGCGTTACATCGCACGGGAGGTCTACGGCATCATCCAGAGGCGAAATAGCGTCATCAACCAAAGCACAGTATCCACTTGACACTTAGAAGGGCGTCCAGGGTAGCCAGTTCAGCAGCGGAGACTGGCAGAGCTTTCTGAAAGCCAACAACTTGCTTGGCAGCATGAGTCGACGTGGCAACTGCCATGACAACGCGGTAGCGGAAAGCTTTTTCCAACTGCTGAAGCGGGAACGGATTAGGCGAAAGATCTACAGCACTAGGCAGGATGCTCGCGCTGACGTGTTCGACTACATCGAGATGTTTTACAACCCAAAACGCCGACACGGTTTCAACAACCAGCTGTCACCGGTAGAGTTTGAAAGGCAACATTTACTGAGCCTGGAAAGTGTCTAGGAAAGCCGGGGCGATTCACCTGGTCCTGTCCACAAAAAGTAGACACTGTTTATGCGCATTTTCGCTCAAACTCTGCTGGACTTATATTACCGAGTGCAGAGTGTCGATGTTTGCGACTATAAAAGATCTCAATGTACTCGAAGATACCGGTGGCGGCGCTATGTAATCATTTTGCATTCAGCGGACTAACGTTACTTGGAGGTCTTCCTGCTTGAAGGCGCTCATTCTCCCGTAAAAGTTCCAGTATCAGTGCATCTGCATTCGCTAGAAGGTTTAGTGCTCTGTCTCGCTGTTCCTTCATTGATGCAAGTCTCTCCCTAAGCCCACAATTCTTGCCACGTTGAGACTGACCAGATTGCATTCGCTGGTTGTTATCTGATACCCAGTTTTGAATGCTTTCGACCAGTGCAGGGAAGCGCGATTTTTTTAAAGCAGAAGGATCAACCCCTGCTTCGCGAGCCACATTATTTTGCGTTACAGCAGAGCCTTTTGGAATAATGAGAGGTTGGTTAACTTTCAACCTTTCAAAAGCTTGGCGGAACGCCCCTTCAGCACGGCTCATAGGCTTCTCATGAGAGGTTGATGACATTAATTGCATTCTCCACTGCTAGTTTTTGTATGGAAAGTGAAGTCTCTAAGGGGCTTCCTTCCTCAGCTCCGCTCAGTCGTGTTTGCAGATTGTCCCGCAAAGCCTGAATTCTGGGCAGCATGTTTTTGTCATAGAGTGCGGACTCACAAGGTTGACTACCATTTAGCCCTCCGCACCTAGCAACATGCTCAAATCCACCATACTCGCATGGCCCGTCGTTCATGCACGCGCCTAAAAACATAGGACGATAATTTATTCGCCCTTTTCTTGCCTCAGACACAAGGGCTTTATGGTCTTTTTCTGAAATGGCTGCGAGCAATTGTTCTTTGCGCTTTTCACCGTGGGGGCTAATGAATCTCGGCGATGTTACTAGCGTTACCTCTTTCGCAAGCATTTCATAGATCGTTCTAACGTATTCATTCACCGCAGAACTATTCAGACCAAATCGAAGGTGATAATGACCACTGCCGTAGTAACGAGTCATTGCCCGAGTGGCGTGCTTCAACTGGTACTGCATGGCGCTCTCAGAAACTATGCCGGAACCTGCCATGTTAACCGCTCCGGTTCGGCGAAGCTGGTGCCACCCCAGGGACCATTCATTGCCGACAAAATACTCTTTAGGGTTCAATGATGGCGTGATTAGAAGTGCAGACTCAAGGTCCCTGTCTGTGATTCGCATTTCGCTAGGATCAAATAACTTGGTGTTTTTTTGAAGCGTTGCCACGTATGAGCTTACCGTGGGTCTGATATCTTGCGTATATTCAAATCCCTTGGATTTTTTTCTCCAGGGTTCATAGGGGCGCTGATAAAGGTAAGGGTCAGATGTGTCGGAAGCACTAATTGGGACGTTGGGGTTCAGTACAGCGCACTGGATTCGTAATTTAGCAACGATTGATAGAGCGTCTATTGCTAGTTTAGCCGATGGTGCCGTAATCCACCTTGCATCGTCATCGTGTATGGTCTTCGTTGTGACGCCTGTTAGAATGTATATGTCTTCTCCAGTATTCTCATCTCTTTCAATGGAAAGGGAGTTGGTCTTTAGTGAGAATGATTCTTCGATCCGCATTAGAGAGAAGTTGACCAGATAAGCAGTGCCAACCAAACTGATTAAATTGAAGTACGCTGAAAATGATGCGGCTCCGCCTTTTTTCATTCTGGGGACCCAGCGTTCTAAAAGTTCCGTAATGCCAAACTTGTCGGATACTTCAAAGAAGGTTTTGAAGTATATGGCTTCTGGGTGCTTTTTATGGTGGCGCTTGTTATTGACATTGAAAGGCCTTAAGTGGGCTGGGAAATCCTGCGAACAGGCTTTCGCCAATGAGCCTGCATTGTGCGCATAAGTATCCAGGCAAAATTTAAAACAGTTGGCAATTGCCTCCCGATTAGCCATAAAATCTTCAAGGCAGGCTCTCAATCGCGAGGCCTGATAAAGCCATATGCGAGGAGGTATGTAAGGCGTTTGTTTGACTTTGTCGTTTTTTTCTATTGTTACTGCGATTTTACCGATGTCCCATGGCGTCAAGAGATAAAAGCCGAGTTCGTCTCTGGACTCCCAGATCTCGTGAGCTATCATAATCACGGTTTTATTTCTGCCTTTTGATGCTTCCGTGAAAATTTTATTCTGAACTGCGGGGAATTTATAAAGATCTAGCGCTGAAACCCCCTCTTTGGAACAGGCTACGAACATTGGTCGAAGAGCGGTATATATCGCCATGAGGCGCCGGGGCTTTCTGATCTTTCCGGGTCGATAGAGCCACCAAATTATTATGAGCTTAAATGTTAGGCTGTTTTCTGGTGTGTTTCCAAAGTCATCTTTTCGCCTGGGTGTATCTCCAAAATTGAATCTAAATATATATCCAACCCAAATTGACACATCCCAAATTTGGTCTCCAAATCGACTGATGGTCTCGCCGTCCCTACCGACTACAATCGGGAAATCGTTCCTAGGGGGCCACTCTGGAGGTAAATGGTTTCCAGCGCTAGAGTTGTAGTCGGGGATATCTAACGCAAGCTTTCCAAGCTCAGGTGCACTAGCCAAAATTAAGCTCCATTAATTCAATTAGACCGCCGAACATAGGGTGATACCTTTCTTCCCGCATCCTGGCTTCGGCCTCCTTGACCCAAATGCTTCGCTTATCACTTGATGCCTCGAAAACCTTGAGGCGCTGAGTAACTCGGTCAATGACTAGCTTAGTGGGATGTTCGTGGTGTGCGATTTTTGGGCTGCGATCTCTTTCAATCTCGCGGACTTTAAGGGATCTGTAGGTCAGTAGTGACCAAACATAGTCGAAGCTATCAATATCTCTGTGATGCTCGCAAAAAAAGCAGCCTGCCGAGTTAATACAATCCGCTTTGGGTGCATCATTGTGCTCTTGCTGATTCTGTTGGAAACGACCGGATGAGGCTGCGCAACCGCCGGGACTAGGTGGTTCGGAGAGTTCTTCCATAGAACGGTGGAAATACGAAATCTCGCTCGCAGCCGACTGATGATGCGGCTTCTCGTAGATCTGAATCAGTACTTCAGTAGTATGCTGGCTCATTTCTGCGGAGAGTTCTGGATCTCGACTAATTCTCAACAGCCAATTCACTCGCGCATTACGCAGGGTGATGGGTGGAATATATTTAATCCCTAGTAAATTGCATCTGTGCTTGATTGCATGAAACGAAGGCGGTGTATGGATAGATGGGATCTGATGTTTGGATGAGAATGGGAATAGCCTATCCTCTTCACTTGGACATATTTTTTCCAGCCACTCTAGGTATCTTTGAAAGATTGACCTGTATCCTTTGAAGATTCTAAATTCGGCCTCACCCTGTTTTCGCCCTTTGTAGGTCCTATAGACCTCGTAGTCATCTGATGCAGTTTTGAATCTGAATTTCCCTCTTTTAAGGCGATATGCCTGAGAGAAATTTAACCCAGTCTGTGATACAAAAATAAGAAGCTCGACTTCAATTCTTAGATTGACAAGCGGTTGTCGCGTATTTAGTGTGGGGTCGTACTCGATTCGTTTGCTTCTGTACCTATAACGGTACTTTCCTTGTGTTGTACTTTCTTCTGGTCGCGGTCCTATGGGCTTAGGGAATCCTGACCATTCTTCCAGCATGATTTCGTCATCGATCTTGATTATTAGAGGTAGTGGTTTAATTATGGATTCGTAATCCAAGTTGTCAGAGAGTAGTTTCAGTAGCTTGCCAAACTCAAAAAGTTCTTCAAGGTTCTGCTTGTCCGCCTTCGTTCCTAATACTCGTTTATTGACACTTGCCGCCGACAATCGACTCCTATGAATTGGGCCCTTTTGCACGTTTTTGATTCTGGCAATTAGCAGGTCTATAGCTTTCGCGGTTCTGTAAGCCGTCATTTGTAGAATGTCTTTTTTGATCTGAACTCTATGCACCAAGTGTTCAGTCCAGTCTCTGAATGCTATTTCCGAATTTTCATATGTGATATCGACGCCAACTGTATCTGCCCAAGAGTAGAAAGCTATCACAGACCTTATCCGAGTAATGATAGTTAACTGTCTCAGTCCTCTCGCATGGTCATTCATTATTTGTTCATGTAGTAGCCTTACGTAAGGCAGCCTTACATGAATCTTGGTGCTGTCCTCAGTGTTTTTTAAAAATTCAGGATAAAGGTTTCTAGGCGTCGCAGCTCCGCCTGGCCTTGTTAGAATTTCGAAGCTCCACGGCCATTCATGAGTGCCGTACGACAGCATCTTGAAGTCCAAATCTACGGAGGTTTTATTTTCTGTCTGTTTCATGGGTTTGCGTGATATTCAAGAACTTTTGAGTGAACTCATTCGCAAGGCTCGACATTTTTGAGTGAGCTTCGATGAATTTTATATATCCCAACGTAGTTTTTTCTTCTTTATGTAACAGGGCGCCTTTCACTAAAATTATCGCTTCGCTTACGCTTAGGTGCTTCAAACCCGCTCGCGCCAATTCCGTTGCAAAGGTACATCTAGTGCGATGGAAATGAAAATTAGTTAGTGCGTCAATTCCTTTTAACTTCGCTTTTCGCCTTAGGCGACCAAGCTCAACGTTGAATGAGCGAGCACCATTTTCGGATGTGTATCGCTTACCAAACCTTGTGAGAAACACGGCATCTTGATCTTCGCCTGCTGCTAGTGCGGTTCGACGCAATCTTCGAGGGCTGTAGATGTAATTCCTTAGATCTAATAGATCACGCTCACTAATCAATACTTGACCTGTGACCCCGAATTTTGTTTCGACAGGAGGATGAGCTCCGGGCCCCACTGCTAAAAGGTAGAACCCCCTCAGTGTTGGGGATGGGGCAGCACGGCTCACTGTCCCAACTCTGATGTCCGCAAGTGTTCCTAAGCGCATACCAGTGCCGAAGCCAAGCCTAATGAATAATGAGAGTTCTACGCTTGCATAAGTTTCAGCGGCTCTAATTATAGAGGGCACATCATCGGCCGGCACAGGCATCAGTCCGTCTTCTAAACTGAATGTACTGGATCTTCGATTAGGGATGCTTAAGCTAGTGCTGCTCACTGTCAAAGTGCGCTCTAGGCCAAATGTGTCAACGAGTTTAATGCCGATCTGCTTTTCTTCCCACATCGGCCAGTCTGGCGATAAAAGCTTATGTGCGTTAGCCCACCTGTAAAATCTCACTACTCGCGCCATGCGCTGTTGTGCGGTAGAAGGGGCCAGCCCCCCCTGGTCTATTAACGAGATCAAAAATCCCCGGAAGCGAACCAGGCATCGATCAGCTTCTCTTGCGGGGAAATGGAACCAGTGAAGGCCTTCTGCTTCTAGCCATTTCGCATACGCGTGCAGATGCCCCATTGTTGAAATGATTGTTTTTAAGTGAATCTTTTTTGAGTCGCAGTTCTCTTTAGCCCAGAGGTTCGCTTCTCTCCAAGGCGTACCATCTGCCCAGCAGATCTGTGGAAGGTTCACTGCAGGTGAACTTGGGACTCGCCCCTGCCACTCAAGCGTGCCTTGCCTAACGGATGCCCGCATCTGCTGGTAGCTGATCATTTCGAGCGTTGCCATCGCCACCCTTCCTGTGATTAGCGAATTGTCCATGATAGGTTATGTTGCCCCTTGCACCCAAGGTCTGCATGTTGCCCGTGCAGGGGCAGGGGTTCATCGCGGCGACCAGTTGAAAGCGCGCCGGAAAACGCAGCTGTTCGCGCGCGCGGGCAATATGGATGCTGCCCGACTCCAGCGGCTCGCGCAGCATCTCCAGCACCTTGCGATCAAACTCCGGCAGTTCATCCAGAAACAGCACGCCGTTGTGCGCCTGGCTGACCTCGCCGGGGCGCGGGTGACTGCCACCCCCCACCAGCGCGGCGGCAGATGCACCATGGTGGGGCGCACGGAATGGGCGGCCCGGCCAGGCCTGCAGCGGCGTGCGTTCGCAGACGGATTGAATGGCTGCAACCTCCAGTGCTTCCTGCTCCCGCAAGGGCGGCAAGATGCCCGGCAGGCGGCTGGCCAGCAGCGTCTTGCCGGTGCCCGGTGGGCCAAACAGCAGCAGGTTGTGCCCGCCGGCGGCGGCGACAATCAACGCCCGCTTGGCCTGCTCCTGACCCTGCACCTCGGCCAGCTCGGCGACCGCGGGCGGCGTGGGGGGCGTTGCTGCGGGCAGTGGCGGCAGGGTTTCCTCGCCGCGCAAGTGAGCGCACAGGGCCAGCAGGTGGTCGGCGGCAATCAGCTCTACCCCGTCGACCAGCGCGGCTTCGGTGGCGTTGGCGCGCGGCAGGATCAGGCGGCGCCCGGCCTCGCGGCAGGCCAGTGCCACGGGCAGCACGCCCTGCACCGGTCGCAGTTCACCCGACAGGGCCAGCTCGCCAATGCATTCGCAGTCTTGCAGCGCGGCGGCGGGGATCTGGCCGCTGGCTGCGAGTAACCCGAGGGCGATGGCCAGATCAAAGCGGCCACCCTCCTTGGGCAGGTCGGCAGGAGCCAGGCTGATGGTGATGCGGCGGCTGCCCGGAAACTCCAGCTGGGCATTTTGCAGGGCGCTGCGTACGCGGTCCTTGCTTTCGCGCACGGCGGTTTCCGGCAGCCCGACCAGGGTCAGGCTGGGCATACCGTTGGCCAGGTGTACTTCAACGCTGACGGCGGGGGCGTCGATACCCAGGCGGGCGCGACTGTGAATAATAGCCAGGGACATGATCACTCCTTGATCAGTGTGGCCTGATACTGCCGAGGGTCAGGCGGTTACTGCGTTTTTGCTTCCAGCTCGCTGACGCGCTTTTCTAGCGCTTCAAGGCGTTCGCGGGTGCGCATCAGCACCGCCTGCTGGGTATCGAATTCGTCCCGGCTGACCACATCCAGCTTGGACAGGGCGCTCTGCAACAGGGCTTTGAGGTGCTTTTCCACCTCTGGGCCGGGCAGGCCGCCCTCGTTCATCAGCAGGCGTGAGGCCTGGGCGCTGAGGGTATCAATCACCAGTTTGTGCAGCATGGGCAAGTCTCTGCGGGCTGTGCTTGGGACGACGGCCATCGGGCCGGTGGGCGGGCAGTGTAGCACGCTCAGGCTATCGCGCCGCACTTGTGCGTCCGCTGTGCACGCGCACCACGACCATGCACTATGCTGGTGCATGAAAGGCGTCCTGTTCCTGGGTTTTAAATGCTTTTGTTTTGCAACTATTTGAATTTTATTGAAAAAATTAAATTGGCAGAGTTTCTGCAAAGCATGCTGCAGCTGATTCCAACAGTGAACCCCATAACGGGGCACGCAGTTGGCGCACAGCCAGAATCGTGAGCGATCACATCGGGAGCACAATAATGAAGCGATTGACCCTGACAGGTTTGACCCACGCCGCGCTGCTTGCCAGCGACGACACCCGGGCGCTGTCAGTGGGGGCAGGGAAGCATTTGATCTCTGCCTGTGTCGAGATGGGTGCGCCGGCATGTGCAGGGCGTGTCGGCGATTCTGACGACTGCGACAGCACTTTTGGTTTGTCCGTTTCTAAAAGCCTCTAACTCGGCATAGACTTGTGCTGTCCCCCAGGGCAGTCCATTACACGGGAGTAGCAAAATGAAACTAGTAACGGCGGTAATCAAGCCCTTCAAGCTGGACGACGTGCGTGAAGCACTGTCCGAGATCGGCGTGCAGGGCATCACCGTAACCGAGGTCAAGGGTTTTGGCCGTCAGAAGGGTCACACCGAGCTGTATCGTGGCGCTGAGTACGTTGTCGACTTCCTGCCCAAGGTCAAGATCGACGTCGCCATCGCTGATGACATGCTGGATCGCGTCATCGAGTCCATCACCAAGGCAGCCAACACCGGCAAGATCGGCGACGGCAAGATCTTCGTGGTGAGCCTGGAGCAAGCCATCCGCATCCGTACCGGCGAAACCG
The DNA here is from genome assembly GCF_002307495.1 of Pseudomonas abyssi. Taxonomy (GTDB): domain Bacteria; phylum Pseudomonadota; class Gammaproteobacteria; order Pseudomonadales; family Pseudomonadaceae; genus Halopseudomonas; species Halopseudomonas abyssi. Next base: position 5,255 of record NZ_NTMR01000045.1, on the reverse strand, counting down.
GCACCGACGCCATCTGACCGCAGGTCGTTTTTCAGACTGCAGTAAACAAGCCTATATGGGGGGCTTAAAATGGAAGACATCGTACAAATCAAGTACGCACTTGATACATTCTACTTTCTGATTTGTGGTGCACTGGTCATGTGGATGGCAGCCGGTTTTGCCATGCTCGAGGCCGGTCTGGTTCGCGCCAAGAACACCACTGAAATCCTTACCAAGAACGTCGCGCTGTTTGCGATTGCCTGCACCATGTACCTGCTGGTCGGCTACCACATCATGTACTCCAGCCCGGAAGGCGGCATCTTCCCGAGCTTCGGCGTACTGATCGGTGCCGAAAACACCGTTGAAGACGTACTCGCCGGTGGCGACGATGCACCGTACTACTCGGTTGCTTCCGACTTCTTCTTCCAGGTGGTGTTCGTGGCGACTGCCATGTCCATCGTTTCCGGTGCGGTTGCCGAGCGCATGAAGCTGTTCGCGTTCCTGGTCTTCGCCGTGATCATGACTGGCTTCATCTACCCGATCCAGGGCTTCTGGAAATGGGGCGGTGGCTTCCTGAACGAAGCTGGCTTCCTGGACTTCGCCGGTTCCGGTGTGGTGCACATGACCGGTGCTACCGCTGCTCTGGCTGGTGTCCTGCTGCTGGGCGCTCGTAAGGGCAAGTACGGCTCCAACGGCCAGATCAACGCTATCCCCGGTGCAAACCTGCCGCTGGCGACGCTGGGTATGTTCATCCTGTGGCTGGGCTGGTTCGGCTTCAACGGTGGCTCGCAGCTGGTTGTGTCCAACATCTCCGACGCCAACGCGGTTGCTCAGATCTTCGTCAACACCAACGCAGCTGCTGCTGGTGGTCTGATCGCTGGTCTGGTTGTTGCCCGCATCCTGTTCGGCAAGGCTGACCTGACCATGGCTCTGAACGGCGCCCTGGCTGGCCTGGTTGCCATCACTGCCGAGCCGCTGACGCCGAGCGGCCTGCAAGCCACCCTGATCGGTGCTGTTGGCGGTGTGATCGTAGTCTTCTCTGTCCTGGCTCTGGACAAGCTGAAGATCGACGATCCGGTCGGTGCCATCTCTGTTCACGGTGTAGTGGGTATCTGGGGTCTGCTGGCGGTATGCCTGACCAACAGCGACGCTAGCCTGACTGCTCAGCTGATGGGTATCGTGGTTATCTTCCTGTGGGTGTTCATCGCCAGCCTGATCGTCTGGAGCATCATCAAACTGGTGATGGGCCTGCGCGTCAGCGAAGAGGAAGAGTACGAAGGTGTGGATATTTCCGAGTGCGGTATGGAAGCCTATCCGGAGTTCACCAGCAGCAAGAAGTAATCGCTGACTGAGTACTCGCAACACCAGACGGGGCGCCCAGTGGGCGCCCCGTTTTTTTGTGCCTGTAACCCTTGCGGTGCCGCTCGGAAGGACCGAGCTCCAGCTCGGCCATGCGTCGCAGCATGTCGGTCCGGGCGGCCTTGGTCACAGCTGCAGAGGTAAGGATCCTGCGCCGTCCCCATCCCCCGCCAGCGGACACAGCATGCTGTGTCCCTACGTGATGGCCGGTAGCTGGACGCTCACCGACAGTCCGCCCAGCGCGCTGGCTTCGAATTGCACCTGGCCGTGGTAGCGCTCAGCAAGGTCGCGGACAATGGCCAGCCCGAGCCCATGCCCCGGCATCTGCTGATCCAGCCGCCAGCCGCGGGTGCCGAGCTGGCTGCGTTCCTCGGGCGCTACGCCCGGCCCGTCATCGTGGACCTCCAGAATACGCTGATCGGCCTGCTCGCTCAGGCGCACCCGAACGCGGCTGCGTGCCCATTTGCCGGCGTTATCGGCGAGGTTGCCCAGCAGTTCGCTGAAATCCTGCTCTTCCACCGGCCAGCGGGCGGACTCGGCGAGACTGGAGTCCAGTTCGAATTCAATATGACTGTGCAGCCGGCCGAGCATCCACAGCAGCTCGCGGGCCTGTTCCAGCGGCTGGCAACTGCTGCCGGCCAGCGGGCCGCCGGAATGGCTGGCATGCAGGCTGCCGTCCAGCTGGCGACTGATGTCGTCCAGGCGCTGGCTGATCTGGCTGCGGGTCTCGGGTGTGATCGGTTGCTCGCTGCTGATCAGTTGATTGATTGCTGCGATGGGGGTCTTGATCCGGTGCGACAGATTGGCGTTGGCCTCACGGACCTTCTGCAGGCGGTGCTGCAGGGTGTCGAGCAACTGGTTCAGCTGGGCGATCAGGCCGCTGAACTCCTGGGGTACGGCGTCTCCGAGCCGTTGCAGGTGCCCTTGCTTGAGCGCTTTGAGATCCTGCTGCAGTTGGCGTACCGGGCGCATCGACAGCTGCACAGCCAGCAGAATCAGGGCAAACAGGATGGCCAGCAGCCCGATCGCAACCGCCGCAGTCCACAGATGCAGCTCGTGGGCGCTGGCCTGCAGCTGGCTGTAGTCTTCGGCTGCGACAATGGTGACCGGCTGGCCGTTGATCTGCGTTTCGGTGCGCCAGGCCATATAGCGGTGGGCCGCCGGTTCGCCCTCGGGTACGCCGTGCAGTTCGATCAGGCCCTGATCGGGCAAGTCCAGCCAGGGTAGCAGCAGATCGGACCACTGTGGATGTGACAGGCGCGCGTGTTCGCCGATCCTGAGTACAAACAAGTGATGTGACAGTGCACCGAAATAGTTGCCGTCGAGCGCCTCCAGCCCGGCGGGAGAGCCGAGTTGCTGCTCGATCATGGCCACCTCCTGCTGCAGGCGCTCGCGCACGAAGTCGCGGGACATGCGATCCAGCAGTGCCCCATGCAGATACCACGCGAGCAGCATGAACAGGGTGGCAAACGGCAGCAGCCAGAGCAGCAATGTGGTGCGGATCGAGCGGGTGCGCCTAGTCGTCTGCGGTAAAGACATAGCCTTGCCCTCGCTGGGTTTTGATGGCGTTGCGGCCAATCAACAGGCGCAGCCGGCGGATATAGGTTTCGATGGTGTTGAGCGTGGGCTCGGCGTCCAGATTATAGAGCTGCTCCAGCAGTGCTTCCTTTGGATGCAAGCGATTCGGGCGGCTCATCAGACAGCGCAGCAGACGAAACTCGGTACCGGTCAGTGGTTGCCATGCACCGTCCGGGGTGCGCACCCGCTGGCGCTCCTCGTCGAGCAGGTAGTTGCCGGCCTGAATCTGCGTGTGACTGCGGCCCTCGCTGCGCCGCAATAGCGCCTGTAGCCGGGCCAGCAGCTCTTCCGGGTGAAAGGGCTTGGTCAGGTAGTCGTCGGCCCCGGCTTTCAGGCCGTTGACCTTGTCCTGCCAGCGGTCGCGGGCGGTCAGCAGCAGAATCGGCAGATCCCGCCCGGCATCGCGCCAGCGTGCCAGCAGCTGCAGACCGTCGCCGTCGGGCAGGCCGATATCCAGCACGATCAATCGGTAGTCTTCCTGCTGTGCCAGCTGGTCTGCGGTGAGGGCCGAGCCGGTCGCATCCACGGCAAAGCCAGCCTGGCTCAGGCTCTCATGCAGGCTGTTGCGCAGCAGTTCATCGTCTTCCACCAGCAGCAGGCGCATGGGCGGTTTCTCTTTTCTTTGTGGGGTTCAGTCAGGATTCAGTTTCGCTCGGCAAGCTGCAGTCATTCCCAACGGGTGGAGCAGAGAGTGCATCGGCAACCGGGGTGGTTGTCAATTCTGCGTCCGTTGGCGGTCCTTTCAGCAACAGGAGATACACGCATGAATCGCACAGTGAACGGGGTGGTCGCGGCGCTGCTGCTCGGCGCAACAACGGCCGCGGGCGCGGCGGCTAGCGAGGGCGGTGAGCCCGGCGACGCGCAACAGGTCAGCCGTACCATCGAGATTGTCATGCACGACAACTACTTCGAGCCCGAGCAGCTGAGCTTTGCCGCGGGCGAGACGGTGCGCCTGAAGGTGCGTAACGAGGGTGCGCTGGTGCACGAGTTCAACATCGGCACCGCAGCCATGCACGAGGCCCATCAGGGGCAGATGCAGATGATGGTGGAGCATGGCGTGATTCAGGGCGATCACCTCAACCATGAGCGCATGAAGATGGACATGGGCGGCGGCCACACCATGGAGCACAACCACGCCAACAGCCTGCTGCTGGAGCCGGGGCAGGAGGCTGAGCTGGTCTGGACCTTCGCCCGTGCCGACAGCCTGGAGTTCGCCTGCAATGTGCCCGGCCACTATCAGGCCGGGATGGTCGGAGGCATTCATGTTGAGTAAAGGATTTGCTGCCGCCCTGGCGCTGCTGCCGCTGATCAGCTGGGCGGGTGAATACAGCCTGACCGTCGACCGGGTGACCATCGACACCGGTGACTTCAGCAAACAGGGCATTGGCTATAACGGCGCCTCGCCCGGCCCGATTCTGCGCTTTCGCGAAGGCGAAGACGTCACCATCCACGTGACCAACAATCTGGACGAGCCTACCTCGGTGCACTGGCACGGGCTGATCTTGCCCTATCAAATGGATGGCGTACCGGGGCTGAGCTACCCCGGTATTGCGCCAGGCGAGACCTTCACCTATCGCTTCCCGATCAAGCAGTCTGGCACCTACTGGTTTCACAGCCATTCGGGTTTTCAGGAGCCGGACGGCGCCTACGGGGCGATTGTCATTGAGCCTGAGGGGCGCGAGCCGTTTCGCTACGACCGCGAGTACGTGGTGCAGCTGACCGACAAACACCCGCACTCGGGCGACCGCATCATGCGCAACCTGAAAAGCTCGGCTGACTACTACAACCGCCAGCAGCAGACGGTGGGCGACTTCTGGCGCGATAGCCGCGAGCGTGGCCTTGGCGCCACGCTGAAAGACCGCCTGATGTGGGGCGATATGCGCATGATGTCGAGCGATATCGAGGATGTGCAGGGCTTTACCGGGCTGATCAACGGCAAGGGGCCGGAGCAGAACTGGACCGGATTATTCAAACCCGGTGAGCGGGTGCGCCTGCGGCTGATCAACTCGTCTGCCATGACCTACTTCGATGTGCGCCTGCCCGGTTTGAAAATGACCGTGGTGCAGGCCGACGGCAATAACGTGCAGCCGGTCACGGTCGATGAGCTGCGTATTGGCGTTGCCGAGACCTATGACGTCATTGTTCAGCCGAAGGAAGACCAGGCTTACACCCTGTTCGCCGAATCCATGGGTCGCTCGGGTTTTGCCCGCGGCACTCTGGCGCCGCGTGAGGGCATGCAGGGTGAGATTCCGGCGCTGCGTCCGGTACCGCTGCTGACCATGGCCGATATGGGCATGGCGCATGCGGGTATGGATCATGGCGACATGGCCGGCATGGAT
>NZ_NTMR01000044.1 GCF_002307495.1 Pseudomonas abyssi | reverse complement strand
AACCTTGACGTTGTAATCAACGACTCGCTTAACCGCTACAAGTACCTTCATGGTTGCCTCATTCAATGTGTAGCCAAAACAAAGCCCGAACAAATAGTGACCAGAAATAAAAAAACGTTCACAATAAGACTAAAGCGGGCCCGTCGTTCAAAAGCTCTTTATCATGACTTTCCAAGCACAGGCGGTCAATAGGAGCAATTCGACAAAAGGTCCAATAAAGGGCCAAAACGCCATCTTTGCGTTGGAGCGCAAAAAACGGGCTGTTATACTGCGCGGCTCAATGGATCACGGAAGATCATCAAAGAATCCAATTACATGTGACGGGCCTTGAGTTAGGAGATAAATTGTGGAACGCGAATTCATGGAGTTTGACGTTGTCATCGTAGGTGCCGGCCCCTCTGGCCTGGCAGCTGCATGCCAAATCAAAAAGCAAGCCGCTGAAGCCGAGCAGGAAATCAGCGTCTGTGTCGTAGAAAAAGGCTCCGAAGTCGGCGCCCACATTCTCTCCGGTGCAGTATTCGAGCCGCGCGCCCTGGAAGAGCTCTTCCCCGACTGGAAAGAGATGGGTGCTCCGCTGAATACCGAGGTCAAGCGCGATGACATCTATATGCTCACCAGCGCAGACAAGTCGACCAAGCTGCCCGACGCTATCGTACCCAAGACCATGCACAACCATGGCAACTACATCATCTCCCTGGGTAACCTCTGCCGCTGGCTGGCCGAACAGGCCGAAGGTCTGGGCGTCGAGGTGTATCCGGGCTTTGCCGCTCAGGAAGCGCTGATTGACGAAAACGGCGTTGTGCGCGGCATTCTGACCGGTGACCTGGGTGTCGACCGTGAAGGCAACCCGAAAGACGGCTTCTATACCCCGGGTATGGAACTGCGCGCCAAATACACCCTGTTCGCCGAAGGCTGCCGCGGCCACATTGGCAAGCAGCTGATCAAGCGTTACAACCTGGACTCCGAAGCTGACGCCCAGCACTACGGTATCGGCATCAAGGAAATCTGGGACATCGACCCGGCCAAGCACGAACAGGGTCTGGTGGTTCACACCGCTGGCTGGCCGCTGGATATCGTCGGCACCGAAAACACCGGTGGCTCATTCCTGTACCACATCGAGAACAACCAGGTTGTCGTTGGTCTGATCATCGATCTGTCCTACTCCAACCCGCACCTGTCGCCGTTCGACGAGTTCCAGCGCTACAAGCACCACCCGGTGATCAAGCAGTACCTGGAAGGCGGCAAGCGCGTTGCCTACGGCGCTCGCGCCATCTGCAAAGGCGGCATCAACTCCCTGCCGAAAATGGTCTTCCCGGGCGGCGCACTGATCGGTTGCGATCTGGGCACCCTGAACTTCGCCAAGATCAAGGGCAGCCACACTGCCATGAAATCCGGCATGCTGGCAGGTGAAGCTGTAGTCGAAGCGCTGAAAGCCGGGCGTGAAGGCGGCGACGAGCTGACCGGTTACGTCGACAACTTCAAGTCCAGCTGGCTGTACGACGAGCTGTTCGCAGCCCGTAACTTCGGCCCGGCGATTCACAAGTTCGGCCCGCTGTTCGGCGGCGCGTTCAACTACATCGACCAGAACTGGTTCGGCGGCAAGATCCCGGTCACCCTGCACGACACCAAGCCGGATTACGCTTGCCTGAAGAAAGCCTCCGAAGCGACCAAGATCGACTATCCGAAACCCGATGGCGTGCTGAGCTTCGACAAGCTGTCTTCTGTCTTCATGTCCAACACCAACCATGAAGAAGACCAGCCGATCCACCTGACGCTGAAAGACCCGAGCATTCCGCTGGAGAAGAACCTGCCGCTGTACGACGAGCCGGCACAGCGCTATTGCCCGGCTGGCGTGTACGAGGTGGTCACTCAGGACGACGGCGAGAAGCGCTTCCAGATCAACGCGCAGAACTGCGTACACTGCAAAACCTGTGACATCAAGGACCCGGCCCAGAACATCAACTGGATCGCGCCCGAAGGGACTGGTGGCCCGAACTATCCCAACATGTAACGCGCTAACGCGCGCTACAGCTGCAAGCTGCAAGCTGCAAGCCTCAAGCCTCAAGCGGCAAGCGGCAAGTAAACCCGGCTCCGGCCGGGTTTTTTTGTGTCCGCACGCTGAAAGCGTAATCAGGCTGAGTTCTGTGGGTGCGCCGATAACTGCGTCTTAACGCTATTTGTTTCCATGCGCCGCCAAAAGAAAACCCACGCGATTCGTAACCGCACGGGTTCTCTCTTGCAGCTTGAAGCTTGCGGCTTGCCGCTTCTTCTAGGCCTGCGGCAACACATCCACCGCCACACTCAACACATGCTCCCCACCGCCGGTCATCACGCCCTTGAGCGGTGTGACATCGGCAAAGTCGCGTCCCCAGCCGAGCACGATATAGCGTTCATCGGGCACGCAGCCGTTGGTCGGGTCAATCTCCAGCCAGCCCCAACCGGGCACGTAGACCGCCAGCCAGGCGTGGGTGGCGTCTGCGCCGAGGAGTTTCTCCTGGCCCGGCGGCGGCAGGGTTTCCATGTAGCCGCTGACATAACGGGCTGCAAGGCCCAGCGAGCGCAGGCAGCCGATGGCCAGGTGGGCGAAGTCCTGACAGACACCTCGCTTGCTGGCCAGTACGTCCTGCAGCGGGGTGGCGACGGTGGTGAACTCAGGGTCGTAGGTGAACTCGGTAAAGATCCGGGTGTTCAGCTCCAGCACCGCATCAATCAGGTTGCGGCCCGGCGTGAAGCTGCTGCGGGCAAACTCGGCCAGCTCGGCGCTCTGATAGACAAAGGGTGAGCTGAGCACATACAGCCGGGCATCCAGGCAATCGCGATTGGTCTGGCGCGGGTCCTGCCGCAACTCCAGCACCGCTTGCTCCCAGGCAATGCCCGAGAAGAAGTCGGCGAGCGGCCGTGGATGGGTGGTGATTTCGCTGCTGACGCTGACGTCCAGGCTGTCGTGCAGCGATTCGATGGAGAAGTACACCACCCGATTGCCAAAAAAGTCGGTGCGCTCACGCATGCGGTCAGGGCGCGGGCTGATCTCCAGCTGGCTGTTGCTGCACTCCTGCCAGGGCAGCACGCGGGGCAGGATGCGCGCCTCGTTCTGGCTCAGGCTGGCCGGACCGCTGTACTGATAACGGGTACTGTGGCGCAAAAGATATTTCACCAAAAACCTCTCAGGCCTGGCCGCTGAAGTGCATGCTGACCAGCTGGCGAGGCGCCTCAACATGACTGAAATGACTGTGGGTGATGGCGTTGGACAACTCCGCCATCGGTTGAATCAGCTGATCCAGCAGTTCGTTCAACGCGTGGCGCGCCGAGACAGAACCTTCCAGATCCGACAGGGTTTCAATGTCGACCAGATGCAACGCGCTGGTAGCCTGGATAATCAGTCGCTGCTCCTGGTTGCGGTACGGAGAGCTGCCTGGTGAAGGCAGCTTGGCAATCTGCGAACCCAGGCGCTTGAGCATGTAACCAATGGAGCGCGGGTTGGCCTCATCAAACAGCAGCAAGTCGAGAATCGCCAGCGGATGCAGCTGCGAGCGATAGCGGCGGCGATAGACGGTGAGGTTATCGGTTGTGGCCAGCACCACCTCCCACAGCGGAATACCCGGCTCGTCTGCGGTCAGCAGCGCGAGCTTGAGCAACTCCAGCGAGCCGATGGCACGCTCCAGAAAACGCCCGATATCAAGGAAGCGCCAGCCGTAGTGGTGCGGCATAGTCTCGTTACACAGGCCGAAAAATGCCGCCAGATCCAGCACCATGGCCTCCAGGTGCCGCTGACCGACGACCACGCCACGCGCCCGTGACATGCTGTTGAAGTGCTGCCGCAGGCTATTGATGGCGCGCCAGGTGTCGTCCCCAAGGTGGTCTCGCACCGCCCGACTGTTACGCACAAAGTGCCCGAACAGCACCGGCAAGCCGTCTGGCAGGTCATCGGCAAACATCTGCAGCAGGCGATCTCGAATGGCGATGTACTCGCGCGAAAAACGGCTGTTGCTCGGCGCCTCCCCTTCGAGGTCGGCCGGCTCCAGTGGTATCTCCAGCGCGCGCAGAAGATCCGGCATCAGCTGCGAGCCCGTTTCCGGGCGCTCATCCTGCAGCAGCCGGGCCAGCGCCTCGCGCAGCAGGCGCCCGCGGGTGTCCAGGCGCTCACCGTAGCGGCCCATCCAGAACAGACTTTCTGCCACCCGGCATGGCAGATCCTTGCCGTCGCGGGTCACGACAATCGGCCCCAGCGCCTGTCGCAACAGGCTGATGTGCGGCTGCGGCACCGGCGCCATGACCCAGATATCCTTGACCAGCCGGCTCTTCATCAGCGGCGCGCCAGGTTCCCCCACCCAGGCCAGGCCGCCAGGCATGACGCGGTAATTGCGCTCATTGACCGGCTTGGCCAGATCATCCGGTTCGACCAGACTGAAAAAACGCAGGGTCGCACTTTGCCGTTCCAGCGTGCCGGTCTGCGGATTGAAGCCCGGGGTCACCGAGGCTTCGACCGGCCGCTGAGCAGTAAACAGATAAGGATGCCGTTCCATGCTGATGCGCAGATCGCGCAGCGCCTCGAGGCCCATTTGATCTGCATGATAGAGGCGCCCCGGCTTGCTGATATCACGCAGAATCCAGCCATCTATCTCGGATTTGACCTGCTCCAGCGAGCGCGCGTCGCCACACCAGAGGGTTTCTCGGCATGGCAGCAACAGCTTCTCGCCCAGCAGCGCCTGACACAGCGCTGGCAAGAAAGCTGAGAGCCCTGGGTGCTCCAGAATACCGGCGCCCAGCGCATTAGCGATGTGGACGTTGCCGCAGCGGGCAGCCTGCAGCAAACCGGGCACCCCCAGTAGCGAATCCGGACGCAGCTCCAGCGGATCACACCAGGGATCGTTGATCTGGCGCAGGATCACATCCACCTGTTTCAGGCCACCCAGGGTGCGCATGGCTACCTGCCCATCGCGCACTACCAGGTCATCACCCTCGACCAGCGAAAAGTTCATGTAGTTGGCCAGCCAGGCGTGCTCGAAATACCCGGGACTGCCCGGCCCCGGCGATAGCAGCACGATGTTGGGCTGCTCTCGCTGCCCGTTGGCCAGACTGGCGAGACAGCGATGCTGGGCCTGCAGGAACCCGGCCAGGCGCTTGATCGGCGCTTCGCGGTAGATACTGGGCAGTGCGCGGGCCAGGGTAATGCGGTTTTCCAGCGCATAACCGGCGCCGGCTGGCGACTGAGTCCAGTCGGCCAGCACCTGCCAGCCGCCCTCGCTGTCCCGTACCAGGTCGGTGCCGTGGAAGATCAGCAGCGGCCGCTCCACCTGTGGCGGATCGTCGGCGGCGGAAAACAGAAACCCGGGATGCGTGAAAATCAGCTCGGGCGGCAGCAGGCCTTCGCTGATGATCCGGCGAGCACCGTAGAGGTCATCAAGGATGTGTTCCAGCAACCGACTGCGCTGGCGCAGGCCCGCCTCCAGCTCGTCCCACTCCTGGGTGCCGACCACCCAGGGCATGCAGTCCAGCTGCCAGGAACGCAGCTGCCCGGGGTCATCTTCATACGGGTTGAAGGTAACGCCGTTCTCATGCAGCAGATTCTGGGTTTCTTCCCAGCGGCCAGCCAGCACCTCGGGGCCGAGCTGCGCGACGTCCTCCAACAGCGCCTGCCAAGGCGCGCGCGGCTGCTGATCCTCGCCCAGCAACTCGTCGTGCCCGGCATATCCCGGATACTCCCCAAGGATGGCCTTGACGGCAGATCCCAGATTCACAGCTTGTTGCATGCAGCGCTTCCCGGTGACGGCTGAGAATCAGCAGCCTGATGTATGTAGCCGTCGATTATAAACCAGGACTGCGTACCCCGGCGCGCCGCAGATCGAGGGTATGCGGATACTCCTGACCCGGCGCTTGCTGAATCTCACTGATCTCGCCCTGGGTATGGCCGTAGGCCCAGAAACGCGCCATGCGTCGCGCTTCGGCTTCGTTGGCGTTAACCGGGAAACGCTCGAAGTTACGCCCGGCCGGATGCACTACGTGGTACGTGCAGCCGCCCACCGAGCGCTCATTCCAGCTGTCCACCAGATCGAACACCAGCGGTGCCTGCACGGCGATGGTCGGGTGCAGGGCCGACGGCGGCTGCCAGGCACGATAGCGCACAGCAGCCACCGCCTCACCGGCCACGCCGGTCGGCTGCAGCGGCACGCGATAGCCGTTGCAGGTAAGCACATGCCGTGCCGGGTTGTAATCCTGCAGCTTGACCTCCAGCCGTTCCACCGACGAGTCGACGTAACGCGCCGTGCCGCCACCACTGACCTCCTCGCCCAGCACATGCCAAGGCTCGATGGCCTGCCGCAGGGTGATACGGGTGTCGCCATACTGCACCTCCCCGGCATGCGGAAAGCGGAACTCCAGGAAGGGAGCGAACCAGTCCTCGGCAAAGTCGAACCCATGCTCACGCAAATCGGCCAGCACATCGCACAGATCGCGCCACAGATAATGCGGCATCATCCATTTGTCGTGCAGCGCGGTACCCCAGCGCGCCAGGGGCTGCCGGTAGGGCTTGGCAAAGAAGCGCGCCACCAGGGCGCGAATCAGCAATTGCTGCATCAGGCTCATTCGCGCGTGCGGCGGCATTTCAAAACCGCGCAATTCCAGCAGGCCAAGACGCCCGGTTGCGCTGTCCGGCGAGTACATCTTGTCGACACAGAACTCGGCGCGGTGGGTGTTGCCGGTGATATCGGTCAGCAGGTTGCGCACCAGCCGATCCACCAGCCAAGGCTGTGGCACCTCGCCCTCGGGCATCTGCGACAGCGCGATCTCCAGCTCGTACAGCGCTTCATACCGGGCCTCATCCACCCGGGGTGCCTGACTGGTCGGGCCGATGAACATGCCGGAGAACAGGTAGGACAGGCTCGGGTGATGCTGCCAGTAGGTCAGCATGCTGGCCAGCAGATCCGGGCGCCGCAGGAACGGCGATTGCGCCGGAGTACGGCCGCCTAGGGTCACGTGGTTGCCGCCGCCGGTACCGGTATGACGACCATCGAGCATGAATTTCTCGGTGCCCAGTCGGGTCTGGCGCGCTTCCTCATAGAGGATTTCCGTGTTGCGTACCAGCTCCGGCCAGCTGGCTGCGGGCATGATGTTGACCTCGATGACCCCCGGGTCCGGGGTAATCATGAATTTCTCGATACGGTTGTCCGACGGCGGCGCATACCCCTCGATGCAGACCGGCATGTTCAGCTCGGCAGCGGTGTGCTCGATACAGGCCAGCAGCTCGAGGTAGGGCTCCAGCCGGGTAAGCGGCGGCATAAACACAAACAACTTGCCGTCACGCGGCTCGATGCACAGCGCAGTGCCGATAACACCACCCTCGCTCAACTCGGGCAGTTGTTCCTGCCAGTCCTGCCCGGCGGCCATGTGGTGCATGCCGTCATGCCGGGCGCTGTGCACAGCGCTGTAGCGGCTGGCCACCTCACCGTTCAAGTCAGGTAGTGCCGCGGCTTCATCGAACAGCGACAACGGCTGCGCCTCTTCACGGCGCGCAATCGGCAACGATGACAACGGCAGACGCAGGCCCATGGGCGAGTCCCCCGGCACCAGATAGAGCTGCTCACGCCGCAGCGGCCAGTCACCGCTGACCCAGCCCCCCTCCTCCGCCCGGGTCAGCGGCAACGTGTAGCCCACGGTACGGTCGAGGCCTCGCTCAAGCAGGCGCGCAAGACGCAGGCGATTGTCGTCGTCCTGCAGGTCTTCACCACGCAGGTCAACGTCGATCGGCTGGGTACGCTCCAGCCAGAGGTAGTAGTAGGCATCTTCAAAACAGGGCAGCAAATACTTGGTCGGCACCCCCAGGCGGCGCATCAGCACCTCGGCAAAGCGTTTGGCGCTGTGCTCATCGGCTCCGTAATCGCGGTCCACATCAGCCAGCCAGCGATCGTCCTGCCACACTGGCTTGCCATCACGACGCCAATAGCAAGCCAGCGCCCAACGTGGCAGAGGCTCACCCGGATACCATTTACCCTGTTGGTAGTGGATCAGCGAATGCGGCGCAAAATGCGGACGCAAGCGCCGCAGCAGCCGCTCGGAAAGCCCTCTTTTGGTCGGCCCCTGCGCAGCGATGGTCCATTCTGGTGCATCCATGTCATCGATGGACACAAAGGTCGGCTCACCGCCCATGGTCAGACGCACGTCCAACTCATCCAGGCGCGTGTCTACGGCCTCACCCAGCGCCAGAATCTCGGCCCATTCGGTATCCGTGTATGGTTTGGTCACGCGCGGGTCTTCCTGCACCCGTTCAACGCTCATATCAAAGTGAAAGGTCACTTCGCAGGGATCACTTGCCCCGGTAATGGGTGCGGCACTGGAGGGCTCAGCGGTGGCCGCCAGCGGCATGTGCCCTTCCCCCGCCAACAGACCCGAGGTCGGGTCCAGCCCGATCCAGCCGGCACCCGGCACGAATACCTCGGTCCAGGCATGCAGGTCGGTGAAGTCGGTTTCCGTGCCGGAAGGCCCGTCCAGCGCCTTGACGTCGGCGGTCAACTGGATCAGGTAACCCGAGACAAAACGGGCAGCCAGCCCCAGTTGACGGCAGATGTGCACCAGCAGCCAGGCCGAGTCACGGCACGAACCGCTGGCCAGCTCCAATGTCTGCTCCGGCGTTTGCACGCCCGGTTCCATACGGATGCCGTAAGTAATGTCATTGGCCAGACGCTGGTTCAGGGCGACCAGAAAATCAGTGATCGAGCATTTCTCGCGGCTGACGGAGGTCAGCCACTCGCTCAGCAACGGCCCGGGTTTCGGGCTTTCCAGATAGGGTGCCAGCTCCTTGCGCAGCCCGTCCTGATAATCAAAGGGGAACTGTTCTGCGTACTCTTCGACAAAGAAATCAAAGGGGTTGATAACGGTCATCGGGGCAACCAGTTCAACCTCGATCGACAGGTGGCGCATCTTCTCCGGAAACACCAAACGGGCGACGTGATTGCCAAAAGGATCCTGCTGCCAGTTGATGAAGTACTCGCCTCCGCTAATCTTGAGGCTATAGGCATCGATCGGCGTACGGCAGTGCGGCGCCGGACGCAGGCGCACCAGGTGCGGCGAGAGCGCAACCGGTTTGTCGAAGTCGTAGGTGGTCTGGTGCCTGAGTGCTACGCGGATGGTCATGACAAATGATCCCGATCAAGTGTGCGGCAGTGCCCGCAACGGTAGAAGCAATGGCTGTGCCAAGGCTCGACGATACTTAACCCTTAACACAGGTGGGTGACAATCTTCGTTGCCGACCGATACCAGCACGGAACAGGCATGCCCCGATCCAGTGCATCTGGTATGGCAATTGCAGGCTGCACACCAACCTTCCCCTGGCGAACAGAGTAGCTGAATGAGTAAAGTAAACTGGGACGATTACACTTCGAAGGGCTTTTACGACGAACTCATCAAGGCACCCGGACAGCCCCGCGCGGAGGCCGAGCTGTTATGCCAGTATCTCGCCAATCTCGACGCCCGCGAGCTGGCCGAGCACAAGACCGCCGCCGAGGTGGCCATCCAACTGATGGGCATCACCTTTACCGTCTACACCGAAGGCAACATGATCGATCGGGCGTGGCCGTTCGATATCGTGCCGCGCATCATTCCGCTGGCCGAATGGCAAAAGACCGATGCGGGCCTCAAGCAGCGCGTTCAGGCGCTGAACATGTTTATCGATGATTTGTACCATGACCAGAAGATCGTCAAGGACGGCGTGGTACCCAGGGAGGTACTGGCCCAGTCGGTCAACTTCCGCCCGCAGTGCGTCGGCATTTCCACTCCGCACAACGTCTGGGCGCATATCTGCGGCTCCGACCTGGTGCGCGACAAGGACGGCACACTGTACGTGCTGGAAGACAACCTGCGCGTTCCCTCGGGCGTCTCCTACATGCTGGAGAACCGCAACGTCACCAAACGGGTCATGCCCGATCTGTTCGCCAACGGCCTGATCCAGCCGGTCGACGACTACACCGCCCAGCTCTACGACATGCTGGCCTCGCTCTCGCCGCGTCCCGGCGATGATCCGAGCATCGTCATCCTGACCCCCGGCATCTACAACTCCGCCTACTACGAGCACTCCTACCTGGCGCAGCAGATGGGCGTGCAGCTGGTCGAGGGCAGCGACCTGGTGGTGGGCGACGATGATTGCGTCTACATGCGCAGGATTGACGGTCTGGCGCGCGTGGATGTGATCTACCGCCGGGTCGACGACATGTTCATCGACCCCGAGGTGTTCAATCCCGATTCCATGCTCGGCGTCCACGGCCTGATGCGCGCCTGGCGCAAGGGCAACGTAGCGCTGGCCAACGCACCGGGCGCCGGGGTGGCCGACGACAAGGTGATCTACGCCTTCGTGCCCAAGATCATCGAGTACTACCTCGGCGAACAGCCACTGCTGCCCAACGTGCCCAGCTACCTGTGCATGTTTGAGGAGGACCGCAAGTACGTGCTGGACAATCTCGACACGCTGGTGGTCAAGCCGGCCAACGAGTCTGGCGGCTATGGCATGCTGATCGGCCCGCACGCCACCAAGAAAGAGCGCGACACCTTTGCCGAGCTGATCAAGGCCGACCCGCGCAACTACATGGCCCAACCCACGCTGAGCCTGTCTACCTCGCCCACCTTGTGCGGCAACAGCATGGAGCCGCGCCACGTCGATCTGCGGCCCTTCATCCTGTCTGGAGAATCCACCTGGGTTACTACCGGCGGCCTGACCCGGGTCGCGCTCACCAAGGGTTCGCTGGTCGTCAACTCCTCGCAGGGCGGCGGCAGCAAAGACACCTGGATCGTTGACCTGGCAGGGAACTGAATCATGCTTTCACGTGTAGCCGAAAACACCTACTGGATGGCCCGCTATCTGGAGCGCGCCGAAGATACCGCACGCCTGCTGAGCGTCACCAGCCACCTGTTGCTCGATCTGCCCCGCTCGACCAAGCTCGGCTGGGCCGAGATCATCGCCATTACCGGCAATGATGCCCTGTTCGATGAGCTGTATCCGACCCGCGACGAAGCCAGCGTACTGTCGTTCATGTGCGGTGACCGTCGCTACTCCGGCTCCATCCTCAGCTCACTGGCCGCCGCCCGGGAAAACCTGCGCACCACCCGCGACGTCATCCCCCGGGAGATCTGGGAAGAAGTCAATCAGCTGTACCTGAGCGTCAAGGAGCAGGTAGGTTCAGGCATCACTCCGCGACGCCGCGACGCCTTTCTCGGCCGCGTTATCCGCAGTTGCCAAACGGTCAACGGCTTGATCGAAGGCATCCTGAGCTATACCCAGGTACGCTCGTTCCTGATGCTGGGCCGCCAACTGGAGCGCGCCGACATGACCACCCGCATTATCGATGTGCGCTCGGCCAACCTGCTGCCGCGCAGCGATGAAGACCTCAAGCCCTTTGAGACCCTGCAGTGGATGAGCGTGCTCAAGTCACTGAGCGGCTACCAGATGTACCGCCAGCATGTGCGCTTGCGCATTCGCGGACCGGATGTGCTTAGCTTCCTGCTGCAGGACCGGCTGTTCCCGCGTAGCGTGGCCTGCTGCATGGAGCGCCTGGCCAATGCCCTGCAAACCTTGCCGCGGCACGAACTGGCTCTGCAGGAGGTCGAAACCTGCCGGCGAGACCTGAGCAAGCCGGACGTCGCCCTGCTGGCCGCCGAGCCCGACGAGCTGCACGCCTTTGTCGACGAGATTCAAATCGACTTTGACGAACTGCACGCGGCCATCAGCCAAACCTATTTCGCCAGCCCGGAGCAACTGCAAGGCAGCAGTTGAGCGGGCACAGGAGGCATCTTGAGTTATTTCGAGCAACTGCTGCAACGCAGTCGCGGACAACAGCTGTTCGATTACCACCCCAATGGCTTGCTGCAGCGCTGCAGCTGCGGTCAGCCAATATTCTTCGACAACACCCATTGCGTACGCTGCGGTGCCGAGCTGGGTTATCTGCCGGATCAGGGCCAACTGCTGGCACTGGAAGCAGACGCCGAGCACTACCGCACCCGCGCCGCCGAACCGCGCCGCGTGCGCTGCTGCGCTAATCGCACCAGCGCCGCGCAGTGCAACTGGTTGATTCCGGCTGACAGCGACGCCAGCCTGTGTCTGGCCTGCGAGCTAAATCTGACCATACCCGACCTTAGCCAACCCGACAGCGATGCCCTGTGGCTTCAGGTCGAACAGGCCAAGCGCCGGCTGGTTGCCCAACTGGTGCTGCTGGGGCTATCCGTGGTGCCACGTCGACTGGACCCGGAACATGGCCTGGGTTTTCACCTGTTGCGCCAACTGCCGGGCGGTCCGCCGATCACCACCGGACACATGGCCGGTGAGATCACCCTGGATCTGGCCGAAGCCGATCCGGCCAACCGCGAGCAGCGTCGCCAGCAACTGCACGAACCTTACCGCACCCTGCTTGGGCACTTCCGCCATGAGAGCGGCCACTACTACTGGGATCGACTGGTGCAGAACAGCGACTGGCTGACCCCCTTTCGCGAGCTGTTCGGTGATGAGCGTGCTGACTATCAGGCAGCATTGAAGACGCACTATGAACAGCCCGTGCGTGACTGGCAGCAGCATTTCATCAGTCAATACGCGAGCGCCCACCCCTGGGAGGATTGGGCCGAAACCTGGGCGCACTACCTGCACATGACTGACACCCTGAATGCGGCGCTGGATTTCGGCATTCAGCCCGGCAGTCTGGCCATGCAGGTCGAACCCTTTGACAGCAGTCAACTGCCACCACTGCCGCTGGGGCAGGACGAACGCGAGGCTTTTCTGGATTTCTGCAATCGCTGGGTGCAACTCAGCAGCGTACTCAACGTGCTGGCGCGCAGCATGGGGCAAACCGATATTTATCCGTTTGTGCTGAATATAGACAGTCTGCGCAAGCTGTATCTGGTGCATGCTCTGATTGCCGACAGCAGCGCTCGCACCAGTGCGGCCTGAGACGCCGCACGCCGCTGCGGCGTGCGGCAACCCAGATCAGGCAGCGATCGTCGGGATCAGCCGCGGACGCGTCGGATTGGATGGCAGCGGGGGCAAGCCGTGAGCGGCTCTGGCGCGCTGACATTCCGGGCTGTCCTGGCCGTTTTCGCCATGATAGGGAAACTCCCGACACGGGCTGGGGCGCTGCTCGTAAATACTGCAGCGCACGCCCTCACCGACCGTGCCCAGCAGCCCCACACAACGAGGTTTGGGCTGATTGGTGCCCTGCATGCAGGCACGGTAAGGCGTTAATTGTTCAGTCAGCTGGGTGGGTACGTCACCCCCTGGGGCGCTATCAGTTTCTCCCCAGTAAAAAGACACCCTGAATGTGGCGCAACAGGCGCCGCAGTTCAGACAGGGCGAATGGTCGCTCATTTCATCGCAATCCTCAGGCCGCTACGGTGCGCGTTTTTTACTCCGCGCCGCGCCGCCGCACAAGAGGTCTCACGCGGCAAACCCGACTTTATTTTGTAACCGCCATCACACCTCCGCATGACACGCCATTTGCCATCGCTGGTGCCTTCTGTCAGCGGGTCTGGCAGGCTACTATCGGGGATTCACGCACACGAGGGATACTTCACTTATGGCCCAAAGCAACTGCATCGCCGGCGTCGATCTGGAACGGATTTCACACATTGGCAGCCACCTGCAATCAGCCTACATAGACGCTGGCAAGCTGCCTGGCGCCCTGACGCTGGTTGCCCGGCGCGGTGAACTGGTCTACTGCCATGCCCAGGGCCTGCGCGACGTAGAGCGCGGCCTGCCGGTAGAGCGCGACACCCTCTTCCGCATCTATTCCATGACCAAGCCGATCACCTCCATCGCCCTGATGCAGCTGTACGAGCAGGGTCGCTTTCTACTCGATGACCCGGTGCACAAGTACATCCCCAGCTGGAGCAACCTGCGCGTCTACAAGACCGGCGTCTATCCGCAGATCCTGACCACCGCCTGCGAGCGGCCCATGACCATTCGTGACTTGCTCACCCACCAGTCGGGCCTGACCTACGGCTTCATGAACCGCACCAACGTCGACGCCGCCTACCGCAGCCTCAAGCTCGACGGCGGCCCCGGCCTGACCCTGGATCGCCTGATCGACGATCTTGCCAGGCTGCCGCTCGAGTTTTCTCCCGGCACCGCCTGGAACTACTCAGTGGCTACCGACGTCTGCGGCTACCTGGTGCAAGTGCTATCCGGCCTGACGCTGGATGAGTACTTCCAGCGTCATATCTTCGCCCCACTGGGCATGGTCGACACCTTCTTCACCGTACCCGCCGACAAGCTCCCGCGCTTTGCCGCCTGCTATCAGTTCCAGCCCGGTGGCAGCTTCAGCCTGCAGGACGACCCGCAGGACTCCAGCTTCAGCAAGGCCCACGGCTATCTGTCGGGCGGTGGCGGCCTGGTCTCCACCATCGACGATTACTACCGCTTTGCCCAGGCGCTGGCCAACGGCGGCGAGCTGGACGGCGCCCGTATCATCGGCCGCAAGACGCTCGAATTCATGCGCATGAACCACCTGCCCGGCAACCAGGACCTGCCCGGTGTATCCGTCGGCTCCTTCAGCGAAACACCCTACGACGGCAGCGGTTTCGGTCTGGGTTTCTCGGTCAAGATCGACGTCGCCAAGTCGCAGACCAACGGCTCCATCGGCGAGTACGGCTGGGGCGGCATGGCCAGCACCAACTTCTTCGTTGATCCAGTCGAGGACCTGCTGATGGTGTTTATGACCCAGCTGATTCCGTCGTCGAGTTATCCGGTAAGGCAGGAGTTGCGGGCGATTGTGAATGGGGCGTTGGTGGATTGAGGTTTGAAGGCTGAGTATCGCCTATGGCGTACTCAAATCAGGTAAGTCCCTCGATCCCCCATTGGCCATTGCGCACGAAGTTGGAAGGCGGTATCCACCCAAGCAGGTGATCTGTAGCAGCCGCTCATTTGGCCAGCGCATCCACAACATTGAGCAGGTGCGCGAAGCCGTGGCCAGCTACGCCACCCGCGCCTGCGAGAAGCTGCGCACCCAGGGCTCCCACTGCAAAAAGGTGCGGATAAGCATCCGCACCGGCATGTTCAACCAAGATGAACCCAAGTTCGCCAAGGGCATTGGGTGCGAGCTGCCCTACCCCACAGACGACACCCGCCTGGTCATCCACACCGCCCTGGCCGGGCTGGAGCAGATCTATCGCACAGGGTATGCGTATGCCAAAGCCGAGATCCTGCTGATGGATCTACGGCAGCCGGGCGAGTTTACGGAGTATCTGTTTGCGGAGGTGCAGCCAGCAACGGCTGCGCGCGTGATGGGGGTGCTGGATCAGATCAATGGGCGCTGGGGGGGGG
>NZ_NTMR01000043.1 GCF_002307495.1 Pseudomonas abyssi | reverse complement strand
TCGTACCGTTGGCGCCGGTGTAGTAGCCAAGATCATCGAATAATCGATTGATCTTGAATGGTCGGGCCGGTAGTATTGCCGGCTCGACTGCGATTACAGGCCAGTAGCTCAATTGGCAGAGCGGCGGTCTCCAAAACCGCAGGTTGGGGGTTCGATTCCCTCCTGGCCTGCCAGATTAATATCTGGCTTCCAAAACAGGACTTGAAGATTCATGAGCGCTAAGGCAGAGCTTAACGATAACCGCTTCGATGTGATCAAGTGGGTTGTTGTGGCTTTAATTGTCTCCGTCGGTGTGTTCGGAGATTCCTACTTCTCTGCCGAGCCTGTTTTGTACCGCGCGATCGCGCTGGTTGTTCTGGGTCTGGTGGCGGGCTTTGTCGCGCTACAGACGTCCAAGGGCAAGGCGTTCTGGTCGCTGCTGAAAGAAGCGCGTATCGAAATACGCAAGGTCGTATGGCCTACTCGGCAGGAAACCGCACAAACCACGATGATCGTGGTGGCTGTGGTTCTGGTTATGGCTCTGATTCTCTGGGGTCTGGATAGCCTGCTGGGCTGGATCGTTTCTCAGTTCATTGGTTAAAGGTGCTCCGTGGCTAAGCGTTGGTACGTCGTGCATGCCTATTCGGGCTTCGAAAAGCATGTAATGCGCTCTTTGCAGGAGCGTGTCAAGCTGGCCGGAATGGAAGACGAATTCGGCGAGATTCTGGTCCCCACTGAAGAAGTGGTGGAAATGCGCAACGGTCAGAAGCGCAAGAGTGAGCGCAAGTTCTTCCCGGGTTACGTTCTGGTTCAAATGGAAATGAACGAAGGCACCTGGCACTTGGTGAAAGACACCACGCGCGTACTCGGCTTCATTGGCGGTACGGCTGATAAGCCTGCGCCGATTACCGACCGTGAAGCAGAAGCCATTCTGCGTCGTGTTGCCGATGGCACTGACAAGCCCAAGCCCAAGACGCTGTTCGAGCCGGGCGAAGTGGTTCGCGTTACCGATGGTCCCTTTGCTGACTTCAACGGGGTTGTCGAAGAGGTTAACTATGAGAAAAGCCGAGTTCAGGTGGCGGTTCTCATTTTTGGTCGCCCCACGCCAGTGGAGCTCGAGTTCGGCCAGGTCGAAAAGGGCTGACCTCATCTGATTCCCTGAACCCTGCAGTGCTTATGCGTTGCGGGGTTTTGTTGTCAGTCGGGGAATGTTTTTAAACGGGAAGCCGCAAGGCGCTATTACCCTTCGGAGAAAGACAATGGCAAAGAAGATTCAGGCTTATATCAAGCTGCAAGTCAAGGCCGGTCAGGCTAACCCGAGTCCGCCGGTAGGTCCGGCTCTGGGTCAGCACGGCGTAAACATCATGGAATTCTGCAAGGCGTTCAACGCCAAGACTCAAGGCGTTGAGCCGGGTTTGCCGACGCCTGTGATCATCACTGTATACAGTGACCGCAGCTTCACTTTCGAAACCAAGAGCACGCCCGCAGCCGTTCTGCTGAAAAAAGCAGCCGGTCTGAAGAGCGGTTCTCCGCGTCCGAACAGCCAGAAAGTGGGTACCGTTACCCGCGCTCAGCTGGAAGAGATCGTTAAAGCCAAAGAGGCTGATCTGACTGCTGCTGATCTGGATGCCGCTGTGCGTACCATCGCTGGTTCCGCGCGCAGTATGGGCCTGAATGTGGAGGGTGTGTAATGGCTAAGCTGACCAAGCGTCAAAAGGCAATCGCCGAAAAGGTACAGGCTAACAAGGCTTACACCTTCGAAGAAGCTGCCGCTGTTCTGGCTGAAGTGTCCAACGTCAAGTTCGTTGAGTCCTTCGACGTCGCTGTAAACCTGGGTGTTGACCCGCGTAAATCCGACCAGGTCGTTCGTGGCGCCACGCTGCTGCCCAACGGTACTGGCAAAACGGTACGCGTTGCTGTGTTCACTCAAGGTGCCAACGCAGAAGCCGCTCTGGCTGCCGGCGCTGACAAGGTAGGCATGGACGAGCTGGCTGCCGAAATGAAGGCTGGCGACCTGAACTACGACGTTGTTATCGCTTCTCCGGACGCGATGCGGGTTGTTGGTCAGCTGGGTCAGGTTCTGGGCCCGCGTGGCCTGATGCCGAACCCGAAGGTAGGTACCGTTGCTGCTGACGTTGCTACCGCCGTCAAAAATGCCAAGGCCGGTCAGGTTCGCTACCGTACCGACAAGAACGGCATCATCCATTGCTCTGTTGGCAAGGTCGGCTTCGACGCCGCCGCGCTGAAAGAGAACGTCGAGGCGCTGCTGGCTGACCTGAAAAAGGCCAAGCCGTCCACCTCCAAGGGTGTTTACCTGAAGCGCGTGACCCTGAGCACCACCATGGGTCCGGGCGTACAGATCGATCAGGCTTCCCTGAACATCTGATGGTTCAGGCGTACCGCTCACGCGGTGCGCCTTTCTTATTGGGGTCCCTGCATGCGGGGGCTGTCCAAGACCGTAGGCGGCGAAAGCCTTAAACATGCAAGCCTACGCAGATGGTGCTCCCGATTCAGTGCAGGCTGGATCAGACACCAAAACACGCTGCCCCAAAAGGGCGGTTAATGGTAAATCCAGGAGTAAAACCCGTGGCAATTAAGCTCGAAGACAAAAAGGCCATCGTCGCTGAAGTCAACGAAGCTGCCAAAGGTGCGCTGTCTGCCGTTGTGGCTGATGCCCGCGGCGTGACCGTTGCTGCTATGACTGGTCTCCGCAAAGATGCGCGTGAAGCTGGCGTCTACGTACGTGTTGTACGTAACACCCTGCTGCGCCGCGCGATCGAAGGTACTGATTACGAGTGCCTGAACGAAACCTTTGTGGGTCCGACTCTGATCGCATTTTCCAACGAACATCCGGGCGCTGCTGCTCGTCTGTTCAAGGAATTTGCCAAGGGCCAGGACAAGTTCGAGATCAAAGCAGCTGCGTTCGAAGGCAACTTCCTTGCAGCATCCGAAATCGACAAGCTGGCTTCTCTGCCGACTTACGACGAAGCAATCGCACAGCTGATGAGCGTTATCCAAGGCGCTACCAGCAAGTTCGTTCGTACTCTGGCTGCAGTCCGCGATCAGAAGGAAGCCGAAGCAGCCTGATAGGCGCCTCGCTTGCTTTTAACGCTTTTAATGTTTTGACGGCATCAGCCGTCCCCCAATACAGGAATTTAGAGTCATGGCTCTGACCAACGAAGATATCATCAACGCCGTATCCGAAATGTCCGTAATGCAGGTTGTCGAACTGATCTCCGCCATGGAAGAGAAGTTCGGTGTATCCGCTGCCGCTGCTGTTGCTGCTGGCCCGGCTGCCGGTGCTGCTGCTGCCGCTGAAGAACAGACCGAGTTCGACATCGTTCTGACCGAAGCTGGCGACAAGAAAGTTAACGTCATCAAGGCAGTTCGCGAGCTGACCGGTCTGGGCCTGAAAGAAGCCAAGGCACTGGTTGACGGCGCTCCGGGCACCATCAAAGAAGCCGCTTCCAAGGAAGAGGCCGAAGCTGCCAAGAAGACTCTGGAAGAAGCAGGCGCCAAGGTCGAGCTCAAGTAAGCTCGCCCGACCTTGCGTCGACAATCTGATTTTTCCGGTCAGATTGATGGCTGGTGGCCTGTGTGCCACCGGCCTTTTTCCGTTGTATCGCGCTGATTGGCGCGTACGACGAGGCACTCCAGAGGAGTGAGCAAGACTCAGGGCTTGCACGCATTTTCAGGTTTTCCCGCGCCGCGGGGAGGCCAATCAAGCAGGTGACCAAGCTGGGGAACGCTGATGGCTTACTCATATACTGAGAAAAAACGTATCCGCAAGGACTTTGGCAAACTGCCGCATGTGATGGATGTGCCTTACCTGTTGGCCATTCAGCTGGACTCCTATCGTGAGTTCCTCCAGGCTGAATCTGCTCAGGGTGGCGTCCGTGATATCGGTCTGCACGCGGCCTTCAAATCTGTTTTCCCCATTATCAGCTATTCGGGTAATGCGGCTCTTGAATACGTCGGTTACCGCCTTGGCGACCCGGCTTTCGACGTCAAGGAATGCGTACTGCGGGGCGTGACGTTCGCCGTGCCGCTGCGCGTAAAAGTGCGCCTGATCATCTTTGATCGCGAATCGTCAAACAAGGCGATCAAGGACATCAAGGAGCAAGAAGTCTATATGGGGGAAATCCCCCTGATGACCGAGAACGGTACCTTCGTCATCAACGGTACCGAGCGCGTCATCGTGTCCCAGCTGCACCGCAGCCCGGGTGTGTTCTTTGACCACGACCGTGGCAAGACGCACAGCTCCGGCAAGCTGCTGTACTCCGCTCGCGTGATTCCTTACCGCGGCTCCTGGCTGGACTTCGAGTTTGACCCCAAAGACTGTGTCTTCGTGCGTATCGACCGTCGCCGCAAGCTGCCAGCCAGTGTGCTGCTGCGCGCCCTCGGTTACCAGACCGAAGAAATTCTCGATATGTTCTACGACACCAACGTGTTCGAAGTGCAGGGCGAAAGCCTGATGCTCGAGCTGGTGCCCCAGCGTCTGCGTGGCGAGATCGCTACCTTTGATATCAAGGATGCCAAGGGCAAGGTTATTGTCGAGAAAGGCCGTCGTATTACTGCGCGCCACATCAATCAGCTCGAGAAGGCCGGCATCAACAGCCTGGAAGTGCCGTTCGACTACCTGATTGGCCGTACCATCGCCAAGCCGATCGTGCACCCGGCTACCGGTGAGATCCTGGTTGACTGCAACACCGAAGTCACCGCTGATCTGGTCGCTAAGCTGGCCAAGGCGCAGATCGCGCGTCTGGAAACGCTGTACACCAACGAGATCGACTGCGGTCCGTTCGTGTCCGATACCCTGCGCATCGACAACACCACCACTCAGCTCGAAGCGCTGGTAGAAATCTATCGCATGATGCGCCCGGGCGAGCCGCCGACCAAGGACGCCGCCGAAACGCTGTTCGCCAACCTGTTCTTCAGCAGTGAGCGTTACGACCTGTCCGCCGTTGGCCGCATGAAGTTCAACCGTCGCATCGGTCGCGAAGAGATCGAAGGCGCCGGCGTGCTGAGCAAGGAAGACATCGTCGAAGTACTCAAGACCCTGGTCGACATCCGTAACGGCAAGGGCGTGGTTGACGATATCGACCACCTGGGTAACCGTCGTATCCGCTCCGTTGGCGAGATGGCCGAGAACCAGTTCCGTGTCGGTCTGGTGCGCGTCGAGCGCGCGGTCAAAGAGCGTCTGTCCATGGCCGAAAGCGAAGGCCTGATGCCGCAGGATCTGATCAACGCCAAGCCGGTGGCTGCCGCGGTCAAGGAATTCTTCGGTTCCAGCCAGCTGTCCCAGTTCATGGACCAGAACAACCCGCTGTCCGAGATCACCCACAAGCGCCGTGTGTCGGCTCTTGGCCCGGGCGGTCTGACCCGTGAGCGTGCCGGCTTCGAAGTCCGTGACGTACACCCGACCCACTACGGTCGCGTATGTCCGATTGAGACCCCTGAAGGTCCGAACATTGGTCTGATCAACTCCCTGGCGACCTACGCGCGTACCAACCAGTACGGCTTCCTGGAAAGCCCGTACCGCCGTGTCAAAGACGCCGAAGTGACCGACGAGATCGTCTTCCTGTCGGCCATTGAAGAGGCTGACCACGTCATCGCCCAGGCGAGCGCCAAGGTCGAAGGCGGTAAGCTGGTGGACGATCTGGTGGCCGTCCGTCATATGAACGAATTCACCGTTAAGGCGCCGGAAGACGTCACCCTGATGGACGTATCGCCGCGTCAGGTTGTGTCTGTTGCCGCCTCGCTGATTCCGTTCCTTGAACACGATGACGCCAACCGCGCACTCATGGGCTCGAACATGCAGCGTCAGGCGGTACCGACCCTACGCGCCGAGAAGCCGCTGGTGGGCACCGGCATGGAGCGCAACGTAGCGCGCGACTCCGGTGTGTGTGTGACTGCTCGCCGTGGCGGCGTGATCGACTCCGTCGACGCCAGTCGTATCGTTGTTCGTGTCAACGACGACGAAGTGGAAGCGGGCGAAGCGGGTGTCGATATCTACACCCTGATCAAGTATACCCGTTCCAACCAGAACACCTGCATCAACCAGCGTCCGCTGGTGAAAAAAGGTGACGTGGTTTCTCGCAAGGACATCCTGGCTGACGGTTCTTCCGTCGACATGGGTGAGCTGGCCCTGGGCCAGAACATGCGCGTCGCGTTCATGCCCTGGAACGGCTACAACTTCGAGGACTCCATTCTGGTGTCCGAGCGCGTTGTGCAGGAAGACCGTTTCACTACTATTCACATTCAGGAACTGACCTGTGTGTCCCGTGACACCAAGCTTGGGCCGGAGGAGATCACCTCTGACATCCCGAACGTGGGCGAGGCGGCACTGGGTAAACTGGATGAAGCCGGTATCGTCTACGTGGGCGCCGAAGTGGGCCCGGGCGACATTCTGGTCGGCAAGGTAACGCCCAAGGGCGAAACCCAGCTGACGCCGGAAGAGAAACTGCTGCGTGCGATCTTCGGTGAGAAAGCATCTGACGTGAAGGACACCTCCCTGCGTGTGCCGACCGGCACCAAGGGTACCGTCATCGACGTACAGGTCTTCACCCGTGATGGTGTCGAGCGTGACACTCGCGCCCTGGCCATCGAGAAAGAACAGCTCGACGAGATTCGCAAGGATCTGCAGGAAGAGTTCCGCATCGTTGAAACTGCGACCTTTGAGCGTCTGGCCTCTGCGCTGGACGGCCAGACTGTTGAAGGCGGCGCAGGCCTGAAGAAAGGCACCGCGCTGTCGGCCGACATTCTTGCCGGTATCGAGCGAGGCCAGTGGTTCAAGCTGCGCATGACCGAGGACGCCCTGAACGAGCAGCTCGAGCGCGCCCAGGCGTACCTGGTTGACCGTCGCAAACTGCTCGACGAGAAGTTTGAAGACAAGAAGCGCAAGCTGCAGCAGGGCGATGACCTGGCGCCGGGCGTACTGAAGATCGTCAAGGTCTACCTGGCAATCAAGCGCCGCATCCAGCCGGGTGACAAGATGGCCGGTCGTCACGGTAACAAGGGTGTTATCTCCGTGATCATGCCGATCGAAGACATGCCGCACGATGAGAACGGCACGCCGGTCGACATCGTTCTGAACCCGCTGGGTGTACCGTCGCGTATGAACGTCGGTCAGATCCTTGAAACCCACCTGGGCCTCGCGGCCAAAGGTCTGGGCGAGAAGATCAACCGGATGATGGAAGAACAGCGCAAGATCGCCGAGCTGCGTAGCTTCCTTGACGAGGTCTACAACAAGGTAGGCGGCCGTCAGGAAAGCCTGGACGATCTCAGCGATGCTGAAATCATCGAGCTGGCGAAGAACCTGCGTGGCGGCGTACCCATGGCGACAGCGGTATTTGACGGCGCGGCAGAAACCGAGATCAAGCACATGCTGCGTCTCGCGGACCTGCCGGACAGCGGTCAGATGCGCCTGTACGACGGCCGTACCGGTAACACCTTTGATCGTCCGGTGACCGTCGGCTATATGTACATGCTCAAGCTGAACCACCTGGTAGACGACAAGATGCACGCGCGTTCCACCGGTTCCTACAGCCTGGTTACCCAGCAGCCGCTGGGCGGTAAGGCGCAGTTTGGTGGTCAGCGTTTCGGGGAGATGGAGGTCTGGGCGCTGGAAGCCTACGGCGCTGCCTACACCCTGCAGGAAATGCTGACAGTGAAGTCGGACGACGTGAACGGCCGTACCAAGATGTACAAGAACATCGTGGACGGAGACCACCGCATGGAGGCCGGCATGCCCGAGTCCTTCAACGTACTGGTCAAGGAAATCCGTTCGCTCGGTATCGATATCGAACTGGAATCCGAATAATCACCAACTGCCCACGTCTCGGGCGGCGAGCGCCGCCCTTGAGACACTGCGAGGAGTATAGGCCTTGAAAGACTTATTGAACCTGCTCAAGTCCCAGGGACAGATTGAAGAGTTCGATTCCATTCGAATCGGCTTGGCATCCCCGGAGATGATCCGGTCCTGGTCCTACGGCGAAGTTAAAAAGCCGGAAACCATCAACTACCGTACCTTCAAGCCGGAGCGTGACGGCCTGTTCTGCGCCAAGATCTTTGGCCCGGTGAAGGACTACGAGTGCCTGTGCGGCAAGTACAAGCGCCTCAAGCACCGCGGTGTGATCTGTGAAAAGTGTGGCGTTGAAGTCGCGCTGGCCAAGGTCCGTCGTGAGCGCATGGGTCACATTGAACTGGCTTCGCCGGTGGCTCACATCTGGTTCCTGAAGTCCCTGCCGTCCCGTATCGGCCTGCTGCTGGACATGACCCTGCGTGATATCGAGCGCGTACTCTATTTCGAGAGCTACGTGGTTATCGAGCCGGGCATGACCACCCTTGAAAAGGGTCAGCTGCTGAACGACGAGCAGTACTTTGAAGCGCTGGAAGAGTTCGGTGACGACTTTGACGCCCGCATGGGTGCCGAGGCTGTCTTCGAGCTGCTGACCGCTATGGATCTGTCTCACGAGATCGGCAAGCTGCGCGAAGAAATTCCGCAGACCACCTCGGAAACCAAGATCAAGAAGCTGTCCAAGCGTCTGAAGCTGATGGAAGCCTTTGACGGCTCCGGCAACAAGCCGGAATGGATGGTCATGACCGTTCTGCCGGTTCTGCCGCCGGATCTGCGTCCGCTGGTACCGCTGGATGGCGGCCGCTTTGCGACCTCCGATCTGAACGATCTGTATCGCCGTGTGATCAACCGTAACAACCGTCTGAAGCGTCTGCTTGACCTGTCTGCGCCTGACATCATCGTGCGCAACGAAAAGCGCATGCTGCAGGAGTCGGTTGATGCGCTGCTGGATAACGGTCGCCGTGGCCGTGCCATCACCGGCACCAACAAGCGCCCGCTGAAATCCCTGGCCGACATGATCAAGGGTAAGCAGGGTCGCTTCCGTCAGAACCTGCTTGGTAAGCGCGTTGACTACTCCGGTCGTTCGGTGATCGTGGTAGGTCCGACCCTGCGTCTGCACCAGTGCGGTCTGCCCAAGAAGATGGCGCTGGAGCTGTTCAAGCCGTTCATTTTCGGCAAGCTGGAGCACCGTGGTCTGGCGACCACCATCAAGGCCGCCAAGAAGATGGTTGAACGCGAGCTGCCTGAGGTTTGGGACATCCTGGCTGAAGTCATCCGCGAACACCCGGTTCTGCTGAACCGTGCACCGACCCTGCACCGTCTGGGTATCCAGGCATTCGAGCCGGTGCTGATCGAAGGTAAGGCAATTCAGCTGCACCCGCTGGTCTGTGCGGCCTACAACGCCGACTTTGACGGTGACCAAATGGCTGTACACGTTCCGCTGACCCTTGAGGCCCAGCTGGAAGCGCGTGCACTGATGATGTCCACCAACAACATCCTGTCGCCGGCATCGGGCGAGCCGATCATCGTTCCGTCCCAGGACGTGGTACTGGGTCTGTATTATATGACCCGTACTCGTATCAACGCCCGCGGCGAAGGCATGGCCTTCTCCAACGTCAACGAAGTTGAGATGGCGTACCGCAGCGGTCAGGTTGAACTGCACGCGATGGTCAAGGTGCGTATCACCGAAACCGTCAAGCACAAGGACGACAGCTGGACCACGGAAACCCGTATCGTCGACACCACTGTCGGCCGTGCGCTGCTGTTCCAGGTGCTGCCCAAAGGTCTGCCCTATGAAATGGTCGACCAGCCGCTGAAGAAGAAAGCGATCTCCAAGCTGATCAACCAGTGCTACCGCGTGGTGGGTCTGAAGGAAACCGTGATCTTCGCTGACCAGCTGATGTACACCGGTTTCGCCTACTCCACCATCTCGGGTGCGTCCATTGGTGTGAACGACTTCGTCATCCCGGATGAGAAGGCGCGCATCATTGATGAGGCGACCGAGGAAGTGAAGGAAATCGAAGACCAGTACGCCTCCGGTCTGGTAACCCAGGGCGAGAAGTACAACAAGGTCATCGACTTGTGGTCCAAGGCCAACGATGAAATCTCCAAGGCCATGATGGACAACCTCAAGAGCACGCGTGTTATTGACCGCGAAGGCAACGAGGTGGACCAGGAGTCCTTCAACTCCATGTACATGATGGCTGACTCCGGTGCGCGGGGTTCCGCTGCCCAGATTCGTCAGCTGGCCGGTATGCGTGGTCTGATGGCGAAGCCGGACGGCTCCATCATCGAAACGCCGATCACCGCGAACTTCCGTGAAGGTCTGAACGTACTCCAGTACTTCATCTCCACTCACGGTGCGCGTAAGGGTCTGGCCGATACCGCACTGAAAACCGCCAACTCCGGTTACCTGACCCGTCGTCTGGTTGACGTCGCGCAGGATCTGGTTATTACCGAAACCGATTGCGGCACCGACAACGGCCTGCTGATGTCGCCGCACATTGAAGGTGGTGACATCGTTGAGCCGCTGGGTGAGCGCGTGCTGGGCCGTGTGGTTGCCCGCGACGTGCTGAAACCGGGTGGTGACGAGACCATCGTGCCGGCCGGTACCCTGATCGACGAGAAGTGGGTCGAGTTCCTGGAAAAGAACAGCGTCGATGAAGTCATCGTGCGCTCGCCGATTACCTGTGACACCCACTACGGTGTGTGTGCGACCTGTTATGGTCGTGACCTCGCCCGTGGCCACCTGATCAACATCGGTGAAGCGGTCGGTGTTATCGCTGCTCAGTCGATTGGTGAGCCGGGTACCCAGCTGACCATGCGTACGTTCCACATCGGTGGTGCGGCGAGCCGGACTTCCGCTGCCGACAGCGTACAGGTCAAGAACGGCGGCACCATCCGTCTGCATAACTTGAAGCACGTTGAGCGTGCCGACGGCGCACTGGTTGCGGTTTCCCGTTCCGGTGAGCTGGCGGTTGCTGATGAGTTCGGTCGTGAGCGTGAGCGCTATAAGCTGCCCTACGGTGCGGTCATTTCCATCAAGGAAGGTGACAAGGTTGATGCCGGCGCCATCGTGGCCAAGTGGGATCCGCACACGCACCCGATCGTGACCGAGATTTCCGGTACCGTTGCCTTCTTCGGTATGGACGAAGGTATCACCATCAAGCGTACCGCTGACGAACTGACCGGTCTGACCAACATTGAGGTCATGGACCCGAAAGATCGTCCGGCTGCCGGCAAGGACATCCGTCCGGCGGTGAAGCTGGTAGACGAGAACGGCAAAGAGCTCCTGCTGCCGGGTACCGACGTGCCGGCACAGTACTTCCTGCCGGCCAACGCGCTGGTCAACCTGTCCGATGGCGCCAAGGTGAACGTGGGTGACGTTGTTGCACGTATCCCGCAGGAAACCTCGAAGACTCGCGACATCACCGGTGGTCTGCCGCGTGTTGCCGACCTGTTCGAAGCGCGTCGTCCGAAGGAGCCGTCCATTCTGGCGGAGATCAGTGGCACCATCTCCTTCGGTAAAGAGACTAAAGGTAAGCGTCGTCTGGTTATTACCCCGACCGATGGCAGCGATCCGTACGAGGAGCTGATTCCGAAGTGGCGTCACCTGAACGTGTTCGAGGGTGAGCAGGTTACCAAGGGTGAGGTTATCTCCGACGGTCCGAGCAACCCGCACGATATCCTGCGTCTGCTGGGTGTCAGCGCGCTGGCCAAGTACATCGTCAACGAGATTCAGGACGTTTACCGTCTGCAGGGCGTGAA
Organism: Pseudomonas abyssi; assembly: GCF_002307495.1. GTDB lineage: Bacteria > Pseudomonadota > Gammaproteobacteria > Pseudomonadales > Pseudomonadaceae > Halopseudomonas > Halopseudomonas abyssi. The sequence continues at coordinate 3,741 of NZ_NTMR01000043.1, read as the reverse complement.
GATCAACGACAAGCACATCGAGGTGACTATTCGCCAGATGCTGCGCAAGGTCGAAATCACCGAGTCCGGCGACTCCAGCTTCATCAAGGGCGATCAGGTAGAGCTGACCCAGGTGCTGGAAGAAAACGCCGAGCTGAGTGGCCAGGACAAATTCCCGGCCAAGTACGATCGCGTCCTGCTGGGTATCACCAAGGCGTCGCTGTCGACCGAGTCCTTCATTTCCGCGGCCTCCTTCCAGGAGACCACCCGCGTACTGACCGAGGCGGCCGTTACCGGCAAGCGCGATCAGCTGCGTGGTCTGAAGGAAAACGTGGTCGTCGGTCGTCTGATCCCGGCCGGTACTGGTCTGGCTTACCACGCCGAGCGCAAGCGTCAGCGTCAAGCCGACAAGCCGGTCAAAGTCAGCGCGAGTGAAGTTGAACAGGCCCTGTCTGATGCACTGAACTCAAGCGAAGGCTGATAGGTGGCCCGGCCCGCAAGGGCCGGGCGCCTTGACGACAGGGTGCGGTCTCTATATGATCTCGTACCCCTAAAATTGGCGGGGCACTTCGTCCTGCCATTTTTTATTAACGTATGTCATTCCGACATCAGTGGAGTTTGCTAGATGGCAACAATCAACCAGCTGGTTCGCAAGCCGCGCAAGCGCGTTGCTGAAAAGAGCGACGTGCCGGCCCTGCAGAACTGCCCGCAGCGTCGTGGTGTGTGCACTCGCGTGTATACCACTACGCCGAAGAAGCCGAACTCGGCTCTGCGTAAAGTCTGCCGTGTTCGTCTGACCAACGGCTACGAAGTTTCTTCCTACATCGGTGGTGAAGGCCACAACCTGCAAGAGCACAGCGTCGTTCTGATTCGCGGCGGCCGTGTAAAAGACTTGCCGGGTGTGCGTTACCACACTGTTCGCGGTTCTCTGGACACCTCCGGTGTTAAAGATCGTAAGCAGGGTCGTTCCAAGTACGGCGCCAAGCGTCCGAAGTAATACCGAATTCAATTTACCTGTGTCGATAAGAGTAAGGTCGGGCGTAACCAGATCGTTACAGTCCCGGGCTAACCTGAAGACCGTTTGAGGGCTTATCATGCCAAGACGTCGTGTAGCGGCAAAACGTGAGATCCTGCCAGAACCTAAGTACGGCAGCCAGATTCTCGCGAAATTCATGAACCACGTAATGGAAAGCGGCAAGAAGTCCACTGCCGAGCGCATTGTTTACGGCGCGCTGGACAAGCTGAAAGAGCGCACCAAGGCCGAAGATCCGGTTGAGCTGTTCGAAAAGGCTCTGGACGCGATCGCTCCGCTCGTGGAAGTTAAATCTCGCCGTGTAGGTGGTGCCACCTACCAGGTTCCGGTTGAAGTGCGTCCCTCCCGTCGCAACGCTCTGGCGATGCGCTGGCTGGTTGATGCTGCCCGTAAGCGTGGCGAGAAGTCCATGGCTCTGCGCCTGGCCGGTGAGCTGGCTGATGCCGCTGACGGCAAGGGTGCCGCTGTTAAGAAGCGTGAAGACGTCCACCGTATGGCTGAAGCCAACAAGGCGTTCTCTCACTACCGCTTCTAAACGGCTCAGGAGACTATTGTGGCTCGTACAACCCCGATCAATCTGTACCGTAATATTGGTATCTGCGCGCACGTTGATGCGGGCAAGACCACGACGACGGAGCGGATCCTGTTTTATACAGGCGTGAACCACAAGATGGGCGAAGTCCATGATGGCGCTGCCACCATGGACTGGATGGCGCAGGAGCAGGAGCGTGGTATTACCATTACTTCTGCTGCTACCACCGCCTTCTGGCAGGGTTCCGAGAAGCAGTACGACAAGCATCGCGTCAATATCATCGACACCCCCGGTCACGTTGACTTCACGATTGAGGTTGAGCGTTCGCTGCGGGTGCTTGACGGTGCGGTCGTGGTGTTCTGTGGTACGTCGGGCGTCGAGCCGCAATCCGAGACCGTTTGGCGTCAGGCCAACAAGTATGGCGTCCCGCGTATCGTCTATGTAAACAAGATGGATCGTCAGGGCGCCAACTTCCTGCGCGTGGTCGAGCAGATCAAAAAGCGTCTTGGTCATACGCCCGTGCCCGTGCAGTTGGCCATCGGTGCTGAAGAAAACTTCATGGGGCAGATTGATCTGCTGCGCATGAAGGCGATTCGTTGGAATGACGAAGATCAGGGTATGAGCTTTGTTGAGGAAGAGATTCCTGCCGAGCTGCTTGATCAGGCCAACGAGTATCGCGAGAAGATGGTCGAGGCGGCTGCAGAAGCCAACGAAGACCTGATGAACAAATACCTTGAGGAGGGCGAGCTCTCCATCGAGGATATCAAGGCGGGGTTGCGTCAGCGTACCCTGGCTTGTGAGATTGTCCCGGCCGTTTGCGGGTCGTCCTTCAAGAACAAGGGCGTGCCGCTGGTGCTGGATGCGGTGATCGACTTCCTGCCTGCGCCGGATCAGGTCGTCGCGATCAAGGGTGTGCACCCGAATGACGAAGAGCGCGTGGACGAGCGTCATGCTGATGATGCCGAGCCCTTTGCTGCGCTGGCGTTCAAGATCGCAACCGACCCCTTTGTCGGTACGCTGACCTTTGCTCGTGTGTATTCCGGGGTTCTGTCTTCGGGTGATGCGGTGCTGAACTCGGTCAAGGGCAAGAAGGAGCGCGTTGGTCGCATGGTTCAGATGCACGCCAACTCCCGCGAAGAGATCAAGGAAGTGCGCGCTGGTGACATCGCCGCGCTGATCGGCATGAAAGATGTGACGACAGGGGACACCCTGTGTGCCATCGACAAGCCGATCATTCTTGAGCGCATGGAGTTTCCTGAGCCGGTTATCTCGGTGGCTGTCGAGCCGAGAACCAAGGCTGACCAGGAAAAGATGGGTATCGCGCTGGGCAAGTTGGCGCAGGAGGATCCGTCCTTCCGTGTGCGTACCGATGAGGAGTCGGGTCAGACCATCATCTCCGGGATGGGTGAGCTGCACCTGGATATTATCGTCGATCGCATGAAGCGCGAGTTCAGCGTCGAGGCCAATATCGGTAAGCCGCAAGTGGCCTATCGTGAGGCGATCCGCAACAAGTGTGAAATCGAAGGCAAGTTTGTACGTCAGTCCGGCGGTCGTGGTCAGTACGGTCACGTCTGGGTTCGCTTTGAGCCGGCCGAGGGCAACGAAGAGAAGCTTGAATTCGTTAATGAAATTGTCGGTGGTGTGGTTCCGCGCGAATACATCCCGGCTATCCAGAAGGGTATCGAGGAGCAGATGCAGAACGGCGTGCTCGCCGGCTATCCGCTGCTTGGCCTTAAGGCAACCGTCTATGATGGTTCCTATCATGATGTCGACTCGAACGAAATGGCGTTCAAGATTGCTGCCTCCATGGCCACCAAGCAGTTGGCCCAGAAGGGCGGTGCCGTTTTGCTCGAGCCGATGATGAAAGTCGAAGTTGTCACCCCTGAAGATTACATGGGTGACGTAATGGGCGACTTGAACCGTCGTCGCGGCCTGGTCCAGGGTATGGAAGACTCTCCTTCCGGTAAGGTGATCCGCGCTGAGGTTCCGCTTGGTGAAATGTTCGGTTACGCCACGGATGTTCGCTCCATGTCCCAGGGACGTGCGAGCTACTCCATGGAGTTTTCGAGATACGCCGAGGCACCCATGAACATCGCCGAAGCAATCATCAAGAAGCAAGGCTAACTTGAACCTAGGCTAATTAAAGAGGTTATCAACCGTGGCTAAAGAAAAATTTGAACGTAGCAAACCGCACCTG
>NZ_NTMR01000042.1 GCF_002307495.1 Pseudomonas abyssi | reverse complement strand
GGGGCTTTGTCAGCAGTCTGAAACCGCCCATAAGGCGGTTTTTGTTTCTGCGCAAGCGGCCCGTACTGACCGCAAGGACGCTTAGTCGGCTGTCCCGAGCCCTCTCAGCAGTGCCTGATGAAACTGGTCGGGCGCCTCCACCTGGGGTGAGTGACCCAGCTCGGGGAACTCGACTAACGTGGCGTTGGGGATGGCATCGGCGGTCTTTTGTCCCAGTTCCGGGTAGTTGCCCAGGCGCTGGGCGATTGCTTCGGGCGCGCGATTGGCGCCGGGTGCAGTGCGGTCCTTGCCACCAATCAGCAGGAGCGTCGGCGCCTGGATATTGCCGAACTCATGCACCACCGGTTGGGTGAACAGCATCTCGGCCGTTTGCGCCTGGTTCCAGGCGACGATCTCCTTGCCGGGGCCGGCGTACATGCCGTAGCTCATATCCACCCAGCGGTCGTACTCGGGCTTCCACTCACCGTTGTAATAGAACTTCAGCTGGTAGTTCTTGATACCTTCGCGGGTTGTTTTCAGCTGGCTCTGGTAGAGCTGATCAATGGTGGCATAGGGCACGCCTTCCGCCTGCCAATCTTCCAGGCCGATCGGGTTGACCAGCACCAGTTGCTCGACTCGGTCCGGGTGGTTCAGTGCATAGCGTGCGGCCAGCATGCCACCCATCGAGTGGCCAATCACGGTAGCCTTGTTGACGTCCAGCGAGGCGAGTAGCGCGTCGGTGTTGCTCGCCAGTTGGCCAAAGCTGAACTGATAGCCCCGTGGTTTACTGGAGCTGCAAAAGCCGATCTGGTCGGGAGCGATAACGCGATAGCCTGCGCTGCTGAGGACCTCAATAGTCGCCTCCCAGGTGGCACCACAGAAGTTCTTGCCGTGCATCAGGACGGCGGTCTTGCCGTTAGCCGAACCGCTGGGCGCGACATCCAGATAGCCCATTTCCAGTGGCTGCTGCTGCGAGCTGAAACTGAACGTCTGCAACGGGTAGGAATAGTCAAAGCCTTCGAGTCGCGGGCCGTATTCGGCCTGGGCGGTGCAGGCGGCCAGCAGCGTGGCGGCGGCAAGGGTCTTTTTCACGGACGGCTCCTTTCTCTTGGGGATGTCCGACTAGAGCAAGCAGGGTTTGGGTAGTTGACGGCAGTCCTTTGCCGGATGTGACGGAACGGTTTGCCCCGCTCAGTTGGCCTGCAGCAGCTGTCGGGCCTGAACCCAGTCGAATACGTCGCCGCGCGCTTCGGCTTCGGCACGGTGTTCGTCCAGCAGCTGGAACTGGGCAATTTCCTCGTCCGGCATAAAGTGCAGGCAGTCGCCACCGAAGTACCACAGCAGGTCACGCGGAATCAGGTGGGCGATCTGCGGGTAGCGGGCGATGATCTGACAAAGGATGTCCTGGCCCTGGTAGAGGCTGTCGTGATCGCCTTGCTGCAGCTGGGTCAGCAGTTCGGAAAAGCGCTCCATAAAGAGCTCGTTACTTTCCTCGGGTACCTGATCGAGCAGGGCGGTTTGCGCCTTGATGGTGTCAAACAGGCTTTGCAGCAGGGCAAGGTGGTAATCGTGGTAGCTGGGCGGGGTAGACATGGAAACTCCTGATAGGCCGGGCGTGTAGCAAGTGCCGAAACCCGGCGAGTCTATCAGGTTGAGCGCGTCAGGCCAGCCATCCCTGGCTGGCCTGACGTGTGCTCAAGCGTCGTCGGCCTTGGTTTTGGCCTTGGTGCGACGGGGTTTGGCGGGTGTCATCTCCTCCTTGGAGAAGTCGTCTACCCTGATTACCGCACTCCGGGCTTGGCGTGCATTGCGCACTTGCTCGGCCTCGGCGGTGGTAATCAGATTGCTCTCAACAGCCGCTGCAAGCGGGTCCGAGCCTTCTGGCTTGAGTTCGCCACTACGCAAGGCCTTGTGTAGACGCGCTTCAATCGGTGCACTTTGCAGCACGGCTTCCAGCGTCGTGTTGAGCAGGCCGGTGACATCCTGCGGGTCGTCGCTTTGGTAGCAACCGGCAATCAGGCGATCCCGAGCGGCGCCTGGGCGCATCAGGATGCGAGCGATCTCGGTTTCCAGTTCGTCACTCGGCGGCGTCAGACGGCGACCCAGCGGGAAGACCGCGACGCGCAGCAAGCAACCCATGCTCTGATTGGGGAAGTTGAGCAGGATTTCATGCAGGCTGCTTTCGATGCGGTACAGCAGATCTTCCAGCCCCCACTGAACAAAGGGCAGGTTCTCCTCCGGGCGGCCCTGATCATCGAAGTGCTTGAGCGTGGCACTGGCCAGGTAGAGGTTGCTCATCACGTCGCCAAGCCGTGCCGACAGGCGCTCGCGACGCTTCAGCTCGCCGCCCAGCATCAGCATGGTGCAGTCGGTCAGGGTGGCAAAGGCGGCTGCCAGGCGCGACAGCTGCTGATAGTAGCGGCGTGTCTGCGGGTAGTCCGGCACGTTGGCCAGGCGACCACCGGTCAGTCCCAGCAGCAGGCTGCCGGAAGCGTTGCTGAGCGAAAAGCCGACATGCTCGAACAGCAGGCGGTCAAATTGCTTGAGCGATTCGTTTTCGTCGTCCAGTGCCGCTGCCTGCATCTCGCGCAGGACATACGGATGGCAGCGGATGGCGCCCTGACCGAAGATCATCATATTGCGGGTCAGAATATTCGCGCCTTCCACGGTGATGGAAATCGGCACCGACTGGTAGGCTCGGCCCAGGTAGTTGCTGGGCCCCATGCAGATGCCCTTGCCGCCGTGCACGTCCATGGCGTCGTTAATGCACTGGCGCATGCGCTCGGTGAGGTGATACTTCACTACTGCAGACAGCACTGAAGGTTTTTCTCCCAGATCTACCGCGCCAGCGGTCATGGTGCGCGCGGCGTCCATGACATAGGTATTGCCGCCGATGCGTGCCAGCGCTTCCTGAATGCCTTCAAACTCGCCAATCGGCACATTGAACTGCTCGCGGATGCGGGCGTAGGCGCCGGTGGTCATGCTGGCCATCTTGGCGGCACCGATGCTGCCAGCGGGCAGTGAGATGGAGCGACCGACCGAGAGACAGTTCATCAGCATGATCCAGCCCTGACCGATGCGTTCCTGACCGCCGATCAGGTAGCTCATGGGAATGAACACATCCTTGCCGGAGTTGGGGCCATTCATGAAGGCCGCATTCAGCGGGAAGTGGCGGCGGCCGATCTCGACGCCTTCGGTGTCGGTCGGAATCAATGCCAGGGTAATGCCGAGCGACTCCTCATCGCCCAGCAGGTGGTCCGGGTCATAGGCCTTGAAGGCCAGGCCGAGCACGGTGGCAACCGGGCCCAGGGTGATGTAGCGCTTTTCCCAGGTGACGCGCATACCCAGCACCTCTTCGCCGTTGAACTGGCCCTTGCAGACGATACCCTTGTCGGGCATGGCGCCAGCGTCAGAGCCGGCATCAGGGGCGGTCAGGGCAAAGCAGGGAACGTCTTCGCCACGGGCCAGGCGCGGCAGATAGTGCTGCTTCTGCTCGTCGGTGCCGTAATGCATCAGCAGCTCGGCGGGCCCCAAGGAGTTGGGAACCATGACGGTGGTGCCCAGATCACCGCTGCGACTGGCCAGCTTCATCGCGACCTGGGAGTGGGCGTAGGCAGAAAAGCCCTTGCCGCCAAACTCCTTGGGAATGATCAGGCCAAAGAAGCCGTTGTCGCGGATAAACTGCCAGACGTTCGGCGGCAGATCCTGCAGGTGGGTGGTCAGCTCCCATTCGTTGGTCATGCGGCAGAGTTCTTCCACCGGACCGTCGAGGAAGGCTTGCTCTTCTTCCCTCAGGTGTGGCGTCGGGAAGCTGTGGAGCTTGCCCCAGTCCGGACGGCCGCTGAACAGTTCGCCGTCCCACCAGACGGTGCCGGCATCCAGCGCTTGCTGCTCGGTATCCGAGAGCGGAGGAAGCACCTTGCGGAACCAGCTCAGCAGGGGGGCGCTGATGCTGCGTTGGCGCCACTCGGGGAGATTCAGAGGGATGGCAATGCCGAGAAACAGTGCCCAAAGCACCAGATCAATCAGCCAGTGAACTGGCCCCAGCAGGGTCATTACTGCGAGGTAGGCAGCCACACCCAGGGTGGCATTGAGTAAACTCGTTCGAATATAGGCCAGGCCGCAGATACAGAGCAGCAGGCCAACCAGCCATAGCAGGGTCATCATGTCGCGCACTCCTTGTTCGTCACAGTACTCCTGACCGCGCATGACGCCGAATAATTCCCCACTCTTGTCTGGTGGGTGCTGCCGCTTCGCCGATTCTGCTGACGAAATGGGGGCGTCTCAGTGATGTGAGCGGACCGAAGGCCGATGAGCATCGGCATGCACGACTAAGCATAGTCGTTTGCGCCAGGAATGGAGAGGGGAGAGAGGCCCCGGGTGCGTCTGGGCACCCGGGGTAGATCACTTAATGGTCGACGTTGTCGAGATCGTAACGCAGAGTGCGGCCTGCGAAGTAGTAATGCGCGCAGGCCCAGATGTTGAGGAAGGCTGCGCCGATCAGCGCATAGCGCAGGCTGTCGGTGCCAAAGCTGCCGCTGACCAGGTCACTGGCCATGCCAATCACCTGCGGGCCTAGTCCCAGGCCAACCAGGTTGAGCACCAGCAGCATGATGGCCGATGCCAGTGCGCGATTGCGCAGCGGCGTGAGGCTCTGGATCATCGCAAAGCTGGGGCCGAGGTAGAACGCGCCGAGGAAGACGGCGGGGCAGTAAACCACCAGCGCCCAGAATGTGCTGTCGATCATGTAGAAGGCGACAATAAAGGGAATCGCTAGGAACTTGGCCAGGCCAACGATCCAGGCATTCCAGCTGGCGTCACGGGCGGCCAGCTTGTCCGCCAGCATGCCGCCGATCCAGGCGCCCAGGCCACCGACAACGCCCATCAGCGGGCCCAGGAACAGGCCGACCTGGCCGGGTGTCAGGCCGTGGCTGCGAATCAGGAAGGCCGGGTTCCAGACGATGGTGCCGTAACCTACCAGGGCGGTCAGACTGACACCCAGAACGACGTGGCGAGTGGTGCGCACGCGCCACAGCACGGCAAAGCCGGCTTTGATGTTGACCTTGCCCAGCGGCGGTGGCTTGACGCCGTCGGCGAAGCCGCGCGGCGGCTCCACCATGGTGAAGCGCACCAGCAGGGCGATCAGAATGCCCGGCAGGCCGACGACAAAGAAGGCCGCACGCCAGCCCCACCACTCGGCGACAAAGCCACCGACGATAAAGCCGATCATGATGCCAAGGTAGACGCCCAGGGCGTAGATGGACATGGCGCTGGAACGCTTTTCCTTGGGGTAAAGGTCGGCGATCATCGAGTGCGATGGCGGGCTGGAGCCGGCCTCGCCGATGCCTACGCCGATACGCGCCAGTGCCAGCTGCCAGAAGTTGTTGGCCATGCCGCACAGCGCGGTCATGGCGCTCCAGATGGCGATGGACCAGGCGATAATGTTGCGACGGTTGGAGCGGTCGGCGAAGATCGCGATCGGGATGCCGAGGGTGGCGTAGAACAGCGCGAAGGCAATACCGGAGAGGAAGCCCAGCTGGGTATCTGACAGCAGCAGATCGGCTTTTAGCGGCTCGATCAGGATACCTACGATGTTGCGGTCAACGTGGCTGGACGTATAGGCCAGTACCAGGATGAACAGGGCATAGCGGCGGTAGGCAGGGGTTATGCGATGACTGACGTCATTCGGGTCCGTCGCGGTGTCAGGCGTTTGGGCCATTGGTGTCTCCGGTGTTTGTTGTTTTGTCCGGAGAATACGTTGTCCCGTTAATAGCCACAATCGACCGGCCGGCCGCAATTGTTGCAATTTTGTAAGCCCGTTATTCCGCTATGCGGTATTCGCATTCGCTATATTCATGCGCTGCCATTGATGCCTTATGCATGGGGGTTGATTCTCGCGGATTTGACCACATAGTTAGCGCTCAACTTTGCAAGGCGTGAGGCATCGCATGAGCGCAGCTATTCGTATTCGGGGCCTGGAGAAAACCTACGGCACTGGAATGCGCGCCCTCAAGGGCATTGATCTGGAGGTGCGCGAGGGCGATTTCTTCGCGCTGCTGGGGCCCAACGGGGCCGGCAAGTCCACCACCATCGGCATTCTCTCCTCACTGGTCAACAAATCGTCCGGTGAGGTCAGCATCTTTGGCCTTGACATTGACCGGGAGCTGCTGGCTGCCAAGCGGTGTATCGGCGTGGTGCCCCAGGAGTTCAATTTCAGCCAGTTTGAAAAGGTCATGGATATTCTGGTCAGCCAGGCCGGCTATTACGGCATTCCGCTGGCCCGGGCGAAGGAACGTGCCGAACACTACCTCAAGCGACTTGGGCTATGGGATAAGCGCGATGTGCCCTCGCGGATGCTGTCCGGCGGCATGAAACGCCGCCTGATGATTGCCCGTGCACTGATCCATGAGCCCAGGCTGCTGATTCTGGATGAGCCTACCGCCGGTGTGGATATCGAGATTCGCCGCTCAATGTGGCAGTTCCTTCAGGAGATCAACGCCCAGGGCATTACCATCGTACTGACGACCCACTACCTGGAAGAGGCGGAGCAGCTGTGCAAGCACATCGCGATCATCGACCAGGGCCGCATCATTCATAACACCAGCATGCGCGAGCTGCTCAAGGAGCTGCATGTCGAAACCTTCCTGCTGGATGTGCGACAGAGCCTGAGTGCAGCGCCGGCGTTGGGCGAGTACCCCTGCAAGGTGGTCGATGAGCACACGCTGGAGGTCCAGGTGGACAAGTCCCAGAGCCTCAATGCGCTGTTTGCGGCACTGAGCGAGGCTGGGCTTGAGGTGGCTAGCCTGCGCAACAAGAGTAACCGGCTGGAGGAGCTATTCCTGGCGCTGGTCGATGAAAATGCCGAGAAACGGGGAGCCTGACATGCAGTATTGGCAACAGAGCTGGGTGGCGTTCAGTACCATCCTGACCAAGGAGATTCGCCGTTTTACCCGCATCTGGCCGCAGACGCTGCTGCCTCCGGCGATCACTATGGCGCTGTACTTCGTGATCTTCGGCAACCTGATCGGCAGCCGTATCGGTGAGATGGGGGGCTTTCGCTACATCGATTACATCGTGCCCGGTCTGATCATGATGTCGGTCATCACCAACAGCTACTCCAACGTGGTGTCGAGCTTCTTCAGTACCAAGTTTCAACGCTCGATCGAGGAGCTGATGGTGGCGCCCGTGTCGCCGCACGTGGTGTTGCTGGGCTATACCTTCGGTGGTGTGGCACGGGGCTTGATGGTCGGCTGTATCGTCACCCTGACGTCGCTGTTTTTTACCCGCCTGCAGGTGCAGCACATTGGGCTGACCGTCGCTGTGGTGCTGCTCACTTCGCTGGTGTTCTCGCTGGGCGGCTTTATCAACGCGGTTTTCGCCCGTACCTTCGATGACATCTCGATTGTGCCGACCTTTGTGCTGACGCCGCTGACCTACCTTGGCGGGGTGTTCTACTCGATCAGCCTGCTGCCGCCGTTCTGGCAGGCCGTTTCGCAGGTCAATCCGATCCTGCATATGGTCAACGCCTTCCGCTACGGCATTCTCGGTGTCTCGGATATTCCGATTGCCACGGCGTTGGTGATCATGGCGCTGTTTACCCTGATTCTGTACAGCCTCAGCTACTGGCTGCTGGTCAGAGGCACCGGTCTGCGGCAATAATGGCTAAGGCCGCCACCCGGCGGCCTTAGCCATTGCAGGGGAACTCGCATGTCCGATCATCCAGCGACAGATTCGCCACTGGGCAAGTCCAGTGCCTATGTCAGCGTCTATACACCGTCGCTGTTGTATCCGATTGCCCGGCAAGCAAAATGGCAGGAGCTGGGGCTCGATCCGCAGAACCTGCCGTTTCATGGCGCAGATATCTGGAACTGCTTCGAGTTGTCCTGGTTGACGCCTTCGGGCAAGCCGGAGGTCGCCGCGGCGGAATTTGCCTTCCCGATCAAGGCCGCGCGGATCGTCGAGTCCAAGTCCTTCAAGTTGTACCTCAACTCCCTCAATCAGACGGTTTTCCGTGATCGTCGAGAGCTGCTCGAGACGCTGGAGTCGGATCTGTCGGTGGCGGCACAAGGCCCCGTGGCCGTGCGCCTGTTCAGCATGCAGCAACTGCATCAGCTGGGCATGTTTACCTTGCCGGGCCGCTGTATCGATGACGAAGAGGTAGCCGTCAGTCGTTACCACTATGACGCCTCGTTGCTGGCCCTCGACAGTGGCCGGGTGCAGGTCAGTGAGGTGCTGCACAGTCATCTGCTCAAGTCCAACTGCCCGGTCACCGGTCAGCCTGACTGGGGGTCTGTCCTGATCAGCTACAGCGGCCCGCGGATCGACTCGGCGGCCCTGGTGCGGTACTTGGTGTCCTTCCGCGAACACTCGGATTTTCACGAGCAATGCGTGGAGCGAATCTTTCTTGATCTGCTGGCGTTGCTGGGGGAGGGCGCTCAACTGACGGTCTACGCGCGCTATGTGCGCCGTGGCGGGCTGGACATCAACCCTTGGCGTTCTACCGAGGCAGGCATGCCTGAGAATCTGCGGCTGGCACGCCAGTAAGATGCTAAAACGCCCCGGCTGGCGGGGCGTTGCTGCTGGGCGGCGAGCGGCTCAGATGCCCATGTCGGCCAGGCTTTGCATCACGCTGCGCAGCGTGCCGGCGAGGGTGGGGTGGCGGGCTTCAAACTGCTCGGCCATCAGGTTGACGCCATCAACCAGGGTTGGATCTTCTTCGACGTCAGCGTCGC
>NZ_NTMR01000041.1 GCF_002307495.1 Pseudomonas abyssi | reverse complement strand
AGGGTTGGATCTTCTTCGACGTCAGCGTCGCCGCGCTCTTTCAGCAGTCGGGCTTCCAAGCTGGTTGCCAGCGCCTGCAGGGCTTCTCGTTCTTCAACGGTCAGCTGTGAATCGCTTTCATTAAGGGTGGCCTGCAGCGACTCCAGCTGTGATTTCAGACGCTCTGTGGGCATGTAGTCTCTCCTGTCCTACGGGTTTGCTTCACTATACCCCTAGATAGACAACGCGTCCGCCGAATTTACGGCAACTCGGCTTTGCTCAGGCGTACTTCGATGTCGTCTAGGCAGCTGCCCAGCTCGTTCACGCTGTCGATCACGTAATGGGCCCCCGCGTTCATCAGTGTCATGGTGGCCTGCAGTCGCAGGCGGTCGTGGGTGTCGCTGTCCTGCTCTTCCCACTGCTGCATTTGTTGCTCGGTCAGTGCGCCGCTCAGCGCCGTGCCAACGGTCCAAAGGCCTGCATTGAGGCCGGCGCGCACGGCATCGGCGCTGCTGCATACCAGTACGCAATGACGCAAGCAGTCAGCCTGCATCTGGACGGCCAGCGTGGCGACGCGATCAGGGGCCGGAAACGGACGCAATGAGGGGCTGTCGGTCAGCACACTCTTAAGCAGGGGGCGCAGCGGCTGGCTATCCCGTGTTTCCTGGTCTGGCAGCAGCCCGGCAGCCAATGGACGTTGCGCCAGCTGCTGCAGGCAAGGCAATGCCTGCGGCAGCAGTGGCAGTGCGTCGGGAGTCGGGTCGGCGGCAGTCAGGGTGCCGGCGAGATCGAAGAGTACGGCCTCGATCCGGGGTGCGGTCATGGTCCGGGGTCCTTGTCGGAAACGGTGATGACCGCACATCATCTTGCAATTGTTTTGCAGTTTTATGACTTCGGGATGTTGCCGGGTATCCTTTGCCGCTATTGCATCTCAGTGGGCAGCCAGTGGTTCGGCACCCATGGCGAGACGTACGCTGTCCGGCACCGGAATCGGCCGCTGGCTGGCGACATCGATCCAGACCATCTTCACATCGCCATAGCCGACCAGGTCCGGTGAGCCGTTGCCGTACATCTTGTGTTCCAGCGTCAGGCTGGTGCGGCCAACCACGCCGGCATAGAGCTCCACAACGACCTTGCCCGGGTGGAATAACGGCTTGAGAAAATGGTGGGTACAGGTGAGCAGAACCAGGCCCTGGCCAACCTGACGGCGGTGCGCCCCCAGGCCGTCCAGCCATTCGATACGCGCCTCTTCGAGGTACTGGTAGTAGCGGGTATTGTTGACGTGCTGATTGCTGTCCATGTCGCCATAGCGAATGGGCAGTTCGGTGGTGTAGATCAAAGGGCCTTTGGTATCGGTCATGGGCAATTTTTCACTGAAATCAAATCGGGGTTTGCATTACACTGCGGGCCTGCGTCGGTATTGCCTGACTGACGAAACCAAGCCAGAACTGGAGAGGCCGCTGATGAACTCGCTGAAGACAGGAGTCGTGGTTGCACTGCTATCGGCACTGTCGTTGACCTGCATTACACCTGTTTTTGCCGCAGATGACTACGATGATTACCAGTCCGACTACGTTAATCCTGATCCGTGGGAGCGCTTTAACCGCGTGACCTTTCGCTTCAACGACACCCTTGATCGTTATGCAGTGAAGCCGGTTGCCAAAGGATACAAGGCGGTGACGCCCGAGTTCATGCGTGACGGTATCGGTAACGTTTTCCACAACCTGCAAGAGCCGATGAACTTCGTCAACAATACCCTGCAGGGCAAGTTCAATGAGGCTGGTGTGGACATGTCGCGCTTTCTGTTCAACACCTTGCTGGGCGGACTGGGTGCCGTAGATGTCGCCACGCGTATGGGGCTGGAGCGTAACGACGAGGATCTGGGGCAGACTCTGGGTTACTGGGGTGTGGAAAGCGGTCCTTACCTGATATTGCCTTTTATCGGCCCCAATACTCTGCGCGATACGGCTTCCAAGCTGCCGGAAAACTTCTTCAATTACAGCTACACCGGTTATATGAACGACATTCGTGTGCGTAACCAGATGTTTGCCACCGAGATGATTGATGCGCGTGCCGGGCTGCTGGATCGGGAGCGTCTGATTACCGGTGATCGTTATACCTTTGTTCGCAACGCCTACCTGCAGAATCGCGAGTACAAGGTGCGCGACGGCAACGTCCCTGACGAGTTCTAGGTTCGCCTTGTGCGGTGCCTGCGCCCGACCTGTTTGAGGTCGGGCGTTTTGCTATCTGGGCGCTGAATCAGTTCAGGCTGTCGAACTTCAGCCCGATGCTGAATTGTCCATCGCCCTCAGGCTCACAGCGGACCACCTCACCCGTTGCCTGCAATCCCTGCAGCCCGGGTGTGGGGGAAGAAATGGACAGGGTGACGGTCTTGCCTTCCTCCACCGCCTGTTGGCTGAGGACCAGAGAGCCCTGATTGGACAGGTCCCGGCAGATAACATCCAGTTCCAGGTCGCCGGTGCTCAGGCGGGCGCTGGTGTCCATGGTCATGCGCATGAAATCGCGTTTTTCACTGTACTGCTGGTCATGAAATGACATCGGCGGCTCCCGCTGCAAACAGGTACATTTTGTTGTTGCATTTCGCTGTTCATCCTAGTGCCGCCGGGGCGTGCAGACAAGCACCTGAATGCGGCCGGGCAACGGTTGCTAGATAGAACGGATGGGAGTAGTGTTTCCCCCTTGAAAACGCCGGGGTACTGCCGGCCCGATTCAGCCACCCTGTGGTCTCCGTGGAAACGCGCACCGAGACGTTGACGTAGGGACTCTATGCAGCCTTCAGGCACAACATTGCTGGTGATTGACGATGACGATCAGGTTCGCCAGCGTCTGACCGCCTACTTGGAAGAGCTTGGTTGCGACGTGTTGCAAGCCGCAACCGCCGGGGACGGCGTTGCGCTGTTTCATGATGCACGCCCGGAGCTGGTGCTCTGCGACTTGCATCTTGGCAATGGTCAGGGCTTCGAGGTGGTCCGTCAGATCACCGAGACCGGGCTGGAAGTGCCGGTTATCGTCATGTGCGCCGATGGCGCCATGGCTGACGCGGTGGAAGCCCTGCGCCTGGGCGCCAGTGATTTCCTGCTCAACCCCATGCACGACCCGGAAGTGTTGTCGCACGCCGTGCGTCGAGCGCTGGATCGCGCACGGCTGCGGTTGGAAAACCAGCGAATCCGGGAGCGCCTGGAGCGTGCCAATCGTGAGCTTGAGGTGCATCTTAAAGAGCTGCGCGATGATCAGGCCGCAGGTCACCAGGTGCAGCTCAACATGCTGCCGCAGACGCCTTGGGTCAGTGGCGAATACAAGCTGGAGCATCGACTGATTCCGTCGCTGTATCTGTCCGGCGACTTTGTCGATTATTTCCGTATTTCGGATTCTCAGCTGGGGTTCTACCTTGCCGATGTCTCCGGACACGGTTCGTCGTCGGCCTTCGTTACCGTGCTGCTCAAGTTCATGACCACGCGGTTGATGTACGAACAGCGCAAAACCGAAGGGCGAGCGAGCGGTCGAATCGAGTTCAAGCCCTCGGATGTGCTTGGTCACATCAATCGCAGCCTGATCAACTGCAAGCTTGGCAAGCACGTCACCATGCTCGGTGGTGTGATTGATGAGCAGGCGCGTACGCTTACTTACAGTATTGGCGGGCATTTACCCCTGCCGGTTATCTATACTGAAGGTCAGGCGCGTTATCTCACCGGCAAGGGGCGCCCGGTCGGCCTGTTTGAAGATGCCGAGTATCAGAATGAAACCATCGAGCTCCCGGAGCGTTTTAGCCTGACGCTGTGTTCCGATGGTGTGCTGGATTGCCTGGAAGGCTCTACGCTGAAGGATAAGGAAGCCCGTTTGCCAGCATTAATTGCCGCGCATGGCGGGACGATGCAGGGTATTATGGCGGCCCTGGGGCTGGACCCCAATAAAACCATGCCTGATGACATTTCCGTGTTGGTGTTGAGCAGGAACGCAGAATGATGACCACTGGCAAGATCCAGTTTGCCGAAGAGCAGGGCACCTTCGTGCTCAAGTTCATTGGTGACGTACGCCTCACGCTCTGTGCGGCGCTGGATTCTTATATCGAAAAAATCTTCAGCGTGCTCAGCTTCGAGTCGATCGTCATTGATCTGACTGAAACCGAGTGCATTGACAGTACATCCCTTGGCCTGTTGGCCAAGCTGTCCATCCTGTCGCGGCAAAAAGTCGGCTTTCTGCCGACGCTGGTGTCCAACCACGATGATATGAACCGTCTGCTGCAAAGCATGGGCTTTGATCAGGTCTTCAATATCGTGCCGGAAAGCACGCCCAGCTGCGAAGAGTTGCAGGATCTGCCCGCGCAGATGCTGTCCGAAGAGAAGGTCAAGCGTAAGGTGCTCGAAGCACACCGTATCCTGATGAATCTCAACGACAGCAACCGTGAAGCCTTTCGCGATCTGGTCAGCGCGCTGGAATCAGACGCCTGACGCCATTATCAGGCGCTCCAGCTTGAGTTGATCTGCTGCAAAGGCCCGAATCCCCTCCGCCAGTTTTTCCGTTGCCATGGCATCTTCATTATGTGCCCAGCGGAACGCCTTCTCGTCCAGCAATTGACGTTCGTCGACCTCACCCTGAGTCAGGGCGGGTGATAGCTGCAGGGTGCCCTGTTGCTCGCGCAGGCTTTCCAGCAGTTGCGGACTGATGGTCAGACGATCACAGCCGGTCAGAGCCTCGATTTGTCCGGTATTGCGGAAGCTGGCCCCCATGACGACGGTGCTGTACAGGTGCTGCTTGTAGTAGCGGAAGATGCGCGCCACTGACTGCACGCCCGGGTCGTCCAGGCCTGCGTAGTCGCGTCCTTCGTGATGCTTGTACCAATCATAGATGCGGCCGACAAACGGCGAGATCAGATAGACTCCGGCGTCGGCACAGGCTTGGGCCTGGGCGAAGGAGAACAGCAGGGTCAGGTTGCACTGAATGCCTTCACGTTCCAGCGCCGCAGCGGCCTGTATGCCCTCCCAGGTGGCAGCGATCTTGATCAGTACGCGGTCACGGGTAACGCCTGCACGCTCATATAGCTCGATCAACTCGACGGCCTTGCGCAGCGTGGCAGCGGTATCAAAGGAGAGGCGGGCATCTACCTCGGTGGAAATTCGGCCTGGAATCAGCTGCAGAATCTCCCGTCCGATGGCCACGGCAAAACGGTCGCAGGCGTTGGCTACCGGATCGCTGCTGTCCTTGGCGTCGGCGATGGCCTGTTGCAGCAGCGGTTCGCAGCGGGGCAGCGAGGCTGCCTTGAGCAGCAGGGAGGGGTTGGTGGTGGCGTCGGTCGGTTGCAGTTGGGCGATAGCGTCGATGTCGCCGGTGTCGGCGACGATCTGGGTGTGCTGTTTCAGGCTGTCGAGTTTCGAGGTCATGATGCTAGGCAGGTTCCATAGGGCTTTGCCTGACCTTACCCTATGCGCTCTGACAGTCGCAATCGCCAACAGGTCTTATGCTCTTTCTAGCCTGGCCTGCATCTGCTCAAACAACTGATCGAACAGCGCCAATGGCTGCTCGGTGCGATGAATGGTGGTACTCAGTTCCCGACGGAAGTGCCGAGCACCCGGCAAGCCCTGGAACAGCCCCAGCATGTGCCGGGTGATGTGGTGCATCTGTCCGCCGGCGGCCAGATGCTGCTCAATGTAGGGCCGCATCTGCGCCAGTACCTCCAGCCGTGTTGGCTGTGGGTGGTCGTCGTTGAAGAACGCCTGATCCACCGCAGCGAGCAGCCAGGGGTTGTGATACGCCTCGCGCCCCACCATCACGCCATCCACGTGGTCCAGTTGAGCCTGCATGACGTCCAGGCTGGTGAGGCCACCGTTGAGGATGATTTCCAGCTGCGGGAAGTCGCGCTTGAGTTGCTGCACTACCTCGTACCTGAGCGGCGGAATCTCCCGGTTTTCCTTCGGAGATAAGCCCTCAAGGATGGCGATGCGCGCATGCACAGTGAAGCTGGTGCAACCGGCGGCGTGCACGGTGCCGACAAAGTCGCATAGCTGCTGGTAGCTGTCGCGGCCATTGATGCCAATGCGGTGCTTGACGGTGATCGGCGTGCTGCAGGCATCCTGCATAGCCTTCACGCAGTCGCCCACCAGTTCGGGGTGGGCCATCAGGCAGGCGCCAATCATATTGTTCTGCACTCGATCGCTCGGACAGCCGACATTCAGGTTCACCTCCGCATACCCGGCCGCCTCGGCCAGCGCCGCGCACTGCGCCAGCTCCTGCGGGCTGCTGCCGCCCAGCTGCAGCGCCACCGGTTGCTCTGCGCTGTGGTAACCGAGGAACCGTTCACGGTCGCCATGCAGCACAGCACCGGTGGTCACCATCTCTGTGTACAGCAACGCATGACGGCTGATCAGTCGCGCAAAGTAGCGGTAGTGGCGATCAGTCCAATCCATCATCGGCGCAACGCTGAAGCGGCGATTGGGCTCAGGGCGCGTGGTTGCTGGGCTGGGCGAGGAGGCTTGCGGGTTCATGGCTGACTGTCTGTGAGGTGCGGTTTATGGCTGTTGGCGCTCAGCAGGGGGCGGATCGCCCGAGCGGAGCCGCATTTTATCAGGAAAGTCGCGCCCCCGAGCGGGGGCGCGACAAAGCGCTTGAGGTGCTCGGCTGTCGGGCGTGTCGGCGGCGGCTGATGTTGCTTGGCGAGTTGCCTATTGTTCGTATAAAAGCTCCTCAGGCCGCCGCCACGAGCGGCTCGGCCGCCTCAAGTTCCAAGTG
>NZ_NTMR01000040.1 GCF_002307495.1 Pseudomonas abyssi | reverse complement strand
GGCGCCGCAAGCCAAAGCAGGAGGTGATGATTCACTCCGACCAAGGTAGCCAATTCAGCAGCGGTGACTGGCAGAGCTTCCTGAAAGCCAATAACTTGCTTGGTAGCATGAGTCGGCGTGGTAACTGCCATGACAACGCGGTAGCGGAAAGCTTTTTCCAACTGCTGAAGCGGGAACGGATTAGGCGAAAGATCTACAGCACTAGGCAGGATGCTCGCGCTGACGTGTTCGACTACATCGAGATGTTTTACAACCCAAAACGCCGACACGGTTTCAACAACCAGCTGTCACCGGTAGAGTTTGAAAGGCAACATTTACTGAGCCTGGAAAGTGTCTAGGAAATCCGGGGCGATTCACCAGTCCATTTCATTGTTGTCAATATCAATTTTATAGTCTGAAATCCGCCCACAACATGACCAGAAAATGACAAATATGTAATGTTGGTGGCCGGAAGCTAGGTTATATCGGTGAGAAAAGCGTTGTTCGCATAACATGACTAAAATGTAATGCTTGCGGGAGCAGCCTGGTCATCTTTAACTAATAAGCGGCATAACCCATCTTAATTTCACAAATTGCAGCAACCGGACAGAGAGAAATCTATTTCTCTCTGTCTCTCTTAGGCTCGCCAGTCCCTGACCTTGCTGGCCTAGGGCCTCCACCGGACGCCTCGATCGGTCCGCTGCTAAACAAAAGCGAACATTCGATTTTATCTTAATAATTCGATAGAAACGCGTAAACCGCTACAGGACTTAGTCGAAAAGCTGATTTTACCTTCATAGCGAGTCACTATATCTCGAACGATAGCAAGGCCGAGACCGTGCCCAGGTGTTTGCTCATCTAGCCGCAGACCCCTTTGGCCCAAACTGGCTAAATCCTTGTGATTAACCCCTGGGCCATCATCAGCAACAACTATTCGCTTGAAGCCGCTGCCTTGTTCCACAGAGAGCTCTACGCATCTCGAAGACCATTTGCCAGCATTGTCGAGTAAGTTGCCCAATACTTCATTTAGATCATGTTCTTCTATCGGCCATCGGCTGTCTTCAGGCAGAGAACTCGATAGTTCAAACGACTTTTCCGGATATAAACGACCGAGCATCCACAAAAGATCCCGTGCCTGTTTTATGGGGTAGGCGCTTTTTCCAATCTGGGGCCCTGCAAAACGGCTTCGACGCATTTCAGCTTCTAATTGCCTGTCGATATCGCTTAGTCGCTCCACCATCTGGCGCCTTAGATTGGTGTCGAGAGGACGTGTGTCGTCTTCCAGTATCTGCCGGACGGCTGCGATGGGGGTTTTGACGCTATGAGACAGGTTTGCGAGAGCGTCCCTGGAGCGCTCCAGTCGCTGATCTAAGGAGTCCAGCAACTGATTTAGTTGAAGAACCAGCGGGTGGAACTCCTCTGGCGACTGAACGTTGATTCGGGAGATCTCTCCGTCCTGGAGTCTTTTTAATGCGGCTTTGAGTGTGACAACCGGTCGCATGGACATCGTGATTCCGAACCAGAGCACGGCAACCAAGAGCATAATCAACAGAACTGATACTACGGCGGTCCAGGCATGAAGTGCAGCTTGGCTGCGTTTCAGCGCACCCAGATCTTCAGAAACGATTACGACGATGGGTGTTTCACCGACCTGAAAAGACTTTCGGTAGGCGAGGATGTCTAAGGGAGTATCAGTGGTTTCGGCATCTTCTACGCGAACGGTTCCGTCTTCTTCGTTTTCAATCAGAGGCGTTAACAAGGGCTCCCAAGTATCGGGTGAAATGATGGTCTGTTCGGGTGTATGTATGGCAAAGGCATGATGAAAAACATCCTGGAAATAATCGCCCGTCTGGAGAGTGTCAACTTCACCATTCGCGTCGCGAATCTGGTGCTCAAGGAAATCGACCTCATCTTTCAGTCGGCTTTCAACGAATTCCCGAGACATTCGGTCGAGCAGCAAGCCATGGACCAACCACGCCACCCCCATTAGACCAATTCCGGCGGGCAGTAACAGCGCAAGCAAGGTTCCTTTTACGGACGCAGGCTTTTTAAGGAATCGCATTAAAAATGTACCCCTGGCCGCGTCGTGTTGAGATGGTTTCGCTGCCCACTAGCTTCCTTAACCTCCGAATATACGCCTCAATGACGTTTTCGCTCGGGCTATCATTCAAGTTGTAAAGCTGTTCCATTAGTTGTTCTTTGGAAAAGACGTGGCCAGGGCGGCTCATCAAACAACGTAGCAGCCGGAATTCGGTGCCGGTAAGTGTATGTTCCACGCCGTCGTCCATCTTGAGACTCTGGCGGTTTTCGTCCAGTTCAAAGCGGCCGGCTTTAACCTGAGCATGGACCCTTCCTTCACTTCGACGCACGAGTGCGTTGAGGCGTGCGATTAGCTCTTCTGTCTGAAAAGGTTTTGCCAGGTAATCGTCTGCCCCGGCTTTTAAGCCGTTAACCTTATCCTGCCAATCGCCTCTCGCGGTCAGAATCAAGACCGGACAGCTGACGTGATTCGTTCGCCACTTTCTCAATACGTCCAGCCCGTTGCCATCAGGTAGACCCAGGTCCAGAACAACAGCACGGTAATCCTCTTGCTCACCCAGAACGACGGCTTCTCGGGCACTGGGACTTGTATCAACGCTGAAACCTGCTTTTCCCAACTGCCTGACCAAACCCTCAGCAAGCAAGCGGTCATCTTCGACGAGCAGTAAACGCATGAGTTTTTCCTTCTATGTATGGTCCGCGGTCGAAAGTGTGACTGATTAACCTGAATTCAGCCTGAACGGAAAATAGTTCGAGTTTTTCAGAAAGAATTCAGGTTAGTGAGAGAAGATAACAACCGATTCTGGACATTGCTCAAGATTGGGGCTCAATCCTGCAGTGTTTTTCGAGCAATATTTTACAGAGGATAAAAAGATGAATGCATCAAAACTATTCGTAGCGGGTATGGCGCTTTCAATGTCGGCAACAGCGTTTGCGGCTGGCGCCCATGATGGTGGCCACGGGCACGGCGCTACAAGCGGTGAACCTGGCAAAGCGTCGGAGGCCAGCCGAACCGTAACTGTCGAGATGTACGACAACTACTACGAACCCGAAGAAATCAGTGTAAAGCCGGGTGAAACCGTTCGCTTCGTGGTGGAGAACAAGGGAAACCTCGTCCATGAGTTCAGTGTTGGCACTCCTGACATGCACGAAGCTCATCAAGAGAAAATGATGATGATGGTTGAGCATGGCGTCATCCAGGGCGGCAAGCTGAACCACGACATGATGAATATGGATATGGGGAATGGCCATTCCATGAAGCATGACGACCCGAACAGCGTGTTGCTGGAACCGGGCCAAAGTAAAGAAGTGGTATGGAAGTTCTCTGATAAAGGCAATATCGAATTTGCCTGCAACGTGCCGGGCCACTATCAGGCCGGGATGTACGGTGAGGTCAATTTCGAGTAACTCGCTTAACTGAGGTCCGCGAGCGCGGGGCTGAGACACGTTTCTCGGCCCGGCTTCAATGACGTGTAGTTCGGAGCAACACAGATGAAACCACGCTTTTTGACAGGGCTTTTGAGCCTGCTGATGCCAGCCATGGTTCTGGCCGGCGAATACGACCTTACGGTCGACCGGGTAAAAATTGATACCGGCGATTTTGTGAAGGAAGGCATTGGATACAACGGCGCATCTCCGGGACCGGTAATGCGTTTCAAGGAAGGCGAGAACGTCCGGATCAACGTGACCAACAACCTGGATGAGATTACGTCCATTCACTGGCACGGCCTGATCCTTCCTTTTAACCAGGACGGTGTGCCTGGTATCAGTTTCCCGGGCATCAAGCCGGGTGAAACCTTTACCTATGAGTTTCCTATCCAGCAGGCAGGCACCTACTGGTTCCACAGCCACTCTGGTTTTCAGGAGCCGGACGGCGCCTATGGTGCCATTGTGATCGAACCGGAAAAACGTGAGCCGTTTCGTTATGACCGCGAGTACGTGGTGCAGTTGACTGACAAGCACCCCCATTCCGGTGACCGCATCATGCGCAACCTGAAAATGATGCCGGACTATTACAACCGCGAGCAGCAAACCGTGGGCGAGTTTTTCTCGGACGCGTCCGAAAACGGCCTGATGAATACGGTCCGAGACCGGATGGCCTGGGGCGACATGCGCATGATGAAAGCGGACGTTGAGGACCTGCAAGGCTTTACGGGTCTGATCAACGGTAAGGGGCCGGACCAGAACTGGACAGGGCTTTTTGAGCCGGGCGAACGCATCCGGCTGCGATTCATCAACTCTTCGGCCATGACCTACTTTGATATCCGGATTCCTGGTCTGGATATGACCGTCGTTCAGGCCGATGGCAACAACGTTCAGCCCGTTAGTGTCGATGAATTCCGGATTGGTGTAGCGGAAACCTACGACGTGATCGTACGTCCGAAGGATGAGCAGGCGTACACCATCTTCGCCGAATCCATGGGACGTTCCGGATACGCCAGGGCAACACTGGCCCCCGAAGAGGGCATGGAAGCGGCAGTGCCGCAACTGCGTGAAGCTGCCCGACTGACCATGGCTGATATGGGCGGTATGCCTGGTATGGACCATGGCAGCATGGCGGGCATGGATCATGGGAACATGGATATGGACAGCTCAGAAGATATGTCCGGGATGGATCACTCCTCAATGGAGGGAATGGACCACTCCAACATGGACAGCATGGATCATTCCAACATGGAAGGCATGGATCATGGTTCCATGGCGATGGGAAAAGGCGGCCAAAGCGACCCCTTTTACGCCAAGGGAAGTGGCCTTGTACCCACGGCAGCCAATGGCGGCAAGTTCCTGTCCTATGCTGACCTGAAGGCCCAAGATCCACTGTATGAAGACCGCGAACCGACCCGGGAAATTGAGCTTCGTTTGACCGGCAATATGGAGCGTTACACCTGGAGCATTAATGGCGTCAAGTATGAAGACGCCGATCCGATTCGTCTGAAATACGGTGAGCGGGTCCGCTTCAAGTTTGTGAATGAAACCATGATGACGCATCCAATGCACCTGCACGGCATGTGGTCGATTTTGGACGTCGGCGCCGGCCAGTGGAACCCGATCAAACATACAATCAACGTGAACCCGGGTACCACGGTTTACATGGAAACCGAGGTCGACGCGCCCGGCCAGTGGGCGTTCCACTGTCACCTGTCCTATCACGCGGCCGCTGGTATGTTCCGTAAGGTAATTATTGAAGGTGGGCCAGATTCAACGCAGGCCAAAACAGACGTGATTGCTGAAGATGGAGGTGAGGCATGAGTTGTATTCGATCACTTGTCGCCGCCAGTTTTCTTGCCTCAGTTGGTTTCTCAACGGCGGTGACAGCTCAGGAAATGATTTCCGACACCACGGCTCGTAAACAGCCGCTCACAACCTGGGGCGTTCAATTCGAGGAATTTGAGTACCGCTACAGCGACGATGGCGAGGAGCTGGGCGTCTGGAATGCGGATGCCTTCTATGGCACTGACGATTTTAAAGTCCGGTTGCTCACAACCGGCGAATACGAAGTAGAGGAGCAGGCCTACGAAACGCTGGAAAACCAGTTGGTCGGCCAGATCCCCATTTCCAAGTTCTTCGATGCCAAAGCGGGTGTGCGTTTCGACACCCCCGAGGGACCGGATCGCACTTATGCCGTGTTGGGTGTCGCTGGGCTTGCACCGCAATGGTTTGAGGTTGACGCCAACCTGTATGTGAGCGATGAAGGTGAGACGTCCGCTGAGCTGGACGCAGAGTATGAATTATTGCTCACCAATTATTGGATCCTCGCGGCGACACTGGACGCAACGGTGGCCTTCAGTGAGGATCGTGAAATTGGTGTTGGCAAAGGTCTGGTGTCCACCGAAGTAGGGCTGCGTCTGCGTTATGACTTGGTTGATCGCGCCTTTTCACCCTATGTCGGTGTGGTGCATGAACGAAAATACGGCGATACCGCAGATCTAGCTGAAACCGGCGGCGGAAGCACAGAAGACTGGTTTGCTGTGATCGGCGCTCGAATCGCCTTCTGACGTTGATGCTAACGGGCCATGGGGAAACCCATGGCCTTTTTTCGTCTATGATTTGATGTAACTCAAATTCACCGAAAGCATGTGTCCATTTTCAGTCGCAGTTCAGGTTGAAGTGTTTTGATACAGGGAGAAGTCATCAGGAAGAGAGGTGTCACCCCATGACCAAAGCACACAAAGCAACCAACCAGGAACAGTTTTTGTTGCGCCGGAAATTGGCCATCGAGGGGATGGGAGAAGGTCAGTGGGAGGATCTCATCCACGATCTTAACCACCACCCCTGCGTTGATTTCGCCGAGCGTAAACCGAATGGCACATTGCGGGTGACATATGACGGAACCCACTGGTCTGTCGATGAATTACTGGAACTGGTCAAGGCCTGCGGTGGCCGATTGAAAACCGGATGGTGGACCCGGCGCAAATTGGCTTGGTACCGGGTTACCGACGACAACGTCCGGGCAAATGCCAAGCATGAGCCGTTCTGCTCTTCCAAGATTCCACCCATGAAAAAATAACAGGAGGTTGAATGAACAGGGAGGAAGATCGAACTACCCGCTACCAGGAGGGCAGTCTCACTTTACCAGGGACAGTCATGCTGGGTACCGGCGTCATGATTGGCGCCGGTATTTTTGCGTTGACCGGGCAGATGGCCCAGATGACCGGCGTACTTTTCCCGCTGGCCTTTCTCGCGGCGGCGGTGATTGTGAGCTTCAGCGCCTATTCCTACATCAAGATCTCCAACGCCTACCCGTCGGCCGGGGGCATTGGTATGTACTTGCATAAAGCTTACGGAAACCGACTGCCAACGGCTTTCAACGCCTTGCTGATGTACTTCTCCATGGTCATTGCTCAGAGTTTTCTGGCCCGTACATTCGGTGCCTACACCATGCAGCTTTTCGGCGGTGACGACACCGGTCGCATGGTACCCATTCTCGGTGTATCACTTATTCTCGCGGCGTTTTTGATCAACCTGCTTAGCAACCGTCTCATTCAGGGCGTGGCCTCCTTCATCGGTATCCTGAAAATCGGAGGCATACTGATTTTCGGTCTCGTCGGGATCTGGATTGCTGACTCAATCTCGGTTGATTTTTCAGAGCCTGGCGAAGCCGGAACGCTGGGCAACTTCCTGGGCGCGAGTGCGTTGGGTATCCTGGCATTCAAAGGCTTTACTACCATTACCAACAGTGGCTCCGAAGTAATAGACCCAAAGCGGAATGTTGGCCGTGCCATCATTATTTCCATTGCCGCCTGTGTGGTGATCTACACGCTGGTGGGGTTTGCCGTCGCCAGCAATCTGTCGCTGGCTGAAATCATCGAAACACAGAATTACTCCCTGGCTGCCGCTGCGCGTCCCGCGCTTGGCGAGTACGGCGTCTGGTTTACCGTCGCCATTGCTATGATGGCCACGGCAGGCGGGATTCTGGCCAGTGTCTTTGCTGTGTCCCGCATGTTGGCGATGCTGACAGAGATGAAACTGGTTCCCCACAGTCACTTTGGCATGCCCGGCAGCATCCAGAAGCACACTCTGGTTTATACCGTGGTCCTGGGGCTGATTCTGACCGCCTTCTTCGACCTGTCCCGAATTGCCGCATTGGGTATCGTCTTTTACCTGATTATGGACATTGCCATTCACTGGGGTGTACTGCGTTATCTACGCAAAGACATCAAGGCCAACATCTGGGTGCCAGCTACAGCCATCCTGTTGGATCTTTTGGCGCTGGGAGGCTTTGTATGGGTCAAGCTTAATACCGATCCCTTTGTAATCGGCGTGGCTGTTGTCACTATGGTTGTGATTGCGGTAGCCGAACAAATTTTCCTGAAGCGAATGCCAGAATCCGCGCAAGCGGAGCAGAGCCATGCGCATCATTGACCACAATTGGGGTGAGAGGTAACTACCATGATGGGAGATAACATGTTCGGGAACACCATGTGGGCAGGCCACTGGCTGTGGATGCTGGTGATTGCCATTGTGGTCGTCATTCCGGCCTGGCGTATTTGCCAGCGCACGGGGTATCCGGGGTGGATGGGTGTACTGATACTGATCCCTATCGTCAATCTGGTTCTGCTGTATTTCATTGCATTTGCAGACTGGCCCGCCGATAAAACAGGAGAACAGAATGGCTGAGCACCATCACGCCCATGACCACGATCACCACGCCGATAAAGAACCTGGCGGGCACACCGCCAAGGATCCGGTTTGCGGCATGGCAGTGGATCCGCATACCGCGGAACACCGCAGCCAGCATGGCGGTAAAACCTGGTACTTCTGCTCGTCGCGTTGCCAGTCCAAATTCGACGAGGACCCTGAGCAGTACCTCGATTGGGAAAAGAAACAGCAAGAGCCGGTAGCGCCGGGCACTATGTATACCTGTCCCATGCACCCCGAGATTCGGCAGCAAGGGCCAGGGGACTGCCCAATCTGCGGCATGGCCCTAGAGCCCGAGCAGGTAAGCCTGGACGACGGGCCCTCGGAAGAACTCAAAGACATGACCCGCCGATTCTGGATCGGCCTGGTGCTGGCCCTGCCTGTACTGGTACTGGAGATGGGTGGGCACCTCACCGGACTCGATCACATTATAGCCCCGCAGATGTCCAACTGGATTCAACTGGTGCTGGCAACGCCTGTGGTGCTCTGGTGCGGTTGGCCCTTCTTCGTCCGGGGTTGGAAATCCGTGGTTAGCCGTAACTTGAACATGTTTACGCTCATTGCCATTGGTACCGGCGTCGCGCTGATCTACAGCCTGGTGGCGACCCTGGCGCCGCAGATCTTCCCAGGCGCCTTCCGGCAGGAAGACGGGTCGGTCGCCGTCTACTTCGAGGCGGCTGCTGTCATCGTGGTGCTGGTGCTGCTGGGGCAGGTGCTGGAATTGCGTGCCAGAGAGAAAACCTCTGGTGCCATCAAGGCCCTGCTGGATCTGGCACCGGCGACGGCCAGAAAACTGGACGACGATGGCAGCGAATCCGATGTGTCGCTTGATCAGGTCAAGGTCGGTGACCGCTTGCGGGTACGTCCGGGAGACAAGGTGCCGTTGGACGGCGAGGTGCTTGAAGGCAGCTCCAACGTGGATGAATCCATGGTGACCGGTGAGCCTTTGGCAGTCAGCAAAAAATCCGGCGACCAGGTGATCGGCGGCAGTATCAACCAGCAGGGCAGCTTTATCATGCGGGCCGACAAGGTTGGCCGTGACACCATGCTGTCCCAGATTGTGCAGATGGTGGCGAGCGCCCAGCGCAGCCGCGCGCCCATTCAGGGCCTGGCCGACAAGGTGGCGGGTTATTTTGTGCCTGCGGTGATCGTGATCGCCATTATCGCCTTTATAGCCTGGTCATTCTTCGGGCCCACGCCGCCTATGGCGTTCGGGCTGATTGCAGCGGTCAGTGTTCTGATCATTGCCTGCCCTTGCGCACTTGGCTTGGCGACGCCCATGTCCATCATGGTGGGTGTCGGACGCGGTGCTCAAAGTGGCGTTCTGATTCGCGATGCGGAAGCCTTGGAGCGTATGGAGAAGGTGGACACCGTGGTGGTGGATAAAACCGGCACGCTGACAGAGGGCAAGCCGCAAGTCACCCGGCTTGTCGCGGCCAACGGGTTCGATGACAGTAGTCTCATGCGTTATGCAGGCGGCTTGGAGAAAGGCAGTGAGCACCCACTGGCTCACGCCATACTCGATAAAGCCAAGGGCATGGACCTGAAGCTTCCGGATGCGGAAGACTTTGACTCTCCGAATGGTAAAGGGGTTACCGGTCGAATAGACGGCAAGCGGGTGCTACTTGGTAACCGCCTTCTCATGGAGTCGGAAAATGTCGACACCACGCGATTTGACGGCGACGCCGACCAGCTCCGAAAAGATGGTGCTACCGTGATTTTTGCTGCTGTCGACGGAAACGTCGCAGGGTTGCTGGCGATTGCCGATCCGGTCAAGGAAACCACCGAAGCCGCTATTTCCGCGCTGCAAAAAGACGGCATCCGGGTGGTCATGCTGACCGGCGATAACCGCACTTCAGCTGAAGCAGTTGCCCGAAAACTGCATATCGACGAAGTGGAAGCGGAAGTCCTGCCGGAAGATAAGGGCAAGATCGTCCAGCGCCTGAAAGACGAAGGCCGTGTTGTCGTGATGGCGGGTGACGGCGTAAACGATGCGCCTGCACTGGCAACGGCGGATGTCGGTGTGGCCATGGGCACCGGGACCGATGTCGCCATCGAAAGCGCCGGCATTACGCTGCTACGCGGCGACCTGATGGGCATTGTCGAGGCGCGCCGTTTGTCTCTGGCGACCATGCGCAATATCCGTCAGAACCTGTTTTTCGCCTTCGTTTACAACTCCGCCGGTGTTCCGATAGCGGCAGGGGTTTTGTACCCGTTTTTCGGGATACTGCTGTCGCCCATTTTTGCAGCGGCCGCCATGTCGCTGTCCTCGGTCAGCGTGATTGTGAATGCGCTGCGTTTGAGGGTGGTGAAACTCGGGTCAAAGCAATGAACTTCTGAATCATTGGAGGTAGCTATGTCATACACGATCGATCAAGTTATCAAAGATGTCGATTTCGAGGACGTGGACAGAAGAGCGCGTCAGGCCCTCACTGATCACGGCTTCGGTGTGCTGACAGAAATTGATGTCAAAGCCACCATGAAGAAAAAGCTGGACAAGGATATGCAGGCCTATCGGATTCTCGGGGCCTGCAATCCTGGCATGGCCTGGGAAGCCATCGGTGTGGAGCCTCGCGTGGGTGCCATGCTGCCTTGCAACGTTATTCTTCGTGAGGTTTCGGAGGGCATTGAGGTAAGTGCAGTGGATCCATTGGCTTCCATGAGCGCCATCGATAATGGCGAGCTCAAGCAGGTTGCCGGGAAGGTCAGGGATATGCTCTCTGAGGTTGTGGAATCGATCTGAAGCCGGTAGAGGCGTCGATTTGCTGCAGTGCCTGCGGTTTGCAATGGATTAGCGAATTAGCCAGGCGAGCGCATAGCCCAACTGAACACTGGAAATGCAAATAGGACTCCTCATTTGACGACGGGATACCTATTTGATGTCAGTCATATTATGGAGAAGAAAAAAGGAAAAAAGATATGGATATAAAGACTTTTGGACAACTGATCGACTGGACGCGCGATCTGCACTCACATCTGGCGAGCTGTCTGTCCCATTGCGCAACAAAGCACGAGGAAGAACGGGCCCGTGCGCTTTTGGATTATCTGGCAGCTCATGAATCGGAAATAGAGCGGATCGTAAACGAGTTTGAGCGCCAGGGAGATGCGAAGGCTCTGGAGACCCGAGTTATCGACTACCTCTCTCATAACCCGATCAAAACTCACCGAACCTGCGACGAGCCCTACGCAAAGCTGGATTTTGCTGGCATCTCCCGCGAGGTCTTTGACTTCCACGATCAGATTATTGATCTCTACAAGACACTGGTTGGAAAGGCCGAGATTCCAGAAGCAAAGGAACTGCTGGAATCACTGTTGACCATGGAGCAGAACGAATCCATGCGTCTCGCTCGCCAGGTAGGGCGCATGGACGACCTTTAAAGCAACCAAATAGATCGAGAGGCCAGGGTAAGCGGTAGTGATCACACCTGAAAGACGGGTGCGAACCCACCGCCTGGGGTACGAAAGTTAGTGGCCTGGCCTTGGTAAACCCGTGCGGCGGAAAGCAGAAGTTGCCCAGCATAGGTGTACAAACGGATATCGACCTTTCTGGTGGTGACCGTGCCATCCACTCTCAGCGTGCGTTCTCCGGCGGGAACGAAGTTCTGCGCGATGTAATCACCCTTCAGGATCTCTTCGAAAACGCGGCGGGTTAGTTTTTCGCCCCGATAGACGCCCTTGCTGCCATGGCCCGCTACCGGTTTGAAAAACAGTTTACGCCGGTTGCTCCACAACTCCGCCTCATCACTTGCTGAAACCAGCCGGGTCTTCGGTACAGCTCTATCCAGAAATCCTGCCTCGGTTTCACTCAGGCCCCAGTCGCGCAGGGTTTGGGCATCAGATAGCAGGATCAGGTTCCGTTTGTCGGCCATAAGCGCATGGGCGCGTGGATTGGGCGTGACGACCGCCGCGCCGTCGAGGTAGGCGCGCCTCAGCGCCCCAAGAGCCGGGGCCTCCAAGGCAAAATCCACCAGGCGGTTGTACACCATGTCGATAGGCTTGCCGTGGGCGCTCAGGGCACCATCAACATACTCAAGCTCCGATGGGTCGAGGATCAAGGTCTCTATGCCTCTGGCCTGGAATAACTGCTGGGCCAGTTGGAATTCCGGGAACATAAACTGGGATTCTGGGGTATCGTCCACAATGGCCAGGCAACCGGGCGTCGAGTCGCCACCTTGCCGTTGCCATTCCTGCTGGAACATGGCAAACACTGCGTCCTCGAACCCATCCAGTGCCCGGTTGGTGCCAGCGGTCTGCTGGGACGGGTCACAGCATCGGTGTTGTGCCCGGGCCAATACCGTGTTCAGAAATGCGCCGCCGGCGTTGGTGTTGATTTCGATCAGCTGAGGCCCGTTCTCGCCCAGGTGAAAGTCGTAGCCCATGAAGGCCCCGATGGGGCCTGGATCAAAACCGGCGATGTCCGGCGCCCAGGACAGAGCTCTTTCCCGGTAGGACGGAAGCTCGGCAGCCGATTCGATCGCCTGAACGATCCGCTCCATCGTCGCGATGTCCGCCTGGGGTACAAAAACCGGTGTGTTTGAAAAGAAATGATGGATCTCGGGAGTGGCCGGCGCCTCGTTCCCAGTGTCTGAAAACTGCTTCTGGAGGCTGTCAGTGAGCGCTTTTCGGTCAAGGGTGATGCAGTAACACTGCCGGTTGAGCTGGTCGGCGTGGGTTTTGGTTGTTCGCTGGTTTTCCTGGGGCACGTCTTGCATTGGTCGTCCTTGGTCATTGTGAATCGTTCCACCTTGATTCTGGTCAAACGAATGCATGTTTCGCAACTGTTTTCAGGCCTGTTTCAGCTTGGTGTGATGGACTGCCAAGTAATGACCATGCCTGTTCGGGATCTTGCTTACCGGGCGAGGAGATCTTACTGAAACCCTCTGACCAAAAAGGGCACGCTATGAAACATTCGTTTCGCAAGCAGTGTATTGCTGGTATTACGGCCAGTGTCGCTATGAGTTTTTCGCTGATGGTGGCCGCAGACACGAACCGGGCATTTGTTCCCATGGGCACAGCGGATGCCGTCGGCGTTATTGATCTGGAAAACCGCAAGGTGACGTCGTCCATTGGCGGCACCCTGAATACCCACGGTTCGGCACTGACCCCGGATGGCCGGCATCTGGTGGTGGGTAGTTTGTCGGCGCATGATCGTCAGGAGCCGGTTAGTCGCCCCGAAGGCGTATCAGAAGATGAACACGCCGCTCATCATGGGGGCGGGCAGTCTACTGAATTGGAAGCAGGGAGTACCGGGCTGCTCTATTTGGTGAACACGGCCACAAAGACGATTGACCGCAAACTGGAAGTGCCGGGGCCGGTGCACCATGTGCTGGTGACTTCCGACAGTCGCTATGCCGTTTCCACGCATCCTGCCAGTGGCAGCATCAGCGTTGTGGATCTGGATTCCGGTCAGTTGGTCAAAACTGTGGCGACGGGGCCGGCCCCCAACTATCTGGTGCAAACCGACGACGGCCAATCCCTTCTGGTCAGCAATACCGGTAATGGCACGGTCAGCGAAGTGGATACCGAGCACTGGTTCGTCGAGCGCAACCTGCGGGTTGGCGGCAACCCAGAGCATCTGGTGCTTGCCCCCGGCAACCAGCGGCTCTACGTGAATGATGCTGCATCCGGCCAGGTTCTTGTCATTGAGCTTGCCAAAGGCGCGGTGGCGGACCGGTACGAGGTTGGGGAGGCGCCCCATGGCGTTGGCTTGAGCGCAGATGGCCAGACCCTCTATGCCACCAGCCAGGGCGGCAACCAGGTGGTCCGGATTGAGCTAGCCAGCGGCGCCCGCCACAGCAGGCCGCTGGCTCCTGCGCCCTATCATCTTGCGGTCTCTCCCTACGATGGCCAGCTACTGGTGACCAGTCGGGCAGAGAACAAGCTTTGGGTGCTCGACCCGGAATCCCTCGATGTGGTTGATGAGATCGCGCTGAGCGGCATAGGCCATCAGATATCCCTTGAAGCCCATTAGTACTCTGTTCTGACACTGTTTTTTTCGCAAAGGAACCGCTCATGGATCGACGCTTTAAAATTACCTTGGCAATATTTGCCGTTATCGCACTGGTTTTACTCTGGGGAGAACACAAGGTTCATCTGCTTGGCGCCTTGCCCTGGCTGATACTGCTTGCTTGTCCGCTGATCCATATTTTTATGCACGGAGGGCATGGAGGACATGGAGGACATAACCACCAGGCAGAGCAACCGGGAAAGAGTGGAGAGCAGCGTGATGACTGATGGTGCATCGGATTATGGCCTTTGGAGCCTAGTGGTGCTGAATTCGGCGATTTTCATATTCTTCGCCTTCAGTTTTTTCAAACCGCAGACCCGCCGGGACTGGCGTTCGTTTGGTGCCTTCAGCGCATTTCTGGTGGCACTGTTCACCGAGATGTACGGGTTCCCGCTGACGCTCTACTTCCTCTCCGGCTGGCTGCAGAGCCAGTATCCCGACGTGAACTGGTTGGCTCACGACAGTGGCCACTTGCTGGAAATGCTGTTTGGTTGGAGGGGTTCCCCACACTTTGGGCCGTTTCATCTCTTGAGCACAGTGTTTATTGGCCTCGGGTTTTATCTGATTGCGGCTGGCTGGCGTACCCTGTATGCCGCGCAAAAGGCAGGGCAGTTGGCCACAACCGGCCTTTATGCCCACGTTCGCCACCCTCAGTATTCCGGCTTCGTGCTCATCATGTTCGGTTTTCTGCTGCAGTGGCCAACGCTGCTGACGCTGGCCATGTTCCCGGTGCTGGTGTGGATGTACTCGCGCCTGTCTATTCACGAGGAGCGTGAAACAGAAAAAGCGTTCGGCTCCGATTGGCGGGCCTATGCAGCCAGAACTCCCCGTTTTATTCCGCGATTGAGGAATTTGAGGCGCAAGGAAATCGAGGAACAAGAATGATGCATGGGGCAACTATCTCAGTAGGCGTTCTTGCAGTCGCACTAATCAGCGGCTGCGGTAAACAGACGGTGGATGACCGCTGGTACACACAGGCTGAGGTCGAGCGCGGCGCAGTGGTGTTCGACGACAACTGCGCAAGCTG
This sequence comes from Pseudomonas abyssi, assembly GCF_002307495.1. Taxonomy (GTDB): domain Bacteria; phylum Pseudomonadota; class Gammaproteobacteria; order Pseudomonadales; family Pseudomonadaceae; genus Halopseudomonas; species Halopseudomonas abyssi. Next base: position 565 of record NZ_NTMR01000040.1, on the reverse strand, counting down.
CCATGGCGGCAATGCCCAAGGCGCTTTCAATTGGAAAAAGACTCTGAAGGATGGCTCTTACCCGCCGCCACCGCTCAACGGAACAGGTCATGCCTGGCACCATTCCTTCGACACGCTGATGGGTACAATTAGTCAAGGTGGCGCCCCCATGGGTGGGAAAATGCCGGCCTTCGCAGACGAGCTCTCCAGGGACGATCAAAAAGCCGCTATCGCCTATTTCCAGAGCAAATGGGACAAGCGGATCTATGAGGCATGGTCTGAAAGGAGTGGGCTCTGATTTCTCTGGGTAATCAGACGATTAACTCAAGGAGGCAGCGTATGAAATGCTTATGGGTGGTGGCTTTTCTAAGTGTTTTTCCGGGCAGTGCGCTGGGTGGTGCGCCCTCGGCGGAATCATTGATTGAGGGGATGGAGGCCACCCTGTGGTCGGACAGCAACCACGGCCGTTTCACCATGCGTATCGAAACCGAATACTGGACCTGGGAACCGGACCTGGAGGCCTGGATGGTTCGGCAGGTTTAAGATGGAATTATAGCGAGGGCGGGACCGGGCCATCCGTATGGTT
>NZ_NTMR01000004.1 GCF_002307495.1 Pseudomonas abyssi | reverse complement strand
CGGGGTTCGTCAGCAGTCTGAGGCGCCTTGCGGCGCCCTTTTTGCCAGGTCGGGCCAAGGCCCGACCGCCACATCACCTCAACTGTCCGGCCGACCCTGATCGGGCTGGCTGTAGTCGCACACCCCCTGCGGGAAGATCGCGTTGAGCTGCTCAACCTCACCGGCATCCGGTATCCAGGTGCCATAGGTGCCGTCGCTCAGCGCCGTCGCTACCGGTTTCAGTGCGCACTTGAAGATACTGCCTTCAATCGGCGCCCCGGCTTCCATCCGCGAGGTAGTGTAGGTCGGGAACTGTTGGGTACAGGTGCCCGCCGGCTGCTCGTTGATGATACCGTCCCAGACGCTGTCACCTTGGGCGATCAGGCTGCCGTCGGTATTAAAGCAGCTGTCCAGCGCGGTTGCCGGCCGGTTCTCACCGATACTCTGCTCCGGGTTTTCGCGGATGTTGGTCAACCATTCATCCAGCACCTCCAACGCCATCCAGGTCTGATCGAAGTTACGTTGAGCCTCGGGCTCCTCCGGGTCACTGGTATCGGTGGGACGGGCATCGGTGAACCAGATCACCTGATTATCGGCGTTGCCCATCTTGTTGAGGATGCGCTGACGCGACGAGAACGACTGGTGACTGTTGTGCATGTCCAGCACCTCCTCCAGATAGTGCCGCCAATCGATAACCGGAATGTTCAGCTGCCCGTCAAACACGATGCCCTGCTCGTAGGCCGCATTCATGGCCAGCGGGTCACCCTCGGTACGCGGCGCAGGCGCGATACCGTCGGCGCTGAGGTTCATGTTGCGGCTGCTCCATGGGTCGAAGTTGGCAGCCGTGTGCGGCGGCAGGAACGGCGAGCCCTCCTGCACCATTTCGCTGGGTTGCTTCCAGCCGCCCACCAGCGTATTCAGGCGCAGGAATTCGGCGGGGGTAATCTCACCCCGGCGCAGCGGCAGCAGACCGTATTGCACGCCAACGTTGTCGAACAGCGTGCGCGGCTCACCCTCTTCGTCCACGCCATAGACATTGCGCAGGTCATCAAAGTGCGTCCAGTGCACATCAGCCATGATTTCCGGCGGCTGCATCTGGTCCTGATACGGCGCCTGACCATAGTTTGGATTCATGGTCAGCGGCGTCAGGCCGCGCCAGCCCGGGATGCACTCGGTCATGCCCGGGGCACTGGCATAGCCGAGCGCCAGCTTGTTGTCATACAGCGGATCCGCGTAGGCGTCGGTGGCATGCAAACCCACCAGTAAGCTGCGGTTCTCGGTAGTCTGCCAGCGCGTGTTGCTGCGATCGGTGACATCCATGTAGTACTCAAGCAGCTCGCAATCGCCGACGTGAATGGTCTGCGTCACCATATCCGGGTAGGAATACTGCGGCACACCCGCGTCGATCAGCCCCGGATGGTTCTGCGAGTAGACATACTGCTGAATCGCCCCGCCCGAGCCACCAATGGCAACCGTGTACTCGGGCACACCGAAGCGCTTGACGAAGTGCTCCTTGGTCATCAGCGCGGTTTCGCCACCCACCTGCAGGTTGTAGTGCGTGCTGGCCCGGGTACCCGTGGAATAGATCACGGCGTAACCCAACCCCAGCACCTCCGGCGTCAGCGCATCGCCACTCGGGCGGCCCTGGCTATGACCAATACCTACACCACCCTGGAAGTGAAACAGCAGGCGACCGTTCCACAGATCGGTGCTGGCAGCATCATCGGCGTCGGCGCGATCGGCCAGGGTGGCAAAGCTGTAGATAAAGCGGTTGAGGGTGCCTACCTCCCGGCGCACCACAAAGTCCACTTCGCGGCCATCGGTCAGGGTCGTGGTGGCCATGTTGGCCGGACGGCTGCGATCAGCCGGCAGCTCGGCATACTCACCCTCGGTGGTCATGTAGAGAAACTGCACCTGCGGCTCGATGCTGCAGTCGCGGCTGTAGCCAACGACGGTTTCGCCCTCGTAGACCGGGAAGCCGCCCTCCTGATTGTCCACCAGCGGCTGGATACCCAGCTCTGCGGCCACGGTACAGACAAAGGGATATTGCTGCGGACCGGAGAAGATCGGACCGGTTTCCGGGTAGGCGGTCAGGGTCATGTTGTAGAGTTCACCGAAGCGGCTGTGGTGCAGCTCCAGGCGATTTTCGCCGAGTGTCAGCCCTTCGATCAGGACCTCCATCCGGCCATTGCGCTCGACCATCCGGGTCGGCTCGATCTCGGTATCGTTGAGCCACAGTTCCAGGTTGTCGAGCTGCTCATCGATGACATTCAGATCGCCCTCAATGGTGACCAGCACGTCATCACCGGTTACCTGATCCAGCGCGCTGGATAACACGCCCAGCGACAGGTCGGGGCGTACCGGGTCATCGGAATCGGAGTCGCTGCTCAGGCACCCGGACAGGGCCAGGGTCAGCAGGCTGAGTGAAAAGACGGGTGCAAGCTTACGCAGGTGTGCCATAAATCATCCCTCTTTGGCAGTGGGCTTTTTGTTCTTCCAAGCAAGCGCTGATCAATTCCACACGCCT
>NZ_NTMR01000039.1 GCF_002307495.1 Pseudomonas abyssi | reverse complement strand
CGCGAAACCCGGGGCGGTTCAAGACGCCATTCGAGCATTGGATTGGGTTGGCGAAGCAAGCGTGGGGGATGCCGTTTCCAAACTTCATAAACTACTACCCGAGAGCGAATGGGGTGCTCTGGTGTCATCTCACCGCTCGTTGCCTATCTGGATGGCGAGTGCAATCTGCGCTCAGTCGAGTTGCACCCACCCTTTTAAGTTGGGCTAGCGGTTAGCTGTAGCCTACTTACCGCCAGACCGGCATCATCTGGAATGGGGCAATTCGATGTGAAAGCCCGTGAGGCCAGCGGCTGAGGTGCACCAGATGCGGCCTTTGTGAGCCTCAATGATGGACCGGGTGATGGCAAGTCCGAGCCCGGCGTTGCTCGGGCTTCCCTCCCGCCGAGCGGGGTCGACCCGGTAAAATCGGTCGAAGAGCTTCTCTAAATGCTCTGAGCTGATTGTGTCCCCTGGGTTCTCGATGCTGAATGTGGTTGAGTCCGCTGCCTGGCGGATCAGAACCGAAATTGTCTTTCCCGCCGGCGTGTAGCGCAGCGCATTAGATAGCAAATTGGATAGCGCGCGATCAAGCATCAGCCGATCCCCCTGCGCTTGGCCTGTGCCTGTGAGCGATAGCTCAATGCCACGCTCTTCGGCTAGGAGGTGGTAGTAGTCAAACAGCTTGTAGACTACGTCAGCCAGTTCGATCCTGGCCTGCTCTGGGATGATTAAGCCATTATCAGCCTTGGCCAAGAACAGCATGTCATCAATCATTCGAGACATGCGCTTCAATTCTTCCAAGTTGGAGTAGAGGTTCTCCTCGTATGCGGTGATGTCGCGCTTATGGCTCAAGACTACCTCAGTATGGGTCATGAGGTTGCTGACGGGCGTTCGTAGTTCGTGTGCGATGTCCGCCGAGAAGTTGGAGAGTCTAATGAAGGCCTCTTCAAGTCGAGCCAGCATCGCGTTGAAGGACAGAACTAACTGCTGAAGTTCTTGCGGTACTGGTTCGAGAGGAATTCGCTCCTGCAATGATCGGGCGGACATCCCGGAGGCCACGCGAGTGACTTGCCGCAGAGGCTTGAGGCCACTGCGAGCTACCACCCAGCCGAGCGCGGCACTGACCAAGGCACTGATGATCAGTCCAATCCAGAACCATCGCTGCAGCGTGTCGAAGAAGTGTGTGTGATTGGTTACGTCGAGAATCAGCAGGGCTGTGAGAGGCTCAGGTTGATCGGCTACCGAGATTTGGGCCGTCATACCGCGGTACATGTGCTGGCCGTTCTGCCACTCCCACATGTTCTGCTCATTTGCGCGCCTGAAGCGCTCAGGCACCTCGACTGCTCTGGGGTCGGAAAATAACACTGTGTCGTCGCTAGCCAGGATGGTGGCCGCCAGGTCCTGATGGGCTCCCAGCAAGGCCCGCAACTGCGGTAATTCTTCCGAAAGGCTCGCTTCACCGCGGGCATTGTTGAGGAGATGTTTGGTAGATTCGAGTTTCTCCACCAGGGCCTGCCGATCCTGCATCTTGAAATGGTGCTGACTGAGCATATTGAAACTCAGCCCTGCTACCGTCAGGACTGCAATTACCGCGGACATGAACATCAAGCTCATGCGCGCGGTCAGCGAAAGGTGCTTCATATTCACTCCGGAGCATCCATCATGTACCCCATGCCGCGGGCGGTATGAATCAGCTTGAGATCGAAATCGTCATCGATTTTTGCGCGTAGCCGGCGTACCGCGACCTCAATGACATTGGTGTCGCTGTCGAAGTTCATGTCCCAAACCTGAGAGGCAATCAGCGACTTCGGGAGCACTTCACCGCGTCGGCGCAGCAGTAACTCCAGTAGTGAAAATTCCTTCGCCGTCAGGTCAATTCTTTTCCCGCCCCGGACAGCACGTCGCTTCATCAGATCGACTTCCAGATCGGCAATTTTCATGGTGGTCTGCGTCGGCGAACCATTACCTCTGCGCAACAGCGTTCTGACCCTGGCCAGAAGCTCTGAGAAAGCAAATGGCTTGATCAGGTAGTCGTCCGCACCCAGCTCCAACCCTTTAACGCGGTCTTCCACACCATCGCGTGCCGTCAAGAACATTACGGGGACGTCTTTTCCTGCTGCGCGCAACATGCGCAGCACTTCCCAACCGTCCAGCCCAGGCATCATTACATCCAGAATTAGCAGGTCATAGGCTTCGCTAAGTGCATGCTGAAGGGCATCTGTACCGGTCATAACCCGGTCGACATTGAACCCAGCCTCGGTGAGACCTTGCTGGAGGTACGTACCGGTTTTGGGTTCGTCTTCAGCTACCAGTAGTTTCATGTGTGCATACTCCAAAAGTCGGGTGGCCTGAGTTTGCAGGCAAACCGCGGCCCCAACCAGAAGCTTACGAAAATGTAATTCTGACTTCAGCTCACTGACAGGGTGGCTTGTCTAGGGTGCAAGCATGAGTACTAGGTTGTGCTCTCGGCCCTCGACAGACCAAAAGCAGAGGTGCCGGCCATAGTTTGCACTGATGGAGACTGCCCATGAAATCGCTGAAACCTTTGCTTCTGGTTGGTTCGCTACTGCTGTCTTCCATGGCTTGGGCCGAAGGGGGCAGCGACCGTGTATTCTAGCGCATCCAGCAGATGCGCGACAAAGCAGCAGCCGTGCTGATCCAGGCGGAGAAGGCCCCGGTCGGCGAGCGGCATGTGCACATGAAGGAGCATATGAACATGCTCGAAGACATCATGAGCCAGCTGCAAAACGAACATCCCGCGCCAAACATGTCTGCCGAAGAGCATCTGGCCTGGATGGAAAAGCATGACAAGCTGGTAGACGACGTGCTGGGTCAAATGATTCGAGAGCACAAGCTGATGATGGCCGACAAGGAATGCCATCAGTAAAGATTTCCCCCATCTTCCAGGCCTTCCGTGATTGCTCCTTTGGCCTAGCGGCGCCTTTATGGCGCCGTGCTTTTTCCCAGCTGACGCAATTGTAGTTGGGGTCGCCTCAGAAAACGGAAAATAAAGCACGCTAAGCCGGTTACAGCGGTCGTAGCGGCCTGAACTTGCCCGCGCCGATCTTGGCGCTGCTGCGCCAGAGGTAATCGCCGGTGAGGTTGATGTGCTCCCAACCGAGCGGCGACAGGTACTGCAACAGCGCGTCATCAACGGCATGGCCGTTGCCACGCAGCGCGTGCGCAGCCCGTTCCAGATAGACCGTGTTCCACAACACGACGGCAGCCGTTACCAGATTGAGGCCGCTAGCCCGGTAGCGCTGCTGCTCGAAACTGCGGTCGCGGATTTCACCCAGGCGGTTGAAAAACACTGCCCTGGCCAGCGCATTGCGCGCCTCGCCCTTGTTCAGGCCGGCATGCACGCGGCGGCGCAGTTCCACGCTTTGCAGCCAGTCCAGGATGAACAGCGTGCGCTCGATGCGGCCTAGCTCGCGGAGCGCCACGGCCAGGCCGTTCTGGCGTGGGTAGCTGCCGAGCTTTCGGAGCATCAGGGAGGCCGTCACCGTGCCCTGCTTGATCGAGGTGGCCAGCCGCAGGATTTCGTCCCAATGGGCGCGGACGTGCTTGATGTTGAGCGTGCCGCCGATCATGGGTTTCAGCGCGTCATAGGCGGCGTCGCCCTTCGGGATGTAGAGCTTGGTGTCTCCCAGGTCGCGGATGCGCGGCGCGAAGCGGAAGCCCAGGAGGTGCATCAGGGCGAAGACGTGATCGGTGAAGCCCGCCGTGTCGGTGTAATGCTCCTCGATCCGCAAGTCGGACTCGTGGTACAGCAGGCCGTCGAGCACGTAGGTCGAATCGCGCACGCCGACGTTCACGACCTTGGTGTGAAATGGCGCGTACTGGTCAGAAATGTGGGTGTAGAACGTCCGCCCTGGGCTGCTCCCGTATTTCGGGTTGATGTGGCCGGTGCTCTCGGCCTTGCTGCCGGTGCGGAAGTTCTGGCCGTCCGACGATGAGGTGGTGCCGTCGCCCCAGTGCTCGGCGAAGGGATGGCGGAACTGTGCGTTGACCAGATCGGCCAGCGCCGCCCCGTAGGTTTCGTCGCGGATGTGCCAGGCTTGCAGCCAAGCCAGCTTGGCGTAGGTCGTGCCGGGGCAAGACTCCGCCATCTTGGTCAGGCCCAGGTTGATCGCGTCGGCGAGGATCGTGGTCAGCAACAGGTTCTTGTCTTTGGCCGGGTCGCCCGATTTCAGATGCGCGAAATGCCGAGTGAAGCCCGTCCATTCGTCCACCTCCAGCAGCAGTTCGGTGATCTTGACGTGCGGCAGGATCATTGCCGTCTGGTCGATCAGCGCTTGGGCGGTGTCGGGTACCGCCGCGTCGAGCGGCGTGATCTTCAAGCCTGACTCGGTGATGATGGCGTCCGGCAGCTCGTTGGCCGTCGCCATACGGTTGACGGTGGCAAGCTGTGTTTCCAGCAGCGTCAGCCGGTCGTTCAGGTACCGGTTGCAGTCGGTGGCCACGGCCAGCGGCAATTCGCTGGCCTGCTTGAGGCTGGCGAATTTCGCGGGCGGCACCAGGTAGTCCTCGAAGTCCTTGAACTGGCGCGACCCCTGCACCCAGATGTCGCCGGAACGCAACGCGTTCTTCATCTCCGACAGCGCGCACAGTTCGTAGTAGCGCCGGTCGATGCCGGTGTCGGTCATGACCAGCTTCTGCCAGCGCGGCTTGATGAACTCGGTCGGCGCGTCGGCGGGCACCTTGCGGGCGTTGTCGCTGTTCATGCCGCGCAGCACCTCGATGGCGTCGAGCACGTCCTTCGCGGCGGGAGCGGCCCGCAGCTTGAGCACGGCAAGGAATTCCGGCGCGTAGCGGCGCAGCGTGGCGTAGCTTTCGCCGATGCGGTGCAGGAAATCGAAGTCCTCGGGCTGCGCAAGCTTCTGCGCTTCGGTGACGCTCTCGGCGAAGGCATCCCAGGACATGACGGCCTCGATGGCGGCGAACGGATCGCGGCCCGCCTGCTTGGCCTCGATCAGCGCCTGGCCGATGCGGCCGAACAGCCGCACCTTGGCGTTGATCGCCTTGCCGGACGCCTGGAATTGCTGCTGATGCTTGTTCTTGGCGGCGTTGAACAGCTTGCCCAGGATGCGGTCGTGCAGGTCGATGATTTCGTCGGTGACGGTGGCCATGCCCTCGATGGCAAGCGCCACCAGGGTGGCATAGCGTCGCTGCGCCTCGAACTTGGCCAGGTCGGCGGGCGTCATCTGGCCACCCTCACGGGCGATCTTGAGCAGGCGGTTCTGGTGCACCGACCGCTCGATGCCAGAAGGCAGGTCGAGCGCCTGCCACGCTTTGAGGCGTTCGATGTGTTCCAGCATGTGCCGCGAATTCGGTTTGACGGGCGATTGGCGCAGCCAGGCCAGCCAGGTCGTTTTGCCGTTGTCCCGACGCTTGAGCAGATCGTCGAGGCGGCGGCGATGCGCGTCCGACAGCGGTTCGGCCAAGGCATCGTAGATGCGCCGGTTGGCGCGGGTGATTGCTTCGGCGCTCGCCCGCTCGACGGCGTTGAGGGCAGGCAGAATGACCGACTGCTGCCGCAGGTGCTCGATCAAGGTGCTGGCCAGCACGATGCCCTTGTCGGTCTGCAAGGCCATCTCGGTCAGCAACTGGACGGCCTGCCGGTAGTGGCCCATGGTAAAGGGCTGGAAGCCGAACACCGTTTGCAGTTCGACCAGGTGCTCGCGCCGGGTCTGCTCCCGCTGCCCGTATTCGTCCCAGCTTTCGACGCTGACCTTGAGCTGGTCGGCGACCAGTTTCAACAAGGGCGGAAACGGCGGCTCATCGACGCCCAGGATGACACCAGGAAAGCGCAGGTAACAGAGCTGCACGGCGAAGCCCAGCCGGTTGGCCGGGCCGCGCCGCTGCCGGATGATGGAGAGGTCGGTTTCGCTGAACGTGTAGTGACGGATCAACTCATCCTTGGTGTCCGGCAACGCCAGCAGGCTTTCGCGCTCGGCGGCGGACAGGATTGAACGACGTGGCATATTTACTGATCCGTTCTCAAGTATTGATACAGGGTTTCGCGACTGATTCCGAATTCACGAGCCAGCTTGGTCTTTTGCTCGCCAGCCTCGACACGTTGGCGCAGTTCGGCAATACGCTCAGACGACAGGGATTTCTTCCTGCCACGGTAGGCCCCGCGCTGCTTGGCGAGCGCGATGCCCTCGCGCTGCCGCTCGCGGATCAAGGCGCGTTCGAACTCGGCGAACGCGCCCATTACCGACAGCATCAGGTTCGCCGTCGGCGAGTCCTCGCCGGTGAAGGTCAAATGCTCCTTAAGGAACTCGATGCGTACGCCGCGCTGGGTGAGGCCCTGCACCAGGCGGCGCAGGTCGTCGAGGTTGCGCGCCAGACGATCCATGCTGTGCACCACGACCGTGTCCCCTTCGCGCACGAAGGCGAGCAGCCGTTCCAGTTCGGGCCGCCGTGTGTCCTTGCCCGACGCCTTGTCGGTGAACACTTTATCCACCTGGATCTGTTCGAGCTGCCGTTCTGGGTTCTGGTCGAAGCTGCTGACGCGGACGTAACCGATGCGCTGACCGTGCAAGGTATCCTCCTGAGGGAAATGTGTCAGGAAGAAATCTATGACCCTTGACGGCGCATGTCAATCAATTCGGAAGGCAACTCTATTCTGACGATTTAGCGCCGGATGGTCTGACGCCAAGTTAGGGTATGCCTCAATCTGACGGTAGCGAGTCGCAGGCGTTCGGATCGGCATCGGTTTCGTTCCCTGTCTTGGCACGCGCTTCGAAGCGTTGATAACACTCCAACCCGCAGAAGTGCTCGACGTATTCCGCGCCTTCCGGGGTGAAGGCGGCATCGAGCGGGATTTCCTTGCAGCACACGCAGCAACTGGTGGTGGTCGAGTCACTTGCATTCATGGTGGCACCCCTCCATTGACTGACGAAGACGGCGAATGCCGCCGCCGGCATTGGCTTCGCGAACAGGAAGCCTTGTCCTGTGTCGCAGTCCGCTTGTCGCAATAGATCAAGACTCGCCGATGTTTCCACGCCTTCAGCCACCACATCCATGCCCAGCCCGTGCGCAAGCTGAATCACGGTGTGCACGATGGTTTGGTCGCGGCGGTCGTTGGCGAGCCCGGCGACAAACGATTGGTCGATCTTGAGCATGCTGATTGGGCAGCACTTCAGATGTTGCAGACAGGAATACCCCGTCCCGAAGTCATCGGCGGCGAAGCGCACACCGATCTGCCGCAAGGCGTCCAGGGCGGGGAAGATCGCCGGATCACCAAACGCGACCGATTCGGTCAGCTCGATTTCGAGATACTCGGCGGGCAACTCGGCATCAGCCAGCACGCCCTTTACCCACCCGTCGAAGTCCGGTCCCACTTGGCTCGCCGAAACATTGACGGCCAGCCGGAACGGTCGCCATGCCAGCATTCGCCAGTCACGCATCTGGCGGCAGGCTTCGCCCAGCACCCAAGCGCCGATTTCAGGCATCAGGCCGGACGATTCGACCACGGGCAAGAACTGGCCCGATGGCAATAGTCCAAGCGTCGGATGACGCCAGCGCAACAGGGCTTCCGCGCCGACAATCCCACCACTGCGCAGATCGACGACGGGCTGGTAGTGCAGTTCAAGCTGCCCGCGCTCGACCGCTTGGGCCAGTTCCGGCGTCGTCCATCCATCCGGCCGGAAAGCGCTCATTCTCTTTCCCTGAATGCCCGCAACGCCCGCGACAGGGACAGAAGGAACAGGCCGGTCAAACCGAGCGCCGCGATGACCCAATGCTCGCCGAGGAAAGCACCGGCGGTTGTGCCGGCCAGCACGACAGCGAGGATGGGCAGGTGGCAGGGGCAAGTCAGCACAGCCAGTCCGCCCCACAGGTAGCCGGTGATCGGTTTGTGCGTCTCGGACGGCAAGCGCTCGGGGTTGTTCATGGCAGACTCTCCGCGTGCTGTGCCGGCTCGGTCGGCAGGGTGGCCAACTGCACTTCCAGATCGGCCAACGCTTCGCGCCGACGCTCGACGAACTGACGCAGCAGGGCAAGCTGCGCGGCCGCTTCGTCGCCGTCCGCCGCATCCAGCGCCCGGCACAGCCGCGCCAGCGCGTCGAGGCCGATGCCCGCCTCGAAGGCCGCCCGCACGAAGCACAGCCGTTGCAAGGCGGCGTCATCGAACAAGCCGTAGCCGCCTGGTGTGCACGCCACCGGGCGCAGCAATCCGCGCAGCAGGTAGTCGCGCACGATATGCACGCTCACCCCGGCATCAAGAGCCAGCCGGGACACCGTGTAGGCGTTCATTGAACACCTCCTTTTTCTCACCCGGCGCAGCAGGAAAGCTGCTTCACATCCTTGTTGAAGGTCTGCGCCGCGAGCTTCAACCCCTCGACCATCGTCAGGTAGGGGAACAACTGGTCGGCCAGTTCCTGCACCGTCATGCGGTTGCGAATGGCCAGAGCCGCCGTCTGGATCAGTTCACCCGCTTCCGGCGCGACCGCCTGTACGCCGATCAGCCGATGGCTGCCTTCCTCGATAACCAACTTGATGAAGCCGCGTGTGTCGAAGTTGGCGAGCGCACGCGGCACGTTGTCCAAGGTCAAGGTGCGGCTGTCGGTCTCGATCCCGTCGTGGTGGGCTTCCGCCTCGCTGTAGCCCACGGTCGCCACTTGCGGATCGGTGAACACCACGGCCGGCATTGCGGTCAGGTCGAGCGCCGCATCGCCGCCGGTCATGTTGATCGCGGCACGGGTGCCGGCCGCTGCCGCCACATAGACGAACTGCGGCTGGTCGGTGCAGTCGCCGGCCGCGTAGATGTTCGGGTTGCTCGTGCGCATGCCTTGGTCGATGACGATGGCACCTTGCGCATTGACAGTGACCCCCGCTGCGTCCAGCGCGAGGCTGCGCGTGTTCGGTGTCCGACCGGTGGCAACCAGCAGTTTGTCGGCGCGCAATTCACCGTGCGTGGTGGTCAGCACGAATTCACCGTCCATATGGGCGACCTGGCTGGCTTGCGTGTGCTCCAGCACCTCGATGCCCTCGGCACGGAAAGCGGCTGTCACCGCCTCGCCGATGGCCGGGTCTTCACGGAAGAACAAGGTATTGCGCGCCAGGACCGTGACCTTGCTGCCCAGCCGGGCAAAGGCTTGCGCCAGCTCCAGCGCCACCACCGACGAGCCGATTACGGCAAGGCGTTCGGGAATGGTGTCGCTCGCCAGGGCCTCGGTGGAAGTCCAGTAGGGTGACTCTTTCAAGCCCGGAATCGGCGGGACCGCCGGGCTGGCACCCGTGGCGACCAGGCAGCGGTCGAACATCACGACGCGCTCGCCACCCTCGTTCAAACGGACGGTAAGGCTCTGGTCGTCCTTGAAGCGCGCCTCACCGTGCACAACGGTGATGGCCGGATTACCGCCCAGGATGCCTTCGTACTTGGCGTGCCGCAGTTCGTCGACGCGGGCCTGCTGCTGGGCCAGCAGCTTACTGCGGTCAATCGTAGGCACAGTTGCCGCAATACCGCCATCGAACGGGCTTTCCCGGCGCAGATGGGCGATGTGGGCGGCGCGGATCATGATCTTGGACGGCACACAGCCGACATTGACGCAGGTGCCGCCGATGGTGCCGCGCTCGATCAGCGTGACCTGCGCGCCTTGCTCGACGGCCTTCAGCGCCGCCGCCATCGCGGCTCCACCGCTGCCAATGACCGCTACCTGCACCGGGGGCTCGTTGCCACTGTGCTTTTCGGCGGCGGCCATCCATCCCCGCACCTTGTCGAGCAGTCCGACGCGGTTGTCCGCCAGTGGCGCATCGGCTAGCGTTGCCTTGTAGCCCAGTCCGGCCACGGCGGCAGTCAGCGCGTCCGGCGATGTGCCCGGCACGATGGCGAGTTGCGCTGTGCCCTTCGGATAGGACACCAGCGCCGACTGCACGCCTGGCACTTTTTCCAGCGCTTCCTTGACGTGCGCCGCGCACGAGTCGCAAGTCATGCCGGTGATTTTTAGATGGGTCATGCAACAGATCCTTTATCGTTTGTGGCGCCAGACAATGACGTCCGTTGTGCTGCGGTGCCGTTTTCAGTGACTCACTGCTTGACGCTGGACGGATAGCCCGCGTCTGCGGTTGCCTTGGTCAGCTTCTGCACGCTGGTCTTGGCATCGTCGAAGGTGACGACCGCTTGGCGTGTCTCGAAAGTCACGTCAACTTTGCTGACGCCTTCGACCTTGGAAATCGCCTTCTTGACAGTGATCGGGCAGGCGGAGCAGGTCATGCCCGGTACGGACAGCGTGACGGTCTGGGTGGCGGCCCAGACGGGGGCAACAACGGCGGCGAGGGCGAGGGAGGCAAACAGTTTCTTCATGGTGAACTCCGATCAGTAGAAAAATGGCATGACGTAGGGAAATCCGAGCGCGACCAGAACCAGCGCGGCCACGATCCAGAAAATGAGCTTGTAAGTAGCTCGCACTTGGGGAATCGCGCAGACCTCACCCGGTTTGCAGGCCGCTGCCTGCCGGTAGATGCGCCGCCAGGCGAAGAACAACGCCACCAGCGCCACGCCGATAAAGATGGGGCGATAGGGTTCCAACACCGCCAAGTTGCCGATCCAAGCGCCGCTGAACCCCAAGGCGATCAGAACCAACGGCCCGAGGCAGCAAGCCGAGGCGAGGATGGCGGCAAGCCCTCCAGTGAAGAGCGCGCCGCGCCCGGTTTTTGGTTCAGACATGCGCTTGTCCTTTCGAATTGAAATTGGATAGCGTAACCTTACTTCCGTACTCATGTACGGAGTCAAGCGATATGGAAAACAATTTGGAGAACCTGACCATTGGCGTTTTCGCCAAGGCGGCCGGGGTCAATGTGGAGACCATCCGTTTCTATCAGCGCAAGGGCTTGTTGCTGGAGCCTGACAAGCCCTATGGCAGCATCCGCCGCTATGGCGAGGCGGATGTAACGCGGGTGCGCTTCGTGAAATCAGCCCAGCGGCTGGGCTTCAGCCTGGATGAGATCGCCGAGCTGCTGCGGCTGGAGGATGGCACCCATTGCGAGGAAGCCAGCAGTCTGGCCGAGCACAAGCTCAAGGACGTGCGCGAGAAAATGGCTGACCTGGCGCGCATGGAGGCCGTGCTGTCTGAGTTGGTGTGCGCCTGCCATGCGCGAAGGGGGAACGTTTCCTGCCCGCTGATCGCGTCACTACAGGGTGGAGCAAGCTTGGCAGGTTCGGCTATGCCTTAGCGTGCTTTATTTTCCGTTTTCTGAGACGACCCCTAGTTTTGGGGTCAGCGGCCTGGCAGCAAGCGGGGAATAGCATGAGATTTCCAGCACCCATCTCGAGGTCTCACCATGAAACGCTTACCCCTTAAACTGCTGATCAGCACTCTGTTCATCAGCACCACCTTTCCGGCATTTGCCGAGGTCGGCGGCAGTAGCAATGGCATTGGGCAGCAGGCCCAGGCGACGCCAGCGACTCGTACCATCTTGGTAAAGATGGACGACATCAACTACAGCCAGAAAACGATCGATGTGAAGCCAGGTGAAACCGTGCGCTTCGTTCTGAAGAACGAGGGCGCGTTGATGCACGAGTTCAACATCGGGCAGGCAGCGTCCCAGCTGGAGCACCAGCGCAAGATGGCGTCCTTGTTCAAGGACGGCACACTGACCCCGACCGGCATGGCCGAGCGCATTGTCTGGCATGAGCGTTATGGCACGGGAGACTCCAACCCTCCAGGCTATCCGGAAGTCATCAAAGCCAAGCATGACGACCCGAACGCGGTTCTCGTCGAGCCCGGCACAACCAAAGAGTTCGTGTGGACCTTCCCTAAGGCGGGCAGTTTGATTTATTCGACATAGTGACAATCTCTCTTAATTGTTGGTGGTCTTATCCGCGGGTGCGAATGACCCTGAGTAGCTTATGCATCGCTGCCGTGCATGCCCTCCCAAGAAATTCGCAAGGCTTTATGAGGGCATGAAAGACAGTACCGAGCCTTCTGGATGGGCTACAAGAAAGAAATAGCAACCTGACAGAACTGTAATGTTCGACTCAGGTTGCTGACAGGCCCTCTTAGTTAACGTGACATCGAGCCTAAAGCTCGGCCTCTGCAGTTGCAGGGACCACTTAACTTACGAGGAATACCCAAAATGAAATCGATCAAAGCTCTGCTTGTAGTTACTGCTCTGAGCATCTCCAGCTTGGCAATGGCTGAAGGTGGTGCTGACCGAACCTTCGCGCGCATGGAGCAGGCACGCCAGACGTCTCTGGAGGCCTACCGAGTGGCCCAGCAGCAGAAAGTTGAGGCTCCTGTAGCCAGCAGTCCAACCGAGCAAGCAGAGCACACCAACTGCTGAAGTCATCTACCTTACAGAAATGTAATCACCCGGATGGTTGGGATATGGCAGTTTCATACTGCTCATCGTCGGTAAGGCATTGTGCAATGCACCGACGTGGAAAGTTGAGGGGTAAATCCCCGACATTGAAGCAGCCATGAACCCGAGACCGGGCACACCATCACCGGCTCATTTGACGGATTGGACAAAACGGCATGCAAAGCAAAACCTCAAGGCGCACCTTCGTCAAAGGCCTGGCAGCCACCGGTATTATCGGCGGACTTGGCCTGTGGCGCACGCCGGTCTGGGCGGTGAACAGCCCCGGCCAGCCCAACGTACTGACTGGTAACGAATTCGACCTATTCATCGGTGAAACCCCGGTGAACATCACCGGCGCAGCGCGCACGGCCATGACCATCAACGGCTCGCTCCCTGGGCCGATTCTTCGTTGGCGCGAAGGCGATACCGTCACATTGCGCGTGCGCAACCGCCTCAAGGAGGACACCTCCATCCATTGGCACGGCATCATCCTGCCGGCGAACATGGATGGCGTTCCTGGCCTGAGCTTCCATGGCATCGCCCCTGATGGCATGTATGAGTACAAGTTCAAGGTCAACCAGAACGGCACCTACTGGTATCACAGCCATTCTGGGCTCCAGGAGCAGGTCGGCGTATACGGTGCGCTGGTCATCGATGCCAAGGAGCCCGAGCCCTTCAGTTACGACCGTGATTACGTCGTGTTGCTGAGCGACTGGACGGATGAAAATCCAAAGCGGGTACTGGCCAAGCTCAAGAAACAGTCGGACTACTACAACCAGCACAAACGCACCGTTGGTGACTTCATCGATGACGTAAGCGAGATGGGTTGGTCCGCCGCCGTAGCCGACCGTAAGATGTGGGCCGAGATGAAGATGAGCCCGACGGATCTCGCTGACGTCAGTGGCTACACCTACACCTACCTGATGAATGGCCAGGCACCCAATGGCAACTGGACCGGCATATTCAAACCAGGCGAAAAGATCCGCCTGCGCTTCATCAACGCCTCGGCGATGACCTATTTCGATGTGCGCATCCCGGGCCTGAAGATGACGGTAGTCGCGGCCGATGGTCTGCACGTCAAACCGGTCAGCGTCGACGAGTTCCGTATCGCCGTGGCCGAGACCTACGACGTGATCGTCGAACCAGACAGCGAACAGGCGTATACCGTATTTGCACAATCCATGGATCGCACTGGCTATGCGCGCGGCACCCTTGCTGTACAGGAGGGGTTGAGTGCACCAGTACCCAGCCCCGACCCGCGTCCGCTGATTGCCATGGGCGACATGGGTATGGATCACGGCAGCATGGGCGGTATGGATCACGGGAACATGGCCGGGATGGATCAGGGCAATATGGCGGGAATGGATCATGGCAGCATGCAGGGTGGCATGGCTAGTATGGATCACAGCCAGATGGCCGGAATGGATCATTCAAACATGGCTGGCATGGCTGGCAACATGCAGGCACACCCGGCCTCAGAGACCAACAATCCTTTGGTCGACATGCAGACCATGACGCCGACGCACAAGCTGGACGACCCAGGTATCGGCCTGCGTGATAACGGCCGGCGCGTGCTGACGTACTCTGACCTGCGCAGCACCTTCCCTGATCCGGACGGGCGTGAGCCAAGTCGCACCATCGAGCTGCACCTCACCGGGCATATGGAGAAATTCTCCTGGTCCTTCGATGGAATCAAGTTCTCTGACGCCGAGCCTCTACGCCTCAAGTACGGCGAGCGTGTTCGCATCACGCTGGTCAACGACACCATGATGACTCACCCGATCCATCTTCATGGCATGTGGAGTGATCTGGAGGATGCGAACGGCAATTTCCTGGTGCGTAAACACACCATCGACATGCCGCCAGGTTCCAAGCGCAGCTATCGGGTGACCGCCGATGCGTTGGGGCGTTGGGCCTATCACTGCCACCTGTTGCTCCACATGGAAACGGGCATGTTCCGTGAAGTCCGTGTGGATGAGTAAAGGAGATTTCTGATGAGTACTTTTATGAAGCGTAATGCCCTGTTTGGCAGCGCAGCGATGTTCAGTCTTTTGGCTGTTCTGCACGCGCCGACGTCATTGGCAGGTGAGGGACACAGCGAGCACGAACAACATGCTGCCGAGTCGGCTGCGCCCGACGCCAGTGACAAGCCTGCAGATCAATCGAAAGGCAAGGCCGCTGGCCATCAGATGGATCATGGCGCCATGGATCATGAGGGTATGAACCATGACGATATGGGGCACGAGGAGATGATGGATAAGCATGGCGGCACCGAAGCCGAAGCAGGTTCGAACCATGACCACTAGGTTTTCACGCCCGTCCCTCATAGCGCTGGCCGTGTCGCTGAGTGCACTCAGCGGCGGCGTTACCCAGGCTGCGGAAGAAATGGATCATTCGGCAATGGGGCACGGCTCCATGTCGATGGACCACAGCCAGATGGGCCACGGTTCCGCCAAAGCGCCGATGGAGGGCATGGATCACAGCAAGATGGATCATGGTGCCATGCAGAGCGAATCGGGCAGCATGGACCATAGCCAGATGGGCCACAGCCAGAGCCAAGAGAAGGCCCCAGCCATGGACCACAGCAAGATGGGACACGGCACCATGCAGGGACAGATGGAGGGCATGGATCATTCGAAGATGAACCATGGCTCCGCTGAAGCCCCGAGAACTACCAGTCGTACGCCGATTCCCGTTCTGACGGATGCTGATCGCCAAGCGGCTTTCCCGCCACTGCCTGGCCACAAGGTGCATGACAGCGCCATCAACAGCTTTTTCCTGCTCGATCAGCTCGAATACCAAGACGCAGATGAGGGCAGCACCCTGGCCTGGGATGCGTCGGGTTGGGTAGGCGGTGATATCAACCGGGTCTGGTTCCGCTCCGAAGGCGAGCGTACCAACGGCGTTACCGAGGACGCTGAATTACAGCTGCTGTACGGCCGCTCGATCGGCCCTTGGTGGGATGTCGTCGCGGGCGTTCGCCAGGACTTTAAACCGGAGTCGCCGCAGACTTGGGCTGCCTTCGGTATCCAGGGCATGGCGCTTTACGCCTTTGAGGCCGAAGCCACGGCCTTCGTCGGCGAGAATGGCCAAACTGCTGCCCGACTGGAGGGCGAGTACGACATTCTGCTGACCAACCGGCTGATTCTCCAGCCAACTGCCGAAATGAACTTCTACGGCAAGAACGATCCTGAGCGAGGTGTGGGGTCTGGGTTGGCAAATACCGAGCTCGGCTTGCGTCTGCGTTACGAGATTGTCAGGGAGTTTGCCCCCTATATCGGGGTTTCCTGGAGCCGCTCCTATGGCAACACGGCAGACATGGTGCGCGACGAGGGCGGTGATGTAGACGAGGCGCGTTTTGTCGCCGGTATCCGGATGTGGTTTTGAGAACCTGACATGAAAAGAACAATTAAAACTTTGGTGGCGGCCGGCGTGGTCGGTAGCACAGCTGTCCTGGCCGGCGCCTACTTTGGCGTGGTCAACGTGGGGGCCGACGATCCCCATTTTCCTGCAGTGCATGCGTTTCTCACGATGGCCCGTGACCGCTCTATCGAAGTCCGTTCGCGGGACATCGAGGTTCCCAACCTAGATGATCAAGCTCTTATTCGCGCCGGTGCGGGCAACTACAACTCCATGTGTATCGGCTGTCATTTGGCGCCAGGTGTGGCGGAGACCGAGCTAAGCCAATCGCTTTATCCTGCGCCCCCCAACCTCGCCAAGATCGGTGTCGATGGCAATCCGTCAGCAGCGTTCTGGGTGATCAAGCATGGCATCAAGGCAACGGGTATGCCTGCGTGGGGCAAGAGCATGGGAGACGAGTACATCTGGGGCATGGTTGCCTTCCTCAACCAACTGCCGACGATGGATGCCAAGCAATACCAAACACTCGTCGCATCCAGTGGCGGCCATCAGCACGGTGGTGGGGAAACGCAGATGCATAACCATGAAGGACAGCACGGCGACAACAAGCCTGGCCATCATGACAATAGTGGCGGTGGCGATGACCATCATGGATCAGGTGATGCTGGAGAGCCTGGTCATCACGATGCCGCGGCTACGGATAGCGAGGGTGGCTCCGCACCTAAGGCAGGTCACCATTCGGATATGAGTGGCGATGACCACCATGCTGGGGATGAGGCGTCGTCCAACGGAGGTGATCATCACGCCGAGCAGGCTCCGAACGCCTCGCCCAAGACCCACACCCACGCCGATGGCAAAGAGCACGTACATGAAAGCTAAATATCTGGCCTTACTGGCCGCTCTCTCCGTCACGTCTGCGGTTCAAGCAGCTGATGCCCTGACGATTGATGTCCATCGTGATGCCAATTGCGGATGTTGCAAGAAGTGGATTTCACACCTCGAAGCGAATGGCTTCAAAGTCGTCGACCATGTTGAAAGCAACATGACAGCAGTGAAGCAAAGACTGGGCGTCGCGCCACGGTTAGCGTCTTGCCACACCGCGGTGATTGACGGCAAGTTCGTCGAAGGTCATGTGCCGGCGGCTCAGGTCATCGAACTCACCAAGCGCGATGATCTGCTGGGCATCGCTGTTCCCGGGATGCCGGCGGGCTCCCCCGGCATGGAAGTCGATGGCGTACAGCATGCCTACCAGGTCATTGGCTTGACCAAGACGGGTTCTGATCAGGTCGTTGCAGAATATCCCGCCCAGTAGTACTGCCTGCCAGCACGGCCGCTTGTGTGTAGTGGCCGACTCATTTTCATACGTCCTTTAACCTAAGTAAAAAAGGCGCCCTAGGGCGCCAAGGGCTGTCTCCAAACCAAAGGAGCACTACGAGGGGACAGCAGGACCAAGGAGCGAGCGGGCAATCAACCCGCTCGCTTGCCAGGGTTAGAGAACTTCCAGCGGGTACTCGACAATCAGGCGGAACTCATCCAAATCCGACTCGAAGTCGGTGGCGCGAGTCGTGGCTTGTCGAATGCGAAAGGACATGTCCTTCAACGACCCAGACTGCACAACGTACTTGGCCTCGATGTCCCGCTCCCAGCGCTTCTGGTTGGTCAACGGATCGCCGTTGTCATCACGGCGCATATAGACTTCGTTGGCGTTGCTGTAGTCGGCATCCCAGCCCTGGGCATATCGAGTCATGAAGCTCAATCCAGGCACACCGAAAGGCTCCATATCCAGGTCATAGCGCACTTGCCATGACTTCTCCTTCGGCGAGTTGAAGTCGCTGTACTGGATGGAGTTGTCGAGGTAGATGGAGTCCGATTGGCGCAAGTAGTCGAAGTCATCATCGCCATTGTTGCGCTGGAGACCCACCAGCACTGTATGAGCGCCGAATTGGATGCCGACCTTGCCGCTCCAGATGTTGTTATCGAAGCTCCCGAGGAGCTGCCTCCCTTCATCGACCGCCTTGTAGTAGTTCAGCCCGCCGATCAAGGCGACATCGTCCGCAAGCGGGTAGCTCAGCGTGGTGCCCGCGTAATATTGATTCCAGGCATCCTTGAGGCGGCTGGTGTAGAGACTAAAGCCGACGTTGTCATTAAGCGTGTAATCACCACCGAAATAGGCGATCCATGGCGAGTCCACTTCGCCCGCGTAGAAGGTAGCGAAGCCGTCGCGCATGCTGCTGGCATTGGGTTGGCTCATCGAGTGGAGGCGACCGCCCTGAAGCGACAGTCCTTCCACGCTGCTGTTGACCACGGTGACACCTCGGAAACTCTCCGGTAAAAGCCGTGCATCACCGTATTGGACGACCGGGCTGACGGGAAAGACGTCGCCTACCTTGATCTCGGTATCCATGAACCGAGTTTTCACCGCGCCCCCCAGTTTGGAGTAGTTGTCCTCAGCCTGCCCGAGGCTGTTGTAAGGCATCACGTCGACTGAGCCGCCTGCTCCAGAACGGCCGTCGCCGGTGTCAAGCTTGAGCCCTAGCATGGCAAAGGCATCGACACCAAAGCCTATGGTGCCCTCGGTGAAACCAGACTCGAATCTGCCTATCACGCCATGCGCCCACTCTTCCGAATAGCCATTACCCGAGCTGCTGGACTGGCCTTTACGGAAATCGCGGTTGAAGTAGAGATTTCGATTGAGAATGGTCAGGCTGCTGCCTTCGATAAATCCCTCGCCTTTCTCGCCGGCGGCCATTGCAGCTTGCCCGGTACTGACGCTCAGAGTGAGCAGAGAAAGTCCTAACAGGGTTCTGTTATTCAGGGTATACGGATTTAATGGT
>NZ_NTMR01000038.1 GCF_002307495.1 Pseudomonas abyssi | reverse complement strand
CAATTTCACCACGTCCGCATTCGGAGCTTGAAACAAAAACGCCAGGCTGGGCCTGGCATTTTTTACAAAATAGTGGGGTGGACGATGGGGATCGAACCCACGACAACAGGAGTCACAATCCTGTGCTCTACCAACTGAGCTACGCCCACCACTACATGCTTCTGACCACACAGCCTTGCCAAATGGCACGCCCGGCAGGACTCGAACCTGCGACCATCCGCTTAGAAGGCGGATGCTCTATCCAGCTGAGCTACGGGCGCCCTGTGCATACGACTGCCCTTGCGGACGGCGTATCCGACTGACTTGTGACGTTCAATCGGCGCTGCCTGGTCGCCTTCCAAACCGGTATCGCTGTGTTTGTGAAGCGGGGCGAATAATACTGAGCACGCTCGCCCACGTCAACGCCGCATTCAAAAAAATTTAATCACAAGAGCAAGTTAAGCTGCTCTACCGATAAAACACCGGCAGCCGCTCGGCGCGGCACAGTTTTCCGACAACCTGCCCCGCCCGGCCTTTTTCCGCAGGGTCCGGCATGCCACAATAGCGCCACTTTTTTCTGCGTCAGGAACCCCATGAACGCCAAACTCATCGATGGCAAGCAGATTGCCGCCAACCTCCGCAAGGACATCGCCGCCAAAGTTGCCGAACGCAAGCTCAACAACCTGCGCCTGCCGGGGCTGGCAGTGATCCTGGTCGGTAGCGACCCGGCCTCCCAGGTATATGTGTCCCACAAACGCAAGGACTGCGAGGAAGTCGGCTTCCTGTCACGCTCGCACGACCTGCCGGCCACAACCAGCCAGCAAGAGCTGCTCGACCTGATCGACAGCCTGAACGACGATCCCGCCATCGACGGCATTCTGGTGCAATTGCCGCTGCCGGCTCATCTTGACGCCTCCCAGCTGCTGGAGCGCATCCGTCCTGACAAGGACGTGGACGGCTTCCACCCTTACAACATCGGCCGCCTGGCCCAGCGCATGCCGCTGCTGCGCCCCTGCACCCCGATGGGTATCGTGCGCCTGCTCAACAGCACTGGCGTCGACCTGTACGGCCTCGACGCGACGGTGGTCGGGGCCTCCAACATTGTTGGCCGCCCGATGGCGTTGGAGCTGCTGCTGGCCGGCTGCACCACGACCGTTACCCACCGCTTTACCAAGAGTCTGGAGGAGCACGTGCGCCGCTCCGACCTGGTTGTGGTTGCCGCCGGCAAACCGGGACTGGTCAAGGGTGAGTGGATCAAACCGGGCGCTATCGTCATCGACGTAGGCATCAACCGCATGGAGGACGGCCGCCTGGTTGGCGATGTGGAGTTTGGCCCGGCAGCCGAGCGCGCCAGCTGGATCACGCCAGTACCGGGCGGTGTCGGCCCGATGACCCGCGCCTGCCTGCTGGAGAATACCCTGCACGCCTGCGAGCATCTGCACAGCTAAGCACAGTGCAGGCGCAGACATAAGAACGCCCGGCCAGTGCCGGGCGTTTTTGTTTGCGCGCAGACGGTCAGAGCGAACCGGTCATGCCGCCATCCACCGGCAAATTGATGCCATTGATATAGGCAGCCGCTGGCGAGGCGAGAAAGCCGACGGCATTGGCAAACTCGGCCGGCTCGGCAAAGCGCCCTACCGGGACGCTGGCCGCCATAGCCTTGGCAACCTGCTCGACCGACCGCTCGCTGCGCGCGGCGGTATTGGCAATCAGGCTGTCCAGTCTGGGCGTTTGTGTCAGCCCGGGCAGCACGTTGTTGACAGTAATGCCATCAGCGCCCAGCTCCGACGCCAGGGTTTTGGCCCAGTTGGCGACAGCAGCCCGCACCGTGTTGGACACCCCGAGATTGGCCAGCGGTTGCTTGACCGAAGTGGACAGCACATTGAGGATGCGCCCGTAACCGGCGCTGCGCATTCCCGGCAGCAGGTGATTGAGAATGACCTGGGCATGCACCATGTGCTGCGTGAGTGCAGCGGCATAGGCATCAGGCTCGGCGTCACTGGCACGCCCAGGCGCCGGGCCACCGGTGTTATTGAGCCAGATATGGATGGCTCCGCCCTGCTCCAGCTCGTTGACCAGCGCGCGTGTCAGCGCCGCGCGATCGTGGGCATCAACCGCCAGCACGCTGTGGCGCTGACCATGCCCGGTTGCCAGGCTATCGCGCACCGACTGCAACTTGTCGAGCGAACGGGCCAGCAATACCACCTCTGCGCCCTGCTCGGCCAATTGACGGGCACAGGCCTCGCCCAGCCCCTGACTTGCACCACAGACCAGCGCACGCCGGCCCGACAGATTCAGATTCATGCAATTGCTCCACCGCGTTACCAGAGTCGAACGAGCCTAGCACGCGGCACAGTTCAGCACATCAGAACGCGTCGCCGGGCACCCGGACGTTACCCTCCATCAGGATCCGCGCACTGCGGCTCATGATGGCCTTGGTGACGACCCACTGACCGTCGACCTGCTTGGCCTCGGCGCCCACGCGCAGCGACCCGGACGGGTGACCAAAACGCACCGCCTCGGGCGCGCCACCACCGGCAGCCAGGTTGACCAGCGTGCCCGGAATGGCTGCTGCGGTGCCGATGGCGACCGCGCAGGTGCCCATCATGGCGTGGTGCAGCTTGCCCATGGACAGCGCCCGCACCAGCAGATCAACGTCAGACGCCTCGATCTGCTTGCCACTGGAGGCCTGATAGGTCTTGGGCGGCGACACGAAGGCAATCTTCGGCGTGTGCTGACGCTGGGCGGCTTCTTCCGGCGTTTTGATCAACCCCATACGCAGCGCGCCGGCGATACGAATCTGCTCAAAGCGGGCCAGCTGGGCTGGATCACTGTTGATGTCTTCGCGCAGCTCGGTGCCCTTGTAGCCAATGTCTTCGGCGTTGACGAACACGGTCGGGATACCCGCAGTGATCATGGTCGCCTTGAAGGTACCGACACCGGGCACTTCGAGGTCGTCGACCAGATTGCCGGTGGGGAACATCGAGCCGCCCTCCTCACCGTCGTCGGACGGATCAATAAACTCCAGCACGATTTCAGCCGCCGGGAAGGTCACGCCATCCAGTTCGAAATCACCGGTTTCCTGCACTTCACCGTTGGTGATCGGCACATGGGCGATGATGGTTTTCTGAATATTGGCCTGCCAGATGCGCACCACGCAGGTGCCGTTCTGCGGAATTCGCGCCGGATCAACCAGACCGGCGTGAATGGCAAAGGCACCCGCAGCGGTCGACAGGTTGCCGCAGTTGCCGCTCCAGTCAACGAAGGCGCTGTCGATCGAGACCTGACCGTACAGGTAATCGACGTCGTGCTCGGGCTGGCTGCTTTTCGACAGAATCACGCATTTGGAGGTCGACGAGGTGGCGCCGCCCATGCCGTCGATGTGCGCACTGTACGGATCGGGGCTGCCGATCACGCGCATGAACAGCTTGTCACGCGCCTCGCCCGGCACCTGACAGCGCTCGGGCAGATCCTGCAGACGGAAGAACACGCCTTTACTGGTACCGCCACGAATGTAGGTAGCGGGAATTTTGACTTGGGCTGCATGAGCCATGAAAACGTCTCCTGAAAAGAACACCGGGGCGCAAGCGCCCCGGTACTGGATCAACCTTGCTCTGACTCAAGGAAGTCCTTGGCGAAGCGCTGCAGCACCCCGCCCGCCTTGTACACACTGACATCGGCAGCGGTATCCAGACGGCAGGTCACCGGCACTTCTACCACCTCACCATTGCGGCGATTGATCACCAGGGTCAGATCGCAGCGCGGCGATACTTCACCCTTGATGTCATAGGTCTCGGTACCGTCCAGCGCCAGCGTCAGGCGCGTGGTACCCGGTTTGAACTCGACCGGCAGCACGCCCATGCCCACCAGGTTGGTACGGTGAATGCGCTCGAAGCCTTCGGCCACGATCACTTCAACCCCCGCCAGACGCACGCCCTTGGCCGCCCAGTCACGGGACGAACCCTGACCGTAATCGGCACCGGCAACGATGATCAGCGGCTGCTTGCGCTCCATGTAGGTCTCGATGGCTTCCCACATGCGCATGACCTTGCCTTCCGGCTCGACCCGGGCCAGGGAGCCCTGACGCACGCTGCCGTCGTCGTTCAGCACCATCTCGTTGAACAGCTTGGGGTTGGCCAGGGTGGCGCGCTGCGCGGTCAGGTGATCACCACGGTGGGTGGCGTAGGAGTTGAAGTCCTCCTCCGGCAGGCCCATCTTGTGCAGGTATTCACCCGCCGCGCTATCCAGCAGGATCGCATTGGACGGCGACAAATGGTCGGTGGTGATGTTGTCCGGCAGGATCGCCAGCGGACGCATACCCTTGAGCGCCGGCTTGCGCGCCAGCGCGCCTTCCCAATACGGCGGACGACGGATGTAGGTGGACATCGGACGCCAGTCATACAACGGGCTTTCAGCCTCCTGCACGTTGCCCAGATCGAACATCGGAATGTAGACCTGGCGGAACTGCTCCGGCTTGACGCTGGAGGCGACGATGGCGTCGATCTCTTCGTCGCTCGGCCACAGGTCTTTCAGGGTGACCGGATTGCCATCCTTGTCGGTGCCCAGCACGTCCTGCTCGATGTCAAAGCGCACGGTACCGGCAATCGCATAGGCCACCACCAACGGCGGCGACGCCAGGAACGCCTGTTTGGCGTACGGATGGATACGACCATCAAAGTTGCGGTTACCGGACAGCACCGCGGTGGCGTACAGATCGCGGTCGATGATTTCCTGCTGAATTTTCGGGTCCAGCGCGCCGGACATGCCGTTACAGGTGGTGCAGGCGTAGGCAACGATACCGAAGCCCAGTTTTTCCAGCTCCGGCAACAGACCCGCCTCTTCCAGATACAGCCTGGCCACCTTGGAACCGGGCGCAAACGAGGATTTTACCCACGGCTTGCGTACCAACCCGAGATCATTGGCTTTCTTGGCCAGCAGACCGGCCGCTACTACGTTGCGCGGGTTGGAGGTGTTGGTGCAGCTGGTAATGGCGGCGATGATCACAGCGCCATCGGGCATCAGGCCATGAGCCTCTTCCTCTTTACCCGCCTCCCACTTGGCCTCGTCGGAGATACCGCGCTCGGCCAGCGCCGAGGTCGGCAGGCGACGGTGCGGGTTGGACGGGCCAGCCATGTTGCGCACGACGCTGCCCAGATCGAAACGCAGCACGCGCTCGTACTCGGCGGTTTTCAGCGCATCGCTCCACAGCCCCAGCTCCTTGGCGTAGGTCTCGACCAGCGCCACCTGCTCGGGCTCGCGACCGGTGAGTTTGAGATAGTCGATGGTCTGGCCGTCGATGTAGAACATCGAGGCCGTGGCACCGTACTCGGGGCACATGTTGGAGATAGTGGCACGGTCACCGATGGTCAGGCTGTCTGCACCTTCGCCAAAGAACTCGACGTAGGCACCCACCACCCGCTCCTGACGCAGGAACTCGGTGATCGCCAAAACGATGTCGGTCGCGGTGATGCCGGGCTGACGCTTGCCGGTCAGCTCGACACCGACGATGTCGGGCAGGCGCATCATCGACGGATGACCCAGCATCACGGTCTCGGCTTCCAGGCCGCCGACGCCAACAGCGATAACGCCCAGGGCATCAACGTGCGGGGTATGCGAGTCGGTACCGACGCAGGTATCGGGGAACGCCAGGCCGCCACGCGCCTGAATCACCGGGCTCATCTTCTCCAGGTTGATCTGGTGCATGATGCCGTTGCCGGCCGGAATCACGTCGACGTTCTTGAACGCGGTCTTGGTCCACTCGATAAAGTGGAAGCGATCTTCGTTGCGACGGTCTTCGATGGCGCGGTTCTTTTCGAACGCATCCGGATCGAAGCCCGCGGCTTCTACCGCCAGCGAGTGGTCAACAATCAGCTGCGTCGGCACCACCGGGTTGACCTTGGCCGGATCACCACCCTTCTCGGCGATGGCGTCACGCAGGCCAGCCAGATCGACCAGTGCGGTTTGACCGAGAATGTCGTGACAGACCACACGGGCCGGATACCAGGGGAAGTCCAGATCGCGCTTGCGGTAGATCAGCTGCTCCAGCGATGCAGTCAGATCAGCCGGATCACAGCAGCGCACCAGTTGCTCCGCGAGCACCCGGGAGGTATAGGGCAGCTTGGCCCAGGCACCGGGCTGAATCGCATTCACCGCCGCCGGGGCGTTGAAGTAATCCAGATCGGTACCGGCCAGGCGCTCACGGTATTGGCTATTCACGGTAGTAGTCATTGTTATTTACGATCCTTGAGCGCGACAAACGGCACATCTTCCGGCCCAACGTAGTTAGCGCTCGGACGAATGATCTTGCCGTCGATGCGTTGCTCGATCACGTGGCTGGACCAGCCGGCGGTACGGGCAATCACGAACAGCGGCGTAAACATCGCGGTGGGCACGCCCATCATGTGGTAACTCACGGCGCTGAACCAGTCGAGATTGGGGAACATCTTCTTGATTTCCCACATCACGCTTTCCAGACGCTCGGCGATGTCATACATCTTGGTGTTGCTCTGCTCGGCGGACAGCTCGCGAGCCACGTCCTTGATCACCTTGTTGCGCGGGTCGGAGACGGTGTAAACCGGGTGACCAAAGCCGATGACCACTTCCTTCTTCTCGACGCGGGCGCGGATGTCGGCCTCTGCCTCTTCCGGATTGTCGTAGCGCTTCTGAATCTCGAAGGCCACTTCGTTGGCGCCACCGTGCTTGGGACCGCGCAGGGCACCAATCGCACCGGCGATGCACGAATGCATGTCGGAACCGGTACCGGCGATCACACGGCTGGTAAAGGTAGAGGCATTGAATTCGTGCTCGGCGTACAGGTTGAGGCTGGTGTGCATGGCACGCACCCAGGACTCACGCGGCTTCTCGCCGTGCAGCAGGTGCAGGAAGTGGCCGCCGATGGAGTCGTCGTCGGTCTCGACGTCAATGCGCTTGCCGTTGTGGCTGAAGTGGTACCAGTACAGCAGCATGGAACCGAAGGAGGCCATCAGCTTGTCGGCGATATCACGGGCACCCGGGTGGTTGTGATCGTCCTTCTCGGGGGACACACAGCCCAGAACGGAGACACCGGTACGCATCACATCCATCGGGTGGGCAGACGGCGGCAGCTGCTCAAGGGCAGTCTTGACCGCAGCCGGCAGGCCACGCAGGGCTTTCAGCTTGGCCTTGTAGCCAGTCAGCTCGGCGATGGTCGGCAGCTTGCCGTGGACCAGCAGGTGGGCGATTTCTTCGAACTCGCAGGTGGTGGCGACATCCAGGATGTCGTAGCCACGGTAGTGCAGATCGTTACCGCTGCGGCCGACGGTGCACAGTGCGGTGTTGCCGGCAGCCGTGCCGCTCAGGGCAACGGACTTCTTCGGCTTGAACGTCGGGGTCTCGGTGTTGGACGTCATGGCGTTGATCTCCTCACGGATCGTTTTTATAGATGAATGCCGGCCCCGTCCCGCGGGGCCAGTGCCAATACTTACTTTTTGCCGGCGGCGAACAGGGCGTCCAGCTTCTGCTCGAACGCGTGATAACCGATGCGATCGTACAGCTCGGCACGGGTCTGCATGGTGTCGATCACGTTCTGCTGATGGCCTTCGGTACGAATGGCGTTGTACACATTCTCGGCAGCCTTGTTGGCAGCGCGGAAGGCAGACAGCGGATACAACTGAATAGCAACGCCAACCGAGGCCAGCTCTTCACGGGTGAACAGCGGCGTGGCACCGAACTCGGTGATATTGGCCAGGATCGGCACGTTCAGCTCTTTGACGAAGCGCTCGTAGGTCGGCAGATCGTAGGCAGCTTCGGCGAAGATGCCGTCGGCCCCAGCCTCAACGTAGGCCTTGCAGCGCTCGATCGCCGCATCCACGCCTTCGGCCTGAATGGCGTCGGTGCGGGCAATCAGGAAGAAATCCGGATCGGTCTTGGCATCGGCGGCCGCGCGTACCCGATCAGCCATCTCTTCGGTGGAGACAATTTCCTTGCCTGGGCGGTGACCGCAGCGCTTGGCGCCAACCTGGTCTTCGATGTGGGCAGCCGCAGCGCCGGCCTTGATCAGACTCTTGACGGTACGTTCGATATTGAACGCGCTCGGGCCAAAGCCGGTGTCGATGTCGACCATCAGCGGCAAGTCGCAGACATCGGTGATGCGACGCACGTCGATCAGCACGTCTTCCAGGGTATTGATACCCAGATCCGGCAGACCCAGCGAGCCGGCAGCCACACCGCCACCTGACAGGTAGATAGCCTGGAAGCCGGCACGCTTGGCCAGCAGCGCGTGGTTGGCGTTGATGGCACCAATGACCTGCAACGGACTTTCGGCAGCAAGTGCTTCGCGGAAACGTTTACCCGGGGTTTTCGACATCAGACTGTTCCTCCTTGGGAAGTGACGGCATCGCCCTGCTCCTGCAGTCGACGCTCGATATTGCGGCGTGATGCGCTGATATGACGGCGCATCAGCATTTCCGCCAGCTCGCCATCGCGATCGGCAATGGCCTGAATAATGTTGTGGTGTTCGGCAAAGGCCTGCTTCGGCCGTTTGGGGGTGGTCGAGAAGCGGTAGCGGTACATGCGTACCAGCTGATAGAGCTCATCGCAGAGCATGTGACTCAGGGTACGGTTCTTACTGCCCTGCACGATCAGATAGTGGATATCCAGATCGCCTTCCTGCTGATAGTAGGACTTGTTGGCCTTCAGCCCGCTGTGCTGCTCGTGCATGGCAAGCACATCGCGCAGTGCAGCGATCTCGTCTTCCGTCATGTTCTGCGCAGCCAAGCGACAGGCCATGCCTTCCAACGCTTCACGAACGTGATACAGCTCGATCAATTCAGCGTAGTCGAGCGACACCACCCGCACCCCGGCGTGAGGAATGCGCACCACCAGGCGACGGCCTTCAAGTCGGCGAATCGCCTCGCGCAGCGGGCCGCGACCAATGCCGAAGGTGGTCGACAGGTATTGCTCACTGATACGTGTGCCCGGCGCGATCTCGCCTTTGACGATGGCGGCCTGAATACGCTCGAAGGCGCCGTCAGACAGGGTTTGCGTTGGCCCATCCAGAGTTGCTTCCATCAATTGTCTACAATCCTTAGCAGCAGAGCCCAGAAAACAGCAAAATTCTGCGCCACACTCCGCAACATTGTCAACAATCCATAAGTCGCATAGGTTGAACTATGCTCAAAAAGAACCCCGCACAGCGCGCAAGCTCGCACCCGCTGGGGAACTGGACCCGCGACAGACTGTCTGCCGGAGGGCTAAAGGAAGCACTGGTTAATTCCGCATGCCCTCTGGCGTTCAGGCTGGGCTGCAATCAAGGAGTGGTTTCGAAGGCATGTCGGGACCTGTCGAGAAATCACAACGCAGAGTGCAGCCCAGCTTGAACACTCGCAGAGGGCGTGTGGAATTGACCAGTGCTTCCTAAATGCTGTACGCAACCTCTACGAGGCGCCCTGTGCGCATGCTAAGATGCGGCCAGCTCGCTGCGCCTGCCAGGACGGTAAAAGGTCAGGCGGACCTACAACAGTTGTTGAGATAACTATGCAATCAATAAATCTGCACCTGAAGATCCTGATCGCCGTACTGGTCAGCCTTGGCGTCCTTATCACCGGCTACCAGATTTACTTCCTCGATATACCCGTAACCGAAGACGAAACCGATGACATCTGGAGCCTGGATGCCAAGGTCGAGTTTCGTGCAGTGCCCGGTACCCCGATCAAGGCGCAGTTTTTCATTCCGCCGCTCAATCAGGATTACGTCAGCCTGAATGAGAGCTTTATCTCCAACAACTACGGCGTGAATATCAACAACCAGGGCGGCAACCGTCGGGTGACCTGGTCTTCACGCCGCGCCAGCGGCACGCAGACGCTCTACTACCGTCTGGTACTGACCCAGCGTTACAGCGAAGAGCAGGCCAAGGCGCCGCCGCCACCAGCACCGCAACCGGTACAGCTGGAAGGCCCGGAGCAGGTTGCCGCTGACGCGCTGATCAACCCGATCCGCCAGCACTCGGCCGATATCGAAACCTTTATCAGCGAGACCATTCGCCGGGTGAACGACATCACCGACGACAACGTCAAGCTACTGCTGGCCGGCGGCACCAGCGCCATGGACAAGGCACGAGTGATCGAGCTGCTGCTGTCCAACGCACGTATTCCGCTGGAGCTGGTACACACCATTCGCCTGGAGAATACCGAGGCGCAATCCCCCGAGCTCTGGCTACGCAGCTACAACGGCGAACGCTGGCTGTATTTCCACCCGGAGACTGGCCAACAGGGCATCCCGGACAACCGCCTGGTCTGGTGGACCGGCAGCAACCCGATGCTGGCGCTGGAAGGCGGCCGTCAGGCCAGCGTGACGCTGACCGTCAGCAACAGCGAAATGAACGCCCTGCGTCTGGCCAAGCTGACCACCCAGAACAGTGCCTCTGCGCTACTGGAATACTCCCTGTATGGCCTGCCGCTGCAGGCGCAGCGCGTGTATCAGGTGATGATCATGATCCCGGTCGGGGTGCTGGTCATTCTGATTCTGCGTAACCTGATCGGCATGCAGACACTCGGTACCTTTACGCCGGTGCTGATCGCCCTGGCCTTCCGCGAGACCGAACTGGGCTGGGGTATCGCCCTGTTCACCGTGATCACCGCCCTCGGTTTGTCGCTGCGCTCCTACCTTGAACACCTCAAGCTGCAGATGCTGCCACGCCTGTCCATCGTGCTGACCTTTGTTGTCTTGGTGATCGCCGCCATCAGCCTGTTCAGCCACAAACTGGGCCTGGAGAAAGCCTTGTCGGTATCGCTGTTCCCGATGGTGATTCTGACCATGACCATCGAGCGTCTGTCGATTACCTGGGAAGAACGCGGCGGCGCGCAATCGCTGAAAACCGCTCTGGGCACGCTGGTTGCCGCCACCCTGGCGCACCTGCTGATGACCATTCCGGAACTGACCTACTTCGTGTTCACCTTCCCGGCCGTGCTGCTGATTCTGGTGGCCTTCATGCTGGCGATGGGTCGTTACCGCGGCTACCGTCTCACCGAGCTGATGCGCTTCAAGGCGCTGACCAAGAGCTGAGGAGGCCGCATGTTCTGGAAAACCTGGAAGGCGCTGTCCGAGGCCGGCGTCATGGGCATCAACCGCCGCAACGCGGACTACGTGCTCAAGTACAACAAGCGGCACCTGTATCCGGTGGTAGACGACAAGATCCTGACCAAGGAGCGCGCCATCGCCGCCGGTATCCATGTACCGCAGCTGTACGGCATCATCGATACGGAAAAGGACTTCGACAAGTTCGACAGCATTGTCGCCGAGCACCGCGACTTTGTAATCAAACCGGCCCAGGGCGCCGGCGGTGACGGCATTATCGTCATCGCCGACCGCTTTGAGGGGATGTACAAAACCGTCGGCGGCAAAATTATCAGCCGCGACGAGATCGGCCACCACATTTCCAGCATCCTGTCCGGTTTGTACTCACTGGGCGGCCACCGTGATCGCGTGCTGATCGAGTACCGCGTAACCCCGGACCAGATCTTCAAAAGCATCAGCTACGAAGGCGTGCCGGACATCCGCATCATCTGCCTGATGGGCTACCCGGTGATGGCGATGCTGCGTTTGCCCACCCGCCAGTCCGGCGGCAAGGCCAACCTGCACCAGGGCGCCATCGGCGTCGGCGTCGACCTGGCCACCGGCAT
Source organism: Pseudomonas abyssi (assembly GCF_002307495.1). Classification (GTDB taxonomy): domain Bacteria; phylum Pseudomonadota; class Gammaproteobacteria; order Pseudomonadales; family Pseudomonadaceae; genus Halopseudomonas; species Halopseudomonas abyssi. The sequence continues at coordinate 9,650 of NZ_NTMR01000038.1, read as the reverse complement.
CACCCTCAAGGGCACGTGGCTGAACAAGATCATCAGCAAGCACCCGGACACCACCAACCCGGTCGATGGCGTGCAGCTGCCGGACTGGAACGGGTTCATGCATCTGGCCGCCTCTTGCTACGAGCTATCGGGCCTAGGCTATATCGGTGTGGATCTGGTGCTTGACCAGGATCAGGGCCCACTGATTCTGGAGCTCAACGCCCGTCCGGGCCTGAACATCCAGATCGCCAACGATGCCGGCTTGACCACCCGCTGCCATATGGTCGAGCGACACCTGGCCCAGCTAAAGAAGGAAGGTCGCGAGGAAAGCGCCGAAGAGCGCGTGGCCTTTTCCCAAAAACACTTCGCCAAGCTGCCGGATGCACCGCTGTCGAGTGACGAAGCCAACGCCAGCAACGCATGATCGACGAGTCCCACCATGCCTGAATACCAGCTCCACGAGCTGGTTTACCAGGCAGATCCACTGCCACGGCTGAACGCCGTGCGCAGCCTCGGCGCCACCGTCCTGCTCGATTCCGCTGACCCGCGCTACCAGCTTGGCCGCTACAGTCTGCTGAGCGCCGGCCCGCTGCTACAGATCAGCGACCAGCAACCTGCCAAGCAGACCGCCCGTCTGCTGCGCGAGGCGCTGCAACGGCTTGGCCCGGCAGCCTGGCCCAGCGACACAGCCCTGCCCTTTGGCGCCGGTCTGCTGGGCTACCTGGCCTATGACTACGGTCGCCAGCTTGAGGCCCTGCCCAGCCTGGCCTGCGACGACATCGCGCTGCCCGCTCTCGCTTTCGGGCTGTACGACTGGGCGGTGGTCAGCGACCACCAGCAGCAGCGCAGCTGGCTGGTATGTCATCCGAGTGTGCCGAGCTCACGCCGGCAAGCCCTGCTGAACCGACTGCAGCAACCAGCAGCGACGCTGGGTAGGTTCCAGCTGCTGGCACCCTTCCAGGCGGATCAAGACAAAGCCGCTTATGCGGCAGCCTTTGATCGCGTTCAGCAGTACATCCACGCTGGTGACTGCTACCAGATAAACCTGGCGCAGCGCTTCAGCAGCCGTTACAGCGGCGACCCGCTGGCCGCCTATGCCACCTTGCGACAACGCAGCCCGACCCCCTTCGCGGCCTACCTTGAAACCGCACAGGGCACCCTGCTCAGCCTGTCGCCCGAGCGCTTTATTCAGGTGCAGGATGGCCGGGTAGAAACCCGCCCGATCAAGGGCACCCGTCCGCGCGGCGCAGACCAGGCAAGCGACCGGGCGCTGGCCAACGAGCTGCAGGGATGCGCCAAGGATCGGGCCGAAAACCTGATGATCGTTGACCTGCTACGCAACGATCTTGGCCGTAGCTGCAAACCCGGCAGCATCCGCGTGCCGGAGCTGTTCAGCCTGGAAAGCTATCCCAACGTGCACCACCTGGTCAGCAGCATCACCGGCCAGCTGCGCGACGACTGCGATGCCATTGATCTGCTGATGCGCGCCTTCCCGGGCGGCTCCATCACCGGCGCGCCAAAGATCCGCGCCATGCAGATCATCGAGGAGCTGGAGCCGGTACGCCGCAGTCTGTATTGCGGTAGCGTCGGCTATCTGGGCTGTGAAGGTCAGATGGACTTCAATATTGCCATTCGCAGCCTGGTCTGCCATGCCGACCGGATTCACTGCTGGGGCGGCGGCGGCATCGTCGCTGACTCGATCATGGAGCTGGAGTATCAGGAAACCTTGACCAAGGTCGGCAATCTGCTGAATACCCTGCAACCTGCCTGCCCTACCTGAGCACGACCTAGCCCCTGCCCAGTCCACCTTCGTTGCCCCGACGCCCAGCGCCCTGAGAATCTCCGGCAGCGGCCTGCCGGCAACATGTACAAAAAAACCGGCCGGTGCCGGTTTTTTTGTCACTCAGTGATCAGCTCACGCCGTCGCAGGCGCTTGGTCCGACGCCTCTTCAGGCTCATCGGCAGCCATCGCCGCTTCCATTTTCTTGGAGTCGGCAACAAAGTAGCGCGCGCCCATCAGTAGAGCTGCCATAGCCGCCAGCAGCGCAACCGGGATGGAGATCATTGCATCATGCAGACCTTGCGCCTTGAACACTTCGTTCATCTCAGCAGCACCTGCAGCCACCCGCGCCGCCTCGGCAAACTGATCCGACAGCAAGCCCACCACCACCGGCCCCATGCCGCCGCCCAGCAGATACAGGCACGCGAAGAACAGTGCGACAGCCGTGCCACGCAGACGCGGCTCAATGACATCCTGAATTGCGGTATACACACTGGTGAAGTAGTTGTAGGAGAACAGCCAGCCAATCGAGAACACCGCGATGAACAGACTGATCTCGATCTCCTCCTGCAGCAGTGCATAACCCGTCGCCAGCGCAGCGATCAGCATGCTGATTGCGCCAAACATCAGTCGCCCGGTCGCCCAGCGCTGGTGCACCTTGTCCGCAATCCAGCCGCCCGTTGTCAGGCCAACCAGGCCGGTAACACCAACGATGACGCCGGTAGAGACAGCAGCCTCCTGCAGAGACAGATGGAAGTAACGCTGCAGCATCGGCACCATGAATGAATTACAGGCATAGGACGCGAAGTTGTACGCCAGCCCCGCCAGCGTCAGCCACCAGAAGGTACGCACTGCAAAGATCTTGCGCATGGGCTTGTCGACCGGCGCAGCGCTGGTCCTGACCACCTCAGCGGCGCCACGTGCGGGCTCCTTGATCATGAAGACGAACACCGCGAGCAGCAGCCCTGGTATCGCCGCGATATAGAAGGGCGCGCGCCAGCTGTCAAAGGCCTCGACCATGGCACCAACCGTAAAGAAGGCCAAGAGCAGACCGAGGGGCAAGCCGAGCATGAAAATACCCATTGCCCGGGCGCGCTTGTGCGCCGGGAACAGATCGCCGATCAGGGAGTTGGCAGCGGGAGCGTAGCTGGCTTCTCCGACCCCCACGCCCATGCGAATGATCAGGAAGCTCCAGAAGTTCCAGGCAGCACCGGTCAGCGCGGTAAAGCCACTCCAGACCGCCAGCCCCCAGCCCATGATCTTGCGGCGCGAGCCAACGTCTGCCATACGCCCCAGCTGAATACCGGCCAGCGCGTACACGACCGTGAAGGCCGTGCCACCCAGGCCCAGCTGAAAGTCGCTGAGATCCCATTCCATGCGCAGCGGCTCGATAATGATGGCCGGGATCGTCCGATCGAAAAAGTTGAACATGTTCGCCAGGAACAGCAGGAAGAGTACCCGCCAGGCGTTCTTCGCCTGTTGTGGCTGTTGCATGAGCTGACCTCTCTTGTTATTCGGTCTTGCCTGGGGCAAGGGAAACGCCTCTGGATCAGGCATTTCAGGCAGTCTCACCGATCACGACCCAGTCCGAAACCACTAGGCGTGACATGATCGCAGCGCTATCAATGTGCTGAATGGCCAATTCTCTCACGCCATTGCCTATACCGATGCGGACATCGCCGACAAACCGTCTACGCTGAAATGACAAACCTCAACGCTTCCAGGGAGAGGCCGGCGTGTTCAACACCATTGCGCGCAGCACCACCGCCTTGATAGCCGCCGCCATGGCGTCCAACGCGCAGGCAGACGCCGCTGCGCTGGATCTGGCGAAGTCGCTCAGCAACCCGGTCGCGGCGCTGATCAGTGTGCCGTTTCAGTACAACTACGATCACCACATCGGGCCAGACAACGACGGTGAACGGCACACACTGAATATTCAGCCGGTCATTCCTATTTCGATCAGCGAAGACTGGAATCTGATTTCGCGCACCATCCTGCCGGTAACACATCAAAGCGATGTATTCCCCGGGGCAGGCAGCCAGACCGGCACCGGCGACACCGTGCAGAGCCTGTTCTTTCCACCCAAGGAACCTACAGCCGGCGGCTGGATCTGGGGCGCCGGACCGGCCATGCTGCTGCCTACCGGCTCGGAGGACGAGCTGACTGCGGACACCTGGGCTGCAGGTCCAACCGGCGTTGCCCTGCGCCAAAGCGGCCCGTGGACGGTAGGGCTGCTGTTCAATCATCTGGTCGATGTAGCCGACGCCGGTCATCGCGCCGACATCAACAGCACCTTTATCCAGCCCTTCGCCAGTTACACCACACCCTTGGCGGTCACCTACACCCTGAACAGCGAAACCACCCACGACTGGGAAAATCACGACAGCGCGGTGCCGCTCAACGTCTTGATATCCAAGGTGGTGCCCATCGGCGGGCAACTGTTCAGTATCGGTGACGGCCTGCGCTACTGGGTGGACAGCACAGATAACGGACCGCAAGGCCTTGGCACGCGACTGATCGTTACCGCGCTGTTCCCCAAGTAGCCTGTCTGCCGCGGCATGGCGGCGCCATCTCCGTGCAGGAATGCGCGGGCGAGCTCGTCACGCCGTCACAGGCGTAACGTCAGCAGTGCGGCCAGGATCAGCGCCGCAGCCGCAGCCAGCAAGGCGCCGTTAAAGCTGAGAAAAAGAGTGTGCAGCCGGTCGGCCATCAAGGGGCCAGCAATCTGGCCCACCCCGTAGGCCAGGGTCATGACGGCCATCAGGTTGATCTTCGCGTGACGGGCAGCCTGCTGCGCGGCCGGCATGGCGATGGTAACCGTGCCCATGAAGGTGCCGCCGACCAGCAAGGCGCTCAGCAAAAAGCCAGTCGTCGTCGGCAACATGGCTGGCAGCGCGACGCCAACGGCCTGAATCAGCAGATTTACCCGCAGTGCGGCGCGCGACCCCAGCCGCTGATTGACCCGGTGCCAGACAAAGCAGGATGGTGCCGCACCCAACCCGAAAACCGCCCAGACATGGGCTGCGTTCAGGTCCGGAAAGCTGTCGCGCACCAGCACCGGCAGATAGGTTGCCGTCACGATGTAGCCCAACCCCGCCAAGCCGTAGAGCACCACCAGGGGCCAGGCGGCGACCGGCGCGGCGCTGTGCCCTGACGCCATACCTGGGGCGGCAGCGACCACAGCCCGATCGAGCAGCAGACCAGGCAACGCCAGCAGACTCAAAGCGAAGCAAACAGCGCCCAGCAGCAGCCATAAGCCTGCACTGTGCAAGCCAAACGCGCCACCCACCACCAGCAGCTCGGCAGACACAGCAATCCCCAGACCGACCCCGGCATACAGTAACGGCGCACCGGCAAACTGCCGGCGATGCTCAAACAACCAAAGCGAGCCAGCCACCATCGCCACCGCGCTCAGCACACCCGCCAGCAGCCGCACAACCACGATGCCCCAGGTCGCGGTGACCACGGCCAGCGCCGCCAGGCAAGCCGATGTCCCCAGCATGGCCACGACGCACAGCAGGTGCGCCCGATGACTGCGCGTCCACATCAGCAGCAGCGCACCGAGCAAATAGCCGGCGTAGTTGGCCGAGGCTGCCAGGCTGCCGCCCTGCAACGTCAGCACGCCTTCCTCGACCATCAGCGGGTATAGCGCGGTAAAGGCAAAGCGACCAAAGCCCATACCGATCACCAGAATCAGCGCCGCCTCAGCCGCGCTGCGCAGGTCAGACTGCCGGTGCATCAGGGGCCTCCGGCAACAGCGTCTGCAGTCGCTCGAATGCGGGCGTGGCGTAGTGCTGTCGCCAGACCAGCAGGGTATCGGCCTGCACCACCGGCAGCGTCTGCAGCTGGCGATGGGCCGGGCTGAGCATTAACACACTCTCAGGCAACAACGAGACACAGGTGCCTGCCGCCACACAGGCAATCATCGCGTGATAGGAATTCATCTCCTGCACCCGCCACTCGAGCGAGCCCGGCACGCCCAGCCATTGCTCAGCGATGCCGCGATACGTACACCCCTGAGGAAACGCCGCCAGCGAACGCAGCACAATGCCGCTAACGCCCTCCGCTGGCAACGCATCGGCCGGCAGCGCCAGCAACAGCTGTTCACGCCATACTGCACACCCTTGCAGCCCCAGCTCAGACAGGCCGTCCAGGCCACCGAAGTCCGCCGGCAGAGCAACGAAGGCGCAGTCCAGCTGACCGTTGCGCACCTTTTCCAATAATGGCCGCGACGGCCCCGTCTGCAGCTGCAGGCGCGTCTGCGGATAGTGCCGATGATAGCTCGCCAACACCGCGGGCAAGCGCGCAGCCGCGGTGCTTTCCATGCTGCCGATGCGCAAGCCGCCGGCGTGCCCGCCAGCACTGACGACATGTCGCGCCTCCTCCTCCAGGGCCAGCAATCGGGCGCTATATTCGACCAAGCGCTCGCCAGCGGCCGATAGCGACATGCGCTTACCAACACGGCTGAACAGCTCGATGCCCAACTCACCCTCCAGCTGCTGAATCCGCGTGCTGACGTTGGAGGGCGCACGCCCCAAACGCGCCGCTGCGCGTGTAATGCTCAGTTCGGCCGCAACGGCAGAAAAAATACGCAGGGTTTCGCTGTCCATTTAATTCTCATTGAAAGAATATTTATTAAATAATATTCTCCAAAACAGAACACATCAACAACCAGGAGACAATATGCGCCCGACCTCCCCCCTGCTGGAGCGCCTCGGCATCGAGCTGCCCCTGATTCAAGCCCCGATGGCGGGCGTATCCACCCCGGAGCTGGCAGCAGCGGTATCCAATGCCGGCGGTCTGGGCTCCATCGCCATCGGTGCCGGCAACGCTCAGCAGGCCCGCAGCGCACTGGCGCAAACCCGCGCCCTGACCTCTCGGCCATTCAACGTAAACCTGTTCTGTCACGCACCTGCCGTGCACGACGCCGCGCGGGAGGCTGCCTGGCTGGAGCATCTTGCCCCCCTGTTTCACCGCGCCGGGGCGCAGCCCCCTGAAGCACTAAGCGAGATCTACCGCAGTTTTGTAGAGGACGACGAGACGCTGGAGTTGCTGCTCGAACAGCGGCCGGCGGTCGTCAGCTTCCACTTCGGCCTGCCTACTGCAGAACGCATCAAGGCACTGCAAGACGCCGGTATCTGCCTGCTGGCGACCGCAACCAACCTGCACGAAGCGCAGTTGATCGAGCAAGCCGGCATCGACGCCATCGTCGCTCAGGGGATCGAGGCCGGCGGTCATCGAGGCATGTTTGATTCCTGCGCAGACGATGAGCAGTTGGGCACCTCGGCACTGCTTGCGCTGCTAAGCCAACACATCACGCTGCCCATTATCGCCGCCGGCGGCATCATGAATGGCCAGCAGGTCGCTAGCGCCCTAGCCCAAGGCGCTGTCGCAGCCCAGCTCGGCACCGCCTTTGTGTTGTGCCCGGAGTCCTGCGCGCCAGCGGCCTACCGCGCCAACTTGTCGAGCGAACATGCCCGGAACACCCGCTTGACCAGCGCGTTCTCCGGCCGCCCGGCACGCGGTATCGTCAACGAGCTGATACGGTTCTGTGATGGCGCCGACACGCCCGTGCCGCCGGACTACCCCATCGCCTACGACGCCGCCAAACAGCTGCACGCCGCCGCCAGCCAACAGGGTAATCACGCCTTTGCCGCGCATTGGGCCGGCCAGGGCGCCGCGCTGGCCCGTCAGCTACCGGCGGCGGAGCTGGTTGCCGTGCTGGCACGCGAATGGCGCGAGAGCGTCTGATCCGTTGATCAGCGCCCTGGCGCGCCGATCATTCGGGCTGATTGAACCAGATACGGTTGGAGAAAGGGTCCACCACCTGAAAGCCATAGTCGCCCCAGGCTGCCAACTCCAGCGAGGGGCGGCAGTAGGCGTAAGGCCTTGTCTGCAGCTCCGCCAGTAACGCCCGCGCATCACTGACATTGACAAACAATTTGCTGCCCGGCGAGCAGTCGCCCGAATGCTCGCTCAAGTGCAGTACCAGCGAGCCTTTCGATACTTGCATATAGAGCGGGTACCCCGGTTCAAAACGGTGCTCCCAATCCAGCGTCATACCGAGAAAACCGAGGTAGAAATCCCTCGCTTTCTGTTCATCGAAAATCCGCACAATCGGGATAGTCTGAAAGTCCACGCCAATCTCCTCTGGGCCTGCAATGACCACTCGATGGCCCGTGATGCTACTCGAAGTCAGACGGCAATCGCAGTGCCACGGCCTGCCAGCAGCGCCGTATCTCCCGCGCCACGCCACCACGGCCGCCAAGCGGCGCCAGCTCGGTCACCGGCTTGATGTGGGCCAGCAACCAGTCATCCGACCAGCCTGCCCATTCCCCGGCAACCGAGCGCAGATTGCCTGCAAGCACTGGAAACAGCTCTGCCCAAAGCACCTGTTTAACCTGCATGGGCAGATAGCCGCTTTCCCGAACTACTCGGGCGATGTAATCGAAGGTGACATCGTCTGGCTCGGTATCCAGAAACAGCTCGGACAGCGCTCGCCAAAGCGCCAGACGACGCTCATCCACCGGCGGCATGGGCACCGGTTCGCGGCGATAAGCTATCAGCCGTTGACGCAAAAAACTGAACATCGAACGCTCTCCCTGATGAGTCACAGCCCCTACTCAGGCGCTTGCGCCGATGGCGCATGCAAAGCGGTATGCGCCAGATCGCGCGACTCGACATCCCATGCCGGTGCGAGAGCAAAGCACGACAGGTCAGCCTGGAGCGCATTCAGCCGGCCACCCACCACGGCTGTCTTGATAGGCAAGTGTACCTAGCCAGCCGCGCTGCGCCCAGCGGCCGGTATCAAGCCGTCAACCGCTGCAGTTACCGGCCTTCCTGAACCCGGCAGCCACTGCGGCCGCCTCGGTTTCGAACTGCACCTGGTTGCGCGCCGCGACCTGGTCATAGCTCGGGCACCCTGACGGCAAGTGATACACCTTGCTGTTGCGGTTACCGATGATACCGCCGCGGCTGCCGGCGGCTGCCTCGTGCCTGACAGCAGGCACTGGAGACACCAGACCATCGCGGGTAGGCCTGTGCCCCGGCGTCCAGGACCGCTCGCCCGTGACAAAGGGGTTATTGTGACCCATGACCCGCGCCGTACGGTTGCTCCACTCCCGTTCCCACTCGGTCACCGGGTACTGACGACTCCAGGCCATCAGCAACTGTTGCTGCTGACGAGACATCGATAAGCCGTAGCGGTCATACATGTAGAAGTGAACCCGCGCGACCAGCCCCTTCACTTCGTCCCGAGGCTCGGCCACCCGTTGCTGGAAATCGACTTTTGAGGTGCAGGCGCCGTACTGCGCAGGCGCCCGACCAATCATCGCATACTGAAAGTTGCTGCGATCACCGTTGACCTCCCCCACAGCCGGGTAAAGGTTGAACATATCCGCCTCCATCACCCGGAACAGCGGATCGTTCACCACGCAATTGCGCCGCCCGCCGTTTTGCCAGCACTGTCGCTGATGGCCAAACACCCAGGCAGGGACGATATGCTCCCACTCGATCCGCCCTGCCCGCGCCTGCTGGGCGCGCGTCTCATAACCACAGGAGCTGGCATCAACCCGGCCACCGGACCGTCCGACCCAATCCCAGCGACACCCGCAATACAGATCGCCCTGCCTGACCGCCCGCTCATCCACAAAGACCTCACGCTTGGCGGTCGCCTTGGCCGCAGAGAAACTGGTCGGCGCATCAGCAAACGAGGTAGAAACAAACAGGCACAGCAGTACGACAACAAACAGATCAGCCAGCGACTTCATAACGCGGAGCTTTCTCGGCAAAAGCCGCGCATTGTAGGGAAGTTCGCCCGCAACCGATAGCGTCAGAGGCTCAAGAACAGTGGTTACAGAGACACACGGAGGGTGGTCTCAATGACCAAGTG
>NZ_NTMR01000037.1 GCF_002307495.1 Pseudomonas abyssi | reverse complement strand
ACTCAGTTTTTGCGGCCGCCTTGTTTAAACCGAGTCGATGGGGTAGTGAGCAGTTGCCATTAAATATTGCTGGAGCGTATTGCGATTTCAATTATCAAGTTATGTATAACAACTCTGGTGTAATCTGTGTATTTACAGATAAAAGGCTATCACTGGTTAATTAGATAACTGCATTTAACAATCGCCACCAAAAACGCGCCCTTTGGGCGCTCGACTCGCAACAAGTTGCTCGCGTTTGTGGCGGGCGTTAAACGTCTATGACCTCAGCCCAGAAAGTTATGGTTAAAAACTGGGTCATCGGCTGCGTGTGGCTGGTGGCTTTCGCAGTGGTATTTCAGCTACCGCACGAGTATCGCCTGAAGACCGGTTTGGTCCTTGGGGTTTTGTTTTCGTTGTGGCCGTTGTTAAACCCTGAGATCAGGAATTGGAGAGGCTACGGAGCTGAGCAACAGTCGCTTGGGGATTTCATCGGTCGGCATGGCCTGCTGAAGCTGTGGATGGTTGGATATTGTGCGTTGGTTCTGCCATTTTTGATATATCGCATTGCCACGTTAGGTGGCGACAGCATCGGCAGTTACCTGCTTTGTTTTCTATTATTGGTCGGCCCACCTTTTCTGGTTTCCGAGTATGAGAGGTACCAGGCGGCAGGCTAAAAACGTTTAACAATTGTTTACAGCAAGCACTGCCTGCAACACACCAACAGCGTGATCGACTATCTGGCCCGGTATACCCGCCGCATTGCCATCAGCAATGCACGTCTGCAGCAGGTCGACGAACAGACAGTGACCCTCAGCTACAAGGATTACCGGCAAGCAGCGCGGAACAGGCAGATGGTCTTGAGCGGCGAAGAGTTCGTTCGGCATTTCTTGTTGCACATCTTGCCGAAAGGCTTGATGCGCGTGAGGCATTACGGCTTTCTTGCCAACCGCTGCCGGCGAACCCGGCTCGAACAGATCAATACAGCACTGCACGTGTTGCGTACTACGCAAACAGACGAGGTGACCGTTACCCATACGACCGCACCGCCACCAGTATGCAGCCAATGCAAGTGTCCGAACATGCGGGTCCATTGGGATCATTGCAGCGCAAGCAGTGCACGCCGCTGAGCGATTGCGACGACATTAAAGTCGAGCTGCCAGGGGGATCTGACTGCCTGAATGCGCGAGGCATTTGTGGTTCGAATATCACCTGGAGCGGCAGCAAGCAATTTGCAGACTGGGTCTCGGTGGCGGTGGCGACCCTCGACACACCGTTCTCGCCGAAAGGCATCAGGCAATCTCACACTGACTCCCGAGCCTGTTGGCTGGAATCCAGTCAGGGCACAGACGCCTGACCGGCTGACACGCTTGGCGCAGGTGACGTGCCGAGCCGTCCTCCGCCTGCGCCCTGCCCTTGCACCCGCACAGGAACGCCGGTATACAACCGGGTGTCCATACCCATGGCGTACCAAGATACAACTCACTTCAGGACACGGCTTTTTAACAATGACGTTCAGCTTCCAGGGCAGCAAGCCCCTATGATCAAGCACTGGTTCGGTATTTTCCGCGCAGCGGTACAAAACTGGCTTGATAGTCAGGCGTTTATCTATGCCGCAGCGCTAGCCTTTTTCACGGTGTTTTCCATTGCGCCGGTACTGGTTGTGGTGGTCGCCCTGGTGGGTCTGGTGCTGGGTGAGAGCGCGGTGCAGGGGCAACTGTTTGCGCAGCTGGAGGGCACCATAGGGCCGGAGGCGGCGGGGGTCATTCAGACCGCGGTGGCCAACTCGCAGATTGATCAGAGCGGCATCTGGCCGGCGCTGATCGGGATATTGGCCACTATCGTCGGTGCCACCACGGTGTTCGCCAAGATGCAGCAGTCGCTGAACCAGATCTGGGGCGTGGCGCCGCGGCCGTCGCGCAACAACCTGTGGCTGCTGGTGAAAAGCCGGTTGCTGTCACTCACCCTGATTCTCGCCATCGGGTTTATTCTGCTGGTGTCACTGATGCTGTCGGTCGCCTTCAGCGCGGTCATGGCCTTTGCTGACAGCTGGCTGCCGATTCCCGGCCCCGCCATGGTAGCCATGGAGTTTGCCCTGTCGCTCAGTTTGACCACCCTGCTGTTCGCGTCAATGTTCAAGATCCTGCCTGATGTACTGCTGTCCTGGCGCGATGTGCTGGTGGGCGCCTTTATTACGGCGATACTGTTTACCGTGGGCCGTTTTCTGATTGCCCTGTATCTGGCCTATTCCGCCACGGCATCGGCCTACGGCGCCGCCGGCTCACTGGCGCTGTTGCTGCTGTGGGTGAACTACTCTTCCATGATCTTGCTGTTTGGCGCGGCCTTTACCCGGGCGCATCTTGAAGGCCGCGGCAAGCACGTACGCCCCAAGCGCACAGCGGTGCGCGTGCAGCGGGAGCTGGTCGCCAAGGCGCCGCAGGACTGAGGAAAACGGAAAGCCCTTGGCCGCCTGGGGTATTTAGCAAGCGACGGCCAACGGATCACACCTGCTTATTTAGCTGCGATCACGCCCAATCGAGGGCGTATGTCACGTAAGTTACGCGTGGGGAGCCTTGATTGATGCCATATGCCCGCTGCATGTCGCTTCAACCAGCGCGCCCTGAACAATAATAAAAGACGGAGTACACACATGAAGAAAGGGATTATCGCGCTCATCGTGCTGCTGGGCCTGGCCGGCGGTGTTTTCTGGGCCACCGCCGATGACGATATGCGCCGGTTGGCGCTCAACCTGCCGACCGACAGCAATGTGCTGTTCTGGAGCAGCGATCAACGCGATGCGGCCTTTCGTGCCATGGACCGTTTGCCGGTACTGAGCGAGTCTCGCGTCATTCCCGCTGGCGGTGAGGTCTACCCGCTGCCCGAGGGTGAACCGCTGGATGTGGGTGTCGATGTCGATGCCTTCATGACCTCACAGCACGCTGCCGCGCTGGTGATCGTGCACAACGGCAAGGTCCGGCTGGAAAAGTACGGCTTGGACTTTGGCCCCGACGGACGCTGGACCAGCTTCTCGGTCGCCAAGTCGTTCACCTCGACTCTGGTCGGCGCGGCCATTCAGGACGGCTACATCAAGAGCGTCGACGATATGGTGTCGGACTACATTCCCGACCTGAAAGGCTCGGCCTACGACAACGTCACCATCAGACAATTGCTCACCATGACCTCGGGCGTCGCCTGGAACGAGGACTACGCTGACCCGCAATCCGACGTAGCCCTGTTCAACTCCCACAAGGCCGACCCAGGCGTTGACGTAACCGTCAGCTACATGCGCCAGTTGCCCGCCGAGGCCGAGCCGGGTACCAAGTGGGTGTACAAGACCGGTGAAACCAATCTGATCGGCGTGCTGGCCAGTTCTGCTGCCAACAAACCACTGGCCGAATACCTGTCCGAGAAGATCTGGATTCCCTTTGGCATGCAGCAGGACGCCAGCTGGATGCTGGGCTCCACCGATCATGAGATTGGCGGTTGCTGCGTGCAGGCAGCCACTCGCGATTACGCCCGCTTTGGTCTGTTCATGCTGGGCGGTGGCGTTGCCGGTGGTGAACAGGTGCTGCCGGATGGCTGGATTGCCGAGGCCACCACCAAGCAGGTGGACATCGGCCGCCCGGGTGCCGGTTACGGCTTCCAATGGTGGACGCTGGATGACGGTGCCTATATTGCCCAGGGCATCTTCGGCCAGGGCATCTTTATCGACCCCAACCGCCAACTAGTGATCGCCTCCAACGGCAACTGGCCGCAGGCGACCGACAGCCAGGGCGGCACGCAGAGCAAGGACCGCCTGGCCTTCTTCCGCCAGGTACAGCAGGCCATTGATGCCGAGGCGGCGCGCTAGGAGTAC
>NZ_NTMR01000036.1 GCF_002307495.1 Pseudomonas abyssi | reverse complement strand
AGAGCAAGGACCGCCTGGCCTTCTTCCGCCAGGTACAGCAGGCCATTGATGCCGAGGCGGCGCGCTAGGAGTACGCGCGGCCACGCCTTTGGCTTAGACCGCCCTACCAACGTGTGCCTGCATTAACCCACCGGAGGGCTCGCGGCGGAGAAATGTACGGTGGACAGGTCATTGATTTGTCCACCACGGGCGTTGGGCTGATCGACGCCAATAAGACCTAAGCGCGGCCAACGCTACGCGATTGACCGCCCTACCGAAGAGTCCCCGCACTGAGCCACCGGTGGACAGGCCAGCGGCTTGTCCACCATGGGCGTTGGGCTGGTCGACGCCAATAAGACCTAAGCGCGGCCAACGCTACGCGATTGACCGCCCTACCGAAGAGTCCCCGCACTGAGCCACCGGTGGACAGGCCAGCGGCTTGTCCACCATGGGCGTTGGGCTGGTCGACGCCAATAAGACCTAAGCGCGGCCAACGCTACGCGATTGACCGCCCTACCGAAGAGTCCCCGCACTGAGCCACCGGTGGACAGGCCAGCGGCTTGTCCACCATGGGCGTTGGGCTGGTCGACGCCAATAAGACCTAAGCGCGGCCAACGCTACGCGATTGACCGCCCTACCGAAGAGTCCCCGCACTGAGCCACCGGTGGACAGGCCAGCGGCTTGTCCACCATGGGCGTTGGGCTGGTCGACGCCAATAAGACCTAAGCGCGGCCAACGCTACGCGATTGACCGCCCTACCGAAGAGTCCCCGCACTGAGCCACCGGTGGACAGGCCAGCGGCTTGTCCACCATGGGCGTTGGGCTGGTCGACGCCAATAAGACCTAAGCGCGGCCAACGCTACGCGATTGACCGCCCTACCGAAGAGTCCCCGCACTGAGCCACCGGTGGACAGGCCAGCGGCTTGTCCACCATGGGCGTTGGGCTGATCGACGCCAATGAGACCTAAGCGCGGCCAACGCTACGCGATTGACCGCCCTACCGGCACATGCCAAAAAAAATCCCCGCGCAAGGCGGGGATAAACGTGCAGCACACAAGCTGACGGGGCATTACATTCTTACTGAGCGGCCCACTCCAGGAAGGCATCGCGGCTTTCCGGGCTGAGCATCAGGTAAATTTGCTTGAGCGTTGCCAGGGTCGAGGCATCGTGCGGCAGGGTTTGTGCCGGAGCAGCAGCCTGCGACGGGGCCGGTACTGCGAGCGGAGCAGCAGCGCCAGCCTGGGCCTGCGGCGCGGCACCCAGCGGAGCAATGCCGGTGTCCTGGGTGGCAACGACAGAGCCGCCACCAAACATCTGGCCGAGCATGGAGACGTAACGCGGACCCGGCTCGCTGGCTACGCGCTCGCCGGTGCGGGTATTAACCGCGTAGCCGGAGAAGTCATCTTCCATGGCTTCGGCTTCACGCAGGTTGCTCGGCTCATCAATTTCAAGGCGCCATACATCGCCTGCCTGGCCGTCAACCAGGAAGGTAGCGCTGCGGGTACGGACGATTTCGTGGCTCAGGCCACCGCCTACGTCATAGCCATTTTCAAAGTAGGCATTGATGCGGTACTTGCCCGGCTGCAGCTCCAGCTGACGCAGGCTGTTACCTACCATGCGGTTGGCTTCCGGTGCCGGCTGGCCGTTGATGTTCAGCACTTCCAGGGTGTTGGGCATTTCGACTACCAGCACCTGGGAGGTCGGCTGTTCGGCGCCCGAGTAGAGTTTGACGGGGGCCTGCTGGGCACAGGCAGACAACAGTGCAGCGGCGGCGAGACAGAGCAATTGACGCATGGGATAAAACTCCTGGCACAAGTGAACATTGGGTCCGTTGGTGATCACCATTCATGACCACTTGGCGACGAGATTAAGACTGTTGGATGTCACTTTAATGACAAAGCCGGACTGTTTTCTGTAACAGTCCGGCTTTGGGGTTACTTCTGTTCCTGTCGTGAGACGGGATTAGAAGTCGTAACGCAGGCCTACGGAGAAGCCGGAAGCGTCTTCACCAGCAGCACCAGCCGGGTTGGCGGTACGTGCTTGACCCCAAGGAGTCAGAGCAACGTTAGCGTCGTTCTCGGTGATGGCGTAGTTGGCGTATACACGTACAGCTTTGTCCAGCTTGTGCTCGATACCAACAGCGATCATGTCGGTGTCAAAGTCGTCAGCGTCGGCATCACGAGTCATCCACATGCCTTTCAGGGCAGTGGCGGAAGCCAGCTTGAATTCTGCACCTACACCGTAGGTATCGGAAGTCAGAGCGTCTTGAACAGCCGCGGTTACAGCCGGGTTGGTGTAATCAACAGTCTGGTAGAAACCAACCAGCTTGATGCCGTCAGTGATCTTGAAGGCACCAGCAGCGCGAACGCCATCGCGCTCGCCGCGACCGGTATCTTCTTCAGCCGTTTCGTAGGCAACAGAGGCTTCCAGAGCGTCGCCAGCATAGTTCAGAGAGCCGCTGAATACGCTTTCGTCGGTGTCTTGGTCAGCAACAGTACCTTCTTGTACGGAGTAACCCAGTTTGGCGAAGAAGCCGCTCATGTCCGGAGTGGTGTACTCGATGGTGTTGTCATAACGCTCGTCGAAGCGGGCGTTACCAACGCGAGTCAGGTTGCGCATGTCGCCGACTTGGTCGCCGAACAGGTTAGCCGGGCCGCGAGCCGCTTTGAAGGGGCTGTCGAAACGACCCATGCGTACAGAACCGAAGCCGCCTTTCAGACCAACGAAAGTATCGCGGGTGTTGAAAGAGCTACCGTTGTCGGTGCCGAAGTCAATCTGCTGCTCGATCTGGAAGAAGGCAGACAGGTTGGAGTTGATTTCGTGGTCACCCTTGAAGCCCAGACGGGAAGAGTTGCTGGACAGGTTGGTTTCGGAGTAATCAGCACCGTCATCCAGGAAATCCACAGATACGTGGGCGCGGCCGTAGATGCTTACGTCGGCCATGGCGACAGCCGGGATGGCAGCAGCCAGTGCAGTAACAGCGAATCCAGCGATGTGCTTGCGCAGAGTCATTGAGTCTTCCCTCAGTAGTTTTTTGCGTTGACAGTGAAACAACACATTGGGGCTCGTTGATGGGACGGGCCCGGTGTTGGAGGGAATATTCGCAGTGCCGTATTTCAGATCGGTTGCGCAAAGATGAACATTCAATGACAGGGGAACTTTCTCCTGCGCATCGAACTCAGTCAGCGGCGGGATTTGGCAAAGTCAGTGAAATCAGTCAGATAGACAGAAAATCAAGAGGCAGGATCAGCAGATCGCAGCACGTCTGCCGCGATCCAGTCATTCAGCATCGCCAGCGCACCGGCAATAAAATCATCGTCTGCTGTCACATTCAGCTGCGCCAGTGCCGCGCGTAGAGACAACGGCTCGCGGCTCAGCAAATCAGCCAGCCGCCAGGCAAAGGGGGTCAGCTGCATAAAACGCACACGGTCTTGCTCGTCACGCCATACCAGCAGGCAGGACGGCTGTGCTGGCGGCTGAGTAGGCTGGTACTCCGGCCCCAGCTCCTGCACCGGCCACTGGTACAGCAAAGGCCAGGCAAGCGGCGACCAGGCCAGCAGGCAATCTGCACTCGCAGCGCTCTGCCCGCCCGGCGGAATCTGCTGATCACTGATATCCAGTGCCAGTTCCACCCACTCGTAGTGAGCGAGCTCCAGCAGCCACGGCGGGTCATCGGCGCTGGCCTGGTAGCCCTCCTGCAGCCAGTCGATAAATTGCTCGCCGATGTCGCGAAAGTACGGTGACTGGCAGCGGTGCTCGGCAACGAACGCATCGATCAACTGGCCCCAGCGCGCCGCCGGCAACACCTTGTGCAAAACTGGAAAAGTGCCACGCACAAAGCCTTCGATATTGTTGCGAATCAGCCGCTCGTAAACCGCCACCCGCTGTGCCGGCAACGCCTCGGGCAGCGGGCGCTGGCCCGGCGCGCGCACTCTCGCGGTAAAGCGCTGCTGCAGGTCCTTGTTCATGCGTGCACCGCCGGCAAAGTCGCAGCCTGCTGGTAGCGGCGAATCTGCTGCAATTCGGTCTGCAACACATCCAGCGGCGGCATGTTGAAGTCACGCTCCAGCAGTGTCGGACGCACACCGTGACACGCATAGGTATGCTGCAGCAGCGCCCAGACCGGGTCGATGATCGCGGCGCCATGACTGTCGATCTTCAGGCCGGGCTCGGCATCGAAGTGTCCTGCCATGTGCAGGTAGGCGATGCGCTGCGTGGGCATCGCGCTGATGTAGGCGGCAGGCTCGCCACCCAGGTTGACGCTGTTGACGTAGACGTTGTTGACGTCCAGCAGCAGGTTGCAGTCGGCCTCGTCCAGCACCGCAGCAACAAATTCGGGCTCGCTCATCTCACCGGGCAGGGTCAGATAGGCCGAGACATTTTCAATGATAAGGGGTCTGCCCAGGGCGTCCTGTACCTGCGCAATGCGCTCGGCTATGCGGCGCACGTTGGCATCGGTAAAGGGCACGGGCAGCAGGTCATAAAGCTGGCCGTGGTCACCACAGGCACTCAGGTGCTCGCTGTAGACCTGAACCTGGTTGGCGTCGAGAAAGGCGCGCAGATCGTTCAGCAGGCGCGTATCCAGTGGTGCCAGCCCGCCCAGATTGAGTGACAGGCCATGACAGATCAACGGGTAACGCTCGGCAACGGCACGAAACTGACGCGCCAGCCGGCCGCCCAGGCCGATCCAGTTTTCCGGCGCCACTTCTAGAAAATCGGCCACCGGCCGGGGCGCCTGAGCCAGCGCACCAAGCAGGCTGCGGCGTAGCCCCAGCCCGACTCCGTGCACTGGCAGATTGACGGTCGCGTTCACTCTCAACTACCGCAAGTGCCTTCACCGCACTTGCCTTCGCGGTCGCCCTTACCTTCCTCGTCGCCGCAGGAGCCTTCGCCGCACTTGCCTTCCATGTCGTCGCCGCCGTGGTTGTCAGCCAGGCTGTAGCCACTTTGCAGCTCGGACACAGCGAAAGGATTGTCTGCCGCGTGCACTGCGCCGGTGGCGGCCAGCAGGCTGGCGCTGAGGGTGAGGACGGCTGTGTTGATCTTCTTCATGCGCATTCTCCAGTAACGTCTGATATCGAGCGTGACGGACTGCCACCCTCTACATACTAGACGTTGCTGGTTTGACGCTGTTACAGGCCTGCTGAAATCATTTTGAGGAGTCACCCTGATCGGGCTCTGAGGCACGCTGCTGCTGAGCCTGCATGGCCCTGAGCAACGTCTCTAGCTCAGGCGCCTGCTGATCCGGAAGCTGACGAATCACCCGCTGGCTGACGCGCAACTGGCGAATGAAACGGCGACAGTGCACGCACATCGCCAGGTGCATGCGCACCGCGATCCGCTGTTTCAATGTCAGCTCGCCATCCAGCAGATCACTGGATAAAGCAACCAGATCCTTGCACTTCAACATTCGCCGGTTTCCTCAAAATGCTCCAGAGTTGCAAACACGCTCAAACGGGCGCGATGCAGCAGTACCCTGACATTGGAGTGGGAAATGTCCAGCAGGTTACAGATGTCGGGCAATTCCAGTGCCTGACGCTCGCGCAGCATCAGCACGCTGCGCTGCAGCTCGGACAGGGTAGCCAGGGTATGTTCCAGACAGTCACGCAGGGCCTGCTCGTTGAGCAACGCCTCGGGGGAGTCGGTATGCCACAGGGAGGGAGCCTGAGCCCAATGACCGTCGGCGGCAAAGCGCGCGTCATCAATGGTGCCGTGCGGGCCGGTGATGTCGTCCAGTAGCACCTCGCGCCGCTGCTTGCGCAGGCGACTCTTGGCGGTATTGGCGGTGATGGTCAGCAACCAGGTTTTCAGGCTCGCGCGCCCGGCAAACCCGTTCAGATTACGGACCACGGCCAGCCAGCTGTCCTGCACGACCTCGTCGGCACTGGCAGTGCCGACGATAGCAATCGCCACCGCGCGCATGGCGCCCTGGTACTGCTGCACCAGCTCGCGGTAGGCGGCCTGCTCGCCCTTGAGCAGGCGCTGGATCAGGTCCTGCTCATTGGGCATTGCGGCAATCAGCCCTTGCGCACGATCACGCTGCCGATGGAATAACCGGCGCCAAAGGAGCAGATCACACCGTGGCTGCCGACCGGCAAGTCGTTCTGGTACTTGTGGAAGGCAATGATCGAGCCGGCCGAGCTGGTATTGGCGTACTCGTCCAGTACCACCGGCGCTTCCTCGGCGCTGGGGTCACGACCCAGCAGCTTGCGGGCGATCAGCATGTTCATATTGAGGTTGGCCTGGTGCAGCCAGAAGCGCTTGACGCTGTCGACCTGCAGACCCACTTCGCCCAGGTGCTCGCCAATCAGCTCGGCCACCATCGGGCAGACATCGCGGAACACCTTGCGACCGTTCTGCATGAACAATTTGTCACGCGCGCCCACGCCGGATTCATCGCAGCGGTTGAGGAAGCCGAAGTTGTTACGGATGTTGTTGGAGAACTTGGTCAGCAGCTTGGTGCCGAGAATCTCGTAGGGGTGTTCGCAGACGGCGTCTTCGGCGCGCTCGATCACCACGGCGGTGCACGCATCACCAAAGATGAAGTGGCTGTCGCGATCGCGGAAGCTCATGTGGCCGGTGCAGACTTCCGGGTTGACCATCAGTACCGCGCGGGCCTGGCCCAGGGCAACGGTGTTGGCGGCGTTCTGAATGCCGAAGGTAGCCGAGGAACAGGCGACGTTCATGTCAAAGCCGAAGCCGTCGATCCCCAGCGCATCCTGCACTTCAACCGCCAGCGCCGGATAGCCGCGCGGCAGGTTGGAGCAGGCGACGATCACACCGTCGATATCGGCGGCCGTGCGGCCCGCCGCTTCCAGCGCCTGGTGCGCGGCCTTGACCGCCATTTCGCACAGCAGGGACGGCTCGTCATCGCTGCGCTCAGGGATATCCGGGACCATGCGGTTCACATCCAGGATGCCGCTCTTGTTGATCACAAAGCGGCTCTTGATGCCGGAGGCCTTTTCAATAAATTCGGTGCTGGAGGCAGCCAGCGGTTCAACGGTGCCCGCTTCGATGGCAGCGGCGTTCTCGGCGTTGTATTGCTCGACGTAGGCGTTGTAACTGGCTACCAGCTCTTCATTGCTGATGCTCTGGGAGGGGGTAAACAAACCTGTTCCGCTGATCACGACTTTGTGCACGGTCGGTCCTCTTCTGATGTTATGAACACCGCTCCCTCACGATCGCTTCGGGGGAACGGCCAGTTGTCTGTTGCGGCGACTAGCGTGGCTGGCCGGGTATCTGCACCCGTGTCCATGCCGGCATGGAAGCCGGAGGCTGGTGCAAGGTCCGCCGCTCAGCAGTCGGCTGTCTCACCTTGACGACACCAATAGGCTGCAAGGCACGCTGCAAACCCGCATTTTTCAAAGCGCTAGCATAGACGAATAGCGCGCCAAGATCACGCCATTCGCCGCTCATGACGGCAAGTTCGCTGCCGCTTACTGGCTGCTCCCGTCCTGAATTTCACGCCAGAGTTTGCCCAGGCGCTTACTCGACACCGGCATGCGCGTGCCCAACTGCTGGGCAAACAGCGACACGCGGTACTCCTCCAGCATCCAGCGCCACTCATCCAGCCGGGGATCCCAGCGTCCTTCGCGCTGCCAGCGCTCGCTCAGCGCTTGATATTGCTGCCACAGCCCCTGTAGCTCGTCGGTCCAGGCGCGGTCCCGCGGGACCTGGCCCGGCAACTTGTCCAGACGCTGCTCGATGGCGCTGAGATAGCGCGGATACTGGCTTAGCCACTCACCGGGCACGGCGCGGGCGAAGCCTGGATAGACCAGATGGTTGAGCTGCTCGCGCACGTCGTTCATAGCCAGCGCATGGGCCAGCTCCACCTTGCCCTTGAAGCGCTTGCGCAACCCGTGCCATTGCTTGAGCACGGCGAGCAACTGCTTGGCCAGCTGCTCACAGGCCGGCACCCAGTCGGCGCGGCCCGCCTCCAGGCGCGCGGCCAGCGTTTGCGGGTCGCGCGGCAAGGGCGCGTCAGCCGGCAAAAACACACGATCAACGGCGCCCAGCAGTACATCATCGGTCAGCTGTTTCTGCGTGCCGAGATCCCGGTAATAGATGGCTGCGTCCTTCAGCGTGGTCAGCTTCTGGCGCAGATAACGGGCCTGCTCATTGAGCTGCGAGCTTTGCAACAGCAAGCGCTGCAGACCCAGGCGGTGCTCGCGCAGGGCCAGCTGCGGCACGTCAAAGAGTTGCTCAACCACCTCTTCGCCCTGCTCGACCCAAGCGGGATAAAAATTCACCGCAATACCGGCCTGCTTCCGCACCAGCGTCTCGGGCAACGCATAGCTGCCGGGCGCCTCGGCGGGGGCGCTTTGCTCCGGTTGTTCGACAGGCGCCGCCTGCAGCGGCAGTCCATCGATCTCGGCGCACAGCGCACTGTAATCACGGCCCGCGCAGATCGGCTTGCCGGCGGCGTCGACCACCTCGATGCGCATGCGCAGGTGGTCTTCCAGCTCGGCGTCAGTCCAGGCATCAGCGTCCAACCGCACCCCGGTCATGCGGGTCAGCTCGCGGCCCAACGCCTGGGTCAGGCTGCCCTCGGCAAAGGGCATGCGCTCCAGCGCCGCGCGGACAAAGTCCGGTACCGGCACAAAGTTCTTGCGGATCGCCTTGGGCAGCGCGCGCACCAGTGCCACGCACTTATCAAATAACAAGCCAGGTACCAGCCACTCCAGCCGCTGCGGGTCAATACGACGCAGCAAGGAGGCCGGGATGCGCACGGTCACGCCGTCCGCTTCATGGTTGGGCTCAAAGTGATAGCTCAGCGGCAGCGCCACCGACTCCCAGCGCAGTACGTCCGGGTACAGCTGCGCGCTAACGTCGTTGGCTTCACGTTGCAGCAGATCGTCACGCGTCATGTGCAGCAGCCTGGGCTCTTTCTCACTACTGCGCTTGAGCCAGCGCTCGAAACTGGCCAGTTGGTAGATGTTCTCGGGAATACGCTGATCAAAGAAGCGATACAGGGTTTCGTCATCCACCACGATGTCGCGCTTGCGCGCCTTGGCTTCCAGCTCATCCAGCTGAGCCAGCAGCTGCTGATTGGCCTTGTTGAACGCCGCGCGACCATGCCACTCGCCACCCACCAGAGCCTGACGGATAAACAGCTCGCGCGAGGTCACCGGATCAATCGGGCCAAAGTGCACCTTGCGACGCGGCACGATGATCAGGCCATACAGCGACACCTGCTCGAAGGCCACCACCTGACCACGCTTTTTCTCCCAATGCGGCTCACTGTGGCTGGTCTTGACCAGATGCCCGGCCAGCGGCTCCACCCAGGCCGGGTCAATCTTCGCGGCCAGGCGGCCATAGAGGCGCCGGGTTTCAGTCAGCTCGGCGACCATCACCCAGGCCGGCTTTTTCTTCGCCAGGCCGGAAGAAGGGTGCAGCAAAAAGCGACGCTGCCGCGCGCCGAGATAATCACCCTCTTCGGTCTTGTTGCCGAGGTGGCTCAAAAGCCCCGCCAGCAGCGCCTTGTGTACCGGCTCATGGGAGGCTGCCTGGCGGTTTTCTTCCAGCCCCAGATCACGGCAGGTCAGGCGAATCTGGCGGTGGGTTTCGCGCCACTCACGCAGACGCAGGTAATTCAGAAAGTTGCGCCGACACCAGCTGCGCAGCTGGCTTTGCGTCAGCGCCTGGCGCTGCGCCTCAAAACCGTTCCACAGATTGAGAAAGGCGACAAAGTCGGTGCCCTCCTCGTTCCACTGGGCATGCGCCTGGTCAGCCGCCTGCTGCTTTTCCAACGGCCGCTCACGCGGGTCCTGCACGGCCAGCGCCGAGGCAATCACGGTAATCTCGGCCAGCGACTGCTGCGCGGCCCCTTCCAGCAGCATACGGCCGATGCGCGGATCGACCGGCAAACGTGCCAGCTGGCGGCCGATGTCTGTCATCGCACCGCTGCGCTCTACCGCGCCCAGCTCCTGCAGCAGGGTAAAACCGTCGCTGATGGCGCGGCCGTCCGGCGGCTCGATAAAGGGAAAGTCCTCAATGCGACCCAGGCGCAGATGCAGCATCTGCAGGATCACCGAGGCCAGATTGGTGCGACGAATCTCCGGATCGGTAAACTCGGGCCGGCCGTTAAAGTCGTCCTCGCTGTACAGCCGCACGCAGATACCCGGTGCCACGCGCCCGCAGCGCCCCTTGCGCTGATTGGCGCTGGCCTGTGATACCGCTTCAACCGGCAGACGCTGCACCTTGGAGCGCGGGCTGTAACGGCTGATGCGCGCCTCACCCGGGTCGATGACATAGACAATGCCGGGCACCGTCAGCGAGGTTTCTGCCACGTTGGTGGCCAGCACCACGCGGCGCCCGGCATGGGAGGCAAAAATCTTCTGCTGCTCGGCGGCGGACAGGCGCGCGTACAGCGGCAGAATCTCGGTGTGCTTGAGGTTGGCCTTGCGCAGGTACTCAGCGGTATCGCGAATCTCGCGCTCGCCCGGCAGAAACACCAGCACATCGCCCGGCGTCTTGCTCTGACTGCGCTCGAACTGCTGAATCTCGCTCAGCGCGGCGACAATGCCCTGGTCAATGCTCAGGTCATCCTCGACGGTGTTGCCCTCCTCGTCGCGCTCGGCACTGAGGGGGCGATACCAGACATCGACCGGATAGGTGCGACCGGACACCTCGATTACCGGGGCGTTATCAAAGTGCGCCGAGAAACGTTCCAGATCGATGGTTGCCGAGGTGATGATGACCTTGAGGTCAGGGCGTTTGGCCAGAATGGTCTTCAGGTAGCCGAGCAGAAAGTCGATGTTGAGGCTGCGCTCGTGGGCCTCGTCGATGATCAGCGTGTCATAGCGATTGAGGTAGCGATCATGCTGGGTTTCCGCCAGCAGGATGCCGTCGGTCATCAGCTTGATCAGCGAGCGCTCGGAGGTCTGATCGGTGAAACGCACCTGATAGCCCACCAGTTCCCCCAACGGCGTCTGCAACTCCTCGGCAATCCGCGAGGCCACACTGCGCGCAGCCAGCCGGCGCGGCTGGGTATGGCCGATCAGCCCGTAGGTACCGCGCCCCAGCTCGAGACAGATCTTGGGCAGCTGGGTGGTTTTACCGGAGCCGGTTTCACCGGCAATCACCACCACCTGATGCTCGGCAATCGCCGCCTTGATCTGCTCGCGCTTGTCGGCAATCGGCAGCGCATCGGGGTAGATAATTCTGGGAATCAGCCGCGCCCGTTCAGCCACTCGCTCGCGGGAGGTGTTGAAACGCTCCAGCCAGCTGGCCGCCGCCTTGCCCTGATCATCGGCCGGCAGCTTTCTGAACTGCTGCTGTAAACGATGGCGGTCACTGGCCATGACCTGGGTGAAATCGGGCGCGTTGGCGTGTTTGGCTGGCATACAGAATCCTGTGGCGTGAAAAAAAGGCTCTTCGCGGACCGTCGCGGTAGTCCATGTTGTGCGGTCAATTTTCCCGCGGGTGCACAGTGGGCGGATAAAGCCAAAGGCGTGTCCGCATGCTTTGTGCCGGCCCTGTCACTGGCACATATGGCGGAGCGATCTCCAGGTTCGCAGCTAGGGCTAAATCCGCCTTTCGCCCTCACGGCGAGCCAAGGGGGGCTGCTTGCCCAGCCCCCCTTAGCGATCCCCCGGGGCACCCGACTACGCGGCCCTTCAGGTTCGCTGCGTTGCTCGGTTGGACGGGGGTGGCCGGCGAGGTAGTCATAAAACTCGTCGCTTCGCTCCTCAGACATCCTATGACTCTTTTTCCCGTCAGCCCTGCGCTACTCGCCCGCGTAAACGGGACGAACCCTGAGTGCACACTCCGCCATCAGCGCGGTGGACAGAACACCTCATACGCACTACCACGAACTTTTGTGAAGAGCCTGAAAAAACCCCGCCCGGCAATGCCGGGCGGGGTTCTATTGTCGCAAAAACGCGGGGACTGGTGCAGCTTACTGCTTGCCGAGTTTTTTCAGCTCTTCGTCGCGCAGCTCGCGGCGCAGGATCTTGCCGACGTTGGTGGTGGGCAGGCTGTCGCGGAACTCGACGTACTTGGGCACCTTGTACGCCGTCAGGTTGCTGCGCATCTGACCCTTGACGTCCTCCTCGGTCAGGCTGGAACCGGCGGCCTTGACCAGGAACACCTTGATCGCCTCGCCAGACTTCTCGTCCGGCACACCAATCGCGGCGCACTGCTGCACGCCCGGCATGGCGGCCATGACGTCTTCCAGCTCGTTGGGGTAAACGTTGAAGCCGGAGACCAGGATCATGTCCTTCTTGCGATCCACGATACGCAGGAAGCCGTCTTCCTGGATGATCGCGATATCACCGGTTTTCAGCCAGCCTTCGGCGTCGAGAATTTCATCGGTCGCGTCCTGACGCTGCCAGTACCCCTTCATTACCTGCGGGCCCTTGACGCACAGCTCGCCACGCTCGCCCAGCGGCAGCTCATTGCCGTCTTCGTCGATCACCTTGCACAGGGTCGATGGGACCGGAATACCGATAGTGCCCAGCTGGATGTTGCTGATCGGATTAACGGTGGCCACCGGGCTGGTTTCGGTCATGCCGAAGCCTTCACAGATGTCGCAGCCCGTGACCTGCTTCCAGCGCTCGGCGGTCGCCAGTTGCAGCGCCATGCCGCCAGACAGCGTCACCTTGAATTTGCTGAAGTCCAGCGCACGGAAGCCCTCGTCATTGCACAGCGCAACAAACAGGGTGTTCAGACCGACGAAGCCGGTGAACTTGAATTTGGACAGCTCTTTGACAAAGGCCGGAATATCGCGCGGGTTGGTAACCAGGATGTTGTGGTTGCCGCTGACCATCATGGCCATGCAATGGAAGGTAAACGCGTAGATGTGATACAGCGGCAGCGGGCAGATGACCACCTCTTCGCCGTCGGTCATGTTGGACGCCATCAGCTCTTTGGACTGCAGCATGTTGGCGACCAGGTTGCGGTGAGTCAGCATGGCACCCTTGGCGACGCCGGTAGTGCCGCCGGTGTACTGCAGCACGGCAATGTCTTCGCCCTTGGGTGCGGCTTCATGGAGCTTCTGGCCGCGGCCCTTGGCCATGGCATCGTTGAAACGCACCATGCCGGGAATATTGTAGGCCGGTACCATTTTCTTCAGATACTTGACCGCCGCGTTGATCAGAAAACGCTTGAGCGGCGGCAACATGTCGCCCACTTCGGTCACGATGACGTGCTTGACGCCCGTCTTGGGCACCACTTCTTCAGCCAGGTGAGCCATGTTGGCAAGACACACCAGCGCCTTGGCGCCCGAGTCATTGAACTGGTGTTCCATCTCGCGCTTGGTGTACAGCGGGTTGGTGTTGACGACGACAAAACCCGCGCGCATGGCACCAAATACGGCAATCGGATACTGCAGCACGTTGGGCATCTGAATGGCGATGCGGTCGCCCGGTTGCAGGCCGCTGTGCTGTTGCAGGTAGGCGGCAAACTGACCGGACAGGGTGTACAGCTCACCGTAGGTCAGGGTCTTGCCGAGGTTGGTAAAGGCAGGCTTGTTGGCGAAGCGTTGACAGGAGTCTTTCAGAACCGCGAGGACATTGGGGTATGAATCGGGATTGATCTCTGAAGAAACGCCTTCCGGATATTTATCCTTCCAAAAATTTTCAAGCATCTAGCCTGCTCCTGAGTCTGCTGCAGTGGGTTCGCTGCTGTCTTATCGTTAGGTGCCTTTGGCACTCTTTATGTTGGCCCTGAAACGCCCTTTGCAGGCGCATCACGGGAAGCAAAGTGCTCGAAGACTAGCAGCTTTTACACAGGCAAACCAGCACCCCGAATCAGGCTCCGGAGCGCATCAGAACTGGCATTGCGGGTGACTGCAAGGTCACCCGCAAACCTTTGCGGTCACTCGTCGCGCAGTTCGCGACGCAGGATTTTGCCCACAGCAGACATCGGCAGCGACTCGCGAATCTCGTATTGCTTGGGCACCTTGTAGCCGGTGAAGTTGGCGCGGCAATACTCTTTCAGCTCGTCGATGGTCAGGCTCTTGTCGTTGGCAACCACGAAGAGTTTGACCGCCTCGCCGGACTTCTCGTCAGGGATACCGATAGCGGCAGCGTTCGCCACTTTCGGGTGCGCAGCAACTACGTCCTCAATCTCGTTCGGGTAGACATTGAAGCCGGATACGATGATCAGATCCTTGATGCGATCAACAATGGACACAAAGCCGTCTTCGTCGATGATGGCGACGTCACCGGTGCGGAACCAGCCCTCGGCATCCAGCACTTCCTCGGTGGCTTCCGGGCGATTCCAGTAGCCCTTCATGACCTGCGGACCCTTGACGCACAGCTCGCCGCGCTCGCCAATGCCCTGCTCCACGCCATTCTCGTCAATCACCTTGAGCGCGGTGCCCGGGGCCGGCAGGCCGACCGAACCGATACGCGCCAGGCCATCACCGGGGCTGGAGGTCACCACCGGCGAACACTCGGTCAGGCCATAGCCCTCACCGATACGGCAGCCGGTGCGTTTTTCCCAGCGCTCGGCAGTTGCCTTGACCAGCGCAGTGCCGCCGGAGCCGGTGCTCTTGAGACGGGAGAAGTCCAGCTTGTCAAAATCCGGGTGATCCATCAGCGCCACAAACAGGGTGTTGAGGCCGACCACCGAGGAGAACTGCCACTTCTTCAGCTCTTCGATAAAACCGGGGATATCACGCGGGTTGCTGATCAACACGTTGTGGTGACCGGCAATCATCATGCACATGCAATTAACGGTGAAGGCAAAGATGTGGTACAGCGGCAGCGGCGCGATAATGACCTCGCCCGGCTCGCCGGCGATCTTCTTACCGTCACGGTCGATCTGCTGCATGTTGGCGTACACCTGCAGCATGTTGGCGACCAGGTTGCCGTGGGTCAGCATCGCGCCTTTGGCAACACCGGTGGTGCCGCCGGTGTATTGCAGGACGGCCACGTCTTCGAGCGTGCGGGGCACGGCGGTGGGACGCTGGCCCTTGCTGCGCTTGAGCGCCGCCTTGAAGGAGATGGCCTGCGGCAGCGAGTAGCTGGGCACCATCTTCTTGACGTGCTTGACCGCAGCGTTGATCAGCGTGCCCTTGATGGCCGGCAGCATGTCGCCCAGACGGGCTTCAAAGAGAAACTCGATCTCGGTATCGGGGAGCACTTCCTCGACCAGATGGCCGAACATGTTCATGTAGATCAGCGCGCGGGCGCCAGAATCCTTGAACTGATGGCGCATCTCGCGGGCGGTGTACAGCGGGTTGGTGTTGACCACCACCAGCCCGGCGCGGATGGCGCCAAATACCGCGATGGGGAATTGCAGCACGTTGGGCATCTGGATGGCGATGCGGTCGCCCGGCTGGAGCGCCGTGTGCTGCTGCAGGTAGGCGGCAAAGGCAGCGGAGTAACGGTCCAGGTCAGCATAGGTGAGGGTAACGCCCATGTTGCTGAAGGCTGGCAATTGGGCGTGTTTGACACAGGCCTGATTGAACACATCGATGATCGAGCTGTACTGGCTCAGATCAATCTCGTTCGGAATCCCCTGTGGCCGTTTATCCGCCCAGAAAGACGCATCCATTTTGTTCTCCTTTTCCCCGTTGTGCTTTTTCTTGTACCGGCCGCGGCCGACGGCTCTCGCGGGAGCCTAGCGTTGGACAAACCTATCAGGGCTTGAGGCAAACACAAAATCCAAGAGTGTTTCATTTGGTTTGTGAATATCGCCGCCTGCGAAGTATGCTGACCAACGTTGCAAGGTCAGTCATAACAACAACATAAACAGGACAAACGTCAGCATGCAGCCCACCGACCTCCCCCTGACATTGAGCACCGCCGACGGCGCCAGCCTGGCCATACATCACTGGCCCGCCGCCGGCACCGCTACCGCGCAACTGATCATCTGTCACGGCATGGCCGAGCACGGAGCCCGTTATGCCGCGCTGGCAGAACCGCTCAATGCCAACGGCATCAGCGTGCAGGCCATGGACCTGCGCGGCCACGGTGCCAGCACGCCCGAACTGCCGCGCGGCGTGCTGGCTGCAGGCGTCGACTGGAGCCACCTGGTGGACGACGTTGCGCTGCTGCTCAAGCGCACCCGCGCCGCCCACCCGAATCAGCCCATCGTGCTGCTGGGGCACAGCATGGGTTCGTATCTGGCCCAGAGCGTGCTGATCGAGCACAGCGCGCTGGTCGACGTCGCCATACTCAGCGGCAGCCACGCCCAGCCCGCCGCAGCCAGCGCTGCCGCCGGCCTGGTCGCGCGCATCGAAGGCCTGTTGCGCGGCCCTCAGGCGCCGGCAAAAACGCTGGACCGCCTGTCCTTTGCCCAGTACAACCGCACCTTTGCTCCCAACCGCACGGCGTTTGACTGGCTGAGCCGTGATCAGCAGCAGGTCGACCGCTACGTTGCCGATCCATTATGCGGTTTTGTCTTGAGCTGCCATTACTGGCGCTGCCTGGCCGATGCGCTGCTGGCAATTGGCAGCCCAGGCAAACTGGGCCCTATCCGATCCGATCTGCCGCTGCTGATCATCGGTGGTGACGCAGACCCGATCAGTGCGGGCGGCGGACTGGAAAAACTGCAGCGCCGCTTGCGCGCAGCCGGACTCAGGCAGGTAGAATTGCGGCTTTATCCGGGCGCCCGCCATGAGGTGTTCAACGAGACCAACCGGGCTGAGGTCGTTGATGATCTGCTCGCCTGGCTCGCGCCCCATCTGACCGCCCTATCGCAACGGAGCCGCACCCATGCAAACCCTTGAAAATCGCACCTATGAAGAACTGGCCGTCGGCGAGCGCGCGAGCCTCAGCCACCAGGTTGAAGAGCGCGACCTGCTGCTGTTTGCCGCGGTGTCCGGCGACGTGAACCCGGTCCACCTGGATGAAGCATTCGCTGCCGCCACCCCGTTCAAGGGCCGCATCGCGCATGGCATGTTCTCCGGCGCCCTGATCTCCGCCGCTATCGCCTGCGAGCTGCCGGGGCCGGGCACCATCTACATCGGTCAGGAGCTGAGTTTCCTGCGTCCGGTGCGCCTCGGTGACACCGTGACCATCGAGCTGGAAATCCTGGAAAAGCTGCCCAAGAACCGGGTCAAGATCGCCACCCGCGTGATCAATCAGGATGGCAAACAGGTCGTCGACGGCACAGCCACCGTCATGGCCCCTACCGAGAAAGTGAGCATTGCCCGCCCAGCGGCGCCGGCCGTACAACTGGGCTAACCCCCCCCCCGCCCAACCGACAGCGCCCGGCGGCAGATGCCGTTCGGGCGCGCGTCTTGCCGGGCTGCCCGACACACCGCTGCGCAACCCGCGCCAGTGAATGAAACGCCAACAACAGGCGTTATCCTCATGGCAGTTACCCGCCCGCTGACGTTCACTGTCCGTCAGCTACCCCCAGCAGAACAACAAGAGACATACCATGCATTCGAGCACCGCCCGCCCGAACATGCTCATCACGGTGCTGTGCGCCATGCTCAGCGCACTGGTCGTGATCGGCTTTGGACGCCTGGCCTACGGCGTGATCCTGCCATCCATGCGCACCGACCTGGACCTCAGCTACCAGCAGGCCGGCATGCTCAGCACCGTCACGGCGCTCAGCTACGTCTGCTTCGTTCTTGCCGGCGGACTGGCCGCCGCCCGCTGGGGCACCAAAGCGTCCATCATCTTCGGCATGCTCAGCGTGCTTACCGGATTCAGCGGCCTGATCTGGGCCTCGCACTTCTGGCTGCTGGTGCTGTGGATGGGCCTGCTGGGGTTTGGCTCGGCCTTTGTGTTCGCCCCTATGGTGTCGCTGCTTGCAGCCTGGTTTCCGGAACGACGCGGCCTGGCGATCGGCGGCATGAGCAGCGGCGTCGGCATCAGCACCCTGCTTACCGGCATGCTGGTGCCCTATCTGCTGACGCAGTTTGGCGACCAGGGCTGGCGCATCAGCTGGGGGCTATTTGCGCTGATCGCGCTGCTGGTCACGGTGCTGATCGCCCTGTTTATCCGCAACCCGCCGCAGGCCACGCCCAGCATGAGCAGCAAACTCTCCGCAGAAGAGAAGCAGCGCATCTACCGCAACCCGCGCGTGCTGATCGTCGCCTGCGCCTACGGCGCGGTTGGCCTGGGCTACATCGTGCAGACGGTGTTCATGGTCAGCTACATGGTGGAAAGCGGCCACAGCCCTGCGGTAGCCGGACGCTATGTGGCGCTCATGGGGTTGCTGTCGATTGGCGCCTCGCCGGTGTGGGGCTGGCTCTCGGACTACACCGGGCGCGGCAAGGCTCTAGCCTTGTCACTGCTGATGGTCATCGGCGCCATGGCGTTGCCGCTGATCGACCAGTCCCTGCCCTACTTTTTTGTGCACTACCTGCTGATGGGCATCTCGGTGAACGGCGTCTTCTCTATGGTGCAGACCAGCGCTACAGAGCAGGTTGCGCCGCGCTACATCCCGGTCGCCTTCAGCTTTGCCACGCTGTTTTTTGCCGTCGGCCAGTTTCTTGGCCCAGCCATCGCCGGTTGGCTGATCGAGCGAACCGGAGGCTTTGTCGCCGCGTTCAGCTACACCATTGGCGTGCTGAGTGTCGGCTTGTTCCTGGCGGTGATGATCAGCCGTTTTCCGGATCATCTGGCGGTAGAAGACGCAGCGCGCTGAGCCGGCCGCACCGACTGTGGCAGCAATAACAGGCTGCCGCAGTCAGCTGGGTACCGGCCTGCAAGGACCAGCAGCCCCCCTGATGCGCGCTAGGCGGGTTTGCGCGCTTTGATGGAATACAGCAGCGGAACCTGATTTCCCTTCAGCAACATCTGATAGCCACAGCCCGGAACATACTCCAAGCCATCAAAGCACTCATAAGGGCTGTAGGGATGTTCTGCAAACGACTCCAACACCAGCCCCGCGCCAAGCAATGCACTTACCACCTCGCCCAGCGAGTGAGACCAGGTGGCGGTAGGCGAGGTAGCTCCGTCACAGTTCTCGGTGTAAGTGCCCTCCTCTTCTACCGCAGGTTCAACTGTCGAAAAGTACGGGTAACCGGACAACAGGTCGTTGATGGCATGAAACTCCACCAGATGAAACTCGCCACCCGGCTTCAACGAGCGGGCAATCAAGCGCGCCCAGTCGGCCAGATCCGGCAACCAGGTCAGCACACCATAGGAGGTGAAAACAACATCAAACTCGCTGGTATTTTCTCGACCGAAGCTGACGATATCACTCTCCACAAAGGCTGCTTCGAGCTCCAATGACTGCGCCAGTGCGTGCGCCTGGTCTATCGCCGCAGCGGACAAATCGACACCCGTGACCTTCGCCCCCATGCGTGCCCAGGACAGGGTGTCCAAACCAAAATGACACTGCAGGTGCAGCAGTGTTTTGCCCTGCACCTCCCCCACTTGCTCTAGCTCAACCGGGTTCAGCGAGCACTTGCCCTTTTTGAACGCAGCCACATCATAGAACTCGGAGGCAACATGCACCGCCGTTCGCTTATCCCACGCCGCCTTGTTGATACTCAAATAATCCAAGCCTTACTCCTATCGCATCAGCGATGCCGACAGTTTTCGAGCGCCAGCTCACACATGCCGTTCCATCGAAAAGTTAATCAAATTCACACCCTGGCGCTGCACGCTGTTCTGCTTGAGCACCGAGAATCCACGTCGCTCAAAAAACGGCTGGGCAATCAGTGAGGCCTCAACATACAGGCGCTTTATGCCTGTCTCCCGAGCTTGCTGCAGCACATGCGCGTATAGCGCAGATGCCACTCCCTTCCCCTGACAATCTGGGTGGGTATAGGTGCAGTCAATATGTCCGTCGGCGTCCAGCTCGATAAAACCGGCAACACGGTCATCGATGATGGCCACAAAAGGCTGTTTTAGCGCCAAGCGCTCGGCCCACGCCTGATAATCAATGGGCGCAGGCGCCCAGGCCTGTTTCTGCTCTGGCGTATACACCGCCGAATCAATCGCGTGTACCGACTGATAGTAAAGATCAGCAATATCCCGGGCCCAGGCAGGTGAATAACAGCGAATGTCCATAGCAGCCCTCTTCCTCAGTGTGTGCAGACGCTGACAAGCGAGAAAACTCTGAGCGGACTCCCAATACCCAGCAGATCAGACGCAGCGATGATACGCAGTCAACACAGCCAGCACAGCCGCACCGTGCACCTGCTGCTAACGCGCCAACAAAAACGACATAACCGCCTGGTTAAATGCAGCAGGTTGGTCCATCAACGGCAGATGCCCGGCATTGGCTATACGGCACAGTGTGGCATTGGGCATCAGCGCGGCAGCCTTGGCTGCACAGGCCACCGGAAACAGGCGATCGTCCTCTCCCCAGATCAGCAGAGTGCGGTGTTGAATGCTGCCCAAGGCAGCGCTAGAGAACGCCGACACCGCAGCCCCGCGGCCTTGCGAGAAAGCCTTCTTTCCACCCGCAAGCCTCAATACCTCCAGAGAATAACGCGCGTGATCCGGATCGCGACACGCCGGGTCAAAGAGGATATAGCGAGCATAAACGCGATTAGCCAGCGATGAGGGGAAGGTGTTGAGCCACAGCATGCTCAATAAGGACATCAAGGGAGGCTTTGCCCCCAGACCACCCGAATCGACAAGCACGAGCTTATCCACCATCTCCGGACAGTCCAGCGCAAATTGCAGTGCAACCGCGCCGCCTTGGGATAGCCCGATAACGTGTGCCTTGGCAAGGCCGACAGCGTGCAGAAACTGCTTCAGCCAGTGGGAGAAAACCGCTTTGTCATAACGGGCATCCGGCTTGTCAGACTCGCCATACCCCACGATATCCGGTGCAACAACGTGAAAATGCTCGGCCAAGGCAGCCACTGCGGGATACCAGGTAACCGCGCCGGCACCCCCACCGTGCAGACAGACGACAGGCGTTCCGGCACCCGCCGCCAGATAGGCGGTGTTCACCGAGCCGCTCGTGACGGTGGCCTGGGTGACAGGCACCCCCATCTTGTCGATCAGCGCTTGCCGGGCAGACGACTTGCCCATGTCAGCGGATGTCCCTGGCAACCGACTGCAACAGCTCACTCAGAGCGTCTAGCTGCGGCGCGCCCAGCCGCTCAAATAGCGCCCCCGCCGCCTGGGCAAACGACACCTGGGCATCTTCAAATACCTGCCTCCCTGCAGCCGACAGCGCCACCAGACTGACGCGGGCATCGCGGGGATTTTCTTCCTTCTCGACCAGCCCCATTTTCTCCATGGGATTAATCAGCCGGGTGATACCCGACGGAGTCAGGCCAACCTTTGCGGCCAACTCGCTGCGTTGCAGGGTCTTGGCGGGCGAGGTGTGCAACTGGTTGAGCACCAGGTATTCGGTGACCCCGATACCATGCACAGACAGCGCACTGCCCAGACGTTTCTGGATACTACCGCTCAGGCCGATGATGCTGATCACCAAGCCCACATCTCTTTCCTCTGTCATGCTGCCCACCTTGCTCGACGTATTGAAGCAGCAAGACCACGCTCACTTTGTTGACCAATCAACCATTAGACAACAACCAAGCAATCAACGTACTAAACCCATCGCCAAAAGCACATGTATCAATACAGTGGCGACCGAAACGAGAGAGAACGGCTGAGCGAGTGCCGGAATCCAACGGGGCGAGCGCAGCATCACCCCGCCGACACACGAAATCGTCGAGCCATCAGTTACGCGACACGAGATAGACACCGGCAGCGACCATAATCGAGCCCGCGCCCCTGTTCAGCCGCCTCACCGACGACTCGGATTTGAAAAACCGCCGCGCCCGGGCTGAAAACAGGCCAATACTCATAAGCCCGATCATCAGCCCCACCAGGGTCAGTAGCGCCGCCACGCCGATATCGCCCCCAGCCAGGGCATCCAGATCCATAAAGGTCGGTAGAAACGCGATGTAGAACAGAATCACCTTGGGGTTGGAGGCCGAGATAAGAAAGCCCTGCAAAAAGCTCAGCGCCCCACCTTTCGCGCTCGGCGCGGCTTCCGCCGTACTGAGGTCCAGCGGCGCCGTCCACATCTTCCAGCCCAGATAGGCCAGATAAACCGCGCCGGCAATACGAATCAGCGTAAACACCTCACCCCAGTGGGTCGCCAGCGCAGCAAGCCCAATACAGGCGGCGATGAGATAAAGCATGTCGCTGACCGTCATGCCCAGGGCCAGCCAAAAGCACGAGCGTGCACCACAAACCAGCGCACGCGCCAGAATCGCGAACACCCCGGGGCCAGGCGTCACGCCGAAAATCAACACCGCCAGAAAGAATGAAATACCACTTT
The DNA here is from genome assembly GCF_002307495.1 of Pseudomonas abyssi. GTDB lineage: Bacteria > Pseudomonadota > Gammaproteobacteria > Pseudomonadales > Pseudomonadaceae > Halopseudomonas > Halopseudomonas abyssi. Next base: position 1,051 of record NZ_NTMR01000036.1, on the reverse strand, counting down.
CCCAAGTCAAAACAGCACCTCAAAAGGATTGTGAAGCAACAACCGGCAACTACCCCTGCTCAACCACACGGCCTTGCCACAGCCGATACAGCCCAGTGATGTCAGACGAGCACAACAGCGGCATAGCATCCTCAAGCTGCTCCAGCGGCCAGTCCCACCAGCACATCTCAAGTAGCATGGAAATCTCCTCGTCAGAGAAGCGTCTTCTGATCGCCCTGGCGGGGTTGCCACCGACAATGGTGTACGGCTCTACATCCTTAGTAACCAGCGCCCGGCTGCCAATCACCGCCCCATGGCCGACCGTCACGCCCGGCATGATCATCGCCTCAGAGCCGACCCACACATCACTGCCGATGACGGTGTCACCTGCCTTTTCAAACGCATCCACTGCCGTTGCAAAAGCCGGCTCTTCGTTCATGTAAAAGAACGGAAAAGAAGAAACCCAGTCGTACCGATGCCCCTGGTTACCCGCCATGACAAAGGCGGCGCCTGAGCCGATGGAACAAAAGCTGCCAATGATGAGTTTGTCTACATCATCACGATCAGGCAGGAGGTAACGGGCACAATCATCAAACGAATGCCCGTGGTAATAACCAGAGTAATAGCTGAAACGCCCTACCTTGATGTTCGGGTTGGTCACCTGCTCGGCAAGCACCTTCCCCTTGAACGGGCTCTCGAAGAAGTTATCCATCGCGTGTCATATCCGATAGCAACGCCCGCCGACAGGTCTGGGCGCAATAAAAAGACAAGCCGGTTTGGCCCAGCGAGGAAGACGCATCCTACGCCATGGCACAGCGCCCATCCAAGAAGAGTGAGGTATTTTGAGCTCTTCACACGACGCAGGTGTGCCACCCCGCAGAGACATTTGGTGCGCTAATACGGCAATCACCTGACAGTTGACCATTGTCAGAAGAGACATACGGCCTCGAACCCGGTTAGGAAACGGGTACCCCCTACCTGTTCGTAACCTGGAGACGGACGCACAGCGACGCAGGTTTTCTAGGGCCAGCGCGGCAGACGTGAATTACCTGGCGGTTGCAGGAACTGAGTG
>NZ_NTMR01000035.1 GCF_002307495.1 Pseudomonas abyssi | reverse complement strand
GAACTGGTGATCCATATGCTGGCTGGTATGCGATGTCGCTGCGCAACGGTGTGCTGACCTACCGTGAGAATACGCGTCGGGATGATGCCGCAGCCGAGATCAGCCTGTCGCAGGGGCTGCTACCTGAGCTGGGATTGCGTGCCGAAGCGCTGGAACAGGCGATTGCCAGCAAGCATGTGACCATCGAGGGTGATGCCGCCCAAGTTGACCGATTGATGGCGTCGCTGGATACCTTCAGCAGCGGCTTCAACATCATTACGCCGGCGGTGCTGAGCGACAACTGACATCTGCTGCGCAGTACCGTCAGCCGGACAGTCTTTGACTGCCCGGCTTTTTTCGTTCTACTCCCAATCCACCGGACAGGCGGTGCAGTCGGTCATGGTGACGTCCAGGAAGGTGCCGTAGTGCAGACGGGCGCCTTCCAGGTTGGCGTCGCTGAGATTGGCGTGGTTGAGTTTTGACTCCTGCAGGTTGGCGTCGCGCAGGTCGGCGCCCGCCATGTCCGCTTTGGGCAGCCAGGCCATTTCCAGATTGGCGGCGCGCAGGATGGCATTGTGCAGGGTGGCCCCGCTGAAGCGGGAGAATTCGAGGTTGGCGCCGGTAAAGTCGGTGCCGTTGAAGCTGGCGCCCTGGGCGGTGAGGTTCCAGGCGCTGGCGCCCATAAAGTTGGCGCCGTCGGCGTTGGCTCCACGCATGGCGGTTTGCTGCAGGCTGGCACGGGCCAGGTTGGCATTTTGCAGGTTGGCCTGATCCAGCCGGGCCTGATCAAGAATGGCGTGGCGCAGGTCGGCGCCGCTTAGGTTGGCGCCGGTCAGATCTGCCTTGCGCAGATCCATGTGGCGCAGGTCGGCGCCGCGCAGATCCGCTCCGGGGCAACTGGTGCCGGGCATTATCGCGCAACCGTTGATGGACTGGATATCTTCTTCAGCCAGATCGGCGCTTTGGGCCTGCAACTGTGTGCTGCCGAGGACGAGTAATGTGGCACAGACGAGAGGAAGCTGTTTCATGTCGGTCTCCAGAGCCCTGCCCGCAGGGCGGGCAGGGCATGGCAGGGATTACTCGTTAGCCCAGCTGGGCAGTTTGAAGACCCAGAAGGAGCCACCTTGGGCAACTGGCTTGGTCAGCTCAGCCATATCGCCGCCCCACAGCGGAACCGCGCCGCCGTAACCGGTGGTGACACCGATGTACTGCTCGCCGTCCTGTTCCCAGGTGATCGGCGGGGAGATGACGCCGGTACCGGTCTGGAACTCCCACAGCTGCTCGCCGGTTTCCGCGTTGAAGGCCTTGAAGAAGCCATCGCCGGTGCCGGTGAAGACCAGGTTGCCGCCAGTGGCCAGCACGCCGGCCCAGAGGGGCAGGGGCTCCTTGTGTTCCCAAGCGACGTTGCCGGTCTGCGGGTCCATCGCGCGCAGGATGCCCACGTGATCATCAAACATGCGCTTGATGCGGAAGCCCATGCCCAGGTAGGCGGAGCCTTTGGTGTAGCTGACCTGCTCGGTCCAGTAGTCTTCTTTCCAGTGGTTGGCCGGCACGTAGAACAGGCCGGTGTCGCGGCTGTAGGCCATGGGGTTCCAGTTCTTGCCACCGAGGAACGGCGGGGAGACCTCGATCGCTTCGCTGCGCTCCTGACCTTCTTCCAGGCGCGGCGGACGCTGACCTTCGTTCTCGATCGGGCGACCGGTTTCCAGGTCGATGCCGCTGGCCCAGGTGATGTTGTCGACAAACGGGAAGGCGTTCATCAGCTTGCCGTCTTCGCGGTTGACCACGTAGAAGAAGCCGTTGCGGTCAGCGTGCGCGGTGGCCGGTACTTTTTCGCCGTCCTGCTCGTAGTCGAACAGCACCAGCTCGTTGTTGCCGGAGAAGTCCCAGGTGTCGTTCGGGGTGTGCTGGTAGAACCACTTGACCTCACCGGTGCTGGGATCAACGCCAACCTGACCGGAGGTATACAGGCTGTCATAGTCAGCCGGGTTGCCGTCTTCCGGCGTGCGCGCCCAGCCGTTCCAGGGCGCCGGGTTACCCGCACCGATGATGATGGTGTTGGTGGCAGCATCAAAGCTGGCGCTCTGCCACGGCGCACCACCGCCCTGACTCCAGGCCTCGACCTTGCCGGTCGGAGAGTTCGGGTCATCCGGCCAGGAGGGCGCTTTGATGTCGCCGGTGGGGGTGCTGTCTTCGCCGTTCAGGCGGCCCATGTGGCCTTCCACGAAGGGGCGCATCCAGATCTCTTCACCGGTCAGCGGATCGCGGGCGAACAGCTTGCCGACCACGCCGAACTCGTCACCCGAGGAGCCGTGGATCAACAGGGCGCGGCCAGTGGTCTGGTCCTGCACGATGGTCGGGGCGCCGGTCATGGTGTAACCCGCCTTGTGATCGGCAAACTTCTCGCGCCAGACGACCTTGCCGGTGTCCTTGTTCAGCGCCACAACACTGGCGTCCAGGGTGCCGAAGAAAACCAGGTCGCCGTAGATAGCGGCGCCGCGGTTGACGACGTCACAGCAGGGGCGGATATCATCGGGCAGGCGGTGCGAATAGCTCCACAGGCGGCGGCCGGTTTTGGCGTCCAGGGCGAAGATGCGTGAGTAGGAGCCGGTGACGTAGATCACCCCGTCGTGAACGATGGCCTGGGACTCCTGACCACGTTGTTTTTCATCACCAAAGGAGAAGGTCCAGGCCGGTGTCAGTTTGAACACGTTGTCGGCGTTGACCTGGTTCAGCGGGCTGTAACGTTGGGCGTTGGTGCCCATGCCGTACATCAGCACGTTGTTGGTGGTCATGTGGTCGTTGGCAATGTCGTCCCAGGTGACCGGCGTGGCGGCGGCCGGATTGGCAGCCAGACCAAAGCTGGCGGCAATCACGATGCCCTTGATCGCCTGGCTGATCGGTTTCAGCGAGGAATGTCTTGTTGTTTTCATGGCAGTTTTCCTGTCGATAGTTGGGGTGTTCAGCGGGGCTGATCCACGGCTCATGGTGGTCGCGTGGCTGGCCCGGTCGATACGGAAAAATGCCCGGATGTGGCGGGAAGAGTTCCCGGTTGGCTGGCGCTTGGTAGGGGGTAGGAGGGAGCAGTACTTAGGACGGAGAAAACCTGATCCAAGAGCGGGTGAGACTGTTTCCGAAAAAGCCGCAACGCCTCTGCTGCGGGCGTTGCAAGGCGGGCTGCAGGCCGTTTCTACTACCAACGAACTAGCGCGCGGCCACCAAAGCAGCATTGGGCGCCGGGGCGCCGCTACCTACCATGCTCATCGTCAAATCCGTAATAAACGGCCAAGAGGTGAGCAGTATGAACCATTACAAGAACACACTGAAAATGACCGCGCTGGGCCTGGCACTGGTCGCCGGTCAGGCGTTTGCCCACGGCAACGTCACCCCTCAGGCGGTCGACACCAAAGGACTGGAGAACCTGGGCGAGGAATGGCGCGATACCAACCCCTACCGCGAAGGGCACCCCCAGCATGACCTCGCCATTCAGGTAGGGGCCTCAGCCTATAACCAGAACTGCGCGGCCTGCCATGGCCTGGACGGCATCTCTGGTGGTATCAACCCGGATCTGCGCTATCTCGAAACCGGTGACTACGGCGATGAGTGGTTCAAGCAACGCGTCATCAATGGCGCTGTGCGCGATGGTCGGGTTTATATGCCGCGCATGGCCGACTTTGTCAGCCAGGAAGCCCTGTGGGCCATTCGCACCTGGCTGGAAAGCGTTGCCGTTGAGCAGTAAATAGCGACGCCAGTCCAACAAGCCGGCCACAGGGCCGGCTTTGTCGTTTTTGTGGCAGTGACATGGACTACCAGAGGTGGCTGACCGGGATATCGCTGGTGCGGGGGGAGTGGTTGCATCGATAAGCGAAATCAACGGGTTTGCTATAAGCATGTAATATTATAACTTTCTGCTTTTACTGTTACGTTATATCAAATATTATTCTCCGCTTACTTTTCTGCCCTTTATTCCAATCACGACTTGCTAGGGAGTCTTCATGTTGCCTGCCAAATCCCCCTTGGCGCTGGCACTGGCCGTTGCTGCGGCCAGCGTGTCTGCCCATGCCGATGAATCGCTCACGTTACCCAGTGTCACAGTCAGTGCTTCTGCACTGGAACAATCCGCCGATCGCATGACCCAGCCTGCTGCCGTGCTGCAGGGGGACGAGTGGATCAATCAGCGCGAGACAGGGCTGGCAGACAGCCTTGAGTCGCTGCCGGGTGTACAGGCCAGAAACTATGGGCCAGGCGCCAGCCGCCCTGTGATCCGCGGCCTGGATGGGGCGCGGGTACGGGTGCTGAGCGATGGGGCAGGCGTGATGGATGCCTCGACGATCAGCCCGGACCATGCGGTGACCGCCGATACCGCGCTGCTGGAGCGGGTTGAGGTGCTGAAAGGGCCGTCGACCTTGCTGTATGGCGGCGGTGCCATTGGTGGGGTGGTCAACCTGATTGACCGTCGCGTACCGACCTACATTCCCGAGCGCGGCTATGAGGGTGAGATTGACCTGCGCGGCAACACCGTTGCCGATGAGCGCACCGGCGCAGTCGGCCTGACCCTGGGCGCGGGCCAGTTTGCGGCGCGCATCGAGGGTGCCAAGAGCGAGGCTGACCCCTACAATATTCCCGGTTCTCCGTCCACGCAGGAAGGGGCTTACAACGAGACCGAGTCCTCTGCGCTGGGGCTGAGCTGGATCACTGATCGCGGCTATGTGGGCCTGGCCTACAGCCGTCAGGATCGCGAGTATGGCCTGCTGGCGCACGAGCATGCCGATTGTCACACCCATGGGCCGGCGGACTGGCACTGCGTAGAGCATGACCACGGTCATGACCACGACGACGACCATGATGATGACCACGATGACGATCATGACGACGACCACGATCACGACGATGATCATGATCACGAGCACGAGCACGAGGAGCACGGTCAGGCCTACATCGATATGAAGCAACGTCGCTGGGACATGCGCGCTGACTACCAAGACCCCTTCAGCGGCTTTGAGCGCATTCGTGTGCGCGTTGCCGATACCGATTACGAACACGTCGAAATGGAAGGTGCTGAAGCGGGCA
>NZ_NTMR01000034.1 GCF_002307495.1 Pseudomonas abyssi | reverse complement strand
CGAACACGTCGAAATGGAAGGTGCTGAAGCGGGCACGCGCTTCACCAACCGTGGCACGGAAGGGCGCGTCGAGCTGACCCACAACCCGATTGTCGGCTGGCGCGGGGTGATCGGTACCCAGTTGAGCCGTCGCGACTTTGCCGCCACCGGTGAAGAAGATTATGTACCGCCGACCCTGACCCACAACCGCGCACTTTTCTTGCTGGAAAGCTATGAGCAGGGCGACTGGATCTACGAGGTTGGTCTGCGTCAGGAGTGGCAGTCGATCGAGCGCAAGGACGGCAACGATGACGCCGACCACAAAGGCACATCGGTGTCGGTTGGCGCCAGCTGGCAGTTCCAGCCCGAGCTGGTGCTCTACGGCTCGCTTTCGCGCTCCCAGCGCCTGCCTGCTGCAGAAGAGCTGTACGCCAACGGCCCGCATGCCGCCACCCGCACGGTGGAAATCGGTGACCCCGACCTGGACCGCGAGACCAGCGTCAACATGGAGCTGGGGCTGCGTCGCATCCACGGGCCGGTTACCTTTGATGTCAGCGTGTATCGCAATGATGTTGATGACTTCATCTACGCCGCCGACACTGGTGATGACCCGGGCGCCGGCTATCGCGTAGTGCAGTACAGCCAGGCCGATGCCGTGCTGCATGGTCTGGAGGGCAGCATCAGCTGGCAGGCAACCGGTTCGACCGGGCTGACCCTGTTCGGCGACAGCGTGCGCGGCAAGCTGAAGGATGGCGGCGACCTGCCGCGTATCCCGGCAGACCGCTATGGCCTGCGCGTCGACCAGCGTCTGACCAGCCACCTGGGAGCGCATGTGGAAGCGACTCAGGTGATGCGTCAGGATCGTACCGCCGACTACGAGACCGAGACCGGCGACTACACCTTGCTGGGTGCCGGCCTGAGCTGGCGCGGCGTGCTGGGCGAGAGCGACTATCTGCTGTTCTTGCGCGGCAACAACCTGCTGGATGAAAAAGCGCGTCAGCACAGCTCCTATATCAAGGATGAAGTGCTGCTGCCCGGTCGCAACCTGACCATCGGGGCGCGTCTGGCATTCTGAGGCTGCGCCGTCTGTCGCCGCACCCCGCGTCTTGTCTGGTCGATTGATGGCTGACGGCGGGCGAGGGGCGTGGCGACAGAGCCGGCGCATGTTGCGCCTTGAGGAAGCACTGATTAGTTCAACATCCCCTCTGGCGTTCAGGTTGGACCGCATCCGGTCCAGCCTGAACGCCCCGCAGGGCGGGCGCTCAAGCATGCATCTGCTGCGTTGCGCTGCTGGCCAATAGAACCACTATTGGCTGCTCACCGGGCCTTGCAGCTACACGTTTGAGCACGCGCAAAGGGCGTGTGGAATTATTCAGCGCTTCATTAACCATCCGTCGTTGCTATCTACTACTTTGGTCGCGGTTTTCCGGAGGCGTTGCACCGTTGCTTTAAGCTGGCTCCTGGCCTCTTTTCTGCGAAGCTAGCCGTGTCTCCCGTTTGTCTATCTCTGCAACCCGCTGATCAGCGGGATTATCAACTGTACCGTGCGGCCAATGGGCTGTTATGCCTGCTGATCCACGACCCTGACGCTTGCGCCGCGACTGCGGTGGTGCAGGTCGCTGCCGGCAGTCATGCCGAGCCCGATGACCTGCCGGGGCTGGCGCACTTGCTGGAACACATGCTGTTCATGGGCTCGCGGCAGTGGCCGGTGCCAGGTTCCTTCCCCGCACTGGTGGCGCAGTGGGGCGGGCGTTTTAACGCCAGCACCGCGCCGGACGCCACGCGCTTCTTTTTCTCGGTCAGCCCCGAGGGGCTGCAACCCTGTCTGGCGCAGCTCACCGACATGCTGGCGGCTCCCTTGTTTGCCCCCGAGCAGGTGGGGCAGGAACGGCAGGTGATCGACGCCGAGTTTCACACCCGGCTGGCCGATGACGACATTCATGCCCAGGCCGTCCTGGCCACTCAGATTCACCCCGAACACCCGCTCAGCCGCTTCAGCGCGGGCAACGCCCGCTCGCTGGACGGCGACGCCGAGGTGCTGGCTGAACGGCTGACACAGTGGCACGGGATTCACTACCGCGCGGGCAGCATGGCACTGGTGCTGCATGGGCCACAGGCGCCAGAGCAGCTGCAGGCGTTGGCGCAGGCCAGCGCCGAGCAACTGATGGCGGGGCGGGCACCGGAGCCTTTTGTGCTGCCGTTGTTTGCCAGCGGACAGCTGCCGCGGCTGGTGCAGTGGCAGGGCCCCAGTAGCCAGGCCGAATGCCTGGTGCTGTATCCGCTGAGTGCGTGCGATGTGCATGGCGCGGCGGCGCGTTGGCTGTGTGATTGGCTGAACAGCGCGGCGCCAGCCGGAGCCCTGGGGTATCTGCGCGACAGAGGCTTGCTGGACGAGCTGCACGCGACGCTGCGCGCCGATGCCGGTGGTCAGGCGCTGCTGCGGCTGGAGCTGCGCAGCGTTGACGCCGAGCCGGGGCTGCTACTGGCCGAGCTGGATGGCTGGCTGCAGGCCATGGCCATTCAGGACCCCGCGCAGTGGCCGCAGGACGCGCGCCGAACCATGGCACAGACCGCCTTTGATCTCGGCCCCCAGGGCGACATGCTCGTTGCTTGCCGACATTACGCGGAACGTCTGCTGACCCTGCCTGCCGAGCAGGTACTCGACCTGCCGGGCGTGGCGTTGGATGTCCTGACCCAGACGCAGTGGCAGCAGCTTGTCGGGCAGCTGACACCGGCCAACCGCCTGGTGTTGCAGCGCTTGCCACGCCTGTTCGGGGCCGAGCGCTGCGCGTACACCGATACGCCCTGGCGGGCGTTGGCACTGCAGGTTGCTCCGGCCGCTGTGGCCAACTTGCAGGGCCGTACAGGCCCCTGCCTGGGGCCGTTGCCGGAGGCCGCCGAAGGGCTGCGCTGGTCTACCCGATTGCCGGGCCTGCGTTTGACCCGCTTTGCACCGCAGGCCGGCGGGCTGCGGACCCGACTGGCCTGGTGCTGGCCCGAGAGCGAAGCCAGTCGAGCTGATCGGCGCTGGCTGCAGGCCTGCTGGTCGCTACGCAGCGAGGCGTTGCAGCAGTGGGGCAAGCAGGTGGGCATTGAGCTGAGCTGGTCCCTCGCACCGGGCCAACTGGTGCTTGATGTCATGGGCCCACCAGCCTTGCTGCCCGGTTTTGTGCGTGAGCTGCTGCAGCAGCTGCAGGCGCCGCCCGCCACCGCCCAGCTGCCATTGATCGAACGCCGCAGCTGGCGCTGGATGCAGCAGGAGCAGGATGCCTTGCCCGCCTGGCGACTGCTGCAGACCCTTGAACAGGAGCGTACGCTCAGCGCCTGGCGGCCGCGTGACCCGCAGCTGCTCTGGCAACATCTGTGCGCGCAGGCGCAGATTGTCTGGCTCAAACCCAGTCGCTGGCCGGAGGCCGAGCGTTCGCAGATTGCCAAACTGCTGGTCAACCTGTGTCCGGCGCTGATGCAGCCGTTTGGCTGGCAATGCCCCATGCCGCCGCTGGCGCCCCGGCAGCTGCAGGTCAGCGAGGTCAGCTGCAAGCATACGGACCGCGCCCAGCTGCTTTATCTGTCGGCTGCCGACGACAGCCTGCAGGAGGCGGCCTGCTGGCGTCTGCTGCATCACCATTTGGCGGACCCGTTCTTCGCTGAGCTGCGCACGCGGCAACAGCTCGGCTACTGGGTCGTCGCCCGGCTGCACCGGCGGGCGGGCCGTGCGGGCTTGCTGTTACTGGTGCAGTCACCGGACCGCTCGCACCGGTGCATCGAGTCCGCGGTCGATGCTTTTCTGCAGACCAGCCTGCAGGACCTGGGCGCGCTGAGTGCTGAGCACCTGCAGGCGCAGTCGGCTCACCTGGCGCAGTTGCTGGAGCAGCAGCGCCAGCATCCTCAGCACCGTTTTGAGGGGCTATGGGAAGATTGCGTCTGGCAACGTGACGATCAGTTGGCCGCCGAGCAGCAGGCGCTGCTGCAATTGACCGCCGCGCACTGGAACGCCTTTGTCAGCCGCCTGCCGCAGAGTCCATGCTGGCGCCTCGTCAGCGCCACACACGATTAGTGCTCCGCCATCGCCGTATGATTGCGCAGCTTTGCTGCTCAATCGTCTTTCTTGTCATCCTCGCTGACCGCATGGCGGAAGCTGCGAATAGCACCACCCAAATCGCCGCCAAGGCTTCGCAGCTTGCCGCTGCCAAATAGCAACAGCACAATCAACATCAAAATACTCAATTGCCAGACACTGATGCCCATAAAAGCCTCCTGTCAGTGATGCATGTGTGAAGGTGCCGCCACGTTGGCCAGGTGCTGCTCCAGACCGCTAAGGTCGAGTACCTGGCTGTGCTGGATACTGGCAAAGTTCTCCGCAGCGCTGCGCTTTGCGAAACTGGCGAGGCTCATTCCCATAGCGCCCTGCAACGCCGGGGCTGGCACATAAAAGGCGTCTGTGGCCTTGACCAGATGGCTATCGTCGGGCTTGTCCCATGGGCTTTGGGCCATGTCGTGAACCCAGGCGCCATCCAGCGCGTGACGGTTTTCCGGTTGAACTAGCCAACTAACCATCTCCGATACCGAACAGAACTTTTTCACGTTGCCAGCTTGTTCATCCAGTACTTGCCCCTTAGGCCCTGGGAAGCGGGTGATCACCATGCCGCAAACATGGCATTCGTCGTCACTGTGGAATGCCTGCGGGGACAGCGGGACGGCCTGCTGACGATCATCAGAACAGCCAGTCAGGAAAAACGCAACGGCAGCGATCAGCCACAGGTTCTTGAGCGTTCGCATGATAAAATTCCTTATATGGGGCGGCGAGCAAAACGATGGTAGGCCAGAGCCAGCAACAGAATGACCCATAGCCCAAGAACGCTCCAAAGCACCAGCGTGTCGGCAGGCAGGGACTGTCCCAGGGCAAGTAAACCGGTCATTTCGTTGCCGGCGTTCAGGCCGTTGAGGTTGATCTGGCGATAGATATCGGTCGGATTGAGCAGTAATAGCCAGGGCAGCAATTGCGGGCTGAACTGGCCCTTGCTAGCCACCAGCAGAGCCAGCAGGAGCAGGTCAAATACCAGTACAAACCAGAACCAAACACCCAGAGCCATTCCGGCGGCGCTGGACTTTTCGCGTGCCTGTGCGCTGAGCAGGTAGGCCAGTGCCATAAAGGCCCAGCCCAGTAGTATCGAAGACACAATAAACCGGCTGAAGGCGACGAAGAGCACGGTCAGATTCAGGTCCGATACCATTGCGGCAATGGCGACGGCCGCCGCGCCAAAGCCCAGTATCGTGGCCAGAGCAAGGATCAGACCCTGGCCCAGAAACTTGCCTAGCAGCAGCTGTCCGCGGCTGAGGGGGTAGGTCAGTAACAGCAATAGGGTGCCGCCTTCGTCTTCACCGACGATGGCATCGTAGGCTAGCAGCAAAGCAATCAGTGGGATCAGAAAGGTTGCCAGGCTGGTCAGACTGGCAACCGTGGCGTCGATCGAGCTGAAGCCAACCTGACCAGAGGCCGCAGCGCCAAACCAGGCAATGCCAACGGCCAATACTACAAACAGCAAGCTGATCGCCAGCATCCAGCGATTGCGCAGGCCATCTTGCAGTTCCTTGCGGGCGATGCTGCAAATTGCGTTCATGCCTCATCTCCCTTGCTGGCGGTGTTTTGCATGAAGTGGCGGTAGAGTGCCTCCATGCCTGGTTGTCGAATTTCGATATCGGCTGTCATACCGCGTGCGGCGAGTAGTCCGAACAGGTCCTGGCGCTCACTGTGATGCACATCGATCAACAGCGAGTGCTGGTTTAGCAACTTGCTTGTATAGCCGGCCTCACGGAGCTGTTGCTGCCACTGCTGTGCCGCATGGTGAGCGCTGATGCGAATCTGGCTGGGCAGGTCCACCTGCGCGCGCAGTTCGGGCAGGGTGCCGACTACGCGTAGCTGGCCCTCCGCCATGATGGCGGCGCGGTCGATAAAGTGTTCGACGCCAGCCAGTACATGAGAGCAAAGAATCACGGCGGTGCCTTGCGCTCGCAGATTCTGGATCAACTGATACAAATCCTGGGTGGCAATCGGGTCCAGGCCAACGGTGGGTTCGTCCAGCAGTAGCAGGCGCGGTGTGCCGAGCAGTGCCTGTGCCAGGCCCAAGCGCTGACGCATGCCCTTGGAGTACGTCTTGACTCGCCGGTCCGCGGCTTGCCGCAGGCCAACCTGCTCAAGCAGTGCTGCGACCTGAGCTGCATTGGCCGACTTCAATCGGGCAAAATGGTCCAACGTTTCGCGACCCGTTAACTGGGGGTAGAACGCTACGTTTTCCGGCAGATAACCCAGCTGGGCACGAATGTCGGCCTGTTGCGGTGACTGGCCTAGCACGCATACGCGCCCGCTGCTGGCGCGCAGCAGGCCGAGGATCAGCTTCATAGTGGTGGTCTTGCCGGCGCCGTTGTGACCAAACAGGCCGAGCACCTCGCCAGCTGCCAGGTGCAGGTTCATGTCTTTTACGGCCTTGAGCGCGCCGTAGGTGACGGACACCTGTGTCAGCTCAACCATAGTCATGTATTCGTGTTTCCTTCGGGGTTGGACATCAGCGGATAGCTGTCGCGCACGCCGGGCGACTGCAAGATTGGGAACAGTCGCTGGACCCAGCGCAGTAGCTCGATGGCAGGGCTGTGCATCAGCAGCTTGAGTTGCGGATAGAGCCACACTAGGCGATCGACATTGTCGTTGGGTTCGTATGGCACATCGCCCAGTCCGTCACTGTTGCGGTCCCAGCCGACATAGTTGCTCCAGTAGTTGCCACGGCCGTCTTCGGACCATTCCTGGGTCCGGGTGGCGACGTACTTCACCTGCTGCTGGTTGGAGGTGAAGCGGTTGCCGCTGATCACGTTGTCTTCGGAGCCTGCGGTCAGGTGGATCCCCAGCGGACTTTGACTGAAACTGTTCCCGGTGATGCGGTTGAACACCGAGTTATAGATGAATAGCGCTTTGCCCTCGGCGCCCTGGATCATGCTGTCGCCGGTGCTGCCGCTGCGTACCCGACTGACCTGATTGTCAGTCAGGGTGGAGTAGGTGATGTAATTCATCAGGATGCCGTAGTTCTGATCGTCTTCTGAGCGGTTGCCGACCACTGTCAGCTTGCGGCTTTGCATCAGCGCGTAGCCGGTGCGGGTGTGGCGGGTGAGGTTGCCGATGACTTCATTGTTGTTGGAAAACATGTAGTGCACGCCATAGCGCAGATCCTCCAGGCGATTGTTTTCCAGGCGATTGAAATTGGAGGTGTCGATATAGATGCCGTCGCGGCACAGGCGCGCGCTATTGTTGCGCACCAGAGCGCCGGTGACCGCGTAAAGGTGTATGCAGTTGCCGCGATCCTGCGAACGTATGCTGTCATCGCCAACCAGATCGTTGCCATCAATGACGACATCTTTGCTGGCATCGACCCATATGCCGAACCCGGGTGTGGTGATCTGGTTATTCAGCAGACGGACGTTGGCAGCCTGCTTCTCGACAAACAAGGCCGCGTCCATGGCGGTCAGATCGCGTCCGCCGTTGCGCAGGGTGCAACCGTTGATCGTTACCTCTGCGGCGCCAATGGTCACCACGCTGCCCTGACCATCGCCATCCAGCACGGCTCCCTCGGCACAGCGCAGCTCAAGTGGCTGGTCGATGCGGTAGTTACCATGATAGTGACCGGCAGGCAGCAACCAGGCATGCTCGCCTTCAGCCACCAGGGGAAGCGATGCACCGTTGCCGCCGATGGGGCCGGCATGTAGTCCGACGGGCAGTGCCGCAAGACCAGCCAAGAGGATGAGACAGACAAGCTTCATCAAGACTCCAGATGGAGAACCGCGCCGCTAGCTGAGACTAGCGGCGCCTGTTCCTTCAGGCTGGTTCAACCAGCATACGGCCGACCATTTCCATGTGCAGGGCGTGACAGAACCAGTTGCAGTAGTACCAGTGGACACCGGGTTTGTCGGCGACAAAGGTGACCGATGAGGTCTGCTGCGGGCTGATTTCCATGCTGACGCCATGGTTGGTCATGCAGAAGCCGTGGCTGACGTCTTCGATCTCGTCGATGTTGGTAATGATTACGGTGACTTCATCACCCTGCTTGACGGTGAACTCGTTGATCCCGTAGGCCGGTGCCATTGAGGTCATGTAGACCCGCACCTTGTTGCCGTCGCGGATCACCTTGTTGTCGCTTTCTAGTACGATCCCGTCCTTCTTGGCCATCTCCGCAGTGGGAGCGAAGAAGGGATCGTTGCGTTCCCAGATCTTGCGGGTCTTGATCTGGCTGCGATGGGCGAGGACACAGTCATGCGGCTCGGCATAGGTGGGGCCATCGTGTACCAGCTTCATCTCGTCGCCGGAAATGTCGATCAATTGGTCATTCTCCGGATGCAATGGACCGGTCAGCAGGAAGCGGTCCTTGGAGAACTTGCACAGTACCACTAGCCACTTGCCATCTGCGTCGCGGGTTTCTGTCAGTGAGGCATGGTTGTGGCCGGGCTGGTATTGGACGTCGAGCTTTTGGCGGATGTAGCTGACATCGTCGCCATTGTAGGCGCGGACAGCGTCTTCGATGTTCCACTTGACCACCTGACTGTCGATAAACAGGGTGGTGTAGGCGTAACCGCGACCATCAAAGGTCGTATGCAGCGGGCCAAGACCCAGCTCGGGTTCGCCAACAATGACCTCACGTTCTTCGTCGTACTTGTTGGCAAACAGGTCGTCCAGGCGATCGATGGCAATGATGCTGACCGTGGGCGAAAGCTTGCCGTTGGCGATGAAGTATTTGCCGTCCGGCGAGGTATTGAGTCCATGCGGGTTTTTAGGCACCGGAACGTAGCGGGTGAACGGGCTGTTATTGCCGTCTTTGCGGCGGCCATCAACTACCGGTACGTCGGAATCACCCAAAGTGATGAAGTTGCCTGCCTTGACCGCTTGCTCAATGGCTTCGATGTTGAAGACGACAACCCAGTCGCGTTCATTTCGCATCATGCCACCCAGGTCGGTGGCCTTCTCGGAGTTGTAGCAGGTGGCTGCCGCGTATTTGCCGGTGTAATCGGCGTCACAGTTGTCCAGATTACCCTCGACAATGACCTGGAAGGCCATCTCCATGTTCTCGGCGTCGATGACGTTGAACATGGTGTAGCTGTAGTCTGCGGTAGTGTCGAACTGGGAGCCGTCGTTGGGGTGCGGAATGATGAACTCGGCGTTGGCGAACACATACTTGGTGTGCGGTACCTTCTGCACACGCAAGCCGTGAATGGCCTGAACGTTTGGCACCGTCAGCATCTTGTCGCACTTCATGATATCCAGACGGATGCGCGCTACGCGGCTGTTGGCCTTGTCATTGATGAACAGGTACTTGCCGTCATAGCGACCATCGGCCATGGAAAGGTGCGGGTGGTGGCAGTCGCCGTTCAGGTATTTGGCACTTTCCCCCATGATGGCGCGGCTTTCATTGGTCAACCCCCATCCTGTAGCGGAGTCGACGTTGAATACCGGAATACGCATCAGCTCACGCATGGAAGGCACGCCCAACACGCGTACCTCGCCCTGGTGTCCGCCACTCCAGAAGCCGTAGTACTCATCCAGCTCTCCGGGTGCTACATGGGCGTTCTGGCGGGCTTCGCTAACAGCGGCGGCCCAGGACTCGCGGCTCATGACTGCGCTGCCTATACCGGCGGTGCCAAGCATCGCTACGCCTGCGCCGGTCAGCGCGGAAGCGCCCAGAAAGCGGCGGCGGTTCATGCCTGGTTTGTCTTCAGTTTCTTTGCTCATACCTATCTCCTTGGGATGCAACTCAGGTGTTGGCTTGCACTTCAACCACGGGTATCTGGTTGGGGTTGCTCGGGGCAGTGCGCTTGCGGCGCTTATTCTTGACAATAAGTGGCGGGCACTTGGTGTCATTGTGGTAAGTCATCTGGCAGTCAAGGCAGTAGTGGCACTCGTTGTGATTGATCTTGCCATCGGGGTGAATGGCCTGGATTTCGCACTCCACGGCGCATAGCTGGCAGGGGTTGCCACACTCCTTGCGACGCTTGAGCCAATCAAACAGCTTGAATTTGGTGGGGATCGACAGAGCGGCGCCCAGCGGGCAGATGTAACGGCAGTAAACCTTGCGGGTAAAAATGTTGATCACCAGCAAGATGACGGCATACAGCACGAACCACCATTGGCGATCGAACTTCAGCGTGACGGCGGTTTTGAAGGGCTCTACTTCGGCAAACTTTTCCGCGGTTGCCAGCGACTCGAGTGACAACCCGAATAGCACCAGCAGAATGATGTACTTCACTGCCCAGAGGCGTTCGTGTACCGCAAAAGGTAGTTCGAACTGGCGGATCTTGAGCTTGCGAGCGGCCTCGTTAATCAGCTCCTGCAGGGCGCCAAAGGGGCAGAGCCAACCGCAGAAAACGCCGCGCCCCCAGAGCAGAATGCTGGCAGCCGTAAAGGTCCAGATAATGAAAATGACCGGGTCAATCAGGAACAGCTCCCAGCGGAAGTCTTGCATCAGGGCGTGCACAAAGGTCAGTACGTTGACGACAGACAGTTGACCCAGTGCGTACCAACCAATGAACATCACGGTGAAGACGAGATAACCGCGCCGTAGCCAATGCAAAAAGCGAGGCTTGCGAGTGAAGTTGTCCTGCAGAAAGAGTATGACCAGCAGCAGCACCAAGGCAGCCAGCAGGACGC
Organism: Pseudomonas abyssi; assembly: GCF_002307495.1. Lineage (GTDB taxonomy): Bacteria > Pseudomonadota > Gammaproteobacteria > Pseudomonadales > Pseudomonadaceae > Halopseudomonas > Halopseudomonas abyssi. The sequence goes on along the minus strand of NZ_NTMR01000034.1, from coordinate 11,760 downwards.
CAATTTGGAAAGCTTTCTGATACCAGATGTTGACCCACATAGGCCGGTTGGCTGCTTCCACTGCAGCCAGTTGCTCGGCGCTGGGTTGCGGCCGCGCGATATACTCCTCGGGAATTTGGTAACCCAATTCGAAGCTGGTAAAAACGCCGTCTACCGGGCCGGTCTGGCGACGCACCAGTAGCTCGGCTGACCAGGGCGAGCCGGGGTCGAAATCGTGGTGAGACCGCACGATGAATACCGACATCTCGTCCAGCGCCGGGGCGTCATCGACAAACAGGTCGGTTAGTCGGATGTGGTCCAGGTCTCGGAAGCTGATGGTGTTGCCAAACTGGCGCAACTGCAAACGGTCGAAGATACCGCCACGCACGTAGCCCGAGCCCTTGTAGGAGTAGTCTCCGGTGCCAAATATGCCGATGGCAAATTCGCCTGGTTCCAGCTCTTGCTGCAGGTAAGAGAATTCCTGTTCACCCAGCAGGTTGCGGCCGACAGTCGGGACATCGAGTTGGGATACATAAAGATCAATAAAGGTATTGTCACGCTGATCGGCAGCCGGGCTGTCGATACCTTCGGCGTCGGTGCCGACAAAGGCATCGTCTACCTGTCCCCACGTCAGGTGCAGGCGCCGCAGCGCACCGTTGCCCAGCAGTGTGGTCCAGCTGGCGGGGGAGTAGACATCCTGGCGAATGCTAGAGGCGGCGAACGGGCGGTCACTGGTATCGGCGATCAAGCCCAACGACACAGCCACTGCCCGGCTGGCATTCATGATGATCTCGTTGACCACCATCACCGTGACAGTGGCGCCGGTGACGGCGTCTACGGTGACCACGCTTTCGTCCTGCGACTTGCCAACCACCACGCGTTGATTGGCCTTGATGCCTTGATATTTGGCGCTGAAATCATGCAACTTCTGCTCGGGGATACCCACCAGCAGAATCGGCTCGTGGTGTTCCAAAACGAAAGCGTCAATGATGCTGCCCTCCGGAGAAAGCAACACTTGCAGATTGACCGGCTTGCCTGAGTAGGCTGGAATGTCGACCACGTTTATGGTTTCAAACTGGTAGGCCAGTAACTGGTCATCAGCCAGTACCTTGCGCACCGCGTAATCGCCTTCGGGGGCGCTCCAGCTGGTGGCTTCGGGCAGCATCTCCTGCACTCGTTGCCAAGGGCGCTCGCTTGCGTGAACCAAGACGCTGACGCTGCCCAGTGCCCACAAGAGAATCAGGAGCAGCGCACGGCGCTGCCAATCAAACATCAACATCAGGACCTCACTTCGCGGCGGGTTGCTATGCCGTTCTGGTAGAAAGCCCTGACCGACTCAGCATGCCTGCGTTGCACATGGTGTCCAAGGTCTGCCTGAGCCCGCCGAACTTCCTGGGTCGATAGTGGCCCGGTGCCCGATCAGTTTGAATATCCACTAAGAGGTACCACCCGTGCGACAAGCGCCATGATGTGGGCTGTTGGTTTCGCTCCAGAGCCTGACCCCGTCTGCGCTGTGCAGCACTAGAGGAGGAGAAAGTGCGACCTGCAAAAGTAGCGTAGGCCGGACAATTGGTCGCACCGACCAAATAGGCGGAGCTTCGCCACCGAGGACCAATAGGGGGATGCAGGGGGCTTTCTGATAATCGGCGTGACGCTTCAGTCACTGATTACATCGGAGAGCACCATGTACAAGAACAAGATTGCCTGCACCCTGCTGACCCCCATTGCCCTGGCGCTGTTGAGCGCGCCGGCCTCGGCTGCTATCACCCTGTACGACGAAGACGGCACCACCTTTTCTGCTGACGGCTACGTCAATGCCTTCTACGTGCAGACCGACACCGACAACATCAACGACGATCTGGATCGTGACCAGGCCCGCGTCAAGATGGGCTTCCTGCCCAACTACATTGGCTTCAACATGGGCAAGGACATGGGCGACCTGACGCTCGGCGCGCGCTCCTCGTTCTGGGTCACCATCAACGACAGCGAAACCAACGGCACCGCGACCGCCATCGACGTGCGTCAGTTCTACGGCACCATCGGCGGCGACTGGGGTGAAGTGCTGGTCGGTAAGGACTTTGGCCTGTTTGCCCGCTCCAATATCCTGCTCGACGAGATGCTCGCCGGTTACGGTCAGGTGAGCGACACCCTCGGCCTGGTAGACGGTGGCGGCGTGTCCTTCGGCAACATCGGCAGCGGCTACCCATACCCGTTCCCGACCGCCCAGATCACCTACCGTTCACCGGTCATGGGTGGCCTGCGCATCGCCGCCGGTATCGTGGACCCGGTCGATACCAGTGACGACACCGTCGCCGGCAAGAACTATCAGGATGCCCCGCGCTTTGAGACCGAAGTGACCTATCAGTTTGATCTGGCTGGTGCCGAGATCTACAGCTGGGTGAATGCCGGTTACCAGACTTCCAAGAACACCGATGATGCCGTGGACGACGTCACCTCCGAGGGCGTCGGTTACGGTGTGCAGGCAAAGATGGGGGCGCTGTCGCTGATTGCCTCTGGTTTTGACGCCGAAGGCATCAACCCCTTCTTCACCAACAACGCCGGTGAAGCGGTACTGCGTGAGATCGACAGCACCGGCTATCTGATGCAGGGCTCCTACACCTTCGGCGGCAAGACCCGCCTGGCACTGTCCTACGGCAAGACCGAAGACGACGGCAACGGCCTGGGCGTCGCAGCTGATTACGAAACCCGCGCCATCGGCCTGTTCCACAGCATCAACGAGCACCTGACGCTGGTGGCCGAATACAACCAGTTCGAGATCGAAGATCGCACCAACAACCTGACCATCGAAGAGACTGATTCGGTGGCGCTGGGTGTTGCGCTGAGCTGGTAAGAGCCTGCGGCAATACCGGCCCCCGCCTGTGTGAGCAGGCGGGGGTTTTTGTTTCTGGGACGGCGGAGTTCCAGCTTGGCCGCGGGGCTGCGGCGGGGCGCTCATGGTGGAGAACGCTACGCGATTCTCCACCCTACGGCCGCCACCAGCCCCGCACCTCAACCATGTAGGATGGAGAACGCCGAAGGCTTCTCCGTCGGGCACCAGCAGCGCGCCGCGTTGTCCCCAAGACCTACCCATCCAGTACTGAAGTAGCATAGGGCCGGGCCTTGCCGGCTCACTAGAATCGAGGGCATGAACCCTATTCCCGATATTGCCCAGCCCAGCTTCCAGTTGCTCGACGACTGCTTTCGTACCGCCATGACCGAGGCCCTGGACCCGGATGCGGCGGCGCAGGATTTGGCCCGTCAATTGCTGCATCCGCACCTGGGCTGCGTGCTGCTTTTCTGTTCCGCCGAGTATCCGCTGGAGCGCCTGGCAACCGCGCTGGAGCAGCACTTTGGCGGCGTGATGCTGCTGGGCTGTACCACTGCCGGAGAGATCAGCGCCCAGGGGTATGGACGCGGCTGCATCAGTGCGCTTGGTCTGGACCTGCGCACCTTTGCCGTTGACTGCACGCTGATCCAGGCGCTGGACAGCTTCAGTCTGGTCGAGGCGCAGCAGGCGGTAGAGCGCATGCTGGGCTATTGTCGGCAGGTCAATTTGGCGCCCATCAAGGAGCATACCTTCGCGCTGACGATGCTCGATGGTCTCTCCAGCCGCGAGGAGCTGGTGCTCAATACCCTGAGCGCGGCACTTGGCAGCATTCCGCATTTTGGCGGCTCCGCCGGCGACGACAACCACCTCAGCCACACCCATGTGTACTACCAGGGGCGTTTTCTGACCGGGGCTGCGGTGGTGGTGATGATCAACACCTGGCTGGATTTTGAGGTGTTTACCACCCATCACCTCAAGCCCACAGACAGCAAGCTGGTAGTTACCGCCGCCGACAGTGCCAGCCGCACGGTGCTGGAACTGAACGCCGAACCGGCAGCAGAGGAATACGCCAGGCTGGTGGGGGTGCCGCTGGACGCGCTGCGGGCCGAGCACTTTGCCCTCAACGCGCTGGCGGTGCGTATCCGTGATCAGTTCTATGTGCGCTCTATCCAGCGGGTCAACGCCGATCGCAGCCTGACTTTCTACTGCGCGGTGGACACCGGCATCGTGCTTACCGCCATGACGCCCGGCGAGCTGCTGCCCAACTTGCGTTTGCAGTTTGAACAGCTGCGCCAGCGTTTGGGCGAACCGGTTCTGATTCTGGGCTGCGACTGCTTTTTGCGCCGCATGGAGGCCGAGCTGCGCGGGGAGGATCAACGCATGTCCGACTTTCTGGCGGCCAACCGGGTGATCGGCTTTAACACCTACGGTGAGCAGTTCAACGGCATGCATATCAACCAGACCTTCACCGGGGTGGCCTTTGCCTTCCCTCGTTGATCTGCGCAGCGCCGACAGCGGCGCGGCGGACGCCCAGGCGCTGCAGGCCGAGGTGGAGGCGCTGCGGGCGGCCAACAGCAAGTTGCAGCGCATCAACGCCGCGCTGATCGAGCGGGTCGAGTCCAGTTCCAGCCAGCGCACCGAAAGCTACGCGGCGTTTCAGCATTCGGTCGAGCTGGCCGAGCAGGTGCGAGAGCGTACCCAGGCGCTGAACGACACCATGGCCGAGCTGCAGGCCAGCAACCGCCTGCTCAGCGATGCGCGTGCCCGGGCGGAAAAGGCCCACCATTATCTGATCGACGCCATTGAAAGCGTATCCGACGCCTTTGTGCTGTTTGACGAGCAGCGCCGCATCGTCCTGTTCAACAGCCGCTTTGCCGCCTTCTGGCAGGGCACCGGCGTGTGCGTGACCGAGGGCACTTCACTCAATGAGGTCAAGCGCCTGGCGCTGACCACCGGCCTGGTGGTCGAGACCGACGCCGCTGCCGACGGCCAACTGCTGCACCAGCTGCGCGATCAGCGCTGGATGCAGGTCAGCGAGCGGCCCACGCGTGAGGGCGGGCTGGTGATCATGTACACCGATATTACCGACCTCAAACAGTCCGAGAAGGCGCGGCGGGAGAAGGCCCTGGAGCAGAAAACCCGGCTGCTGCAGCGCACCGTGGACAGCCTGTCCCAGGGCGTTGCGGTGGTCAACGATGACGGCGCGCTGGAGGTCTGGAACGGGCGCTTCCTGGAGTTGTCCGGGCTGGCGCCGATTGAAGCCCACCGGCCCTTTGCCGAGGTGATCGAAGACAGCGAGCTGGAGCTGTTCACACCCTACAGCCTTAACCATCAGGGCGCGCCCTTGCTCACCTGTGAGCAGCGCCTGTCCAGCGGGCGGGTGCTGGAGGTGCGCAGCCACCCCATGCCGACCGGCGGCTTCGTCAACACCTTTACCGATATCACCGAGCGCGATCTCTACGCCCGCGCCCTGCAGGAAAGCGAGCGCTGGGTGCGCCTGATCACCGACCATGTGCCGGCGCTGATTGCCTATGTTGGCGCAGATCTGACCTACCAGTTCACCAACAAGGTGTACGAAGACTGGTACGGCTGGGCGCGCGGTGAGATTCTTGGCCAGACCCTGCACCGCGTTCATGGCAGCCAGTTGTTCGAGCGGCTGCAGCCCTACATTCAGCGCGCCTTCCGGGGCGAGAGTCTGAGTTTCGAGTTTGCCGAGCCCAGCCTGGATGGACAGCAGCGCTACCTGCTGCGCTCCTATGTGCCCAACCGTGATGGCGACGGCGAAGTGGTCGGCATCTTTGTGCTGATCCGCGATATCACCGAGCGGCGGCGCACCTCTGAAGCCCTGCATCAGGCCTATCAGCACCTGGAGCAGCGCGTGCGCGAGCGCACCCAGGAGCTGACCGAGGTCAATGGCCAGATGCGCGAAGAAATTCGCGAGCGTACCGAGGCCGAAGCCCGGCTGCGCGAAGCCAAACGCGAGGCGGAACAGGCCAACCTGTCCAAGACCAAGTTTCTTGCCGCGGTCAGCCACGACCTGCTGCAGCCGCTCAATGCCGCCCGGCTGTTTACCGGGGCGCTGCTGGAACAGCACGACAGCTTGCCGGAGTCCGGTGCGTCACTGGTGCGTCAGGTCAGTCATTCGCTGGAGGACGTGGAGAACCTGCTGGGCACTCTGGTGGATATTTCCAAGCTCGATGCCGGTGTGATCAAACCGGACATCAGCGCCTTTGTGCTGGCTGATCTGCTCGACAACCTGGCCAACGAATGCCGCCAGATCGCCGGCAGCGAAGGGCTGGCTCTGCACTTTGTTGGCTGCCGGGCAGTGGTGCGCAGCGACGCCCAGTTGCTGGTGCGCATTCTGCGCAACTTTCTCACCAATGCCATTCGCTACACACCGCGCGGCCGCATTCTGCTGGGCTGCCGGCGGCAGGCGCACGGACTGCGCATCGAAGTGTGGGACACCGGGCTGGGGATTCCACAAGACAAACTGCAGGAGATTTTTCAGGAGTTCAAACGGGTCAACCCCAGCGCCAATACCCGTGACCGCGGTCTCGGCCTGGGCCTGGCCATTGTCGACAAGATTGCCCGCATGCTCGGCCACCGTATCAGCGTGCGTTCGGTAGAAGGGCGCGGCTCGGTGTTTGCGGTGGAGGTGCCCTTTGGTCGCCTGCAACCGACCACCCAGGCTGGCGAACCGGTCTCGGCGCGTATCGGCGAACACCTGCCCGGTTCGACCGTCTGGGTGTTGGATAACGACGCCGCCATTTGTGCCGGCATGCGTACCCTGCTGGAAGGCTGGGGCTGTGAGGTGATCACCGCGCTGTCAGAAGAAGATCTCGCCGCCCAGGTGGACAACTTCCACGCGCCGGCTGATCTGCTGATTGCCGATTACCATCTGGACAATGACGTCAACGGCGTCGATGTGGTCAGCCGCATCAACGCCCGCCGCGGCACGCCACTGCCGGTGCTGCTGATCACCGCCAACTACAGCAACGCGCTGAAGCTGCAGGTGCGTGAGCTGGGCCATGTGCTGATGCACAAACCGGTCAAACCGATGAAACTGAAAACCGCGATGAGTCATTTGTTGGCGGTGAGTGGTTAGGGAGTACCTGCTGCCCGTTTGTCATCGCATTAACTGAAAGCTCCTTTCCTCGCATTCATTGAGATTCCTTTCGCCTTCCTGGCGAGTCACTTTTCTTTGCTTGGCCATCGAGCCGTAACCAAAAGAAAGGTCGCGACCAGCTTGGGCCCCGCCAAGCTGGCCTTCGGCTTCTCTGCGTTACTCGGTGCCAAGCGGCGTGGCGGAAACTCGTCGCTTCGCTCCTCAGACAGTCCGCCCCGCTGATCGCTCGTCCCCTGCGTTACTCGACAGCTTGAAGGGGAGTTTTGGCCGTGCGCACTTCATCCTCGTTGGTAGGGCATGCCTTCCGGGACAGCCGAGTTCCAACTTGGCCGCGGGGTCGCACGGAGGTTCGCTGGTCGAGCGGGAGCTCGAGCTACCTGTGTGTGGTTTTTATTGCGGAGAAGTGGGGCGAGTGCGCACGGCCCCAGATCCCGTTTACGCGGGCGAGTAGCGCAGATTTATCGGGAAAAAGAAGCGTAGGGTGTCTGAGGAGCGTAGCGACGAGTTTTCGCGCGGCCGGCGAGGCTTCCCCGATGAATCGAGCAACGCAGCGAACCCGCAGGGCCGCGTAGTCGGGTGCCCCGGGGGATCGCTAAGGGGGGCTGGGCAAGCAGCCCCCCCCTTGGCTCGCCGGGAAGGCGAAACCAGGACGACAAGTTGGCCTAGATAATTATCACAGCCGCGGATGTATCGGGGGACGGCGGGCACGGCATGCCGTGCCCCTACGAACGCGGTGTGCAAACGTAGAAGGGAAGGGGCAGTCAGCCCCGCTCAGCGCCGCAAATACGCACTGAAATCCACATCACTGGCCGACAAAATCGCCTGTACCCGGTTATGCACATTCAGCTTGCGTAAAATGGCAGACACGTGGGCTTTGACCGTGGTTTCGGCGATGTCCAGGTGGTAGGCGATCTGCTTGTTGGATTCACCCTTGGCCATGCGCTCCAGCACCAGCAACTGCTTGCGGGTGAGGGCGTAGAGCAGTTCCGGGGAGATGGGGTACTCCTCGGGGTTGCGGCGGGTGATGGTGTGGTTGGCGCGGATGATGTCGGAGGGCAGGTAGACGTTGCCGTCGAGAATCTGCTCGATGGCTTCGGTCATCTGCGCACGCGGGGAGGACTTGGTGATAAAGCCCACCGCGCCGTAGGTGATGGCCTGCAGCACAACCTGCTTGTCTTCCTCGGCCGAGACAATCACCACCGGAATCGACGGTGACTCGTTGCGCAGCGTGATCAGGCCGTTGAGGCCATGCATGCCGGGCATGTTCAGATCCAGCAGGATCAGGTCCAGGTCGTCCTGTTCGCGGGCGATCGCCAGCGCGCTGTCCAGGTCACAGGTTTCCAGTAGCTCGCTGCCCGGAAAGCCGCTGCCAATGACGTTGCAGATGGCCTCGCGGAACAGGGGGTGGTCGTCAGCTATGAGTATCTTGTACATGGCTTGGTAACCCGTTTTATTTTTTTATGTATGCAGCCAAGGCGGTTGGCACTGTAGGCATTACATCGCCAGTAGGGTGTCTTTTAAATGAGACGTTGGCACTACAAACCAGTACTAAAGTAGTAGGTCGCAGGTGCTCGGAGCAAGCGCTATCTGCCGGGCGGCTATCGGTGATTCAGCGCTCTGCAACAGGTCATTCAGGCGTTCATCTGCCACCAGGGTAGCGGCGCTCAGGGCGAAAAGATAAAAGGCGGTCAGCACGATCAGCAGGCGCATGGCGGCAGTCCGGTTGGTGTTTGCCGGCAGTATGGCGCGGCTGCGGTTGCAAGCCCATATGCAGAAAGTAGCGGGTTGGCGGTACCAAGGTCGTATTTTGCTCGCGCGCGAGCGGCATAGCATGGGCAGAAAACAAGTGGACCACCACCATGCACTGTCTGCGAACCCTGCTGCACCTGACCCTTATGCTGCTGTGCCTGCTGGGCACCGACCGCCTGCTGGCGGTGGATAGCCCCGCCGCCAGCGTCTCCGCCCAGCACGAGCTGCAACCATGAACCTGCTGCTGGTGGACGATCACCCCATGGTGCGCCACGGCTGTGCCTGCCTGCTGGGTGAGATGCTGCCGCAGGCGGAGATTCGCGCCGTGGAGAGCGGGGAGGACGCCCTGGTGGCCGCGCAGCAGCGCGTACCCGACCTGGTCTTGCTGGATATTGGCCTGCCCGGCATCAGCGGCATCGAAACCGCCCGTCGCCTGCTGCAGCGCTGGCCGCTGCTGCGCATCCTGTTTCTCAGCATGCATGACGAACTGCCGCTGGTGCGTCAGGCACTCGCCGCCGGGGCGCTCGGCTATATCACCAAGACGGCATCGCCCGAGGTGCTCTGCGACGCGGCGGGGCGTTGCCTCAAGGGGCATCGTTATATCGAGCAGGAGCTGGCCACCCAGCTGGCCTGCGCCGGCAGCGATGAACGCCTCGATCCGCGCCTGCGCGACGTCACCCAGCGCGAGTTCGAGATCTTCGTGATGCTCGCCCGTGGCGTGGCGCCGAGGTTGATCGCCGAGAACCTGTGCATCAGCAGCAAGACCGTCTCCAACAACCTCACCGTGCTCAAGCAAAAACTTAACGTCAGCTCGCTGACCGAGCTGGTGCATCTGGCCATCGATACCGGCGTGCTGCGGGTGCAGCGTGCCTGACCGCTGGTCGGCCGCAGCACCGCCGTGCGGCGTGGCAGCTAGCCTGAGAGGGTGCCATGGGTCGGGCAATCTACTACTAAATAACGACGTCAACCCTGCCAACGGCGCATACCAGACACCCCGGACCCATTACTAAGATCGAACCATGACTTGACCCGTGCGGGGTCAGGCTTCGCTCAGAGGAAAACAACAATGATCTATGCACAACCCGGAGCCGAAGGCTCAGTCGTTTCCTTCAAGTCTCGCTATGGCAACTACATCAATGGCGAGTTTGTCGCGCCGGTCAAAGGCCAGTACTTCACCAACCTGACGCCGGTCACCGGCAACGCCGTGTGTGAAATCCCGCGCTCCACCGCAGAAGACATCGACAAGGCGCTGGACGCCGCTCACGCTGCCAAAGATGCCTGGGGCAAGACCTCCGTGCAGGCGCGCAGCAACATCCTGCTGAAAATCGCCGACCGCATCGAGCAGAACCTCGAACTGCTCGCCGTCACCGAAACCTGGGACAACGGCAAGGCCGTGCGTGAAACCCTGAACGCCGACATCCCGCTGGCCGTCGACCACTTCCGCTACTTTGCCGGCAGCATCCGCGCGCAGGAAGGCAGTGCCGCCGAGCTGGACGAGCACACCGCCGCCTACCACTTCCACGAGCCGCTGGGCGTGGTTGGTCAGATCATTCCGTGGAACTTCCCGCTGCTGATGGCCGCGTGGAAACTGGCACCGGCCCTGGCTGCCGGTAACTGCATCGTGCTGAAACCGGCCGAGCAAACCCCGCTGAGCATTCTGGTGCTGATGGAAGTCATCGGCGACCTGCTGCCGCCGGGCGTACTCAACGTGGTCAACGGTTATGGCCGCGAAGCCGGTGAAGCGCTGGCCACCAGCACGCGCATCGCCAAGCTCGCGTTCACCGGTTCCACCCCGGTTGGCCGTCACATCCTCAAATGCGCTGCGGAAAACATCATCCCGTCTACCGTGGAGCTGGGCGGCAAGTCGCCGAACATCTACTTCTCCGACATCATGCAGGCGGAAGAATCCTTCGTCAGCAAAGCCGTAGAAGGCATGGTGCTGGCGTTCTTCAACCAGGGTGAAGTGTGCACCTGCCCGTCCCGCGCGCTGATCCAGGAAGACATGTACGACGACTTCATCGGCATGGTGCTGGAGCGTACCCGTACCATCAAGCGCGGCAACCCGCTGGATACCGACACCCAGGTCGGCGCGCAGGCCTCCGAGCAGCAGTTCGACAAGATCCTGTCCTACATGGAAATCGCCCGCGAAGAGGGTGCCGAGTTCCTGATCGGTGGCGGCGCAGAGCGTCTGGGTGCCGAGTTTGGCAATGGCTACTACATCCAGCCGACCCTGCTCAAAGGCCACAACAAGATGCGCATCTTCCAGGAAGAAATCTTCGGCCCGGTGGTCAGCGTTACCACCTTCAAGACCGAAGAAGAAGCCCTGGCGATTGCCAACGACACCGAGTTCGGCCTGGGCGCCGGTCTCTGGACCCGCGACATCAACCGCGCCTACCGCGTAGGCCGCGGCATCCAGGCCGGTCGCGTCTGGACCAACTGCTACCACATGTACCCGGCCCACGCCGCGTTCGGTGGTTACAAGAAGTCCGGCGTCGGTCGCGAGAACCACAAAATGATGCTCGACCACTACCAGCAGACCAAGAACCTGCTGGTCAGCTACGACGTCAACCCGCTGGGCTTCTTCTAAGCCCACCCAGGCAAACCCCGCGCAGGTTGCTCCACCTGCCGGGGCGCTAGGGGCTGGTGGTGAGTTGTCGGCCCTGAGTACTACCCCTGAGGGACATGCCCCTCGTTCTGCAAGTCTGTTCGTGAAACTTTGGCGTGACTTCGGTCACGCCCTTTTTTTGTCTGGGATTTGGTGGGGAAGGGCTAGCGCCTGGCATGCTGCGATCCCCGACAGGGTCGCTCCTCGGGTAGCGCGCATCGCGGGGTGGTCGCGTCCCGGAAAGGTCGCATTCTGGTAGGGGCACATTCCGGGAAGGTCGAGCTCCCGCTCGACCAGCTCACTTGCCTGCAGCACCCATGGCCGAGTTGGAACTCGGCCTTCCCGTAACCCCACCTGTCTCGTCCCCGCGACCCGGCCGCACGTCACTCCCGCAAAACACCACACAGCGCATCCGTGAATTACCACCACGTCATCCCCGCAAACCACCAACACGTCATCCCCGCGAAGGCGGGG
>NZ_NTMR01000033.1 GCF_002307495.1 Pseudomonas abyssi | reverse complement strand
GTGCGCGCAGGCGGGGATCCAGTCAGGCGAACGGCGCGAACAACCGCCTGATCAGTCGACTCGTTCGAACTTCAAGTCCCACACGCCGTGGCCGAGGCGCTCGCCACGGCGCTCGAATTTGGTGATCGGGCGCTCTTCGGGACGCGGTACATAACCGGCCTCGCCCGCCTGGTTGCGATAACCGGGGGCGACGTTCATGACCTCCAGCATGTGCTCGGCGTAGTGCTCCCAGTCGGTGGCCATATGAAACACACCACCGACCTTCAGCTTGCGGCGCACCTGCTCGGCAAAGGCCGGCTGCACGATGCGACGCTTGTGGTGCTTCTTCTTGTGCCACGGGTCCGGGAAGAACAGCAGCAAGCGGTCCAGACTGCCATCCGGGATGCAGCGGTTGAGCACTTCAATCGCGTCGCAGTCGAATACCCGTACGTTGTTCAGCCCTTCTGTCAGCAAGCCGTTGAGCAACGCGCCAACACCCGGACGGTGTACTTCAATGCCGATAAAATCCTGCTCGGGCGCAGCGGCGGCCATCTGCAGCAACGAATGGCCCATACCAAAGCCGATCTCCAGCGTGCGCGGTGCGCTACGACCAAACAGGGCATCCAGGTCGAGCATGCCCTGATCCAGCGTCAGACCAAAGCGCGGCCAGCCCTGATCAATGCCCTTCTGCTGGCCTTCAGTCATACGGCCAGCGCGCATGACGAAGCTGCGAATGGCGCGGCGTGGCGGGTTATCGGTGTTGGGGGTCTCTGCGCTGTCGGGCAGTTCGGGCGTATCGGACATGAGGTGCTCGGTCGTGAGTCGGATAAAACGGCGCCCCGAAGAGCGCCTGACAGAAGAATAGCCTGCTCAGCGCAGGGTGCCGTCCAGCGGCGAGGACGCCGAAGCGTAGAGTTTGCGCGGCATGCGGCCGGCCAGATAGGCAGCGCGGCCAGCCACGACGGCATGGTGCATGGCCTGGGCCATCAGCACCGGCTGATCGGCGTGGGCGATAGCACTGTTCATCAGCACACCGGCGCAGCCCAGCTCCATGGCGATGGTGGCGTCAGAGGCGGTGCCGACACCGGCATCCACCAGCACCGGTACGGTGGCTTCTTCCAGAATAATGCGCAGGTTCCAGGGATTGCAGATGCCCATGCCGGAGCCGATCAGACCGGCCAGCGGCATCACTGCGACGCAGCCCATGGCGGCCAGCTCGCGGGCGATGATCGGGTCATCGCTGGTGTAGACCATGACGTCAAAGCCGTCCTTGATCAGCACTTCGGCCGCCTTGAGGGTTTCTACCACGTTCGGGAACAGGGTCTTCTGGTCGGCCAGCACTTCCAGCTTGACCAGCTTGTGGCCATCCAGCAGCTCGCGGGCCAGGAGGCAGGTACGCACCGCTTCATCGGCGGTGTAGCAACCGGCGGTGTTCGGCAAAATGGTATAGCGATCCGGCGACACCACGTCCAGCAGGTTGGGCTCGTCCGGGTTCTGGCCGATATTGGTGCGGCGGATGGCAACAGTGACAACCTCGGCACCCGAGGCTTCGATCGCGCGGCCGGTCTCGTCCAGGTCCTGGTACTTGCCGGTGCCGACCAGCAGACGGGAACGGTAGCGAACGCCGGCGATTTCCAGCGCATCCTGGGTCATATCAGTCATCAGGGTCTCCAACGAGGATTGGGTTAGCCGCCACCGATGGCATGCACGATTTCCACCCGGTCACCCTCGCCCAGGCGGGTGTCGGCATGCTGGCTGCGCGGCACGATCTCAAGGTTCAACTCGACCGCCAGGCGCTTGCCGGTCAGGCCCAGCTGCGCGATCAGCTCGCTGAGAGTCAAGGGCTGGTCCAGGTGGTGGGGCTCACCGTTCAAGAGAATCTGCATGGGCGCTCGGTAACAACGGATGGAGATGATAAGGCAGCGTGGCGCGGCCATTATTGATCGGCGACAAGGGCGCTATGATAACGCCCTTTGCCGCCCGCTGGCCACGCCAGTTCAGACCGTGCGCCAGACGGCGAGGCCCAGACACAGCCAGGCAATCAACCACAGCACGCCGCCCAGCGGGGTGATCATGCCCAACTTGCCCAGGCCGCTGAGAGCCAGCACGTACAGGCTGCCGGAAAACAGCAGGATACCCACGGCGAACAGCACGCCGGTCACCTTCAGCAGCGTGCTCTCCGGGCTGCGCAGCAACAGCAGCGCGACACCGATCAACGCCATGGTGTGCCACAGCTGGTAGCTCACCCCGGTCTGAAAGGCATTGAGCAGGTTTTCCGGCAGCTTGCCGCGCAGCCCGTGCGCCGCAAACGCCCCCAGCGCCACACCGGTGAACCCACTCAGTGATGCCAACATCAACAGCCACTTGGCCATGCTTTACTCCCTCGGTTTATACTCCGGGCAGACTCGCCACCCGGACGCCCATGTTCAAACGTATCCTGCGCAAGATTGCCAAGTGGCTGCTGATTGCCGCCGCCGTCAGCCTGCTGCCTATCGTCGTGCTGCGCTGGGCACCCGCGCCCGGCTCGATGCTGATGGTCGAGCGCTGGGTGACCGAGCGCGACCAGCCAGGCTATCAGCGGCAGTACCAATGGACGCCCTACGCGCAAATCCCCGACAGCATGAAGATGGCCGTGATCGCCGCCGAAGACCAGCGCTTTGCCGAGCACTACGGTTTTGATCTCAAGGCCATCCGCGCCGCCGTGGAACATAACATGCAGGGCGGCAACTTGCGCGGCGCCAGCACCATCAGCCAGCAGGTCGCCAAGAACCTGTTCCTCTGGTCTGGCCGCAGCTACATCCGCAAAGGACTGGAAGCCTGGTTTACCCTCGGCATCGAGCTGATCTGGCCCAAGCAGCGGATTCTGGAGATGTATCTGAATATCGCCGAGTGGGATCACGGCGTCTATGGCGTGGAAGCGGCGGCCCAGCACCATTTCGGTGTAGGCGCCAGCTACCTGTCCAGCCAGCAATCGGCCCAGCTGGCGGCGGTGCTGCCCAGCCCGCTGAACTGGGATGCCGCCAGCCCACCACCGCACGCCCTGCGCCGCGCCAACTGGATTCGTCAGCAAAGCCAGCAATTGGGCGGACGACACTATCTCGACCGGATGGAAGCCGGCAAACCGCTGCCGGACTGGCTGACTCTGCGTTACTGGCGCAACCGGCTGGAGATCTGAGCCGCGCAGAGCATCAGGTCGCTGCAATTAACGCCAAACAGCCCAATCAAGCGTGCAGGGCATTTGCGCGCTTAGGCTACTGGCCCAGGTCCTCGCGCAGGCCAAACATGATGGAATGCGCCTGCTCTTCGCCCACGGCGACCACGGCCCCCACCTTCGGATAGACCCAGGCTTCGCCTTCGCTGACCGGCAGTCGCAGGTCGGGATTGCCGAAGGTGCCCTGCACCTGCGCCAGCGACATCGGCTCGTTGGGGATCATGCTCAAGCGCACGACCTTGCGGTCCTTGAGGGCATCACCCACCGCCGAGCTGATCGGCTGATCGGGCAGCTCCGGCTGCCAGGCCTGGGCCTGCACCAGGCTGTCAGTCTGCTCGGGCGTCAGCGCGATCACCGCCTGGGCACGCCAGCTCAGATCGTCGCTCTCCAGGGTGTAGCGACTCACCAGCAGCGGCTCACCCTCGGAGCTGATCATCCACAGGGTGCCGTGCCCCAGCGCCGCACCGGTATCAGCCAGCGTCAGACGCTGGGCCTGCAGGGGTTTGAACAGCGACTCCTGATACTGGCCGTACCAGTCCATCGGCTCCGGCGCAGCCGGCTTCGACTGCCAGTAGCCAAAAGCATAGAAAGCGAGAATTACCACAGTAAACAGTGTGGCCAGTCGCACACCCTGACGGCGCGTCATGCGTTACTCCTTGGTCTTGTTATCTGATCGGGTACACAAAATGGGGTGGTCGGGCGGACGGCCTCACCAACAAAAAGGGCATCCCGTGGATGCCCTTTCAGTCCAACTGACGCCTTAGATGGCGACCTCGGTCTCGAGGTTCTTTTTCAGCTTGTTCATGGCGTTCTTTTCCAGCTGCCGGATACGTTCGGCCGACACCTGATACTTGGCCGCCAACTCGTGCAGCGTGGCCTTTTCCTCGGCCAGCCAGCGCTGATAGAGAATGTCGCGGCTACGCTCGTCCAGCTCGTCCAGACCGCTCAGCAGACTGCTGCTGGCGCTGTCCGACCAGTCGGCCGACTCCAGCTGGGTAGCCGGATCGTAACGCTTGTCTTCCAGATAATGCACCGGCGCGTAGGCGTGGTCATCGTCGTCGTCCTGAGCACCATCAAAACCCAGGTCCTGCCCGTACAGGCGGCTTTCCATCTCGCGCACTTCGCGCTCGGCCACGCCCAGGTCAGCGGCCACGGCTTCAACTTCGTTCTGCGACAGCCAGGCCAGCTTCTTCTTGGCGCTGCGCAGATTGAAGAACAGCTTGCGCTGGGCCTTGGTGGTAGCCACCTTGACGATGCGCCAGTTGCGCAGAATGAACTCATGGATCTCGGCGCGAATCCAGTGCACGGCAAAGGACACCAGGCGCACGCCCATCTCCGGATTGAAGCGCTTGACGGCCTTCATCAGGCCGACGTTGCCTTCCTGCACCAGGTCGGACTGCGCCAGGCCGTAGCCCGAATAGCTGCGGGCAATATGCACCACAAAGCGCAGATGGGACATGACCAGCTGGCGGGCGGCTTCAAGGTCTTCGTGATAGTACAGGCGGTCAGCCAGCACGCGCTCCTCGTCTGCGCTCAGAACAGGAATGCTGCTGACGCTCTGGATGTAGGCTTCGAGATTGGCTCCCGGAGCCAGATTATGAACAGGCTGCAGTGCAGTGCTCATGCGCTACCTCGCTAAAAATGACGGCCCAGTGTATCACCGCAAAATCGGACTGTGAACGTAGGCTAAAGTTCAACGGCGGCTCACGCTAGCTTCAAGCTGCAAGCCACAAGCTGCAAGCAAAACCCCAGACCGGAAGACCGGCGCCATCCGCTTGCAGCTTGAAGCTGCCTCACTGCGGCTCAATCGCCCTGACGTGCTGTCCCACCGCCAGCCAGGCGCCGGCGAGACCGAGCAGCATGGCGCCGAAGACCAGGGCCAGGCCGTCAGTGAACGGCATGCCGAACAAGGCGAAGTCGCTCTGGTAGAGCGCCGCGACCCGTTCCACCGTGACATTCAGCCAGGCCAGCCCCAGCGCCAGCAGCACCCAGGCCAGCAGGCCGGCCAGCAGGCCGTACAGCACACCGATATAGAGAAATGGACGACGGACAAAGGCGTCGGTTCCGCCGACCAGCTTGATCACCAGAATTTCTTCGCGGCGGCTTTCGATCGCCAGGCGAATAGTGTTGGCCATCACCAGCAACAGGGCGATGATCAACAGCACCGCCAGACCACCGGCAAAGCGCTCGAACATCGCCAGAATCGCCGACAGGCGCTCGACCCAGAGCAGGTCAATCTGCACCTGATCGACCCCGTCCAGCGCCACCAGCCGGTCACGCAGCGGCTCCAGCGCAGCCGCGCCGCCTTCGATACTCTTGGGGGTCACCACGATGACGCTGGGCAAGGGGTTATAGTCGAGCTGCAACAGGGCGTCGCCCATGCCGGCGTGTTGCTGAAACTCGGCCAGGGCCAGGTCCTTGTCAAGCAGCTGGGCGCTGGCGACACCGGCGAGCTGACCAACCTGCTCGGTCAGCGTCTGTTGCTGCTCGGCGCTGACGCTATCGGCCAGATAAACCGAGATCTGCGCCGCCTCCTGCCAGTTCACCCCCAGTTGCTTGACCTGATTGATCAGCACCGAGAGCCCCATGGGCAACGCCAGGGCGATGGTCATGACCAGAATGGTCATGGCACTGCTGAACGGGTAGTGCCGCACGCGCTCCAGTGCCTGCAGGGCACTGGTACGGTGGCTGCCCAGCCAGCTGCGCAACGGGTGACGCCAGTTGCGCTGGGAGCGCGCGGCACCGCTCGGCGCCTTGCGACGAGCGGGCTGGGTAGGTTTATTGGCGCTCATCAGGACTCTCCATCCGCCAGCAGGCGGCCCTGATCGAGGGTCAGCGTGCGGTGGTGCAGGCGGGCGATCAGCGGCAGGTCGTGACTGGCGATGATCACCGTCACCCCCACGCGATTGAAGTCTTCAAACAGCCCCATGATTTCCGCCGACAGTTCCGGGTCGAGGTTACCGGTCGGCTCGTCCGCCAGCAGCAGGGCAGGCTTGTGCACAACGGCGCGGGCAATGCCGACGCGCTGCTGCTCACCGCCGGAGAGGGCAATGGGGTAGCTATTTTCCTTGCTCAGCAGACCGACCTTGTCGAGCGCGGCGCGCACCCGGCGGCCCACCTCATCACTCGGCGTGCCATTGATGATCAGCGGCAATGCGACGTTGTCGAAGACCGTGCGATCAAACAATAGCTGGTGATTCTGAAACACCACCCCCACCTGACGGCGCAGGTAGGGAATATCGTCACTGCCCAGGTCACGCAGATTCTGCCCGCCCACGTGCACGGCGCCACTGCTGGGGCGCTCCATGCACATGATCAGCTTGAGCAGGGTGCTCTTGCCGGCGCCTGAATGGCCGGTAATGAACACCATCTCGCCGGTCCGAATATGAAAGCTGAGGTTATCCAGCCCCTGATGACCGTTGGAATAGCGCTTGCTGACCTGCTCAAAGCGAATCATTTATGGCTTCTGTCCAAACAGTGCCGCGACAAAGTCCGATGCGGTAAAGGGACGCAGGTCGTCGATCTGCTCGCCCACCCCGATAAAGCGGATCGGCAGGCCGAACTGCTTGGCCAGCGCGAAGATCACCCCGCCCTTGGCGGTGCCGTCCAGCTTGGTCAGGGTCAGACCGGTCAGACCAACCGCCTGGTCAAACAGTTTGGTCTGCGAGATCGCATTCTGGCCGGTGCCGGCGTCCAGCACCAGCATCACCTCGTGGGGCGCGTCGGCATCCAGCTTGGCCATGACGCGCTTGACCTTGGCCAGCTCGTCCATCAGGTGATCCTTGTTATGCAGACGCCCGGCGGTGTCGGCGATCAGCACGTCGGCGCCACGCGCCTTGGCCGCCTGCAGGCCATCAAAGATCACCGACGCAGAGTCCGAACCGGTGTGCTGGGCAATCACACCAATCTTGTTGCGCTCACCCCAGACCTGCAGCTGCTCGACGGCGGCGGCGCGGAAGGTGTCGCCAGCGGCCAGCATCACCTGCTTGCCCTCGCCCTGCAGACGCTTGGCCAGCTTGCCGATGGTGGTGGTCTTGCCGACGCCATTCACGCCAACCACCAGAATCACATAGGGCTTCTTGCTGGTGTCGATTTCCAGCGGCTTGGCGACATGCGCCAGCAGCGCTTCGAGTTCATCCTGCAGCGCGCGGTACAGCGCCTTGCGGCTGGAGACCTGGCGGCGGGTAACGCGCTGCTGCAGGGTTTCCATGATCATGGTGGTGGCTTCGATACCCACGTCGGCCATCAGCAGGCGGGTTTCCATCTCCTCCAGCAGCTCGTCGTCGATTTCTTTCTCGCCGAGGAACAGATTGGCCATGCCCTCGCCGAGGTTGGCGCTGGTCTTGGACAGCCCCTGGCGCATGCGGGCAAAAAAGCCGCTGGTTTCAGGCTGCACTGCGGGCTCGACTGCCTCGGCTGGTGGCTCGGCCGGCGCTTGCTGGCCCAGCTCGGAAAACAGCGAGGCGGCGGCTTCGCGCGCGGCGGCCTCACGGCCCTCGATGGTATTCAGGTCGCCACTCAGCGGCGCCGGCGCATCCGTCTGTGCCGGTGCGTCGGCGGGCTTGTCCTTGCGCCGGGCCCAGCCAAACAGCCCCTTCTTCTCGGCTTTGCTGTTGTCCTGGGTGTCGGTGTCTTGCGGCTTGTCTTTGGAACCAAACATGAAGTGTCACTATCTGAGTTCGGCGGCGCATGTCCGCCTCATTGAAGGTTGGGTTATCCTACCCCACTTCAGCCGAGGGCGGTATGACCCGCAGCCGCCGTCTGCCGGCCCGCCTTTCGACCACGCCGCACAACAGGATACCTGCATGCTGCCCTTGCGTTACCTCCTGCTTCTACTCCCGCTGCTGACGCCCCTCGCCCATGCCGAGAGTCGTCAACCGACCCACAGTTACACTCTGGACAATGGCCTGAAGGTCATTATCCGCGAAGACCACCGCGCACCAGTGGTGGTCTCGCAGGTCTGGTACAAGGTCGGCGGGGTCGACGAGCCGCCCGGGCAGACCGGTCTGTCCCACGCGCTGGAACACATGATGTTCAAGGGCAGCGAGCATCTGGAGCCGGGCCAGGCCTCACACCTGCTGAGCAGCCTGGGCGCCAGCGAGAACGCAATGACCAGTCGCGACTACACCGCCTACTACCAGATGCTCAGCCGTGACCAGCTGCCCGTCGCGCTGGAACTCGAAGCCGAGCGCATGCACCTGCTGACCCTGCCCGAGGACGAGTTCATCAAGGAGATCGAGGTCATCAAGGAAGAGCGCCGCATGCGCGTGGATGACAACCCCAACGGCCTGGCCTACGAGCGCTTCCTCGCTCAGGCCTACACCGCCAATCCCTATCGCCAGCCGGTCATCGGCTGGATGCACGACATCGAGCGCATGAGCATCGAGGACCTGCGTGCCTGGTACAAACAGCACTATGTGCCGGGCAACGCGGTGCTGGTGATTGTTGGCGATGTGTACCCCGAAACGGTCAAGCCGCTGGTCGAGCGCTACTTTGGCGCCGTGCCCGCCGGCGCCAAACCGGTGGTTCGCACACCGCTGGAGCTATCCGCGCCCGGTGAGCGCAGCATGACACTGCATCTGGACCTGCAACTGCCAACGTTGCTGATGGGCTTCAACGTGCCCTCGCTGAACACCGCCAGCGAGGCCTGGGAAGTCCATGCCCTGCGCCTGCTCGGCGCCGTGTTGGACGGCGGCTACAGCGCACGCCTGCCCAGCCATCTGGAGCGTGGCCAGGCCATCGCCACCTCGGTGGGCACCGGCTACGATGCCTTCACCCGGGGCGACAGCCTGTTTGTCTTCAGCGGCATCCCCAACGAGGCCCGCAACATTGACCTGCCGCAGCTGGAAGAGGCGATCTGGCAGGAAATCGACGAGCTCAAGCAAAACCCGCCCAGCGAGGACGAGCTGGCCCGCGTGCAGGCCCAAGTCGTCGCCGGCTTGGTCTACGCCCAGGACAGCATCATGGCGCAGGCCAATCGCATCGGTGAGCTGGAGGTGGTCGGGCTGTCCTGGGAGCTGGTGGACGAAGACACCGCAGCCCTGCAGGCCATTACCCCAGAACAGATCAGCGAGGTAGCCCGCCGCTACCTGGTGCGCGACCGTCTGACCCGCAGTTACAACCTGCCGCTTGCCGAGGAGGCACAACCATGAGCCCCCGTTCCCCGTTTTCCGCGCTGCGCTGGCTGATTGCCCTGCTGGTACTCGGCGGCATGCTGTTCCTGCTGGTTGAGCGTGCGCCCGAGCAGTCCATCCCCGAGCCGGTCGAGGTGCCTACCGAGGCGCTGGTCGTCACCGACACCGCCAGCGAAGTCTTTGGCGAGCCGCTGCCCGCACTGCAGTCACTAGAGGAGCTGGACCTGGACACCCCGCCGGCGCGCCGCGGGCTGGACCTGCAGCACTGGCAGACCAGCCAGGGTACTCCGGTCTATTACATGCACGCCGATGAGCTGCCGATGCTGGATGTGCAGATCCTGTTTGCCGCCGGCGCCAGCCGCGACGGCGAGCTGCCGGGCCTGGCCGGTTTTACCAACGCCATGCTCAACGAAGGCACCGGCAATCTGGATGCCGGCGATATCGCTGCGGGCTTTGAACGCCTGGGCGCGCAGTTCAGCAACAGCGCGCATCGCGATATGGGCCTGCTTGGCCTGCGCACTCTGACCGCCAGCGACAAGCTGGAGCCGGCGCTGTCGCTGTTTGCGCAGATTCTGGCCAAACCGAGCTTCCCCGAGGCCTCGCTGCAGCGTATCCGCGAACAGATGCTGGCCGGCCTGCGCTATGCCCGCCAGCGCCCGGACAGCCAGGCCAGCGAAGCACTCTGGTCGACCCTGTATCCCGGCCACCCCTACGGCATCCCGCCGGACGGCACGCAAGAGAGCATCAACGCCATCACCCGCGAAGACCTACAGCGCTTCCAGCAAACCTACTACAACGCCAGCAATGCGGTGATTGCGCTGGTTGGCGCCGTCGACCGCCAGCGCGCCGAGCAACTGGCCCAGCATCTTGCCGACGCCATGCCGCAGGGTGATGCTGCGCCGCGTACCCCGGCACCCGAGCCGGTCAGCGCCAGCACCCAGCACATCGACTTTGCCAGCAACCAGACCCATCTGCTGATCGCTCAGCAGGGCATCAGCCGAGATGATCCGGACTACGCGGCGCTGTATCTGGGCAACCAGATCCTGGGCGGTGGCGGCTTTGGTTCACGCCTGGTCCATGAGATCCGCGAGCAACGCGGGCTGGCCTACTCGCCGCGCAGCACCTTCAGTGCCATGCAGGCGCCCGGCCCCTTCTATATCAGCATTCAGACCCGCGCCGACCAGGCCGAGCAGGCGCTGGACGTCGCCAATCAGGTGCTGGATGAGTTCATCCGTAGCGGCCCGACCGACACCGAGCTGAGCCGCGCCAAGCAGCAAATGCTGGGCGAATTTCCGCTCAGCACCGCGAGCAACGGCGCCATCGTCTCGCAATTGGGCGCCATCGGCTTTTATGACCTGCCGCTGAACTACATGCAGCTGTTCCTGGATCGCGTGCAAGCGCTGACCAGCGAAGATATCCGCGACGCCTTTGCCCGCCAGCTGCCGGCCGACCGGCGCGTGATCATCACCGTTGGCCCGCCGCAACCGGAGCCGGAGCAAGACAGCAGCGACACCGAGAGCGACTCGGCAGCCCAGACCACAGAGAGCGAGGACGCATGAAGCCCGTTCGCACCAAGGCGCGCGTCAGCCAGCTACGCATCATCGCGGGGGAGTGGCGCAGCCGCCGTTTCAGCTTTACCGAGCAGCCGGGCCTGCGCCCGACGCCCGACCGCGTACGTGAGACGCTGTTCAACTGGCTGAGCAGCGCTGTGCCCGGCGCCCATTGCCTGGACCCGTTCACCGGCAGTGGCGCGCTGACCCTGGAAGCCCTGTCTCGCGGCGCCGCCAGCGCTTTGGCCGGTGACCTCAGCCGGGATGTGGTGCAGACCCTGCGCGGCCATCTGCAGACACTGGAATGCGATCGCGCCGAGGTGGTCCAGCAGGACGGCCTGTCCCTGCTGAGCGGTACGCCGCCGCGTCAATTTGATCTGGTGTTTCTCGATCCGCCGTTCCATCAGGGCCTGCTTGAACCGGCCTGCAGCGCGCTGGAAGCCAACGGCTGGCTGGCCGACGACGCACAGATCTATATTGAAAGCGAGCAATCGCCCAGCCAGCTGACCCTGCCCGGCAGCTGGCAACTGCACCGAGAAAAGCGCGCCGGTCAGGTCTGGTACAGCCTGTGGCACCGGGCAGCGTGAGCCGCTTCCGGCCTGCGCGCTGGCTGCCCGGCGGCCACCTGCAGACCCTGTTCAGCCCACTGCTGCGCCGTCCGCCCCTGCTGCATCGCGAGCGCGAGCGGCTGACCCTCGCCGACGGCGACTTTCTCGACCTCGACTGGTTCGGGCCGGACCATCCCGATACGCCCTGCGTGATTCTGCTGCACGGCCTGACCGGCAGCTCCAGCTCGCTGTATATCCTCGGCCAGCAACAACAACTGGCGAAACTCGGCTGGCGTAGCGTCGCGGTCAACTGGCGCGGCTGCTCGGGCGAGCCCAACCACAGCGCCCGCGCCTACCACTCTGGCGCCAGCGATGATCTGGCCGAGGTGGTCAACCATGTGCTGCTGCGCTATCCCGGGCGCACATTGGCGGCCGCCGGCTACTCACTGGGCGGTAACGTGCTGCTCAAATATCTGGGTGAATGTGCGGACCAATGCCCATTGCACGCGGCGGTCGCAGTCTCGGCGCCGTTTCGGCTGGATCAATGCGCCGATCGCATCAGCGTGGGCTTCTCGCGGGTCTACCAGGGCCGCTTCATGCGTGACATGCTGGCCTACGTCAGCAACAAGAAGCGCCTGTTCCAGCATCAAGGCAGGCACAGCGAGCAGGCACGGCTGGATGCGTTGGGCTCAATGGAGGGAATGGATACCTTCTGGGATTTCGATGGCCGGGTGACCGCGCCGCTGCACGGCTATGCCAGCGCGCAGGACTACTACCGACGCTGCAGCAGCCGATATTTTCTCGGCGCAATTCAGGTGCCCTGTCTGCTGATTCAGGCCCACAACGACCCCTTCGTCTACCCGCACAGCCTGCCGCAGCTCAGCGAACTCGGCCCGCAAACCGAGTTTGAGCTGCACCAGGGCGGTGGTCACGTCGGCTTTATCGAAGGGCCGCCCTGGCAACCGCGCTACTATCTGGAGCGGCGCATTCCCGCCTGGTTCCAACAGCAGCTTCAGTCTGCCGCGAGCGGCGAGTAGAGCCGTTCCAGCATCACGTCCACCGCCGGGCGAGCGGCCTCGCTGAGCAGGCCGCGCTCCTGCGCCAACACCTGATAGACGCCCCGTCGCAGCATCTGCGGCGTCAGGTCATCCTGCGCGTCGTTGAGCATGGTGGTGCAGAGAAAGTTGACCCAGCTGGTCATCAGCAACCAGCTGTTGAGCGCCAGTACCTCAGCGTTGGCGTAGCGGGCATCCAGAATGCCCGCATCAATCGTGCCCTGGAAGATAGCCTCGATCGCCCGCAGGGAGTGGCGCGAAAATGCCCGATAGCGCGCAGCCAGCTCCACATCGCTGGCCAGCAAGTGCTCCAGGTCGCGCAGCATGAAGCGGTAGCGCCACATGGTGGCACCCATCGACTCCAGGTAACGCGCCTTGTCATCCAGATCGAGCGCCCGGCCCTGCGGCAAGGCCAGATTCTGCTCGGCTTCAGCAGCGTAGCGCTCGAACAGCTCGGCAATGATCTGCTGCTTGTTGCGGAAGTGGTAATAGAGGTTGCCCGGCGACATGCCCAGATGCGCAGCAATGTGGTTGGTGGTAACAGCGCGCTCGCCCTGCTCGTTGAACAACTGCAGGCTGGCTTCGATGATGCGGTCGCGGGTTTTCATGGTCGTTGGTCGGCTTCACTCACAGATTATTTGACACTTTAGAGCAATTACTCTAGAAATACAGTCCAGACCGACAACGGCAGGACTCACAGACCTCGCCGACGACAACAGCGCCGATAACAACAAAACAGTGCTGGCACAGCTGACCCAGCCGACGGAGGCACCATGGTAGCCGATATCGCCTACATGCAAGAGCAGCAGCAGTCCATCAGCCGCATGCACGACCTGTTCGACGCCCAGCGCGCGGCGTTTCGCAAGGCCCCCATGCCCTCCGCCGACGAACGCATTCAGCAGCTGCAGGCTCTCAAGCAAGGGATTCTGAAACACCAGCAGGCGCTGATCGACGCCATCAGCGACGACTTCGGCCGTCGCTCGGCGGACGAAACGCGGCTGGCGGAAATCATGCCCTCGCTCGAAGGCATTCATTACGCCAGCAAGCGAGTACGCCGCTGGATGAAGCCCTCACGCCGTCGGGTCGGTATCGCCTTTCAACCGGCCAAGGCGCAAGTGGTGTACCAACCGCTGGGCGTGGTCGGCATCATCGTGCCCTGGAACTACCCGCTGTTTCTCGCCGTCGGCCCGCTGATCACCGCGCTGTCGGCCGGTAACCGGGCGATGATCAAGATGAGCGAATCCACCCCGCGTACCGCCGAGGTGCTGGAACAACTCTTGGGTGAGATCTTCCCGCAAGATCACGTCGCCGTGGTCACTGGCGAAGCCGACGTGGGCGTCGCCTTCTCCAAACTGGCGTTCGATCATCTGCTGTTTACCGGCGCTACCAGTATCGGCCGCCACGTGATGCGCGCGGCCGCCGACAACCTGACCCCGGTCACCCTGGAGCTGGGCGGCAAGTCACCGGCCATCGTGTCTGCCGACGTGCCGCTGGCTGACGCAGCCGAGCGCATTGCCTTTGGCAAGGGCGTCAACGCCGGCCAGACCTGCGTCGCCCCCGACTACATCCTCTGCCCGCGCGGCCGGGTCGAGGAGCTGACCCAGGCGCTGCATACGCAGTTTGCCCAGATGTACCCGAACCTGCGCGACAACGCCGACTTCACCCAGGTGATCAACCCGCGGCAGTATCAGCGCCTGCAGAGCTACCTGAATGATGCCGAAGAGAAAGGCGCACGCATCCTGCCGATCAACCCGGGTAACGAGGATCTGAGCGGCACACGCATTATCGCGCCGACCCTGCTGCTGGACGTCAACGACGACATGAAGGTCATGCAGGACGAAATCTTCGGCCCGCTGCTGCCGATCCTGCCGTACGACAATCTGGATGCCGCGCTCGACTACATCGCCGAGCGCCCGCGTCCGCTGGCGCTCTATTATTTCGGCTACGACAAGGCCGAGCAGCAACGACTGATGGAGCAGACCCACGCCGGCGGCATGTGCATCAACGATGCGCTGCTGCATGTGGCCCAGGATGACATGCCCTTCGGCGGCATCGGCGCCTCCGGTATGGGCCACTACCACGGCCACGAAGGCTTTCTCACCATGAGCAAGGCCAAGGGCGTCTACATCAAGCAGCGTTACAACGGCGCCAAGCCGATCTACCCGCCCTACGGTGGCAAACTGCTCAATCTCGTGTACAAACTGTTTCTGCGCTGAGACAGCGTAAACAACAATAAAAAGAAGAACGACCATGCCTGATACCAACTCGCCGAGCCTTGACCGGCGCAGCCTGCTCAAGCTGGGTCTGGGCGCCACCATGGTGCTCGGCACCGCCGGCCTGACCGCCAGCCTCAGCGGCTGCAGCAGCAGCGCGCCAGCCAGCCATCTGGCAGTGCTGCGCGACTCTGACCTGCCGCTGCTGCGCGCCCTCTACCCTGCCGTGATCGGCCCGCACCCGGCGTTTGCCGAGACCGACGCCATTACCCTGGCCACGGCCCAGCTGGACCGCTCCCTGCAAGCCGCCTCCCCCTTTGTCCAGGATGAAGTCCTCAACCTGCTGGGCATGCTGTCGCTGCCGCTGACCCGCGGCCCGCTGACCGGCATCTGGGGCAATCTGGCCGAGGCTAGCCCAAAGCAACTGGAAACCTTCCTGCTGCGCTGGCGCGACAGCCGTTTCGAGCTGTTGCGCAAGGGCCACAAGGCCATCACACAGCTGCTGCAGTTGTCCTGGTACGCCACCCCGCAATCCTGGGCCGCCGTCGGCTACCCCGGCCCGCCGCAAGTCTGAGAGGTTTCCATGCCTGTACCCGATATTTTCCTGCAGGGCCTGGCGCGCGGCTGGCAGGTCATTGATGCGCGCGAGCTGGACAGCGATCGCGAACTGGAAGCCGATGTCATCATTATCGGCACCGGCGCCGGTGGCGGCACCAGCGCAGAGATTCTGGCCAACGCCGGTCTGCGCGTGCTGCTGGTGGAAGAGGGCTCGCTGAAGACCTCCAGCGACTTCAAGAACGACGAAGCCAAGGCCTACGCCGAGCTGTATCAGGAGGCCTCGGCCCGCGCGACCGCCGACGCAACCATCGGCATCCTGCAGGGTCGCACCGTCGGCGGCACCACCACCGTCAACTGGACCAGCAGCTTCCGCACCCCCGATCCAACCCTGGCACACTGGGCCAGCGAGCACGGCGTCAAGGGCCTGGACAGCGCCAGCATGGCGCCCTGGTTCGCCCGCATGGAAGAGCGCCTCGGCGTGGCGCCCTGGGCCGTCCCGCCGAATGCCAACAACGACGTCATTCGCCAAGGCTGCGAACAGTTGGGCTACCACTGGAAGGTGATTCCCCGCAACGTGCGCGGCTGCTGGAACCTGGGCTATTGCGGCACCGGCTGCCCGACCAACGCCAAGCAATCGATGCTGGTGACCACCCTGCCAGCGGCGCTGGACAAGGGCGCCGTGCTGGTACACAGCGCCCGCGCCGAGCGCCTGTCGTTTACCGGCGACCGGGTCAGCGCGGTACACTGCCGGGCCATGGATGCGCACCTCAGCCGCCCTGCCGGGCAACGTCTGACCCTGCGCGCGCCGCATATTGTGCTGGCCGGCGGCGGCATCAACAATCCTGGCCTGTTGCTGCGCTCCAAAGCACCCGACCCGCACCAGCGCGTCGGCAAACGCACCTTCCTGCATCCGGTCAACCTGACCCTGGCCCAGTACGAGCGCGACATCCACGGCTACTACGGCGCGCCGCAGTCGATCTACTCGGACCATTTCCAGTGGGATCAGGGCACCAGTGGCCCGATGGGCTACAAGCTGGAAGTGCCGCCCATGCAGCCCAGCATTACCGCCACCCTGATGGGCGGCTTTGGCATGCAGAGCCTGCAGCGCATGGCCGCGCTGCCGCAGAGCAACATCCTGCTGGCGCTGCTGCGTGACGGCTTCCACGAACAAAGCCAGGGCGGTAGCGTCAGCCTGCGCGACAACGGCGATCCGGTACTCGACTACCCGCTCAACGACTACCTCTGGGACGGCGTGCGCCGCGCTTACCTGAGCATGGGCGAAATCCAGTTTGCCGCCGGAGCCAAGGCGGTGATGCCCAGCCACGCCCACGGACGCCTGAGTACCAGCTGGGCGGACTTCCGTCAGCAGATTGGCGGGCTGTCCTATCGCGCCCACGACGTGCGCCTGGCCAGCGCCCATGTGATGGGCGGCTGCGCCATGGGCGAAGATCCGCAGCAGGCCGTGGTCGACAGCAAGGGCCGGCATCACCAGCTGGAGAACCTGTCGATCCTCGATGGCTCGCTGTTCCCCACCAGCATCGGTGCCAACCCGCAGCTGTCGATCTACGGTCTGGTAGCGCGCCTGGCCAGCCAGCTGGCCGAGGAATTGACCTGAACGCCGGGAGCAAAGACCAATCGATGCCGCCCGCCCCCGGCGGGCGAGCGGTTCACAGCTGGGTTTTCGATGGTTGTTGAGCTACCATCTGCCTCTCTACCACCCGCTGCAGGACCCGCTCTGGCATGAACACCGTACTCTACCCCGGCACCTTCGACCCCATCACCAAAGGCCACACCGATCTGGTGGAGCGCGCTGCGCGGCTGTTTGACCGTGTGGTCGTGGCTGTTGCCGCCAGCCCGAAGAAGAACCCCGCCTTCTCGTTGGAGCAACGCGTCGACATGGCCAAGACGGTGCTGAGCCATCTGCCCAACGTCGAAGTTGTCGGCTTTTCGTCCCTGCTGGCGCACTTCGTCAAGGAAGTGGACGCCAACGTGCTGCTGCGTGGCCTGCGCGCGGTCTCCGACTTCGAGTACGAATTCCAGCTGGCCAACATGAACCGCGTGCTGGCACCCGACGTGGAAAGCCTGTTCCTGACGCCCTCGGAGAAGTACTCCTACATTTCGTCCACACTGGTACGCGAAATTGCCGCTCTGGGCGGTGATGTCACCAAGTTCGTCCACCCGGTGGTCAACGAGGCGCTGACCGAGCGCTTCAGCGGCTGAGGCAGCAGGAGTCAGAGCATGTCACTGATCATCACCGACGACTGCATCAACTGCGACGTCTGCGAGCCCGAGTGCCCCAACGGCGCCATCTCCCAGGGTGAGGAGATCTACGTCATCGACCCCAACCTGTGCACCGAGTGCGTCGGCCATTTCGACGAACCCCAGTGCCAGCAGGTCTGCCCGGTCGACTGCATTCCGCTGGACCCGGACAACGTCGAAAGCAAGGACGAGCTGATGGACAAATACAAGATCATCACCGGCCAGGCCTAAGCGCATGATGACTCGCCTGCGCCAGCCCCTTAGCCTCAGTGTGCTGCTACTGTGCAGCACTCCCCTGCTGGCAGCGGATGGCCCAGGCCGCAGCGCGGTCGCCAGCGCCCACCCGGTGGCCACCGAAGCTGGCCTTGAGATCATGGCCGACGGCGGCAATGCCTTCGACGCCGCCATCGCGGTAGCCGCTACCCTGGCGGTGGTCGAGCCCTACAGCTCCGGTATTGGCGGCGGCGGCTTCTTCCTGTTGCGCCAGCCCCGCAACCCTGACCAGCCCTATCGTTTCATCGACGCCCGCGAAACCGCACCCGGCAAGGCTGGCCGCGACCTGTACCGCGACAGCAGCGGCGAGGTACAACGCGACCCGGCCATCAACGGCCCACTGGCCGCCGGCATTCCCGGCATCCCGGCAGCCCTGGTCCACCTGGCCGAGCACTACGGTCGCCTGCCGCTGGCGCAGTCGCTGGCGCCAGCCATCGAGGCAGCAGAAAACGGCTTCACCAGCAGCGAGCACTACCGCACGCTGGTCGGCTTCCGACTGGAAGCCATGCAGCGCGACGCAGAAACCGCCCGGCTGTTTCTGCGTGACAACCAGGCGCCCGAGACCGGCACCCTGATTACCCAGCCCGAGCTGGCGAATACCCTGCGCGCCATTGCACAGGATGGACGCGACGGCTTCTACCGTGGCCCGGTGGCCGAGCACCTGCTGCGCGGCGTGCAGGCGGCCGGCGGCGTCTGGCAACAAGCCGACCTGGATAACTACCGCGTCATCGAGCGCAGCCCCATTCGTTTCTCCAGCGGCGGCTATCAGGTCATCAGCGCACCGCTGCCGTCCGCCGGCGGCATTGCACTGGCCGGCATTCTGCAGGCGCTGCCCGCCCTGCCCGCCAGCCCCAACCGCTCGATAGCGCAGACCCACCAGTTGGTCGAGCTGATGCGACGGGTCTACCGCGACCGGGCCATGCTGCTGGGCGACAATGACTTTGTACCCGTGCCGGTGGCCGAGCTGACCTCCAAGGCCTACGCCGTGGCCATGGCGCAGGACATTGACCCCGAACACGCCACCCCGAGCAGCGAGCTTGGTCCGCTGCGCGAGTTCCACGAAGGCACCAATACCACCCACTTCTCGCTGCTGGACGCCGACGGCAACGCCGTCTCCGCCACCCTGAGCATCAACCTGCCCTTCGGCGCGGCCTTCACTCCGCCCGGCACCGGCGTGCTGCTGAACAACGAGATGGACGACTTTGCCGCTGACCCAAGCGGTAGCAACGCCTACGGCCTGGCTGGCAGCGAGGCCAACGCCATCGCCCCCGGCAAGCGCCCGCTCTCAAGCATGACTCCGACCATGCTGGAAAACGACCAGCAGTTGGCGCTGCTCGGCACGCCCGGCGGCAGCCGTATTATCACCATGGTGCTGCTCGGTACGCTGGACGTCATGCACGGCGAGCCGGTCGAACGCTGGGTCAGCCGTCCGCGCTACCACCACCAGTACCTGCCGGACTACATTCAGGTCGAAGATGCCGCCTTCACCGCACAGCAGCGTCAGACGCTGGAAGCCATGGGCCACCGGATCGAGCCGGTGGGCCGCGACTACGGCAATATGCACGCGGTGTCCTGGGACAAGACCCGCAACCGCGTCAGCGCTGCCAGCGACCGTCGCGGTATCGGTGCGGCCGGCGTAGCGCCGCGCGCGGAACGAACACCGAGCGAATAACGCAGCCACAACCGATCCGCATCACCACGCAAAGGTATTCGTATAAAAACCTTTATTTACGAGTTCTGGCGCTTCGGCCTCAAACAGGCCTATGCCTGCCTGTTCGGCGGTTTTTTGTTGCTGGTGATGGTGGTGACCCGCTACTGGTACCCGATCGAAGGGTTGCACCGCTACGACTTCATCTTTCTTGCCGCGATCGGCTTTCAGCTATTTATGCTGGCCGCACGGCTGGAAACCCTGCGCGAGTCCATGGTCATTGTGGTGTTTCATGTCACCGCAACAGTCATGGAGCTGTTCAAGACCTCGGACGCCATCGGCTCCTGGCAGTATCCGGAGGCTTACCTGTTTGGTATCGGTAATGTGCCCTTGTTTACCGGCTTTATGTACAGCGCGGTGGGTAGCTACATCGCCCGCGTCTGGCGCCTTTTTGACTTTCAATACACCCACTACCCGGCGCGCTGGCAGACGGTAGTACTGGTCAGCCTGATCTACCTCAACTTCTTTACCCACCACTTCGTCTGGGATCTGCGCTGGCTCTTGCTGGCGACCACGGTCTACCTGTTCTGGCGAACGCAGATTCATTTCAAGATCAGCAAGACCCATCGCTGGATGCCCCTGCTGCTGGGCTGGTTTCTGGTGGCACTGTTCATCTGGTTTGCTGAAAACATCGCCACCTACGCCAACGTCTGGGTCTACCCTAACCAGAAAGAACAATGGCACATGGTCTCACTGGCCAAGCTGAGCTCTTGGTATCTATTGATGCTGCTGAGCTTTGTCCTGGTGTCGCTGATCAACAATCCGGTCACGCGCGTGCCGGCAAGAGCGCAGGCGTAACGCGCGGACACGCCACCGCGCGAAGAGGCAGAAAAAGCCGGACCGCGATATCGCCGGTCCGGCTTTTTCATGCTGCATCTGAGCGCGAGGCTAGGGTCTGTTGACGTTTCGTTCACCCACCTGTTGCAGCCTGTAAAGCCGCCAATCAAGGAGCGAGAAGCGTAGCGTGGTCATTCCACGTGAGCGACGAGCGACGCCGAGTGGCGGCTTTACAGGCGCAACCTCGGCGGCCCCACCCGGAGGGCCGGGGCCATTTTTCGGCCATGCTGCGTTGTCGGTCGCTTATGTAGAGCGACTACACTTCGCTTCCTCCGCCTTGCCTGGCCGAAAAATGCCCCCCGGCAGGCGGGTGAACGAAACGCCAACAGACCCTAGCTCAGCCGGTCCAGCCCACCACTTGAGCATAGATAACAAAGCACAGGGAAATGCCGATCCAGATGCCGAACAGCGGCAGGAAGAAGCGCACCCAGCGATCCCAGGTGACGCCACCCAGCGCCAGTGTGGCCATAAAGTAGCCCGAGGTCGGATAGAGGATGTTCGACAGGCCGTCACCCAGCTGATAGGCCAGCACCGCCGTCTGACGCGTGACACCGATCAGGTCGGACAGCGGTGCCATGATCGGCATGGTCACCAGTGCCTGGCCGCTTCCTGACGGAATCACAAAATTGAAGCCTACCTGGGAAATGAACATGCCCACGGCGGCCAGCGTCTCGGGGAAGGAGCCGACCAGATTACCCAGGCCAAACACCAGGGTATCCATCACCTGCCCCTGCTCCAGCATCACCGCCACGGCCCGCGCCAGACCACAGATGAGGACTGAAGTGCATCGGCTCACCGATGTCCTCGTTCTGATAGTGTCGGCGCTTCTCCGCTTCCTTACTGTCACCGGCCATCAGGCTCAGTTCGGGGTTGGCCCGCACCTTCAGAGCATAGCGGGTGATATAGAGCACACCGGAGCCGACCAGCAGCAGAAACAGCAGCGAACGTAGACCGGCGCCGGAGTAGATCGGCACCTCGGCGATCATCTGACCCAGGCCGGTGTTGATCGGGTTGAGCACCCCGGCAGAGAATCCGGCCGTGGTGGCCAGCAAGGCGACACCGACAGCCGTCATACTGTCAAACCGCAGTGCGATCATCAGGGGCAGGATAACCGGGACATAGACCAGCGCCAGCTCCTGGGTACCGATCAGGGTTGCGACCACCGAGAAGGTCAGCATCAACACCGGCAGGATCAGTACCGAGCGGTTGGCAAAGCGGCGGGTCAGCTTGTCCACGGCGATATCAATCACCCCCGTGGTGCGAATGACCATGAACATGCCGCCGATGATAAAGGTGAAAAACACCACCATGGAGGCGTCGACAAGCCCCTGCGGAATCGCCAGCATGAACTGCTCCAGGCTGACCGGGGTAGACTCGACCTGACGATAGCTCTCCGGGTTAATCGCAACCCGGCCGTTCTCCAGGGTCACGCGATCGTACAGACCCGCCGGGATAAAGTGCGTGAGCACCGCCGCGATAGCGGTAAAGACAAAAAGAATGACGTAGATGTGCGGCATCTGAAAGCCGACCCGCTCTTCAACGACGGCTTCGTCGCCCTGTTCTACATTATTGGTAGCGGCCACGTGACTCTCCGCTCGCTCGATTGGTATCAGGATGAATGACAGTACTGCTGCAAAAAAAGCGGAAACCTTAACAGTCGAGCACCCTGCACGCCGCGAGATTAGCCTGATTGATGAACCATAATTGCGCATACCCATGATCCATGCCCTCTGCTGCCAGACAGGCGGCAGAGGGCTTAACACTATTTCATCGTAAAAGCCGAGAGTTTCTTTTCCGATTCCTGTATATTGACCGCCTGTTTTTTCACCCGGCTATCAGAGACTGCCATGACTGATCTATCCCTCTACCGCAATATTGGTATCTTCGCCCACGTTGATGCCGGTAAGACAACTACTACCGAACGTATCCTCAAACTCACCGGCAAGATCCACAAGCTGGGTGAAACACACGAGGGTGAGTCCACCACCGACTTCATGGAACAGGAAGCCGAGCGCGGTATTACCATTCAGTCCGCTGCTGTCAGCTGCTTCTGGAAAGGCCACCGCTTCAACGTCATCGACACCCCCGGCCACGTTGACTTCACCGTTGAAGTGTATCGCTCGCTGAAAGTGCTCGACGGCGGTATCGGCGTATTCTGTGGTTCCGGCGGCGTTGAGCCCCAGTCCGAAACCAACTGGCGCTACGCGAACGACTCCAAAGTTTCCCGATTGATCTTCGTCAACAAGCTGGACCGCATCGGTGCAGACTTCCTGCGCGTAACCGAGCAGGTCAAGAACGTACTGGGTGCCAAGCCGCTGATCATGACCCTGCCGATTGGCCGCGAAGACACTTTCTCCGGTGTGGTTGACCTGCTGACCCGCAAGGCCTACATCTGGGACGAAACCGGTCTGCCGGAAAACTACAAGGTTGAAGACGTACCGGCTGACATGGCCGACGACGTTGAAATGTACCGCGAGCAGCTGATCGAAAGCGCCGTAGAAATGGACGACGACCTAATGATGGCCTACATGGACGGCGAAGAGCCGGCCATCGACGACATCAAGCGCTGCATTCGTAAGGGTACCCTGGAACTGGCGTTCTTCCCGACCTACTGTGGCTCGGCCTTCAAGAACAAGGGCATGCAACTGCTGCTCGACGCCGTTGTTGATTACCTGCCGTCGCCGACTGAGGTTAACCCGCAGCCGCTGACGGACGAAGAAGGTAACCCCACCGGCAAGCACGCCATTGTCTCTGCCGACGAGCCCTTCCGCGCTCTGGCATTCAAGATCATGGACGACCGTTTCGGCGCCCTGACCTTCTGCCGCATCTACTCCGGTAACCTGAACAAGGGTGACACCATCCTGAACTCGTTCACCGGCAAGACCGAGCGTGTCGGCCGTATGGTGGAAATGCAGGCAGACGAGCGTAACGAACTGACCTTCGCGACCGCGGGCGACATCATCGCCATCGTGGGCATGAAGAACGTTCAGACCGGTCACACCCTGTGTGATCCGAAGCACCCCTGCACCCTGGAAGCAATGGTCTTCCCCGAGCCGGTAATCTCCATCTCCGTTGAGCCGAAAGACAAGGGCTCCACCGAGAAAATGGGCGTTGCCATCGGCAAGATGGTTGCTGAAGATCCGACTTTCCGTGTTGAAACCGATCCGGATTCCGGCGAAACCATCCTCAAGGGCATGGGCGAGCTGCACTTGGACATCAAGGTCGACATCCTCAAGCGTACCTACGGCGTTGAGCTGGTTGTAGGCCAACCGCAGGTTGCCTACCGCGAAACCATTACCCGTGAAGTGGAAGACAGCTACACCCACAAGAAGCAGTCGGGTGGTTCTGGTCAGTACGGTAAGATCGACTACGTCATCCGTCCCGGCGAGCCGAACTCCGGCTTCACCTTCAAGTCCAGCGTTGTTGGCGGTAACGTACCGAAGGAATTCTTCCCGGCCATCGAGAAGGGCTTTGCCTCTCTGATGGGCACTGGCCCGCTGGCTGGCTTCCCGGTTCTGGACGTTGACTTCGAGCTGAAAGATGGTGGCTTCCACGCCGTTGACTCCTCGGCCATCGCGTTCGAAATCGCCGCCAAGGGTGCCTTCCGTCAGTCCATGCCCAAAGCTGGCCCGCAGCTGCTGGAGCCGGTCATGAAGGTAGACGTGTTCACGCCTGAAGACCACGTTGGTGACGTGATCGGTGACCTGAACCGTCGCCGCGGCATGATCGCTGGCCAGGAAGCCGGTGTAACTGGCGTTCGCATCAAGGCTGACGTACCGCTGGCAGAAATGTTCGGCTACATCAGCACCCTGCGTACCATGACCTCCGGTCGTGGTCAGTTCTCCATGGAGTTCTCGCACTACTCCGCGTGCCCGGCCAACGTTGCCGAGACCGTGATCGCCAAGGAGAAAGAGAAGCGCGCTGCCAAATAAGGCTCGCGTTACTCTGCGCCGAAAAACGCCTGATGCCCCGCATCAGGCGTTTTTTTATGGGCGCGTGTTATGGCACCGGACAAACGTCGCCACACCAGATATCCGTCAGAGCTCAGGCCTCGGCCAGGTCGCCTGGAATAGCCAGGGCGTCGTGGGCTGCGCGCAGGTTGGCGCTGGATTCCAGCAGGTAGTGCAGATCATTCAGCAGGCTGGTGGCCTGCCAGCCGTCCAGCTCGCCAGCACGCAACTGCTGGTTCAGACGCTGTTCGAACTGACTGCGGAACAGCTGCTGCTGATCCACATAGGCGTCGGAGCGTTGCTGCTCAACTGTCACAGACAAGCCATCGGCGTCACGCCGCGCCTGATCGCTGAGCAGCAAACGCCCCTGCTCACGCAACTGGCGGTAACCTTCGCGCAGCGCCGGGCGCTGACTGTCGATATGCTTGCGCAAGTTGCTCTGCAGGTGCTTGGCCGCCTTGACCGCCTCGACCAGATCCCGTGCGGCCAGATTCAACTGCATCAGCGCCTGCTGCTGCTCGGGCAAGGGATCACAATCCAGATGACTGAGAAAGTCGACGATATCCGCGTAGATACCTTTGATGTGCTGGTGATACAGCGCATCCGCATCCTCCCGCTCGGCTAGCGGCGGTACCGG
Organism: Pseudomonas abyssi; assembly: GCF_002307495.1. Taxonomy (GTDB): domain Bacteria; phylum Pseudomonadota; class Gammaproteobacteria; order Pseudomonadales; family Pseudomonadaceae; genus Halopseudomonas; species Halopseudomonas abyssi. Next base: position 18,034 of record NZ_NTMR01000033.1, on the reverse strand, counting down.
CAACGGCTCGCTGAGGGCGCGCTCGCGGGTCATGTCCTGACGAAACTCCGGCGGCAAATACAGCGCCGAGGCAATCACCTGTCGACTGTTTGCGGCCAGATGCCCCAGCTCCTGCTGCAGTACCTTGAGCGCGGTATCAGCATGCCGCCGCGCCGCCTCGTCCAAATACAGGGCACGGGAGCGTGGTTGCTCGGCCAGGTCCTCGCCGGAGACCAGTGCCGGAGCCGGCAGCCAGCGCGGTAGCAGGCGCACCAACACCGGCAACATGGGCAACATCAGCGCCAGGCCAAGCAGATTGAACAGGGTGTGAAACAGTGCCAGCTTGAGGGTGTAAGCGGTTGCCTGCATACCCATCCAGTCCGCCAGCCAGTCCACCAGGTGAGCCAGCAGCGGCAACACCGCCAACGCCACCAGCCCCGTCAGCAGGTTGAACAGAATATGCGCCGCCGCCAGCTGACGCCCGGCGTTGTTGGCACCCAGCGCCGCAATCAGCGCGGTCACGGTGGTGCCCAGGTTGGCCCCCACGGCCATGGCCAGGGCATTGCTGTAATCCAGCTGGCCGCTGGCCAGCGCCGCCAGGGTGATCATCAGGGTGGCATGGCTGGACTGCATCAGCACGGTGGCCAGGGTACCCAGCACGGCGTACAGGGCAATGCCGCGCCAGCCTTCGACCTGATATGCCGTCAGATCGAACACCTGATCCAGCCCGGCAAAGCCGGCCTTCATCTGGTCTATCCCGAGAAACAGCAGCCCGATTCCCAGCAGCACCTGCCCGGTACCGCGCCAGCGAGCCTGACGATGGCGCTCCAGCACCACGCCAAACACCAGCAGCGGCATGCCAACCTGGGCCAGGTCCAGCTTGAGACCAACCAGCGCAATCAGCCAGGCCCCGGTGGTGGTGCCGAGGTTGGCACCAAAGACAATGCCGATACCTGCCGTCAGGCTGATCAGGCCGGCACTAAGGAAGGCGATACTGAGCAGAGTGACCAGCGAGCTGGATTGCACCAGCGCGGTACTCAGGGTTCCAAAGGTCAGGCTCTTCCAGAGACGGTCCGTGCTGGCTGCCAGCCAGCGCTCCAGCGCGCCGCCGGTAAAAGCGCGAAAGCCGTCTTCGAGGTAGCGCATGCCCAGCAGAAACAGGGCAACACCAGCGAACAGCTGGGCCAGGGAGGGATGTCGCAGAAATAACAGAACGACCACGACCAGGCCGAGCAACAGCCCGGCCGGACGCAGCAACGCTGCCGGTGCCGGCAGCGAGCGAGGCTCACTCATGCGAGACCTCCGTTACAAGACGGCCGGTCCCTGCGCCAGCGAGCCCCATCGAGGCACACGGTGCCCGCAGCTCAGCGAGTCTCGTCCTGCTGCTTGCGGCCGTAGCCGGCACGGGAGCAACCCAGGCAGCGTACGAAGGTTTCTTCTGCGGGGCGAATAACCAGCTCGTGACCGGCTTCGCCAACATTGCCACCCATGGCACTGAACGGCAGGCTGACCAGGAAGGCCCCAGCGCCGACCAGCGTCACGCCGAGCAGCAACGGGCGGGCGATGACCAGATCACCGACCATGGCGAAGTAGCCCGGCTCGTCCTGGTGATAATCGTTGTAGGAGTCCGCAGCCATGACGCTGGCGCTCATCAGCAGGCCGGCAATAAGTGCGGTGGAATGACGTAACAGGCGCATAGTTAATCCCTGGTTGTGGCCCGAAAGGCATGGTTCTTGTCGCCCGACCCAACTCCTCTGGATCGATGGCATCGACTTCATTGTAGGCACAATCGGACAAATACGGAACGCACCGACTGCAAATGCCGCTTATCAGCGCTGACAGTTGCGACAAAATACCGAACTACGCTGCCCCAAACGGACTTCCGACAGCGTGGTGCCGCACTGCTTGCACAGCTGGCCGCCGCGCCCATAAACGAACAGCTCCTGCTTGAAATAGCCGGGCTGCCCGTCGCCGCCAACAAAATCCCGCAGCGTCGTGCCACCGCGTTCGATGGCGGCCGCCAGAATACGCTTGATCTCCTCGGCCAGACGCAGATAGCGCTGCCGACTGATACGCCCGGCCTCGCGGCGCGGATCGATGCCAGCGGCAAATAGCGCTTCACTGGCATAGATGTTACCCACCCCCACCACCACGGCGTTGTCCATGATGAACGGCTTGACCGCCGTACTCTTACCGCGCGAGAGCTGATAAAGACGCTCGCCGTCAAAGGCCGCCGACAGCGGCTCTGGCCCCAGCTTGCCCAGCAGCGCGTGAGGTTCGTCAGCCCGCGCCCAGAGCAGCGCACCAAAGCGACGCGGGTCGGTGTAGCGCAGCACCATACCCGACGCCAGCTCGATATCGACGTGATCATGCTTGCCGGCCGGCGTGCCGGCGGCCACCAGCCGCAGACTGCCGGACATGCCCAGGTGACCGATCAGCGTGCCACCGCCAATGCGCATGAGCAGATACTTGGCCCGGCGCTCAATCGCCTCGAAGCACTGGCCCTCTATCTGGATGGCCAGGTCCTCCGGGATGGGCCAGCGCAAACGGCGCTCACGCACCACCAGGCGAGTGACTCGCTGCCCTTGCAGATGAGGCGCAATACCGCGCCTTGTGGTTTCGACCTCAGGTAATTCAGGCATCTCAACTCTGCTGCCAGTAGGTGAAGAAGATCAGCAACAGCAGCAACGGCATGACACTGGCGACAAAGCGCCCGTTCCAGCCGAAGGCCACCCGGTAAGGCGACTCACCACTGTAGCGCGACAGAATAAGGGTGGAAGGCCCAAAGGGCGAGAAGATCATGGCCAGCGAGAAGCCGCACATCAGGCCCACCGCCGGCGTCATGATCGGCACACCAAGATGGGCCAGCTGCGCCAGCAGTCCGGCGGTCAGCGACAGCGAGACAATCGGCGCCAGCCCCAAGACGGCCAGCACGATGGTACTGAACAGCGTACCGATGGCCAGCAGTACATTGTATTTGGGTTCCTGCGCCAGCCAGGCAGCAATCTCTTCCAGTGGCGCCACCGCCCCCAGCACACCGCCCAGCAGCGCCGCACAACCGAAGATGAACATCTCGTTGTGCATGCTGACCATGTTGCCGGTCACCTCCTCTACCACGGTCCGCGGCGAGCGCTCGCGCCACAGCAGATAACTGACAACGCCGGCCGGCACCAGCACCATGGCAGCCTGGGAGGCACTGAGATCGGTCACCGAAGCCAGCAGTCCGATGGCGCCCAGCCCCAGCAGGCTGCCAATCAGCAATTGCGGCATGCCGTCAGCCTTGCTGGTATCGCCGATGTTGTCACGCAGCGCGAGCAAGCCTGTGGTTTCCCGGCGCCAGCCGACCACGATCATCATCAGCGCCGCAACCGCACCATAGGGCACCATGGTGCTCCAGGACTGCTCCGGCATCTCGCGCGAGATGATGGCGATGGTCACACTGGTCGGCGCCAGCAGCGGCACCAGGGCAAAGCCGCGCAGGGTCGTCACCATGACGCTACGCAACCCGGCCCGGCGTTGCTCGTCACTGAGCGGATAACGCTTGAGATGATCGGTCAGGGTGCCGCAAAGCAGATTCATCATGCCGAAGTTGAGAATCGAACCGATGCTGCCCGCCGCCAGCACATAACGCGGATACAGCACGACCTTGGAGCCCGACAGCAACGCCTTGTGCAGTTCACGCAGCTGGGGCAGACGCTGGGCCAGCAGCTGCATCAGCCCGAGCGCGCCGAGAAAGCTGGTGTAATAGGCCACCGAACTGGCCAGCTTTGGCCAGAGGCTGGCGTCGGGCCGGGCGAACCACACCGCCGCCACCAGCACCGCCAGGGTGACCATGCCCAGCCAGCGGGGATACGGGTTGAGACGCCGAAAATACAGCAAAAAGTAGACGCCAAAGGCCAGCGCCGCCGCCCAGCTGAGCGGCGGCACATGGCCAAGCAGTGCGCCCAGCTCCAGCACTACCCCAAGGGGCAGCAGCCAGGCAGGGGTCACGGCAGATCCTTGCGGTAGGCGCCCTTCTTGAATACGCCCTCACCAAAGCCGATCAGCTTGTCGTTCTCGTCCAGCAGATCGCAGCTGGCCATGAAGATTTTGTGCCCGGCATTGCGGCAGGTCGCGACCGCACGCACGCGGGTGCCGGCCGGTGCGGTCGAGGTAAAGTTGGTATTCAGCGACAGGGTAATCGCAACGCGGCGCTCCTCCGGCGAGGCCGCCCAGGTGCCACAGAGGCCCATGGCGATGTCCAGCAGACTCGCGGTGACGCCGCCATGCAGGGAGCTGGCGTTGTTCATGTGTTTTTCGGTCAGGGTCAGACCGACTACGGCACGCCCCTCCGAGTACTCTTCCAACTGGGCACCCAGCTCCTGAAAAAAGCCTGTTACGGTACGGGCGATAGCCTGACGATGATCCTGATTCACGGGTGCGACACCTTTTATTCTCTACACTCGATCTGGCCGACTGGACGCGACGCGTCTGTTTGGCAGCCTGCACGGCGCACAATACGACCAGTTTGAAGCCGGCGAGTATGCCACGGGAAGCAGTGTTCAGACTGTCGCCAAACTTGCACTCCCCGAGCACAGGATTTAATCTCGCACCACTTTAAACGAAATACCGTTTCGCCATGCGGAACAATCAGCGTACTCCAGGAGGCAAAGCATGTTCAAGCGGATTGGCGTCATCGGCGCCGGAGCCATGGGCCGCGGCATCGCCCAACTGTTCGCCAGCAGCGGTCAGCAAGTGCTGCTGTTCGACACCCGTGCGGAGGCCATCGACGAAGCACTGGCCTTCAACCGCAACCTGCTGCAACGCGCCCAGGCCAAGGGCAAGCTGACCGAAGCCGAGCTGGAAGCGACCGTCGCGCGCATGCAGCCGGCGGCCAAGCTGAGCGACCTGGCCGATTGCGACCTGGTGATCGAGGCCATCGTCGAGCTGCTGGAGGTCAAACAGAAGCTGTTTGCCGATCTGGAAGCCATTGTCAGCGAAAGCTGTGTACTGGCCACCAACACCTCCTCGCTGTCGGTCACCCGCATTGCCAGCACCGCCAAGCACCCGGAACGCGTCGCCGGCTTCCACTTCTTCAATCCGGTGCCGTTGATGAAAATCGTCGAGGTGGTGCGCGGCGAGCGCACCGACGAGCGTCATATTCAGGCGCTGGTGGCGCTGGCCGGCCAGGCTGGTCACTTCCCGGCGATCACCCCGGACACCCCCGGCTTCCTGGTCAACCACGCCGGTCGCGCCTTCGGCACCGAAGCCCTGCGCATGCTCAGCGAAGGCGTCGCCACGCCATCGCAGATCGACCGCATCCTGCGTGATGGCCCGGGCTTTCGCATGGGCCCGTTCGAGTTGTTCGACCTGACCGGTCTGGACGTGTCCCACGCGGTGATGGAGTCGGTCTACGAGCAGTTCTACCACGACCCGCGCTACACCCCCTCGTTCATCGCCGCCCAGCGCGTGGCTGCCGGCCTGCTGGGCCGCAAGACCGGTCAGGGCTTCTATCGCTACGAAGACGGCCAGAAGATCGAGCCGGCCGAAGCGCAGCCCGAGACCGTACTGATCACCCGTCCGTTCTGGCTGGAAACCGACGATGACGCGCTACGCGGCCAGGTCAGCGAGGTACTGAGCAAGGCAGGCGCCACCCTGGAAACCGGCAGCAAGCCGTCGGACGACGCCATCTGCCTGGTGACCCCGCTGGGCGATGACTGCAGCAGCGCGCTGACCCAACTGGGCCTGCCGGCCTCGCGCACGCTGGCCCTGGACAGCTTCGCCAACTGGGACAAACGCCGCACCCTGATGCGCCAACCTGCCGCCCGCGCCGACGTTGTCGCCCAGGCGCGCCAGGCCCTCGGCGCCGATGGTGTGCCCGTGGAGGTGATCAACGATTCCCCCGGTTTTGTCATCCAGCGCCTGATCGCCAGCGTGGTCAATCTGGGCTGCGAAATCGTGCAGAAGGGCATTACCACCCCGCAAACGCTGGACCGCGCCATTCAACTGGCGCTGGGCTATCCCAAGGGCCCGCTGGCCTTCGGTGAGCATTACGGCGCAGCCAACATTCTTGCCGTCCTCAACAACCTGCAGACCAACTACGGCGAGCCGCGCTACCGCCCCAGCCCCTGGCTGCGTCGTCGCGTACAGCTGGACCTGCCTTTGACCACACCCGATTTCCAGGAGTAAGAGTATGACTGCCTATATCTATGATGGCCTCCGTTCACCTTTCGGCCGCCACGCCGGCGCCCTGGCCAGCGTGCGTCCCGATGACCTGCTGGCCGAAGTCATTCGTGCCGTAGTCACCCGCAACCCCTTCGAGGGTCAGGACTACGAAGACGTGGTCATGGGCAACACCAACCAGGCCGGTGAAGACGCGCGCAACGTCGCCCGTCATGCCGGCCTGCTGGCCGGTCTGCCGCAGGAAGTCGCCGGCGTTACCGTCAACCGCCTGTGCGGTTCCGGTCTGGCGGCCATTCTCGACGCCGCCCGTGCGGTCAAGACCGGTGAAGGCGACCTGTTCGTAGCCGGTGGTGTGGAAAGCATGAGCCGCGCGCCCTTCGTTATCGCCAAGAGCGAAAGCGCCTACAGCCGCGACTTCCGCGCCTTCGACAGCACCATCGGCGCGCGTTTCCCGAACCCCAGGGTCGAGAAGCAGTACGGCGATGACACCATGCCGCAGACCGCCGACAACGTCGCTGCCGATCTGGGCATCAGCCGTGAGGAAGCCGATACCTACGCCGCTCGCAGCCAGGCGCTGTACGAGAAGGCTCGCGCCGACGGTTTCTTCGCCGAAGAGATCCACCCGATCGAGGTTTCCCAGGGTCGCAAGAAGCCGGCCAAGGTGATTGATCAGGACGAACATCCGCGCCCGAGCAGCGATCTGGCTGCCCTGTCCGGTCTGCGCCCGCTGTTTGAGGGCGGCGTGGTTACCGCAGGCAACGCGTCTGGCGTCAACGACGGCGCCGCTGCGCTGATCATCGGCAGCGAAGCCATTGGTCAGAAGTACGGCGTCAAGCCGCGCGCCCGCATCCTGGCCGGCGCCGTGTCCGGTGTCGCGCCGCGCGTCATGGGCCTGGGTCCGGTCGAAGCCTGCAAGAAGGCACTGAGCCGCGCCGGCCTGACACTGGATGACATGGACGTGATCGAGATCAACGAGGCCTTCGCTTCCCAGGTCCTCGGCTGTGCCAAGCAGCTGGGTATCGCCTTCGACGACCCGCGCCTGAACCCGAACGGCGGGGCCATCGCAGTCGGCCACCCACTCGGCGCCTCCGGCGCACGCCTGACCCTGACCGCCCTGCGCCAGCTGGAGCGCACCGGCAAGCGTTACGCACTGGTCAGCCTGTGTATCGGCCTGGGCCAGGGTGTGGCGGCGGTGATCGAGCGCGTTTAACGCGCTCGCGGAGCTACAAGCTACAAGCTACAAGCTACAAGCTGAGAACCCCTGCCTCGTCCTGGTTTGGGTGTTAGCTTGCGGCTTGAAGCTTGCGGCTTGAAGCTGATAGCTTCTACCCCTCATTCCCTGTCAGCGACCCCTTGCATGCAGCTCAACTCCAGCAGCCCCTTTGAATGGCTCGGCTCGGCCATCGGTAGCGTCGTCCGCGTTGTCATCGACAGCCTGGTCTGGCTGTTCACCATGCTGAGCAATGCCAGCTCCGACTTCATCAACGGTTTTGCCAGCGCGCTAGGCGTCAACAGCAACTGGCTGAGTATTGCAGCAGTGGTGCTTGGCCTGTTCCTGATCTATACCGGGGTACGCGCCTTTATCCGCCGCAAGATCGTGCTGGGTATCACCTGGGTCTTGCTTGGACTCTGGCTGCTGAGTGCACTGATCAACTGACACGCACCTGTCAGCAGACGCTGTCCTGTTTCAGTCGTCTTCACCTTCAACGCCAAGGAGAACACCATGGGATTTGCCTTTTCGAATGAGCTAGAGCTCACCAGCAGCGCCTTCGACAACAACGGCGCCATTGCCGCCAAACACACCGGCGACGACGTTGATGTGTCTCCCGCCCTGAGCTGGAAGAACGCACCGGAGGGCACCAAGTCCTTCGCCGTCATCTGCCACGATCCGGACGCACCGCTGATTTCCGCCAATGGCACCTACGGCTTCGTACACTGGGTGCTCTACAACATCCCGGCCAGCGTCAGCGAACTGGCCGAAGGCTGCGCCGACTATACCCAGGGCGTGAACAACTTCGGCAACAGCGGCTACAACGGCCCGCTGCCGCCGGAAGGTCATGGCCAGCACAAGTACTATTTCTGGGTCATCGCGCTGGACGCCGAGCTGAATCTGCCGGCCGGTTTGACCCTGTGGCAACTGCTGGAAAAGATCGAGCCGCACGCCACGGCGATGAACCGCCTGATCGGCACCTATCAGCGCGGCTGACAGGCCGTTGCGCTGACGGCCGTTCAGCAGCCGTGACAAGCAGCAAAAGCGGCACTCGCAACGGGTGCCGCCACCCTGACAGGCGGCGCCCTCGCCACCGTCGATGACCGCGAATTCACCGCATCAAGCTTGCTGGCCAGGACGCCTGACAGCGCCCTATTATGACCATCATATTGTCCTTTCCCGCTGTAACGGAACCCCGAAGATGACCGCTTCCCCCACCGCCAGTCACGCCTTTGACCGTGCCATCGCCCTGACCGCCGCTGGCACCAACCTGTTCAAGGGCGAGGTTGATGACAGCTTTCAGAACATGGTCGGCCCCTTCGGCGGCGTTACCGCCGCCACCCTGCTCAACGGCGCCCTGCAGCACCCGGAGCGCATTGGCGAACCGGTCTCGCTGACCGTGAACTTTGCCGGCCCGGTCCAGCTCGGTGCCTTTGACCTGGAGGCCGTCCCGCTGCGCACCAATCGCTCAACCCAGCACTGGCTGCTGCTGCAGAAGCAGGACGGCGAGGTGGTTACCAGCGCCACTGCCTTCTTCGCCACCCGCCGTGAGACCTGGTCCGAGCAGCAGCATGAGATGCCCGCAGCCCCTGCCGCCGACAGCCTGCCACAGCTGGTGCGCAGCGAACGCAACTGGTTCCGCAATTACGATTTCCGCTATGTGTCCGGCCTGTTCGACCCCAGTCGCTCGGACAGCACCGAGGATGCCGACAGCGAAACCCTGCTATGGACCCGCGACAATCCGGCCCGCCCGCTGGACTTTGCCTCGCTGACGGCACTGGGTGACGTCTTTGCCCCGCGGATTTTCCATCGCCGCCAGCGCTTCACCCCGGCCGGCACCGTATCGCTGACCCACTATTTCCACGCCGACACCGAGCAACTGGCGCGCGCCGGCGACCGCCATGTCCTCGGCCACGCCCGCGCCACGCGCATGCACAACAATTACTCGGATCAGGTCGCGCACCTGTGGAGTGACGACGGCCAGCTGCTGCTGACCACCACCCAGGTGGCGTATTTCAAGGAATAGGCGGGCCTCATCCAGACTAGCGGAAGAGATACGAACCTGGAGACGCTCCACAATAGGCAGAGTGTGCACCGCTTGTGGTCCCGTTTACGCGGGTGAGTAGCGCAGATTTGTCGGGAAAAAGAGCCACAGGTTGTCTGAGGAGCGTAGCGACGAGTTTTGTGGCTCCCCGATAAATCGAGCAACGCAGCGAACCCGAAGGGCCGCGTAGTCGGGTGCCCGGGGGGATTGCTAAGGGGGGGCTGGGCAAGCAGCCCCCCTTAGCTCGCCGTGAAGGCGAAAAGCGAACTACCAGAAACCATGCCGATACTCAGCCCAGCAAGCCGACAAACGCCTCACGCAACGGCGCATTCAGCAGCGCCCGCGTCTCGCGGTAGGCACGACGGTCCAGCCCTGCCAGCTGCCGGATCTTGGCGCGGGCACGCTCAAGCAGCTGATCGGCCGGCTGCAACTCATCAAAGAAACCGACTTCCAGCGCGCCGGCCGAGGCAAATACCTCGGCCTGCAGGACGCAGCGGTTCAGCCACTGCGGCGACAGACGCGCGCGCGCCTGCAGCATGGCGCCATCCGGCATGGTCATGCCAATCGCAACCTCGTTCAGCGATACCCGGTAGTCACCCTCGGTGCCCAGCCGGTAATCCGCCAGCAGCAGCATGAAGGCGGCCTTGGCCATTGCATGGCCCGTGGCGGCGATGACCACCGGTGCCGGGTAATCCAGCAGCGCCAGCGTCAGCCGATCACCAGCGGCGCGCATGGCGTCGCAGGCCGGGCCACCGGCGTCAATCAGCTTGCGGTCATAGCCACCACTGAAGATCGCGGGGCGACCGCTGATCAGCAGCGCCGCATCGGCCTCCGCCGCCTTGGCGATGGCCGCCAGCAACTGCTCCAGCATGGTTTCCGACAACGCATTGGCCTTGCCGTCGTCCAGCTGGATCTCAGCCACCCCGTCCTGCAGGCTGAACTGCAGTGGCTCACTCACGCCTTGCCCTCACCGCGCGCTTCGTCACGCAGTACCCGTCGCAACAGCTTGCCGACGGTGGACTTGGGCAGGTCGTCGCGAATCTCGACGTGCTTGGGCACCTTGTAGCCGGTCAGGTGTTCCCGACAGTGGCCAATAATGGCGCTTTCATCCAGCGTGGCGTCGTTCAGGCTGACGAAGATCTTGATCGCCTCACCGGTGCGCTCGTCCGGCACGCCTACGGCAACGCACTCACGAATACCGGCATGACGCATCACGGCGTCTTCCACGTCGTTGGGGTAAACGTTGAAACCGGACACCAGAATCATGTCTTTCTTGCGGTCGACCAGCTTGAGGAAGCCCTCTTCATCCAGCACGCCGACGTCACCGGTCTTCAACCAGCCGTCGTCCGAGAAGGTAGCAGCCGTCTCGTCTGGACGGTGCCAGTAGCCTTGCATCACCTGCGGGCCCTTGACCAGCACTTCGCCCGGCTCACCGCGTGGCGTTTCGTTGCCATTGTCATCCACGGTCTTGACCCAGGTGTCGATCACCGGCTGACCGATAAAGCCTTCTTTATAAGGCGTCTTGGAGGTCGAGGCGACCACCACCGGCGAGGTTTCGGTCAGGCCGTAACCTTCACGCACCACGCTGCCGGTGCGCGCCTGCCAGCGGCGAGCGATTTCGGTATTGAGGGGCGCACCGCCCGAGTTGACCCACTTCAGGCGACTGAAATCGACGTTGTCGAACTCGGGGTGATTCATCAGCGACACGAACAGCGAGTTGATACCGGTCAGCAGGGTGAAGGGGTGACGCTTGAGGTCGGCAATCAGCCCATCCAGATCGCGCGGATTGGTGATCAGGATGGTGTGGAAACCGGTAAACACCGAGGCGATGCAGTTCGCGGTGAAGGCGAAGATATGGTAGAGCGGCAGCGGCGACACCCGCACTTCATTGCCGTAATCCACATCGCCTTCCTTGAGGATGCTTACCGCCTGCAGCACGTTGCAGAGAATATTGCGGTGGGTCAGCATCGCCCCCTTGGACACCCCGGTGGTGCCGCCGGTGTATTGCAGCAGCGCCAGGTCATCCAGGCCGCGCTCCGTCTCGATGGCCGGCAGCTCGTCGCCCAGCCGTAGCGCCTGCATAAAGCGCACCTCGTCCGACTCACTGCTGTCGAATTGCGGGTTGCTGTAATCATCCATACTGGTGACGATCAGCGTATCGATCTCGGTGGCGCCCTGGATCTTGCGCACCAGCGGGACCAGCTTGTCGAGCACGACCACGGCGCGAGCGCCGGAGTCGGCAAACTGGTGGCGGGTTTCGTGATAGGTGTACTGCGGGTTGGTATTGACGATCACCAGGCCGGCCCGCAGAGCTCCGAAGATGGCGATGGTGTACTGCAGCAGGTTGGGCAGCTGAATGGCCAGGCGGTCACCGGGCTGCAGACCGGCATGCTGGCGCAGATAACGAGCGAAAGCGTCGGCGCGGCCACGCAGTTGATTAAAGGTCAGAGTGTCGGCGCCGCAAGAAAATGCCGGACTGTCGCCATAGCGGCTGCAGGACTGTTCCAGGATATCGAAGATCGTGGTGTGACCCAGTTCTGCCAGTTGCGCACTGACGGCATAGTGCTCAGGTGTAGACATCTCAGCCTCTTGTTTTTGGACTATTGTTTTGCACTGCGGAACGAAATACCAAAAAGATGCTAGTCTATTCAAGGCGGGCTGTGCAATGATCGAGACACTTCGCACTGCCGCCATTAACAAAACAGATACAGAGTATCAGTGTGTCACTGTGCCGGGCTTTTGATCGTGATATCTTTCCGCGCGCTGGCGACAGCAATACCTGATAAGGCACCAAACCACATTCGGCCGCATCACCCTGATGCGCCACAAGGTACATGACCCGATGAAAGATGAGCTGGAACCAACAGTAAAGGACGCCCCTGCCAAGGACCGCAAATTCGTTGAAGCGCTGTCACGCGGGCTGGACGTGTTGCGCGCCTTCAGCCAGGGTTCCGTGGTCATGGGCAATCAGGATATCGCCCGCATCACCGGACTGCCCAAGCCGACGGTCTCGCGCATGACCTACACGCTGACCAAGCTGGGCTACCTGAGCTACTCCACTCAACTGGAAAAGTACCAACTCGACTCCGGCGTACTGGCGCTGGGCTATGCCTACGTCTCCAACCTGCGTGTGCGCCAGCTGGCCAAGCCGTACCTGGATGAGTTTGCCCGCAACACCAATACCTCGGTCGGTCTGACCTGCCGCGACCGGCTGTCGATGATCTATGTCGAAAACTGCCGCCCGTCGGAATCCACCTCACTGCGCATGGATGTGGGCGAGCGTCTGCCGCTGGCCACTACCGCCGCCGGACGCGCCTATCTGGCCGCCATGAAGGACGACGAGCGCAGCTACCTGCTGAGCGCGATCGAAGCCCGCAACCCGGATACCTGGCCGGAACTGCAGGCCTCGCTGCAGCGCAGCTTTGATGAGTACCAGCAGCACGGCTTCTGCCTGTCACTCGGCGACTGGGATCGCAGCGTCAACGCCGCCGGCGTGCCGCTGCGCCTGCAAGACGGCAGCCTGATGGTACTCACCTGCGGCGCCCCCTCCTACCTGGTCTCCGAAGAGCGCGTCAAAACCCAGCTGGCCCACCAGCTCGCCATGCTCGCGCGCGATATCGAAAGGCTTGGGGTTTGACCCCAGCTGCAAGCGGCAAGAAAAACCCGGACCTGTGTGAGCCGGGTTTTTTGTGCCCACCTGAAACAAGCCCCCTCCGGTTCGGGGTTCGCTTGAAGCTTGCAGCTGTGATGAATCCGGCCATCGCTAGCGACGGCCGGATTCATCACCTTAACTAATAAACCCCCATTTCCTTTTCCCGAGGCATCGACAAGCGGTTTTATTTTTTGTATTTTGCCTAGCGAAACATGATTCCGCTATTTCGCGTAGTGAAACACACCCAACAAAACAGACGGAGATCGAGCATGTCTGATGTGGTCACTCTGGAGCGCAAAGGCGCCATCGCGGTCGTTACCGTGAACAATCCCCCGGTCAATGCCCTCGGCATCGCCGTGCGTGAAGGCCTGCAGCAAAGCTTCAAAGCTGCCGAAGCCGATCCGGACGTCAAGGCGATCGTCCTGGTCTGTGAAGGCATGACCTTCATGGCCGGCGCGGACATCAAGGAATTCGGCAAGCCGCCGAAGGAGCCGAGCCTGCCTGACGTGGTCAACGGCATCGAAGCCGGCAGCAAGCCGAGCGTTGCTGTCATCCACGGCACCGCCCTGGGCGGCGGCCTGGAAGTGGCCGTCAGCTGCCACTACCGTATCGCCGTCAAGAGCGCCAAGGTGGGTCTGCCGGAAGTGAAACTGGGCCTGCTGCCGGGTGCTGGCGGTACCCAGCGCCTGCCGCGCCTGGTTGGCGTTGCCAAGGCCCTGGACATGATCGTCAGCGGCAACCCGATCGGTGCCGTGGAAGCGCACGATCTGGGCGTGATCGACGAGCTGGTTGAGGGCGACCTGACCGCTGCCGGTATCGCTTTTGCCGAGAAGCTGCTGGCCGAAGGCAAGGGTCCGCGTCGCACCGGTGAGCGTACCGACAAGCTCGACGGCGTCGACAACGCCGCCGCTGTTGCTGCCAAGCGCGCCGAAATCGAGAAGAAGATGCCGGGTCTGTTTTCGCCCCAGCGCTGCGTCTCCGCCGTTGAAGCCGCTTTTGCCCTGCCGCTGGCTGAGGGCCTGAAGCGCGAGCGCGAGCTGTTCGGCGAGTGCCTGGTCTCTCCTCAGCGCGCCGCGCTGGTTCACGCCTTCTTCTCCGAGCGTCAAGCCTCCAAGATCAACGACCTGCCGAAAGACACCCCGGTGCGCGACTTCAAGTCGGCCGCTGTCATCGGTGGCGGCACCATGGGCGTCGGCATTGCCATCTGCTTCGCCAACGCCGGTATTCCGGTGAAGATTCTGGAAATCAGCTCAGAAGCCCGCGACAAAGCCCTTGAGCGCGCCCGTGACACCTACGGCATGAGCGTCAAGCGCGGCAGCCTGAGCCAGGACGCGCTGGAACAACGCATGACCCTGATCAGCGGCGTGACCGACTATGCCGACCTGTCCGACGTCGACGTTGTTGTCGAAGCCGTGTTCGAAGACATGGGCGTCAAGCAGAAGGTCTTCGAAGCACTGGACGCCAACTGCAAGCCCGGCGCCATTCTGGCCTCCAACACCAGCTCGCTGGACCTGAACGCCATCGCCGAGTTCACCAAGCGCCCGCAGGATGTGGTTGGCCTGCACTTCTTCAGCCCGGCCAACGTGATGCGCCTGCTGGAAGTAGTGCGTGGCGAGAAAACCGCCAACGACGTACTGGCTACCGCAATGGCGATCGGCAAGAAGCTGAAGAAAGTCTCGGTGCCGGTGGGCGTGTGCGACGGCTTTGTCGGCAACCGCATGGTATTCCAGTACGGCCGCGAGTCCGAGTTCCTGCTGGAAGAAGGCGGTACCCCGGAGCAGATCGACGGCGCCCTGCGCAAGTTCGGTCTGGCCATGGGCCCGTTCGCCATGCGCGACCTGTCCGGTCTGGATATCGGCCTGGCGATTCGTACCCGTCAGCGTCAGACCCTGCCGGCCGAGTTCAAGCTGCCGGTCGTATTGGATAAGATGGCCGAAGCCGGCCTGCTCGGCCAGAAGACCGGCAAAGGCTTCTACGTTTACGAGAAGGGCTCGCGCACCCCGCTGCCCAACCCGGAACTGCCGGCCATCATGGAAGCCGCTTCCAAGGAGCAGGGCATTGAGCGTCGTGAGCTGAGCGATGAGTACATCATCGAGCGCACCATCTACGCCCTGATCAACGAAGGCGCCAAGATTCTGGAAGAAGGCGTTGCCCAGCGCGCCAGCGACATCGACGTCATCTACCTGAACGGCTACGGCTTCCCCGCGCATCAGGGCGGCCCGATGTTCTATGCTGACGCGGTCGGCTTGGATCGCGTGTACGCCCGCATCTGCGAATTCCACGAACAACATGGCGCCTGGTGGAAGCCGGCCGCCCTGCTGGAAAAACTGGCCAAGGAAGGGCGCAAGTTCGCCGACCTGTGATGAATCAGTACGGTCAGCCCACGGGCTGACCGTCGGATACCCGTATTACAACGAGGAACCACAATGGAAATCCATTTTTCTCCCGAACAGCTCGCCTTCCGTGATGAAGTGCGTGAATTCCTGAAGCAGGAGCTGCCTGCCGACATCGCTCAGAAGGTCAAGCTGGGCAAACACCTGCACAAGGCAGACCACGAGCGCTGGCAGAAAATCCTGTCCAAGCGCGGCTGGTACGCGCCGGGCTGGCCGGTAGAGCACGGCGGCACCACCTGGGGCCCGATCGAGAAGCACATCTTCGACGAAGAGTCCGCCGCTGCCGGCGCACCACGTCTGGTGCCCTTCGGCGTCAACATGGTTGCTCCGGTGATCATCAAGTTCGGCACCGAAGAGCAGAAAGCCACCTACCTGCCGCGCATCCTCGACGGCACTGACTGGTGGTGTCAGGGTTACTCCGAGCCGGGCGCCGGTTCCGACCTGGCCTCGCTGAAGACCCGCGCCGTGCGCGATGGCGATCACTACATCGTCAACGGTCAGAAAACCTGGACTACCCTGGGCCAGCACGCCAACTGGATCTTCTGTCTGGTGCGTACCGATCCCGAAGCCCAGCAGCAGCGTGGTATCTCCTTCCTGCTGATCGACATGGCGACCCCGGGTATCACCGTTCGCCCGATCATCACCCTGGACGGCGACCACGAAGTCAACGAAGTCTTCTTCGACGACGTCAAGGTCCCGGTCGAGAACCTGGTCGGTGAAGAGAACAAGGGCTGGACCTGTGCCAAGTACCTGCTGACCCACGAGCGTACCGGCCTGGCTGGTATCGGTGCGTCCAAGGCCGCGCTGACCAACCTCAAGCGCATCGCCTCCAAGCAGCAGAAGAACGGCAAGCCGCTGCTCGAAGACGCGCTGTTCCGCAGCCAGATCGCCGAAGTCGAAATGTCGCTGATGGCGGCGGAAATGAGCACCCTGCGTATCGTTGCCGCAGCGTCCGAAGGCGGCGTGCCGGGCTCCGAGAGTTCCATCCTGAAGGTGCAAGGCACCGAAATCCGTCAGGCCATCACGCACCTGATGCGCAAGGCGCTGGGTCCGTATGCCCTGCCCTTCCTGCCGGAAGAAATGGAACTGGACTACGACGGCGAGATGCTGGTTGATGACTACGCGGCCACCCCGGCGTCGCAGTACTTCAACATGCGCAAACTGTCGATCTTCGGTGGATCCAACGAGATCCAGAAGAACATCGTCTCGAAAATGATTCTTGAGCTCTGAGGAGGCCGACCGTGGATTTCAAATTGACCGAAGAGCAGCAAATGCTCAAAGAAACCGCCGAACGCCTGGTTCGCGACGTTTACGATTTCGAAAGCCGTAACAAATTCAGCGCCAGCGAAGCCGGTTTCAGCACCGCCTTCTGGCAACAGCTGGGTGAGCTGGGCCTGACCGCCATTCCGTTCTCTGAAGAACTGGGCGGCTTCGGTGGCACCGGCGTTGAGACCATGCTGATCATGGAACAGCTGGGCAAGGGCATCTGCCTGGAACCCTACATGGAGTCCGTGGTGCTGGCCGGCGGCCTGATCGGCCAGCTGGGCAGCGATACCCAGAAAGAAGAACTGCTGGGCGGCATCGCCACCGGTGAGCTGCAAGCTGCCGTTGCACTCGACGAGCTGAACAGCCACTACGACCTGGCCAACGTCACCACCACGGCCACCGAGCAAGGCGGCAGCTGGAGCCTGAGTGGCCGCAAGGGTGTTGTGATCGGCGGTCAGACTGCCGGCAAGATTCTGGTCTCTGCCCGTACCGCTGGCAACAGCCGTGACGAGCAAGGCATCAGCCTGTTCGTGGTGGACCCGAACGCAGCTGGCGTAACCCGCCGCGTGTACGCCACCGTTGACGGTCGCAAAGCCTGCGAGCTGTTCCTGGACAACGCGCCAGGCGAGCTGCTGGGCGAAGCCGGCAAGGCCTTCGACGCCATTCGCTACCAGAGCGGCCGCGCCATCGCTGCCCTGTGTGCCGAAGCGGTCGGTGCCATGCGCACTGCCTGCGACCTGACCCTGGACTACCTGAAGACCCGCAAGCAGTTCGGCGTGCCGATCGGCAAGTTCCAGGTCCTGCAACACCGCATGGTCGACATGATCAGCGAACTGGAGCGTGCCACCTCCATGGCCATTCTGGCCGCCTCGCTGGCAGACGATGCCGACAGCGCCGAGCGCAGCGCCAAGCTGGCCGCCGCCAAGTTCATCGTCAACCGCGCAGGTCGCTACGTGGCCGAGCAGTGCATCCAGCTGCATGGCGGTATCGCCATGACCTGGGAGTACAACGGCGCCCACTACGCCAAGCGCCTGGTCATGATCAGCCACCAGTTTGGTGATGATGACCACCACCTGGAAGCTTACGCAGCGCAACTCGGCGCCGCGTAATTCCCTTCAGGACTGCCGGGTTGGCGACAATCGGTCACTAACCCGGCATTTTTGTCCAACAAAGCGACAATTTGTACTTTCGGGCGCTCACTCTGCCCGGTATCCTATGCACCCCTTTTAACGTCATGCGCCCGCGGGCGTCTCAAGACTTGTGGAGGACTAACGTCCATGAAAATCCTCGTTGCCGTTAAGCGCGTGGTTGATTACAACGTCAAGGTT
>NZ_NTMR01000032.1 GCF_002307495.1 Pseudomonas abyssi | reverse complement strand
GACTACGCGGGCCAGCGCTGTGTCAGTGCCGGCGCGCATGTCCAGAGGCTCAGTGGCGAGCCAAATGCGTTCAATGCGGATCACTTCAGCAGCTCGCGCAGGAAACGAGCACAACCTTCAGGGTCGTTGCCCGGCCACTGCACCGACAGCTTGCCGACCCGATGAGGAATAACGATCTGGATGGCCATGTCGGCAGCACTCGGGGTAGCAGGTAGGCTCGGGACGAGAGGGATCGGAATAAAACTGGAGGGTACAGCAGGCAGCTGTGCCTGCTGGCGGCGAATCCACTTGTGCACGAGATTGGCGTTAAGGCCAGGACTCAAGGCTACGCCGGCAACCGAGGCACCGGGCTGGCTGCACTCCTCGACGACCTGGGCCTTGAAGGATTTGGGATAGGAGCGGCGTAGGCCTGGCACGGGAGTTCCTCCGCAAGGGGCTTGAAATGGTGTCCACCAAAAACAGGTGGACACCATGCCGCTACCAGGCGGAATTGAGGAGGTGTGTTGCCCGGACGGTTACAAAAAAAGG
>NZ_NTMR01000031.1 GCF_002307495.1 Pseudomonas abyssi | reverse complement strand
GACACCATGCCGCTACCAGGCGGAATTGAGGAGGTGTGTTGCCCGGACGGTTACAAAAAAAGGCCGTAAGCGTCCGGTGAACACACCTTTTGAACTCCAGCTTTGCGGTAAACACGCGGCTGCATTCATGAGCCTGATCCAGTCAGCTCGCATGAATGGCCATGATCCGTATGCCTACCTGAAGGACGTGCTAACGCGGTTGCCGACGCAGAAGGCTAGCGAGATCGAGCAACTGCTGCCGCATCAGTGGATTCCGGGCTGATCGACGCAAGGTGTATTCCCCGTACGCTTACGATGCGCTACGTGGCGACTACTGCTGGCATCCCCGGTGAGATGGTTCAAGACCTGCTGCTGTAAAGCTTGCAGTACCGATTCGGCCAGTCAGAGCGAGTGCCTCATCCGCTGGAATGGCTGACGGACAATGGCTGTTGCTACACTGCCAAAGAAACGCGAGCCTTCGCGTCCTCTCTGGGCTTTGTCGTGTGCACCACACCGGTGAGAAGCCCTCAGAGCAACGGCATGGCTGAGGCCTTCGTGAAGACGTTTAAGCGCGACTATGTGTACTTGAACGATCTCCCTGATGCCGCCACGGTGATGGCTAGGTTGCCGGAATGGGTCGAAGACTATAACCGCAGCCACCCGCACAAGGGGCTGAAAATGAAATCGCCCTGGGAGTACAGGGCGGAACTGGCATCAAACGAATGAGGTGGTGTCCGGTTTAGCGGGGGCAACTACACACAAGCCTTCCAACGATAAAAGCTTCAGCTGGCAGCTCGGCATGCTGGAGCAGAAACATCCACGTTCTCGACTTCTCACACCCATTCCTCACACAGCTTCTCAGCCTGCACCAGCACCAGCTGTGCTGCCTCTTCCTGCTTGTCCGGCGGATATTTGTATTTGCGAAGAATGCGCTTAACCATCAGACGCAGCTTTGCCCGGACGCTGTCTCGGTTGTTCCAATCCACCGTGACATTTTTGCGTAAACCATCGGTCAGCTCATGGGCAATCTTGGCAAGGATCTCATCGCCCAGCTCGCGGACGGAAGCCTCGTTATTGGCCAACGCATCGTAGAAAGCCAGCTCATCATCGTTAAGACCCAGGGTCTCGCCGCGTTTGCTAGCGGCGGCGAATTTCTTCGCCATGTCGATGAGTTCTTCAATGACTTGAGCCGTTTCAATGGAACGGTTCTGATAGCGGGCAATGACATTGCTCAGCAGCTCGGAGAATTTCTTTTCTTGAGCGACGTTGGTGGAGAATCGACTTTTGATCTCCCCTTCCAGCAGGCGCTCAAGTAGTTCTACCGCGAGGTTCTTCTCGGGGAGGCTGCGCACTTCAGCAAGGAAGTCGTCATCGAGCAAACCGATGTTCGGCTTATCAAGGCCAACAGCCGCAAACACGTCCACCACATCACCCGTCACAACCGCATTGCCGATGATCTGGCGGATTGCCAACTCACGCTCTTCGTCGGTCTTTTTCTTCGCGCTGATATCTCGCTTGGTGAGCAGAACTTTGATTGCCTGGAAGAACGCAACCTCCTCCCGCTCAGCTTTCGCCTCATCAAGCGTGCAGCACAGGCTAAACGCCTTACTCATCGCCAGTGCGTTGTCAGCAAAGCGCTTCTTGCCATCCTCAAGGCCAAGGATATGGTTCGCCGCACCAGCCAACAGCTTGTGGCCGCCATTCAGATAGTCGCTGTAATCAAAGCCGTGCAGCATGCCACGCAAGATATCCATCTTCTCGGCCAGCAGCGAATAGGCTTCATGAGCGTCGACAGTAGGCCGCCCGCGCCCCTTGCTTGCGGTGTACTCCTTCAGCGCCGACTTGAGTTCATTGGCGATGCCAATGTAGTCGACCACCAGTCCGCCCTGCTTATCCTTGAACACCCGATTGACGCGCGCAATCGCCTGCATCAGGTTGTGCCCCTTCATCGGCTTGTCGACGTAGAGCGTGTGCACACAGGGTGCATCGAAGCCGGTCAGCCACATGTCACGGACGATCACGATCTGCAGCGGATCTTTCGGGTCTTTGAAGCGTTTCTCCAGCCGTTTCTTCACCTGCCCAGAGTAGATATGCGGCCGGAGCAACGCTTTATCAGATGCGCTGCCAGTCATCACTACTTTGATGGCGCCCTTCTCCGGGTCCTCGTCATGCCAATCAGGACGCAGCGCGATGATTTCGTTGTAGAGGTGCACACAGATCTCACGACTCATGGTGACGACCATGGCCTTGCCCTGCTGCGCTTGATTGCGTTCCTCGAAATGCTGAATCAGATCTGCCGCAATACTCTTGATGCGTGGCTCTGCACCCACCACCTTTTCCAGTGCGGCCCAACGCGACTTGAGCCGTGACTGCTGATCCTCTTCTTCATCCTCAGCCAGCTCATCGACCTGATCGTCAATGTGCGGCATATCACTGTCTTTCAGCGCCAGCTTGGCCAAGCGGGACTCATAGTAGATAGCGACCGTTGCACCATCTTCCTTTGCCTGCTGCATGTCGTAGACGTGAATGTAGTCGCCAAACACCGCGCGCGTATCACGGTCCTCACTGGAAACCGGCGTGCCGGTGAACGCCACGAAGGTGGCATTCGGCAGTGCATCACGCAGGTGCTGTGCATAGCCCACCTGATACCGAGCCTGCCCTTCGGCCACCTTCAACGTATCGACCTTGAGCTCAGCATTGAAGCCGTACTGCGTGCGATGTGCCTCGTCGGCAATGACGACGATGTTGGAACGGGTAGACAGCACCGGGAAGCTGTCTTCATCCTCCCCGGGCATGAACTTTTGAATGGTCGCGAACACTATCCCGCCACTCGGGCGATTGGACAGCTTTTCCCGCAGGTCTCCGCGGGTGGCAACCTGAACCGGCTGCTCGCGCAACAGGTCCTGCGACAGGGAGAACACCCCAAACAGCTGACCATCCAGATCATTACGATCGGTGATCACGACGATGGTGGGGTTCTCCATCTGGCTCGCCTGCATCACCCGTGCAGCAAAACAGGTCATAGTGATGCTCTTACCTGAGCCCTGGGTGTGCCACACCACCCCGCCCTTGTGCGAACCGCCCGGGCGCGACGCATCCACTACCTGATTGATGGCAGCGCGCACCGCATGAAACTGGTGATAGCCGGCGATCTTCTTCACCAACCTGCCGTCATCCTCGAACAACACGAAGTAGCGCAGGTAATCGAGCAACATCTCCGGCGCCAGCACACCGCGCATCAACGTTTCCAGCTCGCTGAACTGCCCAAGCGGGTCGAGACTCACACCATCAATGGTGCGCCAACGGGCGAAGCGCTCGATATCGGCCGACAGCGAGCCCATTCGGGCTTCGCTACCATCGGAGATAATCAGGATCTCGTTGTATTGGAATAAGTCCGGAATCTGCTCTTTGTAGGTCTGGATCTGGTCGAACGCTTTGACCAGATCCGCATTCACATCCGCCGGGTTCTTCAGCTCGACCAGTACCAGAGGCAAGCCATTGACGAACAGAATGATATCCGGTCGGCGGGTATGCTTGAGGCCCTGGATACTGAACTGATTGACCGCAAGCCACTCGTTGGCCTTCACATCCGCCCAGTCGATCAGACGCACGAAATCGCCACGCGTCTCGCCGTCTTTCTGATATTGGACCGGCACGCCACTGACCACCAGACGATGAAACAGGCGATTGGCAGACAGCTGAACAGGTACACCCAACTCCAGCACCTGACGCACCGCTTCCTCACGAGCGGCGAGCGGCACAGCGGGGTTCAGCCGCGCAACCGCTGCACGGAGCCGCATGGCAAGCACCACGTCACGGTAGCTCTCGCGCTCCGGGTTATCGCCATCATGGGCAATATCCGGCCCATAGAGGTGCTGATAGCCCAACTCACCCAGCCAGCCGAGTGCTTCCTGCTCCAGTTGATCTTCGGTCATTCCTTTATCCCGGTATTACTGCCTGGTCGAGCGGAGCAGTACCCATTGCCGCCCTCATGCAGTCTGTGAACTGCATCTCATCATCGATCAGTAACCTATCAGCGTCTAAATCAAAAGGTAAAGCCCAAAGCCGCAAATCCGGGCTGTAATCAAAGGGTGGCAGCGGCTGGTCGAATTGTCGGGTTCTCGGGTAGATCAGCGCCAGCTCGCCCTTGCCATCCAGGTATTTGTGACCATAGGCGAACAACTGATAAAAATCCGCTTCACGCAGTGCTTCTTTCTTTTTCTCAGCCCCCTGCGCGGCGCGTTTCCACTTTGCATCCAAGACCCAACGCCTACCATCGTTATCAACAAGGAAGTCGGGCTTCAACTTAAACACCGGTTTTGAACCTTGTTTGCACAAAGACTCACCGCCCCCTTTGCCCTGCGTAATCAGCTCGGCACCTGGCACTAGGCAGTTCCTCAGCCAGCCCTCTACATAGCGTTCAAACAGCTTCTCCATCGGGAACAGCATGCTCATTCCGCGCCACTCACCGCTCACCGCCAGCGGCATCTGCTGATTGAGGATCAGCTCGCACCAGGGCTTTATTGCCTGGTAGTGCGCCATCAGGCGGTCGGTGCTCCAAGCCCGGAAGTCCAAGTCGATCTGACGGCTTGCGGGCAAATCGCTGAGCATCGCGCGCAGCTCAGCGGCTAGCCGCCAGTTGTTAGCATCCCTGGTACTCTTCGCCACCTGCTCCAAAGCTGATTTGAGCAGACGGTTCTCAGCGCGGTTCGGTTGAAATACATCATGGCGAATTTGGAAGTAGTGCTGCTTTCCGGGGCGCTGACGCATCTGTGCAACCACGTTGAGCTGGCCACGCAAAAAGCGCTGTTCCTCCTCGACACGTTGATAGTCGAACCGCACACCCCGTTTCACCAACAGGTCGAGCTCCGCCAAAAACTGCGCCATTACCCATTCGCTGAGCGGCGCCTCAAACAGCTCTAACCCTGCCACCGATGCCTCACGGGCTTTCAGATCCAGAGCTCGCTGAATAAGCTTACGCAGCAACTGCCGTCCTTTTTGCAGGCAATCACCCTCTTCGTGGTGCTTGGGTACGATTTCCAGGCGCGTGCCACAGGGGGTCTCCAGCACGCCCACGTAGGAGTCCCACTTCAGCGAGCGACGCCCCTGCACCTGTAGCAGTTTCGCGCCATTGCTGTTAAAGCGAGCACTCAGCTCACAAAGCCAGTCGAACGCGCTTTCCGATACCTGTGCATAATCAAGATCATCGGGCGCTACCGGTGCAGTGGTCAGACACGCGTATTCACGCACGACGACAGATGCGCTCACGCATCCGCCTCCTCTGGTTCATCCGTTGAGGCCTCACCCTTGTAATTAGCAGCAATGATGCCGGCATAGGCAGAAGCACGCTTAAAAGCCTCGTCGTTGATACGCCAGACACCACCTTGCACAGGCACGTTGGCGACGCCAAACAACTCAGCGACATCCTGCTCGACTTGGCCCACAAAACGGTCTAAATCAGGCTTGCGATGATCGTTCAACACCCAACAAATGCGCTGCCAGTCTTCGAAGAAGTACTCCTGCAGCAGAGGCAGTATCTGATTGCGGAAGATCAGCTCCAGCCGCGCCAGCTTCTGCTCCTCTGTCAGACCGTCTTCTTTCAACGGCATGAAGTACGCATGCCCCAGGCAATGATCGCGATCCAGAAGTACTTCGATGCGCTGATTCATCACTTTCAGCAGTTTACGAACACTGACGCCGGCCACTTGAACACCATCCAGCGGCTTAAGCTTGGGTGGCATTTCCTTGAACGCAAAGCGACGGCGCAAGGCGATGTCCAGCCCGGCCAAGGAGCGGTCGGCGGTGTTCATGGTGCCGATGATGTAAAGGTTATCCGGCACGCTGAATCGCGTCTGGGAGTACGGCAAAACAATAGAGAGCGCCTCGGCTCTCCCCGCTCGCTTGCTCTCTTCGATCAACGTGATAAGCTCACCGAAGATGCGAGAAACGCTACCTCGGTTGATTTCGTCAATGATCAGCACCCGAGCATCATTCTCTGCCCTACCCTCCGGAACGCCGGCGCCCAGCAGCTGCTCCAGCTTCTCCTTATTGAGCGTTGGCGCGCGCAATTCGTATAAGGTCATCTGGCTGAACTGCCCATTCAGCAGTTCCGAGTGAGGCAGAGAAGGTTGGTAATGTCGCAGCCACTTCACCGCCCGCAGTTGCGAATAACCATCGTCAAACTCGTTATGCGGCTTGAACTCGTAGTTGCCTGTCACCTCTCCGATAGCCCGGAACTTAAAGTTGCCATCCGACACGACAATCAGGTCACCGACTTTCATCTTGGCCACAAAGGCTGTCACGCTAGTGATGCCGTAATCGGTCACTGGGTTGTCTGGCAACACATTGTTATCCGCAAAGCGCGCCTGAACCTGCTGCCGGTTAGCGCAGCCCGCAAAGTTGATTCCGCCACCATAGCCGAGCAGAACGTACCCACCGTCGATACACTCTTGGAAAATGCTGGCGTCATCGCCCAGCGTATTACCCAGCGACATTTTCCAAACACGTCGCGCACCGACTCCAGCAGGCGCATCAGCCTGTTGAGTTACCTTGGACGCAGCAGCCTCACAGAGTGACTTAAACACCCCATCCACCACGTCATAACGCAACTGGCCAGTTGTCTCATCCGTGCGAGCGCGCAGACCTTCCACAAAGTCCTCATAGCTGAAGCTCTGATGAAAGGTCACAAAGCGGATACGCTCCTTGTCAACAAGCTCATCGAACGCCTCTTTCAAGCGTTTGCGCGAGTCGGGGTCGTCACCACTGTTCTGCTCCCAAAACTGCGGCGCCAGAATCTTCAGCGCTTCGTTGATGGTGTTGTAGGTCTTGCCGGTGCCGGGCGGGCCGAACAGGATCTGGTTGAGTGGCGGTAGTCCTGTACTGCCGCCGTTGTGCGCAGTGCTCTCCCCTGCATCATTGCTCTGCGATTCATTGTTTTCATAGTCGCGTGGCATACGCCCTTCTCCTTCCAATGGCAGCGCTTCCAAAGACACCGCGTTAATCACAGCATCCAGCCACGCGTTGATCTGGGGCTGATCCACCTGCACTCTTGAGTTGATCTGCTCTTCTATGCCCTGGCTTTGCAGCAACGCCAAATGGTTCTTCAAATCACGCGCATCACAGGTAAACCCGTCTTTACTCCAGCGGATGCGGAACGCGACCTTGCCACTCTTCTCCGCCCTGGCCTTGCTCCCCACGCGCACGTCGGTAGGGTCAAGGTTCACTGTGTAGTGGTCTGCTGTTGGAAAGCGCTGGCGCAGTGTACTAATGAGCGTCCAGAACCAGGCTTTATCCTCTTCGCTTCCCTTCCGAAGCAATTCAGTTACTCGCCTGTCCGGGTATCCCTCAATGGCGCCTGACTGAGCGCTACCATCTTCGCTGTCATCCAATTCAGGAACAGGAAAGTCCTCTGGCCGCCGTGAGTTGCCTTTCATCGCGTCAACAAAAGGCTGACCGAGCGCGCCTTCCAGCGTGCTTAACCAGTCGTCTACGGCCGCCCTGTCAGCAAGTTTGTCCTGTTTTGACACAATCAAGTCCGTTCTACCCGCAGCCTCAAGCGCCTTGCGAAGAGGCGTTTTTCGCTTAGGGCCCAGCCGAACCCTGTCAGGAAAAACAGCTAAACCAAGAGCCACGTGACTCGCTTTGCTACCTGATTTACAGCCAAAGCCGAGTCCAGTGTATTTTCTCGACCGTAGAGAAACTGGATAAATATCCACATCAGGATAACGGGCAACAATCGCCTCAAGCACCATTTGAACCCAGCGCCTGATATCTTCCTCGCCTTCACGTGCGGAGCAGACTTTGTCTAAATATTCGTTAGTCAACATAAGGTGTTTCGCTTTTTACTGTGTCCGGCAAGCGCAGTTGGCCGGAGATCAGGCGGGGTAAAAGGGTGTCGCGGAGTTGGGTGAGGGATTGGGCTTGGCGCTCATTGGCTACCAATCGCTCAAACAGAGGATCAATAACGGACTGGAATGCCTCAATTACCTCAGAAGCTGGGGCCAACACCGGTATTGGCCTAAAAGCTTTCTTGCTGATTTCCATAAAAGTTGAGCCATTTGCGCGGCCCTTGATCACGTCCAGATTCTCACGGCACCAGAAAAGCAGATATAGCGGAGGTAGCCTTCCGCCCGGAGGCATCGCGATATAGCCCTGATTTATAGCCAGCGGTATTTGAGTGATAGCCAGATAGCCAATGGGGGCTCGGGAAGACATCAGCAGCGTGCCGCTTGGCAGCAAGCCAGAACTCACCTTCGCCAAACCACGAAGGGACAATTTCCGCTCAGTCGATAGCAAGACCGGCGTTCCAAGGCTCGACAAATCCTTGGGGGACGACCAGCAGAACTCCCCTGGCTGCCAGAAGTCTTCGTTTCTCGTGTCCGGCGTACCACCACCAACGCAATCAACAGCATCACCAATTGGCAAAACTTGCCACCCCTTCGGCACCAAGCCCAGTTCGGACTCTTCGAAGCTATCGGGGAACAGAGCGGCGGTGGTGGCGTCCATGGCCGCTTTCGGCATCCTGCCTTCAGCGGCACTCATACTTCCCTGTATAGCGCCTTCCGGCTGGCGACCTTCGGTCTTGGCGCGCACGGGGGCAAAATCGACGAACCAGGATTTGAACAGCGCCTGGGCGATGGCTTCCAGGGTGGCGTTGGTTTCGCGTAGCAGGGTGATGCGGTCGTCGAGCATACGCAACACACCCGCAACTTCCTTTTGCAACGCAAGAGGAAATGCGGGAATTTTCAATTCTCCAATTTCTTGAAGATTAAAGTTCGGCTGCGCGGATTGTGCGGCTGAGCGTAATACCCAAGCACGACAGGCGGGAGACTGCAGTGCATAGTGAATAAAGTAAGGATCAGCTTTCGACTCATCAAGCGTAACGATACCAACTGCCTGATTTGTATTCGCAGGCAAATGCTCTGGCAAAACAACGGCAGACTTACCAAGATAAACGCCTGCCATAGAGAACAAGACATTACCAGCACGAAGCTTTGAGCGAGAGAGTTTGTCGTGGGTCTCCGCATCTATGAATGCAAATTTAGATGCATCAATTGAGCCATCAGAAGTGATGGACTCAGATTTGATGTAGTTGACTCCTTGCGTAACAAAGCCCTCCCCTTTTGTAGGCGTAGTTCCCTTCGTGATACGGACACTTAAGTCCCGAAGCGGAACAAAACCATACTCAGAACTCATACCCCAGCCCCCCCAGCTTCTGCCGGATCATCAGGTCGAGTTCCGAGCCCTTCTTCATTTGCTCACCCAACTGCTTGGTCAGCCGCTGCATCTTCTCGGTAAAAGCTTCGTCGTCGTCTTCCACCTCTTCGGCACCGACATAACGACCGGGAGTGAGTACATGGCCATGCTCGGCGATTTCTGCGAGGGTGACGCTGCGGCAGAAGCCGGGGATGTCCTCGTAGGCTGCTACTGGATTCCCGCCTTCGCGGGAATGACGGGAGGTGGAGTCCGGCGCATCGAGGGTTTCGCCGCGCCAGGCGGCGACGGTTTGGGCGATGCGCTCAATATCGGCATCGGTCAGCTCAATCTGCACGCGGCTGACGCTGGTGCCGAGCTTGCGGGCATCGATAAACAGCACCTGCTCGCTGCGGTCGACGCCGCCGGGGCTTTGGCTGTGGCGTTTGTCCTTAGCGAGGAACCACAGGCAGGCGGGAATCTGGGTGTTGAAAAACAGCTGGCCGGGCAAGGCGACCATCACTTCCACCACATCGGCCTCGACCATGGCTTTGCGGATGTCACCTTCGCTGTTCTGGCTGGAGCTCATAGAGCCGTTGGCCAACACGATACCGGCGCGGCCATTGGGCTTGAGGTGGTAGAGCATGTGTTGCAGCCAGGCGTAGTTGGCGTTGCCCTGCGGCGGGGTGCCATAGACCCAGCGCGGGTCCCCTTCCAGGCTGCCGTGCCACCAGTCACTGATATTGAACGGCGGGTTGGCCAATACAAAGTCGGCACGCAGGTCAGCGTGCTGATTGCGGATAAAGGTATCCGCCGGCTCCTTGCCCAGATTGAAGTCGATACCACGAATGGCCAGGTTCATCGCCGCCAGGCGCCAGGTTGTGGGGTTGGACTCCTGGCCGTAGATGGACACATCGCCCAGCTTGCCGCCGTGAGCCTCGATGAACTTCTCGGACTGCACAAACATGCCGCCCGAGCCGCAGCAAGGGTCGTAGACCTTGCCGTGGTGAGGGTTGAGCACCGCCACCAGGGTTTTCACGATGCTGGCCGGCGTATAGAACTGCCCGCCCTTTTTTCCCTCGGCACTGGCGAACTGGCCGAGGAAGTATTCGTACACCTGTCCCAGCAGATCGCGCGCCTTGCCGGTGTCGTCACCAAAGCCGATGGTCGAGACCAGATCCACTAACTCGCCCAGCTTGCCGTCCGGCAGTTGGGCGCGGGCGTAACGCTTGTCGAGAATGTTCTTCAGGCGCGGGTTTTCTGCCTCAATGGCCGCCAGCGCATCATCAATGCGCTTGCCGATGTCCGCCTGCTTGGCAGCTGAGCGGATCGACTCCCAGCGTGCCACTTCCGGCACCCAGAACACGTTGACCTCGCGGTAATAATCGCGGTCTTCCAGCTCGGCGGCCAGCAACTCGGGGTCGTCATCACCCAGATAGTAGTCATCGCTTTCATCGGTCAGCTTGCGCTCCAACTCGGCGCGGCGGCTGGCGAAGCTGTCGGAAATGTACTTGAGGAAGATCAGCCCAAGCACGATGTGCTTGTACTCAGCAGCGTCCATATTGGCGCGCAGCTTATCGGCGGTGGCCCAAAGGGTCTTCTTCAGGTCATCCATGCTGCTTACTGCGGCTTTCTCAGTGCTGCGTGCCGGTTTCTTTACTGCAGCTGGCTTTGCCGCCACAGCGCTGCCTTCGGCCTCACTGCGCTTGACCGAACCACCACGCCCTCGCCCCTTCTGCAGCACGCCCTGCGCAATCAACGCATCACGCGCCTCGACAAAAGCAGCCTGAGACAGATCAGGAAAGGCAGCACTCAACTGCTCGAACAACGACTGGTTGCCAATGCTGGAACCATCGACCGGCACCAAAGCCAACAGCGACTGCGACAGGCGGGCCTGATCATGCATAACAAAACTCCTGCAAGCCACGCTACGGCGGCCTTGAAACAACGCGGATTACCGGAGGCAAGCAGGGAGGAGCGAAGCAGGTAGCATCGAGCGGTCCATCCCTGATGACCTGCGGCGAAGTGTGATGGCCATCACTTTAGCCAGCGACAGTCACGGGGTAAAGCGGTTGTTGTCTCCCGCGGTGTTTTTGCCGGAGACGCTGAAACAGAGTCGGTCATCCATGACCAAGGGGTTCCATCCCTGCCCACTCCAAGCGGGCACAGTTGGATGATATGTCGCGTTAGCTGACAGACCAATAATGGTCATGCATACAGGTCAAGTTTTCAGGCAGGTCTGACGTAATTCGCCTAAGCAGACAGGGCACTAGTTACCTTATTCCGTCTGTGTGCCGGAGTAACCCAGCACACACGCAACAATTCTTTCTTCCCAAGTTTGCCGCAGGGCGATGCCCGAGATCCGCTCGATGATAGTCGAAGCCGGCAACGCCTCAGCGAGTAGCGCCTTGCGAATGTCACGCAAGCGGACAATCTGTGAGCGTCGAGCAACCTTGTTCAGATAGCCAAACCATGTAGGCCGCACGAGATCCAACCAGGCGTCTGCCAGCTGCGCCCAATCGGGGCAGCCTTCTATGTGGTTATGCTTGAGCGTCTGTAACAAACGCTGAATAGCATCAGCCTGACCAGTGCTTTCAATCCACCCCTTGCGGCTTGCCCAGACCGAAATAACATCCTGCATCTGATCCAGTGCACGCTGTTTACGTTGCGGCAGCAACAGCCGCTCCTGCTCAGACAACCTTACGAGGAAGCGCTCAAGTTGCCGCCCAGCACCATGACTGAGCGGGAGGTCCTTCTGCCCCTGCCCCAAGCGTTGCCGCAGCTGTTCGACAATATCCGGCAAATGCACCAACGGCTTAGGCTGCTGATCAACGATCAACACCCAGCGAGGCGCCCTTTTGGCCTCTCCGGCCAGACAAACAAATAGCCACGGTTGATCGGACTTCACCAGACTGACACGGGACAAGACCGCCAGAGTTTCTTCTCTAACCATGGCGTAGTCCTCTGCCGTCAGCATCGCTCGATCCCCTTCGAGCAGCCCTCGCACCGCTGCGAATGCATCCTCAACACCGTCCCAGGGAATAGATGCGCGCTCCTCAAGCTCCTGCTGCTGTTGCTCTGGTGTTATCAGCCGCTCTGGTCCTGAGTTGGCCAGCAGGGCATCGGGCAGTTGCAAGTTACCGCCAAGCGAAGACTCAACATCCTCTACGCGCGCAATAAACCGCTCATCTGCCTTGAGAGCAAAGGTATCGGCGTCCCTGGGCCACCAGCATTCGATGCTGTCATGGGGGCTATCCATACGGTCTATGCGACCGACCCGCTGCTCGGCGTAACGCACCACGCTGGGCATATCCAGATGCACCATTGCCGAGGCGCGCTGCAGGTTAACGCCCTCAGACAAGGCATCGCTGCACAGCGCGATCACCCGCCCCTTCCCACGCTCAGGATCGAGTCGCGCCTGCAGCGCCTGGTTCTGCCGTTTCTTGCCCCCTACCCCAAGCAAAACCTCGACACGGTTGTCGCCATGCGGCCGCGCTATAAGGTACTGAAGATAACGTAACGTCAAAGGAAAATGATCGAAGGCAATGACTTGCTCGTGCTGCCGAGCCAGGCCAAGTAAAAGCTGGCATTTACGTTGCTCCCTGCCGTCGCTCATGCGCTCCAAGCGCATCAGGATATAGGTGTAACGACCTACCTCCGCTTCGCACTCCCGGCGATGCTCCTCCGGGTCTGATAACCATGTAGGCAAGTCGATGCCCAGACGATTCTCAGGAACACGCCCCTGCAGAGCAGTAATACGCTCCCGCATATTGCCGGTGGCATCATCGCCCTCCACTGCAAGATCATGCTGCAGATGCAACCGTTGCAATGCCTCGCGCTCACCAAGAATATGCCGGAACAAGGCCAGTCGAGATGAACGCAAACTGGCCATAACATGATGACAGGCAAGCCCCTTGGCGGATTTTAGCCGCATTTGCAGGTACGCCTCAGCACTCATTCCGGATCGAGCATGGCTCTCGGGCAGATACAAAGCTTTTTCAAAATGCGTTATGCCCACCAATGACCGGGCAATTGCCAGGATCTCTCCGGCAAGCTTGATGTCATGAGCACTTTCGTTCAGTTCGTAGACCTGCGAATGATGCTCCGGATATCGGCAAACTCGGCCGGTAGGCAAGCGGTATGCGTCCGGTTCAAGATCGACCATGCTATTGAGCTGCTTCTTGGTGCGGCGCACCATGAATCGGGCAAGCGCACTCTTAAGCGTCGCGAGATCCTCTGGTGCCGCGTCTCTCAACCCGCCTTTCAGACGCGTCAGTCGTTCCAGGCTGGCTAGCACCTGATCATCGAAGTTGTCTGCACCAAGAATGTCGATCATACGCAGCAGGTCGCTGGCGGATCGATTGAACGGGGTTGCTGTAAACAGCACGACCTGATCTGCCAGGTTATGAACCAATTGACGAGAGCGGTTAGACGTCTGGCTCAGGAAATTGTGCGCCTCATCAACCGCCAGGGTTTGTGACCGCACCATCAGGTCGGAGATGACGCTCTCGTCCCCTGCTCTGGAGTGACTCAATGCGCCATGAGAGCGAATATTGATCTGGAGGAAGCAACGCAGGCTTTCGCGCTCCCAGCTGGCCAATACCAAGGGCGGGCACACCATCGCAATCAGGCCTTTATGCCCACGGGATGCTGACCAGATCCGATCATAAACGGCACGCAGTAGATGCACGCCCATTCGGGTCTTGCCCGAGCCAGTCGCATCCGCGATCAACACGCCTCCCACCGTCTCGATGAGATACAGTGCCTGACCGATACCCTTGCGCTGGGAAGGCCAGAGCGCGACATCTGAGGAATGTCCAAGAGACTCCAGATAGCTGGCAGCCCAGTTCCCCTCAAGCAGCTCGGCACAGGCCCGAGCGAGTGCTTCACGCCAGGTTACACAGCGCAGCAGATTTTCCAGTAGCACCAGTAAAGCGCCCTTAGCATCGGTACCGTGCTCCCACAGAAACTCAGCGTATTGCCATATCTCTCGGTAACGCCGCGGCTCGTCTTTGGGGGTAAAACGGGCGTTGGCCTCATGCTGAGAGTGCAGACCCGGTGCAGTGAAGTTGCTGGAACCCAGGGTAACAGCCACTTGCGTACAGTAGATTTTAGCATGCACACGAGGCCCCGGCCCCGGATAGCGGACTGAAACGAGCCCATTCCGAAGCAACTCAATGCAATGAATCAGTTGTCCGCTCAAGCGCAGAGAGATCCCTCTGCTGAGCCAATAAGAACGTACTTCCTGCTCAAAACTCCTATTGTGCAGGGAAAAATCCTGTGAGCTGCTTGAGGAGGGTTCCGAGCCCAGCAACAGTCTGAGCTGACCTGCAGCGTCCCCTCGTTGACTTACCAAGCGTATGAGCTGGTCGAGCCCGCTGTAGCCGGTTACAACTAGTGCATCGCCATCAGCCAAAAGGTCTGGCATCAGGGTGCGATGAACCTGACGGCCTCCGTGATTAAGCGGCATACGCCCTGGGGGCGGCAACTCAGCATCGCCGGATGGCGACTGATCAAACAGCGATCCCTGCATACTTGTACTCCGTAAGACACCCTCCCCGGCCACACTCCCTTGCGCTCTGCGTAACGCCTTACCCTGAGTATGTGTACCAGATCGACCTGGTGGCATGACGCAGCCGAGGCCCGCGCTCTGACACTATCAAAGCAACTTGCGTCGATAACGCTGCGCAGGACTCCGCGGCGACGCGGGGTCAGTCATTTCGATCAAGCCGGCGGCAAGCGCCGGCTTCAAATACGATTTGCCGAAGCTGTGACGATGAGAGAGATTCAAAAGCTCCATCAATTCACTCGCTTTCAGTGCAACACCTGGCTGCAGCACCGCCATCAACCGTTCTACTTGGTCGCTTACTTGGTCGCTTACTTGGTCGCCAGCTACCGTTTCAAGCAACGCTTCGCGTAGAGCACCCAGCATGAACAGCACAAACGGGGAGGCTTCGGATACCTTGTCAGCTTCGGCAAGTGCTGCGTAATACTCACCTTGATGTGTCTGAATGACCGTCTCCACCGGCAGATAAGCCAGCAATGGCTGCCAGCGACTCAGGATGAGCGTCTGCCAGAGTCGCCCCATGCGCCCATTACCGTCCGCAAAGGGATGGATAAATTCAAACTCGTAATTAAACACGCAACTCGCTATCAGGGCCGGTAGCTCGGTAGCAGCGAGCCAGGCAAGTAAGTCCTGCATCAGCAAAGCAACCCGGCTGGGCGGTGGCGCCATGTGCAGCAGTTTCTCGCCGCGATAAATACCTACACCGCCCGCTCGATAGCACCCTGCATCGTCCAGCAACCCATGCATGAGCAGGCGATGTGCTGTCAGCAGGTGCTCCACCGAGTCGGGTTGCCAACCGGCCATAGCATCGTAAGCCGCAAACGCATTACGTACCTCCTGAATCTCCGCCGGCAACCCGAGCACTCGCCTGCCATCAAGCACCGCAGTCACCTGCTCAACGCTCAAGGTATTGTTTTCGATGGCAAGAGAGGCCTGAATGGTTCGAATCCGATTGCCGCGTCGAAGCTGCGGGGTAAGGCGGCTCTGCTCCTGTGCGCTCAAACGCCCAACCAGCTCGCTGATCTCGGCCACTAGAGCGAGCATGCGGGGAGTCAGCGTTAACGGAGGTTGGTAATCTGGCACGTATCACATCCCAATAGTCAAAAAGAGCCGTTTCACCGCGGCTGCGCACTGCGTCGCCTGCAGTAAATACTATCCGCTACATTCTGGATAGCTAACGCAGCCAGCTCAAGCGTTCAATACGTGCAAGTCAAAGCGACCTCAATCCGCGGGCTTGCAACCCTTGGACATCGGCGTTTTAGCCACATCGCCGCTACCCGTGTGCACAAGACTGACACGCATGCCGGCCTGAAGCTTGGCCGCGTAGGATTCATAGCTACGATCCAGCTCGAACTGCGGCTCCATGAACTGATTCACACCGTCACGGAGCGTCAAATAGGGACGCCCAAGAAAGTTGGTGTTAATCGAGTCGACGACACCCGTAACTTGAAACCGCTTGCCCTTGAACTGCTGATCCGCCGCAACGGTATTGCGGTCATAGGCCTGTGCCAACTGGCTCGCAGTTACCTGCAACAGCGGTTGGTCCACCGGAGCCGGACGGGATGCTGCAGGTGCAGCTGTGCTTGTACCAGACCGAACAACAGAACGGCTATGTAGTGGCATAGTGAATCTGGCCACCTGACTTTGAGTGTATGATCACTCACATAGAAAGTCAGATGCAGACGATGAGGAAGATTAAAAGATACAGCCCGGAATTCCGCTTGGAAGCCGCCCAGCTTGTGGTAGACCAGGGTTACACCCTGAAGGCAGCCTGTGAGGCAATGGGTGTCGGTAAATCCACGATGGAGTACTGGGTGCGCCGACTCCGAGCGGAGCGATCCGGCAAGGCTCCACAGAAAGGTGAGGCGCTGACCCCGGAGCAGCGTGAGATTCAGGAACTGAAGCGCAAGCTGCGGCGGGTGGAGGAAGAGAAGGAGATATTAAAAAAGGCTACCGCTCTCTTGATGTCGGACTCCCTGAGCAATTCTCGATAATCGAGCGACTTGAAGAGAGCCATGCGGTGCACCATCTGTGTCAGGTGTTTGGGGTGCATCGCAGTAGCTACCGGGCCTGGCGGTGGTCATCGATTTGTTCTCTCGTGAACCGGTAGGCTGGGCAATGTCTTTATCGCCCAATACGGAGCTGGTAAAAAAGGCTTTGACGATTGCCTACGAATCACGCGGAGAGCCGTCGGAAGTCATGTTTCATTCGGATCAGGGCTGCCAGTACACCAGCCTGGGTTTCCGACAGTTGCTCTGGCGGTACCAGATGAAACAGAGCCTCAGTCGCCGGGGAAATTGTTGGGATAACGCCCCAACAGAGCGCTTCTTCAGGAGCCTGAAAACAGAATCGGTTATTACAGCGCCCTTCGCCCGCATAAGCATAATGAAGGACTGCCGCCGAATGTGGCTGAGCAGGCCTACTGGAAAGCTCAAAAGACGGTGGCCTAAAACACTTGACCACTACAGTACACACCCTGTTTCCCTAGGGTCGACAAGCCCCCCTTGATTCACTAATTCAGCTTGATTTTACAGCTGTAAAATCAAGCTGAATCAAAGGTTTTGACGGCAAAAAGTCGCCTTATCCAGTAATCATCGCAATGGTTTCAGGGTGTGCAAGCTTCCGGAGACCATCCCCCAACAGGACATAGTTGGTATTCAACGTGCGAAACACGAATCCATCCGTGAACGCATGCAGCGGTGTAGTCCGCACAAAATCCCCAACGTCCCATCGTCGCGATGAGTCGTACACAACCGTGTGGGCAAAAAGGATAACTGGCTGCAGCTGCAGTTGGGCTAGGTAGTCATGCTGGCTTTCCGGCCCATCCAGGTCTATCCATATCCAATCGCGAACCAAGCAGAAGGGAGCACCGCTTGAGGTTGCATGGGCGTACTCAAGCGCTTCATTGTTGGTCATCGTGCTCCCAACCATCGGCTCGCCCGGACCGTGCAAAAGTGCCGAAATTCTTTCAACTAATTCCAAGTTCATTCTCCGCAAATCAGGTTGGTATTCCCGCGATGCTAGACTGCGTAGAGCTGGCAGGTGGCACCATCGTTTAGTGATAAGCCATCTTTATTAAGAACTCTGACGCTCTACTCTGCGGCCTCCTCCCTCTCGTCCTGCTGCATTCGCTGGGTGAACAACATCCTAGAAATCCAAGCTCCAGATCGCAGCGGTTGGGGCGGGGTTACATCGTTGTGAGTCCTGTTGATCCAGGCCCCAAAATGTTCATAACTCATATCGGCGCAGCGGGTCTCAAGGTCATGAATCATCCTGAGCAGTAGGTTGAAATAAACCTCCTTGGTTCGCTCCGAGGTGTCGAGCACATCCTTCGCTTGGTCCAACAATTCACTAGCGGAGTACATACGTTCATTCCGGCCATCACGCCGATCATAAAGGTCTAGCTTAAATAGCTCGGCGACTAGCAACGCGGCAAACGCTTCACGGTCTTCCGGCTGCATCGCTGGTGCTCGACACGCAACGACCCGTTCTACTGCCTCCCTCAAACTTAATCCTTTGAAGCTCAGCATTGATTTGCTCCTATGTGACGGCGCAGAAAATACATATATCTGTTTTGCGTATATCCAGAAAGCGCTAGCATAGATTTACAGTGGCTCGCTGTAAAGTCACTAGGCGCACGTTATGGTTAGCTCGATCCACCGGGATGAATATGTCGTACTGCTCCGGCTGCTGCGGCAGTGCCGCACGGACTCTGGGCTGACTCAGGGTCAATTCGCTGAAGCTCTGGGCCGCGCTCAATCATTTGTGAGCGACATGGAAAGGGGGTTTCGCCGGATTGACCTGATCCAGCTCCGGGATATCTGTGCGGTGCTGAATATCAGCCTGTTGGACTTCGTTGCTCGGTTCGAAGCTGAAATCTCAGCCTTCGAACGACCAGCCACTACTCACGACTAAAGCGAAGCAAGGGCACGACCACGCGGCGCAACACCAGCAGAGTGGTGATTCCTCAGCTCGGCGGAGACCTTGGCGCTATGGCAGAGTGATCCAAATCAACGAAGTGCTGTTATCGTCAAAAGGAGCGCTCATGCCTCGAGGCAATCTGCTAAAGTCGCCCTATAGCCCCGCTTGGTGAATTGCTGTGCGTCGGATTGGATTGATCCTGGTAATGATTGCTAGCCTCGTGCTGCCGACCTTCGGCGGTATGGCTTTCAGCATGCCGGCACAACCTTGCCCGATGCAGAGCGCCGATCATCAGGGCCATGCAACGGCCGATGCTCCGTGCTGCGAGCAAATGGACACGTCTGATGGGGTGGCCAATAAGTCTCCCTGCAAATCCGGCCAGGAATGCAAGACCGGAGGACTTCTCCAGACCACCGTGATCAAGAGCATATCCCCTCTCCCCTCACGCCCCGAGATATTGCTGACCCAGTCGGTGATTAAGCGAGAGCCCGCAGGACTCTGGCGCCCTCCTCGTTTCGTCTAATGCCGTGATCATCCCGCGCCTTACAGTCAGGCGCATCGTCGCGACCACGTTTCGTAGCTGCGACCTCAATCAATCGCATTGGAGGCGAAAGCATGTCCGCTTTCCTTTTTCCACGCCGTGGCTATCTCGGCGTGTTGGCTGCCGCATTCTGGGCAGCTCCCTGGCTTGCCGCGCAGGCACAGCCCCTAACCTTCGAACGAGCCCAAGCTCTGGCCGAACAGAGTGCCCCTGAGAACCTCGCGCGCCAGGCGCAGGTGGCATCGGCACAGCAGGCTGTAGGGCCCGCAGACGCCTTGCCCGATCCCAAGCTGATTATAGGCATCGACAACCTGCCGATCGAAGGCCCTGACCGTTACACACTTAATCGTGACTCCATGACCATGCGCCGCATTGGACTCATGCAGGAGGTACCAAACGGCGACAAGCGTCTGGCCCGTCGCCAACTGGCCGAAGCCTCCATGACGCGGGCCGAGGCCGAGCAGCGTGCCATGCAGTTGGAAATCAAGCGCCAGACGGCAGTGAGCTGGCTGGACGTGTACTACGCCGAACGCAGTGTTGGCCTCTTCGATCAACTGGACCGTCAGATCGAGATGCTCCGCTCGACCGTGCAATCGCTAATTGCCGGCGGTAGTGCTCAGCCTGGCGAGCTGTTGCAGGCCGACCAGGAAGCTTTGGCGTTACAAGATCGGCGAGATGAACTGAATCGCGATGTGGCAGTAGCTCGTGCCAAGCTGCGCCGCTGGATAGGCAACGAGGCTGACCAGCCTTTGCAAGGAGGTGTTCCCAATCTGAACCTGGTGGCACCGCACCTGCAGCAACGCATTGCCTCACACCCTGAGTTGCGCGCTGCCTCCGCCCGAGTCGGCGAGGCTAGCGCCGAGCTGAACGAGGCCATCGCCGAGAAGACCCCCGACTGGGGTGTTGAGTTTGCCTACAACAATCGCGACAACCAGTTCGGCGATATGGTGATGGTGCAATTCACGTTCGACCTGCCGTTGTTCGTAGGCACACGTCAGGGGCCCAAGATCAACGCCAGACAACAAAGCGTGTCGCAGATGGAAGCCGAGCAGGAAGCATTACTGCGCGCCCATCAGGCTGAGCTGGAAGGCGGTATTGCCGAGCTTGAGCAACTGCGCAGGACCTTGTCACGCACCGAAAAAACCTTGATCCCGCTTGCAAGCAAACGTGCCGAACTCGAACTGGCCGCCTACCAAGCCGGTAACAGCCAGCTCACATCCGTTATTACTGCCCAGCGCGACCTGATTGAGGCGCAGCTGCGGCAGATTGAACAGCAGCGCAAGTTGAGCCAGCTATCCGCAAGTCTGTACTACGCCTATGTGGAGGGCCTGAAATGAAGATATCGACATTTGGTTTTGCGGTCGCCGTGCTGACCGTGGGCATTGGCGCGGCGGGCGGTGGCTACTGGCTGGCCCAGCGGCAAGCCAAACACGAGCTACTGCCTAGCTCCGCACCGACGGACGAGCGCAAGGTGCTCTATTGGTACGACCCTATGCAGCCTGAGCAGCGCTTCGATAAACCGGGCAAGTCACCTTTCATGGATATGGAACTTGTCCCTAAATACGCAGGATCCGAGCAGGATCCGTCTGTCCTGAGCATCCCCGCTCAAGCCGTGCAGAACCTCGGAATGCGAACCTCGATGGTGATCCGAGGTGTACTGCCCTCGGATATCGAGGCGGTGGGTTCCCTGGCCTATAACCAGCGAGAAGTGGCGAACCTCCAGGCCCGCGCCGGCGGATTCGTCGAGCGGGTTTACGGTCGCGCCCCGGGCGATGTGCTGCCTGCCGGAGCCCCCCTGGTCGACCTGCTGATTCCCGAATGGTCCGCCGCGCAGTTGGAGTTCCTGGCGGTACTGCGTACCGCTGACACTCGCTTGATAAGTGCGGCCCAAGAGCGCCTGCGCCTGCTTGGCATGCCTCAAACGTTGATCGAGCAGGTCCGCCGCAGCGGCAAACCACGGGCGGTGCAAACCCTCACCACACCTATCAGCGGCGAGCTCCAAGCCTTGCAGGTACGCGCCGGGATGACCGTCGAAGCCGGGCAGGATCTGGCGTTGATTAACGGGCTATCCAGTGTCTGGCTCGATGCGGCGATACCCGAGGCCATGGCCGGAAGTATCCAGGTCGGGGACGAGATCCGCGCCAACCTGACGGCCTTTCCTGATCGACCGCTGCTGGGCCGCGTCATAGCCTTGCTGCCGAGTGCCGATCCGCAAACGCGCACGCTCACGGTACGCAGCGAGCTACCCAACCCTGCCGGTAAGTTGCGCCCCGGCATGTTCGCCGCCGTACGCCTGAACAGTGCCGTCGAACAATCCACGCTTCTTGTGCCGAGTGAAGCCGTGATTCGCACCGGCAAGCGTGCATTGGTGATGCTGGCCGAAGGCGACGGACGCTACCGCCCCCAGGAAATCACCTTGGGCCGCGAGGCCGATGGGCGTCTGGAGGTGTTGTCCGGTCTTGAGGAAGGTCAGGCGGTCGTTACCTCCGGCCAGTTCCTCATCGATTCGGAAGCCAGCCTGCAGGGCATCCTGGCCGGCAATGCAGAACAGGACAGCACGGAGGGGCTGCATGTGTCTCACGGCGTTATTCGCGCACTGGACGGGAAACAAGTCACCCTGGAGCATGGCCCCTTCGAGAGCCTGAATATGCCAGGTATGACCATGGCTTTTCCTCTGGTCAGCTCCGAAGTAGCTGTGGGACTTAAGCCAGGAGATCACGTACGCATCGCCGCACGTCAGACAAACTCCGGCCTGCTGATCGAGCAGCTCCGCAAGGAAGGAGACCAGCCATGATCGCGCGCCTGATCCACTGGTCTATCGGCAACCGCTTCCTGGTACTGCTGGCCACCCTGTTCATCACCGCCCTGGGCATCTGGTCGCTGCGCAACACGCCGTTGGATGCACTGCCGGATCTGTCCGACACCCAGGTCATCATCCGCACAAGCTTCCCCGGGCAGGCACCGCAGATTGTCGAGAACCAGGTGACCTACCCGCTGGCCACCACCATGCTCTCGGTGCCGGGGGCGAAGACAGTGCGCGGCTACTCGTTCTTCGGCGACTCCTTCGTTTATGTGCTGTTCGAGGACGATACCGACCTCTACTGGGCACGCTCGCGGGTGCTGGAGTACCTCAACCAGGCGCAGGAACGCCTGCCCGAGGGTGTTACCACCACCCTTGGGCCGGATGCCACCGGCGTGGGCTGGATCTACCAGTACGCCTTGGTCGACCGCAGCGGCCAGCATGATCTTGCCCAGCTGCGGGCACTGCAGGACTGGTTCCTTAAGTACGAACTCAAGAGCCTGCCCAACGTAGCCGAAGTGGCCACCCTCGGCGGCATGGTCAAGCAATACCAAGTGCTGCTCGATCCCCAGAAGCTGGTGGCTTATGGGGTAACTCAGCAGGAGGTCGAAGCGGCGCTGAAGAGCGCCAATCAGGAAACCGGCGGCGCCATCCTGGAGCTGGCAGAGCGCGAGTACATGGTCCGGGCTTCAGGCTATCTAGAGAGCCTGGCGGATTTCCGCAATGTGCCGCTGCGGGCTTCGGCCAGCGGAGTTCCGGTGCTGCTGGGTCAGGTGGCCACCATTCAGTTGGGGCCAGAGATGCGTCGTGGCATTGCCGAGCTGGATGGCCAGGGTGAAGTTGTAGGTGGCGTGGTCATCTTGCGCTCCGGAAAGAATGCCCGCGATACCATCGCCGCGGTGAAGACCAAGCTGGACAGCCTGAAGGGCAGCTTGCCGGCCGGCGTCGAGGTGGTCACCACCTATGACCGTTCGCAATTGATCGACCGCGCCATCGATAACCTCAGCTACAAGCTGCTGGAAGAGTTCGCGGTGGTTGCCCTGGTTTGCCTGATCTTCCTCTGGCACCTGCGCTCGTCGCTGGTCGCGATCATCACCCTGCCCCTGGGCATCCTGATGGCCTTCATCGTCATGCGCTACCAGGGCGTTAATGCCAACATCATGTCGCTCGGCGGGATCGCAATCGCCATCGGCGCCATGGTCGATGCCGCCGTGGTGATGATCGAGAACGCGCACAAGCACATCGAGGCCTGGAAGGCTCGACACCCCGGTGAACCGCTTCAGGGCGAGGCGCACTGGCGGGTGATCGGCGAAGCTGCGGCCGAGGTCGGGCCGGCGCTGTTCTTCAGCCTTTTGATCATCACCCTGTCTTTCCTCCCGGTCTTCACCCTGGAGGCCCAGGAGGGTCGCCTGTTTGGCCCGCTGGCATTCACCAAGACCTATGCCATGGCTGCCGCTGCTGGCCTCTCGATCACCTTGGTACCGGTGCTGATGGGCTATTGGATTCGTGGGCATATCCCCAGCGAACAACAGAACCCCTTGAATCGTTGGCTGATCGGTGCATACCGGCCGGTGCTGGAGTGGGTGCTGGCTTGGCCTAAGGTGACCCTAGCGCTGGCCTTGCTAGTGTTTTTGTCCAGTCTCTGGCCCCTCAGCAGACTCGGAGGAGAGTTTCTACCGCCGATGGACGAGGGCGACCTGTTGTACATGCCATCAGCCCTGCCCGGCTTGCCGGCCAGCAAGGCCACCCAGCTGCTGCAGCAAACCAACCGGATGATCCTCACGGTGCCCGAAGTGGCACGGGTATTCGGCAAGGCCGGGCGAGCAGAGACCGCCACCGATCCAGCACCGCTGGAAATGTTCGAGACCACGGTGCAGTTCAAACCACGCGATCAATGGCGCGCGGGGATGACACCCGAAAAGCTGATCGAGGAACTGGATCGCGCGGTAAAAGTTCCGGGGCTGTCCAATATCTGGGTGCCGCCCATCCGCAACCGCATCGACATGCTGGCGACGGGGATCAAGAGCCCCATTGGGGTGAAAGTGTCCGGAACCTCCTTGGTCGACATCGAGCGCATAACGCGCGATATCGAGGCCGTGGCCAAAGAGGTGCCTGGGGTGAGTTCGGCCTTGGCAGAACGCCTTACTGGCGGCCGTTACGTGGACATCCAGATCGATCGACTGGCCGCGGCGCGCTATGGCCTGAGCATCGCCGATGTGCAGGCGGTGGTATCGGGCGCCATCGGCGGCAGCAATATTGGTGAGACGGTTGAAGGACTGGCCCGCTTCCCGATCAACCTGCGCTATCCCAAGGAGTGGCGAGACAGTCCGCAGGCACTACGGCGTATGCCGATCCTCACCCCAGCCGGCCAGCAGATCACCTTGGGCACCGTCGCCCAGGTTAGTCTGACCGAAGGGCCGCCGATGCTGCGCAGCGAGAACGGGCGACTGTCCGGCTGGGTCTATGTCGATGTCCGCGGGCGCGACCTGGCCTCGACCGTGCGCGAGCTGCAGCAGCGCGTCGCCGAGCGGGTACAACTCGACGCCGGCATGACCGTCTCCTACTCCGGTCAGTTCGAATTCCTCGAGCGCGCCAATGCGCGGCTGGCCTGGGTGGTGCCGGCGACTCTGTTGATTATCTTCGTGCTGCTCTACCTGACTTTCAGCCGCTTCGGCGAGGCCCTGCTGATCATGGCCACCCTGCCCTTTGCCCTGTCGGGCGGCATCTGGCTGCTCTACTGGTTCGGCTTCAACCTGTCGGTGGCCACCGGCGTGGGCTTCATCGCCCTGGCCGGCGTCTCGGCCGAGTTCGGGGTGATCATGCTGCTGTACCTGAAGAACGCCTGGCATGCGCGTGTGGATACCGGGCGCAGCGGTGATCCGGCCCTACTGGAGGCAATTCGTGAAGGCGCGGTGCTGCGTGTGCGGCCCAAGGTGATGACGGTGGCCGTGATCATCGCCGGCCTGTTGCCAATCCTCTGGGGCGGAGGTGCCGGATCTGAGGTGATGAAGCGCATCGCCGCGCCCATGGTCGGCGGCATGATTACCGCGCCGCTGATGTCCATGTTGGTTTTGCCGGCCGCGTACTGGCTGATGCGAAGGCAGCGTACACAGAAGGTTCGCGCACCGCAGGAGCTATAGCTTTACAAACCCGGGCAAGCCACGCGCCAAGCTGACTCGCCCGGGTAACGCGGCAGGAAGCATTACGGCGATGTAACTTTGACTTCATTTTTATGACAGGTTGAGCTGATATATTTTAATCACCACCTTGAAGGAGTGATTAAACATGAAAAGCCTCAAAGTTATTGCAGCCCTTGCCGCTATGGTTGTTTCCTCTGCCACTCTGGCAGAAGGCGGCGCTGATCGTGTTTATGGTCGGATGATTCAGGCCAATGAGCAGGCCATGCAAGAGTATGCTGCCGCTAACGGAAAGAATCCGCCTGAAGTTATTCATTACCGGGGGTCATGCCGAGATAAGGAGAAAATTCATTCATTTGGTCTGTAGAGTTATGTTTTTAAAGGATATTTTCTACAGAAAAGGCTGTTTCAGATGCGTGGTCTATCTTTTCCAGTTGACTCAGGAAAGGAGTGATCCATGGCATCCCTCGAACGTACTGCCTATCCAGTTCTGTCGCGCTCGTATTCAAGGGCCGAGCTGCAGCGCGAATTCACATTTTCCGAGGAAGAAGTTACCTGGATCAAAAGTCGCGCCAATGCTGCATTCCGACTGAACCTCGCTGTTTTGTTCAAGACCTTCCAGGTACTCCGATACTTTCCAGAAATCGCTGAGGTACCTGATCCAGTCGTTGATTTCATCCGTACTCAAATAGGCCTGCGCAGTAAGGTCGCCCTATCGCCCTACAAATGGATGCAGCTTTACCGTCATATGAACGCAGTGCGAGAGCGGCTCGGGGTGCAGCCGTTCTATGGCTCTGATGGTC
The DNA here is from genome assembly GCF_002307495.1 of Pseudomonas abyssi. Taxonomy (GTDB): domain Bacteria; phylum Pseudomonadota; class Gammaproteobacteria; order Pseudomonadales; family Pseudomonadaceae; genus Halopseudomonas; species Halopseudomonas abyssi. The sequence continues at coordinate 25,404 of NZ_NTMR01000031.1, read as the reverse complement.
AGGGCATTGCAGTCGCGCATGCGCAGTTGATGGCTCCTCTCCTCGAACAGCGTGCGGACATTATCAATGCGGTGATCGACGAACTACTGCGTCAAAACTATGAGCTGCCCGCCTACTCGACCCTGAACGACCTGGCGGAGCACGCGCGGGCAGACGCCCAGGACAAAATATTCAACCTGGTGGTAACCAGAACCCCAATCGAGGTGATCTACAAGCTGAAAGAACTGCTCGACACTGACTTCGGCCGACGCCAAAGCGACTTCAATGCCCTGAAGCAGGCGCCCAAGAAGCCGTCCCGCAAGCACTTGGAAGTACTGATCGATCACTTGGCCTGGCTGGAAAGCTTCGGGAATCTCGACGCTATATTTGAGGGCATCGTCGATACTAAGATCCGCCACTTCGCTGCCCAGGCAGCAGCATCGGACGTCTCCGAGCTGAAAGACTGCTCGCTACCGAAACGCTACACGCTGATGCTGGCTTTGATCTATCGCATGCGCGTGCGGACACGAGATCACCTGGCCGAGATGTTCATCCGACGGATTTCGACGATTCATAAACGCGCCAAGGAGGAGTTGGAGCAAATCCAGGCTAGGCAACGCCAGAAGCTGGAGCAGTTGGCGGCGACCCTGGACGGCGTGGTGCAGATTCTGGTTCAAGAACCGGATGATCAGGAGGCCGGCAGCCTGATTCGCGAATACCTCTCCCCCGATGGTAATCTGGATCGGTTGCGCGAGACTTGCGCCGAAGTTCAGGCTACCGGTGGTAACAACTACCTGCCGCTGATCTGGAAGCACTTCAGATCCCATCGATCGCTGTTGTTCCGCCTCAGCCACCTTCTTCAACTGGAGCCCACGACTCAGGATCGGTCGCTGATTCAGGCACTTCAATTGATCCAGGACAGCGAGAACCTACACCGAGAGTGGATCGACGAGCACGTTGACTTGTCGTTTGCGTCGGATCGCTGGGTCAAGGTCGTTCGCCGTCCTTCCAGTGAGGGACCACCGACCAACCGGCGCTATCTGGAGGTTTGCGTTTTCTCTTACCTGGCCAGCGAGCTGCGATCCGGCGACATGTGCGTGCAAGGGTCGGAATCCTTCGCCGACTATCGCAAGCAGTTGCTGCCCTGGGAAGAATGTCTCCAGCGACTACCGGCCTACTGCGAAAAAATGGGGCTGCCTGGTACAGCGAAGGAGTTTGTTGTCTCTCTCAAGGCCCAGCTTGAGGAAACAGCGCAGCAACTAGACGAGAAATTCCCATCATGCCGAGGGGACGTATCGATCAACGAAACCGGCGAGCCGGTTCTCCGCCGAGTGACCGCTCGAGATATCCCGCCCTCGGCTATCTCGCTACAGACTGCGCTCATGCAGCGCATGCCGACCAGACATGTGCTCGACATAATGGCCAACATCGAGCATTGGATTCAGTTCACTCGGCATTTCGGGCCTATGTCCGGTAACGAGCCGAAGCTCAAAGAACCTGCCGAGCGCTACCTGATGACGATCTTCGCCATGGGCTGCAACCTAGGCCCTAACCAGGCCGCGCGGCATCTGACCGGTAATGTAACGCCACACATGCTGTCCTACACGAATCGCCGTCACCTCTCGCTGGAGAAGCTGGACAAGGCCAACCGCGAGTTGGTGGAACTCTACCTACAGCTTGACCTGCCCAAACTCTGGGGCGATGGCAAGGCAGTGGCCGCGGACGGTACGCAGTTCGACTTCTATGACGACAATCTGCTGGCCGGCTACCACTTCCGCTACCGCAAAATGGGGGCTGTGGCCTACCGGCATGTGGCCAACAACTACATCGCCGTGTTCCAGCACTTCATCCCGCCGGGTATCTGGGAGGCGATCTATGTGATCGAGGGGCTACTCAAAATAGACCTCAGCGTCGAACCCGATACGGTGTACTCGGACACCCAAGGGCAGTCGGCCACGGTGTTTGCCTTCACCCATCTGCTGGGCATCAACCTGATGCCGCGTATCCGCAACTGGCGCGACCTAGTGATGTGCCGGCCGGATCGCGGCGTATCATACAAGCACATCAACCGCCTGTTCACCGACACTGCCGACTGGCACCTGATCGAAACCCACTGGCAGGATCTGATGCAGGTCGCGCTATCAATCCAGGCCGGCAAAATTTCCTCGCCTATGCTGCTGCGAAAACTCGGTTCCTACAGCAGGCGCAACAAGCTCTACCACGCGGCACAGGCGCTCGGCAGCGTGATCCGCACGATATTCCTGCTCAACTGGATCGGTAGCCGCGAGCTGCGCCAGGAAGTCACGGCAAACACCAACAAGATCGAGTCCTACAACGGATTCTCCAAGTGGTTGTCCTTCGGCGGCGATGTGATTGCTGAGAACGATCCGGACGAGCAACAGAAGCGACTGCGCTACAACGACATGGTGGCCTCGTCGGTGATCCTGCAGAACACTGTGGACATGATGCGTATCCTGCAGAAACTGGCACGCGAGGGCTGGCAGTTTACTGATGAGGACGTGTCGTTCCTAAGTCCCTACCTGACCAGCAACGTCAAACGCTTCGGCGAGTTCAACCTCAAGCTCAATCGGCCACCGGAGCCTTGGATCAAGGATTCGGTGTTTCAACAAGCCGCCGGCTCGCTGCGTGTCAGCACGCCCCGCCAGGCCGATACCGAGTTGGCCCCATGATCAAAATTCCTCCCGCATCCTTTCACGTTACGCCGTGCGGCGAGGTGGACGCCGCCGCATTGGAGAAGCTACGCAACAGCTTCGATACGTCACAGCTACTCGGTTTGGTCGATCGACTTGACACTAGCCTGGCTGAGCTGGGTGGGATGATTGCTATACGCGACGAGTTGCTGAAGCTGCATACGATGGCCCAGGCGTTGGTCGAAGGCACTCTACCGCCAGTTACGACCGAGGAGTCCTCCGTCTGGGAGGTAGCCGAATCAGTGCTATTAGATCTCGAGACGTTGAGTTCCTGGGTTCGAACTGCTCAGATGATGATCGCTCCGTTGGTCGATCTGGTTCCAGAACATAGAGTAAATGAGTTGTCAGATCGCGAAGGCAACTGAGCAGGTAATTGCCTGAGATAGATCAGCGTTCAGGCTGACTCGGGCGATTACACTGCGCAATCGGTCTGTTTGGAGTCCCTCAGTGGAAGCTCGCCCTGAAAATAAGTGGGATGTAGTCATCATCGGCGGCGGCCAAGCCGCGTTGACCACCGCGTACTTTCTGCGGCGTACGGGGTTGTCGTTTGTGATGCTCGATGCCGAGGATGGCCCTGGCGGGGCTTGGCGTCATGGCTGGGACTCCTTGCGACTGTTCTCGCCGGCGACTTGGAGTTCGATTGCCGGCTGGATGATGCCGCCAGTTCAAGAGGGTTACCCGACGCGTGATCACGTCATCGACTACCTGACACGCTATGAGGCGCGTTACCAGTTCCCGGTCGAGCGACCAGTGCGAGTCACCTCGGTCGAACGCATCAATGGCGCGCTGCGCGTCCATGCCGAGCAAGGGCATTGGGATGCCAAGGCAGTGGTCAGTGCTACTGGTACCTGGAGCAATCCCCATATCCCCAACTATACGGGTACCGAGTTGTTCCGCGGCCAGCAGTTGCATTCGGCCCACTATGTCGAGGCCCAGCCGTTCGCAGGCAAACGGGTGCTGGTGGTAGGCGGTGGAAACTCCGGGGCACAGATCCTGGCAGAGGTCTCCAAAGTGGCCGAAGCTACCTGGGTGACGCCCACCAAGCCGCTGTTTCAGCCCGATGATGTCGATGGTCGTGTGTTGTTCGAGCGAGCGACCGACCGCTGGAAAGCCCAGCAGGAAGGTCGCGTCATCGAACAACCAGTGGGCGGGCTGGGCGATGTGGTGATGGTACCGCCCGTGGTCGAAGCGCGTGAACGTGGCGTCTTGCACGCAGTTCGCCCCTTCTGCGTATTCCGGCGAACGTGACCGGTCATTCCGGGGATCGTGACCGATTTGCGCACGGCCTTCACGCTGGAACGGGTTTTGTACTCTGAGCGGTCACGATGGGTCAACCAGCACCGTGTTTTGAGCGTTGGCCTTTCTCAGTGATTCCCCCTTCAGATTGAGTCGATGGGCTCCGTGCAGCAGTCGGTCCAAGATGGCGTCGGCGAGCGTGGCGGAGCCGATGTAGTCGTGCCAGTGTTCGGTGGGTAGCTGGCTAGCAATGAGGGTTGAGCCTCGTCCGTGGCGATCCTCAATCACTTCCATCAGATCCTGTCGTTGCTGGGCATTGATCTTCTGCATACCCCAGTCATCAAGGATCAGCAGGTCGGTTTTCAACAACTGCGTCATCAGGCGAGCGTAGCTGCCATCACCGTGGGCGATCCTTACTTGCTCGAACAGCCGCGGCACCCGCAGGTAACGGACGGACAGCCCTTGGCGACAGGCTTGATTGCCGAGGGCGCAGGCCAGCCAGGTCTTGCCGCAGCCGGTGGGGCCGGTGATGCACAGGTTCAGCGATTGCCTGATCCAGTCACAGCTAGCCAGGCCCGCCATGCGCGAGCGCTCCAGACCGCGCGGGTGCCGGTAGTCGATGTCTTCGATGCAGGCTGGCACGCGCAAGCGGGCAGCCTTGAGCAGGCGGTCCAGCCGACGGTTTTCCCGGTGCAGCACTTCCCGGTCCACCAGCAGAGCCAAGCGCTCCTCGAACGCCAGATCGTGGGTCTCGGGCTGAGCCCGCTGTTGTTCCAGGGCGTCACACATGCCCGTCAGCTTGAGTTGGCGCAGCGTGTTGAGTGTGGTTTGGGTCAGCATAGATCTCTCCGGTATCAGTGGTAGTAATGCGGGCCGCGAACGTTGGTATGCGCAGGCAGGTCGGTCAGATCACGCTCTTCCTCAGCCAGTGGCAGGGGGAGCTGATCAAGTCCTTGTTTCAGGATTGAGGTGATGCTCTGGTAGCTGGCCGAGTTGATCGACAGCGCCCGAGCGCAGGCCTGCTCAAGGCGTTCACGGCTGTAACGCCGACTGAGGTTCAGCAACCCCAGACAGGCGCGATAGCCATGCTCAGGATGGGGGCGATCCTTGAGCTGGCCCTGCACCACCTGCAGGGATGCGGGACCGATGTCTTTGGCCCAATTGAGGAAGCGCTCCGGAGACCAGTCCTTGTGGGCCTGGTGCGCTTTGGGCATATGCTCGGTCAGAGTGACGAAGCGGCTCTTCCCGTGACGGGGATGCAAGGCAACACGCTGGCCCTTGTGCATAACCTCCAGGGCGGTATCCGTTAACCGCACGTCCAGAACCAACCCCACCAAGGCATGGGGTACGCTGTACAGTCGCTTGTCTATCTCAATGTGATAATCAATGCCCGGTCGAGCCTTGCGCCACTCGGCGTAGGTATAGGGCGTTGCTGGGAGCGGTCGCAGGGCTGGACGGTCAAGCGCGTCGTACAGGCTTTGACGGCTCTCGACCCGGCCTTGGAACGGGCGCTGGTTCAGTGCTGGTAGCAGCGCGGCAATGGCGGTATTCAGTTCGGCTAGGGAGAAGAATGTCTGATGCCGTAAGCGGGCCAGGATCCAGCGCTCGACCAACAGCACCGACGTCTCGGCCTTCGCCTTGTCCTTGGGCTTGTAGGGCCGCGCAGGCAACACCGCTGTCTGGTAATGGCAGGCCAGCTCAGCGTAGGTCTCGTTGATCGTCGGGCTGTAGCGGTCCGCCTTGGTCACTGCTGCCTTGAGGTTGTCCGGAACCAGCAGTTCCGGTACCCCGCCGAAGAAGTTGAGCATCCTCTGGTGGGAGGCGACCCAGTCTGGAAGGCTCTGGCTCCAAGTGGCCTCGGCGAAGGTGTAACTGGAGGCGCCCAACACTGCCACAAAGACTTGTGCCTTGCGCACTTCACCGGTAGAGCGATCCACCACAGGCACGGTCGGGCCGCAGTAGTCGATAAAGATCTTCTCACCGGCACGGTGGACCTGACGCATGCTACGGCGCTGCCGGCCACGCCAGAGCCGGTAGTGATGGCAGTACTGGCTGTAGCGGTAGGCCTTGTCTCCGTGGCGCTCCACGTACTCGGCCCAGAGTAGTTGCAGGGTCACGCCTTTGGTCTTGAGCTCCTGGTGGACCTGGAAGCAATCAGGCTCGGCAAAGCGTGACGGGGGCGTCTTGGCCGGGAACAACAACGCGTGCAGCCGGGCCTCGTCTAGGTTCTTCGGTAGTGGCCAAGTAACACCCTGGACTTGGGCCAGGCTGACGTATTTGCCGACCACGCCCTTGGAGAGGCCGCAGGCACGGGCAATGCGCTCGTGACTCAGACCGGCTTCGTACTTGAGGCGTAATATCTCGATGATCTGTCGCATGGAAATCCTCGCAGCCGGCATCCGCTCTTCCTCGAAAAAAAGAAAGGGGTATGCTGGATAAAGTTCAAGAATTCCAGTGCGTTGGCTGTGATTCCGGGGGAACGTGACCGATGATTCCGGCATCGTGACCGACGATTCCGGGCAAGCACCCAAAATCGGTCACGATGAAACGGAATAAGCGGTCACGATAGCCCAGAACAGGCGGTCACGTTCAAACGGAATGGGCGGTCACGATGGGCCGGAATATGCACCTTCACACGCTTCACCCGTAATGGTGTGGTTTGGCCCGATGGCACGGAGACCATGGTCGATGCAGTGATCTGGTGCACCGGCTTCAAACCCGCGTTGGGTCACCTGACCAACCTGGGGCTGATCAACGATGAGGGGCGAGTCGAGGTTGAGGGGACTCGCGCCGTCCACGAACCCAGGCTCTGGCTGGTGGGCTATGGCGAATGGACGGGATCGGCTTCAGCAACCCTGATCGGGGTGACCCGTACGGCACGTAGCACCGCAACCGAGATCGAACAGTTTTTGGCAACGGCGGAGGCCTGAGGGCCTCCGCTCTGAGCCGCTTGATCAGGCCTGCGGAGCCGCATCGAGGTGCCTGGGCAAGGCGATGGAAATCAGCGCAGCGGCCAGCACAAACGCACTGGAAACCCACAGGCAGGCCTCCAGACCATAAGCCTGGAATACCCAGCCCGAGAGTAACGTACCGATCAGTCGCCCCAGCGCGTTGGACATGTAGTAGAAGCCCACATCCAGCGACACGCCATCCTCCTTGGCGTAGCTGACGATCAAGTAGCTGTGCAGCGACGAGTTCACAGCGAACAGAACGCCGAACAGCATCAGCCCACCCAGCAGCACAACCTGAGGCGACAACCCCGCCGAAAGACCAAGGGCAATAGCCGCAGGTAAGCCAGCCAGCAGTGACGCCCAAACAAAAGCAGCTCGCCCATCGGGGACATGACCACGTTTTTTCCCGGTGATGTTCGGGGCGAACGACTGCACGATGCCGTAGCCGATGACCCAAGCCGCCAGGAAGCCGCCCACCAGCCAGAAGTCCCATCCAAACACGGTGCTCAGGTAGACCGGCAAGGCCACCACGAACCACACATCACGGGCACCGAAGAGGAACAGCCGGGCCGCAGAGAGAATGTTGATCGCCCGGCTCTTGGAGAGGATGTCGCGGAACTTGGGCTTGGCTTTGGCCTTGCCCAGGTCTTTCTTCAGCAGGAACAGGCTAGCTATCCAGATCAGGGCCAGTACGGCGGCCATCGCCAGCACTGCGCCCGTGAACCCCATCAATGCCAGCAACGCACCGCCGAGGAAAAAGCCAACTCCTTTCAGCGCATTCTTCGAGCCAGTGAGGATCGCCACCCACTTGTAGAGCGTGCCTTGCTGGTTGTCAGGCACCAACAGCTTGATCGAACTCTTGGCGCTCATCTTGTTGAGGTCTTTGGCGATACCCGACATGGCCTGCGCGCCCATCACCCAAGGGATGGTTAGCCAGGCGACGGGCACAGTGAGCATCAACAACGCCACAACCTGTAGGCCCAAGCCAATGTTCATGGTGCGATTCAAGCCCAGCCGAGCCCCGAGATAGCCGCCCACCAGGTTGGTGATAACGCCGAAGATCTCGTAGAACAGAAACAGCGCCGCGATCTGCAGCGGCGTGTAGCCCAAGGTGTGGAAGTGGAGCACCACCAACATGCGCAAGGCACCGTCGGTGAGGGTAAAGGCCCAGTAGTTGCCGGTGACCAGCAGATACTGGCGCACTTCCGGGGAAAGGGCTGACAACGCCTTCATGATCGCTCCCTGTTAATTGGCCAAACCGACCAGTTTGGCCAGCTCTACAGCGCGGTTGGCGTATCCCCACTCGTTGTCATACCAGGCGTAGATCTTCACTTGGGTGTCATTGACCACCATGGTCGACAGTGCATCAATGATCGAAGAACGTGGATCGGTGCGGTAGTCAATTGAGACCAGGGGACGCTCCTCGTAGCCGAGGATATTCTTTAGCGGGCCATCGGCGGCGGCTTTGAGCAGCGCATTGACCTCATCTGCAGAAGTGGCGCGCTCGACTTCGAACACACAGTCGGTGAGAGAAGCGTTTGCCAGCGGTACGCGCACGGCATGGCCATTCAGCTTGCCGCGCAGCTCGGGGAAGATCTCTGCGATGGCCGTGGCCGAACCCGTGGTAGTCGGGATCAGACTCATGCCCGAGGCACGAGCACGACGCAGATCCTTATGCGGCTGGTCGAGGATGCTCTGGGTATTGGTCAGGTCGTGAATAGTAGTGATCGAGCCGTGGCGAATACCCAGGTTCTCGTGAATGACCTTGACCACAGGAGCTAGGCAGTTGGTGGTGCAGGACGCAGCGGTAACGATGCGATGCTGAGTGGGATCGAACAGGTGTTGATTGACCCCCATAACCACGTTCAGTGCACCTTTCTCCTTGACCGGCGCGCACACCACCACACGCTTCACCCCCTGATCCAAGTAGGCCTGCAGCACTGCAACGGTTTTCATCTTGCCGCTGGCTTCGATGACCAGATCGCAGCCCGACCAATCGGTGTCAGCAATCGCCTTATTGGCGGTGACCTTGATGCGGCTGCCACCGATCACGACATGATCACCCTCGGCGCTGGCTTCGTTGTTCCAGCGGCCATGCACCGAATCGAAGTTGATCAGGTGGGCGTGAGTCGCTGCGTCACCTGCCGGGTCGTTGATCTGTACGAACTCGAACTCTGGCCAGCTCCAGGCTGCACGCAAGGCGAGACGTCCAATACGACCAAAACCGTTGATACCTACTTTGATGCTCATGTTTGTATTCTCTCGGGGCGGCTAGCTGCGGGGAATTACGACTGGGCTGTGTCGAACTGGCTGATGTAGTGGGTATGTGCTGGGTGCTGAATCGCACGGGGGCGTAGCGCCTGCACATCACTGATCGCCTCGCGCAGTGGTACGCCGCACTCGATCAGCAGCTGTGCGGCAATCAGGCCGGTACGACCCGACCCGCCTTTGCAGTGAATGGCAATGTTCTTACCTTCCGTGAGCAACTGCTTGATCCGCTCGCGATTAACGTCCCACGCCACCTGGAATCGCTCACCGGGCGCCTGATCGTCCTCCACCGGCAGGTGGAACCACTCGATGTCGCGCTGCCGACACTGCCCAGGCAGATTTTCGACTTCGTTCTGGGTCAGTTCTTCGGTGGGCATCAGGGTCAGCAAGGCTGAAGCACCGGCCCCTTTGAGAGTGTCCAGCGCCTCAGCGACCGATGTGTCTTTGGTACCAGGGCACGGCGTGAAGATCAGTTGGCCTTTGACCTGCTCGGAGGTCAGCACGGAGTACGGATGCTGTTGCACGATCAAAAAATCCTTCAGATGGAACGTTGATTAACGCGTTTCGAGAGTTCTTCTGCCGATTCCTTTCGCTCGGAATAGCGGTCAACCAGGTAGTCGGAACGCTCACGCAGCAGCAGGGTGAACTTCACCAGCTCCTCCATCACGTCCACTACGCGGTCATAGAAAGCCGAGGGTTTCATCCGGCCAGCCTCATCGAACTCCAGGAAAGCCTTCGGGACAGACGATTGGTTCGGGATGGTGAACATGCGCATCCAGCGGCCAAGTACACGCAGCTGGTTGACCACGTTGAAGGATTGCGAGCCTCCACAGACTTGCATCACCGCTAGGGTTTTACCTTGAGTTGGGCGGACTGCACCCATGGCCAACGGAACCCAGTCGATCTGCGCCTTGAATACGGCAGTCATCGAGCCGTGACGCTCCGGCGAGCACCAGACTTGTCCTTCCGACCACTGCATCAACTCGCGCAGCTCCTGCACCTTGGTATGGCTATCTGGAGCATCGTCCGGCAGCGGCAGGCCAGATGGATTGAATATCCGAGTTTCGGCACCGAAGTGCTCCAGCAGGCGAGCGGCTTCCTCAGTCAGCAAGCGACTGAACGAACGTTCGCGGGTCGATCCGTAGAGCAGCAAGATGCGCGGCTTGTGCTTGACGGTAAGAGGGCCGCCGAGTTTGTCGAGGGTGGGCAGATCGACTAGTTGAGCATCGAGATTGGGGATGTGTTCTTCAGACATACGTCTACTCCTGAGCGAGTGCTGCGCGAGGCTGGTCGAACCAGCGGCGCTTGAGCCACAGCGCCACCCCGACAAGGGCGATCAGCACCGGCACTTCCACCAGAGGGCCGATCACCGTGGCAAAGGCCACCGGCGAAGCCAGACCGAACGTGGCAATAGCCACAGCAATAGCCAGTTCGAAGTTGTTGCTGGCAGCGGTAAAGGCCAGCGCGGTAGTACGTGGGTAGTCAGCCTCCAACAGCTTGCCCATCCAGAAACTGATGAAGAACATCACCACGAAGTAAATGGTCAGCGGGATGGCGATGCGCAGCACATCCAGCGGCAGTTGCAGCACCATGTCGCCCTTGAGGCTGAACATCGCCACGATAGTCAGCAGCAAAGCGACCAGCGTCAGCGGGCTGATGCGGGGGATGAAACGCTGGTTGAACCACTCTTCGCCTTTGCGGCTGATCAGGAGCTTGCGCGTCATGAAACCAGCCAGAAACGGAATGCCGAGATAGATCAGTACGGACTCGGCGATGCTGACAAAGCTCACGTCGATCACGCTGCCCTGTAGTCCGAACAAAGGTGGCAGCAGGCCGAGGAAGATCCAGGCATACAGGCTGAAAAACACGATTTGGAAGATGCTATTGAACGCGACCAGGCCAGCAACGTACTGGTTATTACCCCCTGCGATCTGGTTCCACACCAGTACCATGGCAATGCAGCGCGCCAGGCCGATAAGGATCAGGCCTGTCATGTAATCGGGGTAATCGCGCAGGAAGATCACCGCCAGGGCGAACATCAGTACCGGGCCAATCACCCAGTTCTGGATCAGCGACAGCGCGAGAATGCGCTTGTCCTTGAACACCTCGGGTAGCTCTTCATACCTGACCTTGGCCAACGGCGGGTACATCATCACGATCAGGCCAATGGCGATCGGGATATTGGTCGAGCCTACCGACAAGCTGTTGAGCCTGGCCGGTAGGCCCTCGAACAGGCTGCCCAGGCTGACCCCAATGGCCATGGCGAGAAAGATCCAGATCGTCAGGTAGCGATCAAGAAATGAAAGGCGGCTTTTGCTCATCCTCATGCCTCCAGAGTTAGAGCGTACCGATCAAGGCCAGCTCAGCCTTGAGTTGCTCGGTATCCATCTGCAGCGGTAAAGCCAGGAAGGCTTCAACGCGGGTTTTAATCTGCTCCAGGGTGGCGGCAAAAGCGGCTTCGATCTCGTCCTCACTGCCCTGGTATTCCGATGGATCAGCCAGCCCCCAGTGAGCCTTGGTCGCCGGCCCAAAAAATACCGGGCAGGCTTCGCCGGCAGCCTTGTCGCAGACCGTGATCACGAAGTCAGGGGCTAGACTCTCGTGAATATCGCTGGATTTGCTGAAGAGCCCTGTAGTCGAGATACCTGCGCTCTCCAGCGTTTTCAGGCTTAGCGGATGCACTACACCTTTCGGCTGACTGCCGGCGCTGTAGGCTTTCATGCCAGCCGGTGCCAAGTGGTTGAACACAGCCTCGCAAAGAATGCTGCGGCAGCTGTTGGCGGTGCAGAGAAACAAAATCTTCATCGAGCTATCTCGTAAAAGTAGAGTGCGGCTCAGCAGCAGGCAGCGAGCCGCTGCGGGCGGTCGCCCATCACATCGAGGCGTTTGGCATCCAGGCTGAGCCAATGCTGATTGGCATCCAGAGTGGTTTTCAGAACAGCGATCACCCAGTCCGGTAGGCTGGGGTGCAGGCGGTAATAGACCCACTGGCCTTGTCGGCGATCTTCCAGCAGACCGCAGTTGCGCAGTTGTGCTAGGTGGCGGGAAACCTTCGGCTGGCTTTCATCCAGCGCGCAGGTCAGCTCACAAACGCACAACTCATCCTCGCGGGTGATGAGCAGCATCAGGCGAACGCGGGTCTCGTCAGCCAGGCATTTGAATACGGTGGTCGGTGTCAGGTGGTCAGCCATAGAGGTCTCAACGTTTAGTTTTCACCAGCACGAACATCTTGATGCGCTCGTGTATCTCGTGAAGGGTGTGGCGGAATGCGTCGGGCTGGGTGCTGGTCACCGGGTCTTCAAAGTTCCACGCCAGTACCTCACCAGCACCTGGAAGGGCCTGGCACTCCAAAGACGACTTATCGCACAGTGTGATGACGTATTCGAAACGCTCGCCGGCAAACTCATCAATGGACTTGCTGCGCAGCCCCTCGGTGCTTACGCCAAGGTGCTCAAGCGCATCCAGGGTGCGCGGATCAACCTCACCAGGCTCAGTGCCGGCGCTGAATGCCTCGAAACGTTCGGAATCAGTGTGTCGCAGTAGCGCTTCAGCCAGCTGCGAGCGAGCAGTGTTAGCCACACAAACGAACAGCACGCGGGTCTTGTTAGACATTGCCAAATCTCGAATCGAATATGGTTTAGCAAATATATGTTTTATCGAATATACAGTAAAGCGAAAATCATCATCCGGTGCACGAGCTCCCCGGAAAGTGATGTCAATAGCTTGGTTTTGCTGGCTTCCTGCTGCCGTCAGACCGATATCGTGAGCTAGAAATACTCAGTAACATCTGCCTGATCGCATATATGAATGTTGTAATCTTTTCGTCATCAGAAGAGCCTTAGGCTTCATCGCATCTCTAACCCAAGCAGGAACCTTGCGATGAAAAAAATGACTTTGACTGCAATGCTGTTGACCAGCCTGTTCGCCACCGCCGCCTTCGCTAGTCAGTACGACAAGCCTGGCTTTGTCACCGAAGTCGAAGATGGCCGCCTGTGGGTGTTCCGCGAAGGCTCTAAGGAACTGGAAGAATTCAAGAAAACCGGCGAGCCGGCCAAGCAGTTCACCGACATCGGTAGCGGCCCGAATGGCATGACGGTTAAATCTGCGGACGATCAGACCCTGAAGGACTACCTGCAATCGCTGAAGAAGTAAGCGGAACCAAGAGTCCGAGCGCCTGTCGCTCAGCGCCGCCTTCGGGCGGCTTTCTTTTATGCGTCCGGTTCGTGTTGTTCGCAGCTATGCCCCCTCAGGCCAGCAACTGGTTATTTGAAGCAACCGGTCTCGATGCCTCGTAGGTCTTTTCAGTCGCTTGGGTAATCTGCTCAAGCACGGGATCGCTTATGGTAGTCAACTAGCCCCGAAGCCAAGACCATAAGTGCCTATGATGCGTACTGTTGGGCCCATTAAACCTACAACCCCACCATGGCGGGATCGCCATCTGCGATCACTCCCGCCAGCGCTCACGCAAGAGGATTCGCAGACTGATAGTGCTGGTCACAGAGTCACGCCCTCGATAATGGGTTCATCGTAGACATAGCAGACGCGCTGCCCGAGCCAGTCCTGAGGAAATGGCTGCTCCTGCCTAATCGTATCCTCGATGATGGTAACCATGACTTGCCGTGCGAGAGCCCGAAGATCTTGGCATCCAACAGCCTGCATAACCGACGCGGGCCCTGATAGGCCTCATTGAGGCTGGAGCGCAATACACCAAAACCCCTGAGAAAACAGGCCAGACCGCTTACCTGCTCGAAGCGGATCGGAGTCTCAGTGGCCAGGAATGACGGCCAGGGCATCAAGCACATCCCTGCGCAGAAAGCGCTGGAAGCCGACTTATCTGGACTAATAGCCTTCAAATTGGGCCAAAAAATCAGATTCTATAATCGCTCTATAATCACTTTATAATCGCCTATAAAGCTCATTCCAGAGTGCTCCGGCAGCCTGCAGATAGCGGCAGCCACACTGCGCTACTAAAGGTTGACCCGCCGCGCGCCACGAATGCTTGTGTTCGGGCCGAGGTTCAAGCTCCGTTGGTTAATCTTGAAGCAAACCATGAGCCGTGATCCGCCTTCGCGCGTGCGCACGTCGATTGCAATCAGCTTTCGGGCTTGGTCTTCTTCACCGGCGGCAGAAAAAACATTGGCCTCTGTGGAGGGGCAATCAGCGTGTCAGTGGATTTGATGCTTGTGCCTTTGCGGCGTTTCGTTTTTCCGTCCTTTCCGACCGCAAGCACATCGCCTGTAGCGATCGCCATATCCAGAGCCTGCTTTACACGTAGCTCGTCGGCCATGGTGTAATTCGTCAGTCCGGTCATTAGTCCGCTGAACGGCTGCCGCTCACGATCATAAACCTGCCTGGGGAGGAGTTCTGAGAGCTCATCACGGATGCGATCGGCCGTTGCGTCATCAAAATGGTGTTCATCCAAAAGAAGATCAGGCTGCCCAGTTACGGCGATATCGCGATTGGCGTCATATCCGAAAAAACTGGACGGTGACAGCATATGGGAAAAATTATTGCCGTACTTCCAGTGAATTTTCTTCATTACATCGTTGGCACGGTAGTTGTTCGCCAGGTGGATAAACCAATAGGCCATCGGGTTGTTGCCAGCTGGACGGATGAAAAATACGGTCATGTACTCCGCGCCGCTTTCTTGTTTGATTCCCTCCGAAAGGAAGCGCTGAATGATGTATTGCCAATTTCGAGGCTGATGTGCCTTCAACTCCTTCAGCGTGCTCCATGGCACATGGTGATCTAAGCCGATATTGGAAATAGCTTTGCGGTTTGCCTGTCGGTCAGCAAGGTACGTAACCAGGAAGTCGACATTGAATGTAAGCAGAACCTCTGCACTGCTCAGATTCTGGAAAATCCATTTGATCTTGGGAAATGGTACGTCGCCGTATCCATACTGATCCAAGAGAAAAAGCACGCGTTCGCCTTTCCCGAAGAACTTGAGCTTTTGCGCAATGATTGGCAGGGCCTGGGTAAATTCGGCACTATGCAGGTGGACATCGCTACCCACTCGAGAGGCATGGCCGCGAGCGGCCAGTACAGCGTGCAGGCAAGCAATGTTTTCAGGTTTCACATCTACGAAATAATGCTGCGAGCGAATGGTGCGCGGCTTGATGCGACCCTGGTTGTTACGCACCTCTGATTCTTGAATGGCCTCCAGTGCAATTACTGGAGAGCCGAAGTGGGTGCCGCCAGCGCCGTCATGGTAGATGCCGCCGCCGCTGAAACCATCAACTATGGATAGCCCCAGCTCCGGCATCTGCTGATTCCGCATCAGAACATCAATGTAGGCCTGTATGTAATCATCAATAATCTGATGTTTGATCCTGCTGTGCGGATCAATGGTCGGGAAGGTCTGCGTTCCCCAATCCCAACGATACTTCTCTTCATCCTTGGCCATCTGCATTCCTTATTTTGGTATCAGGCGAGATTGAGTAGCGGAATTTCATCCCAGGTCTGGCCGTTCAGCAGCCGCCCGTTGGCCTTTTTCGAGCGTTTCACTCCATCAGAGCCCCAGCCGCCCCATTGCTTGAAGAAGAAGGCTGAGCCGAATGAATCGCATTGCTGGTGTATGTTATCCACCCATTCTTGTTTCATCGGCCGGGCTTTCGGCCCTGACTCACCACCAACGATCACCCAGTGAATCTCAGTCAGATCCAGCTCTCCCAAATCCTCCAACAGTGGCTCAACAGAGAGAAAGCGAATAGTGGCGTTTACACGGCGTAAACAGTCGATCCTTGGCACTCCATACTCGCGATCCTCAACAGACACCCCCAGCCAGGCATTGGCAGGCGGTGTCCGGCTGCCGAAGTATGTAGCTAGGCGCTCGGCACGCTTAGTGAGTATTTGGAATGTGTGCTGAGAGGCCTTCTGAATCACCTCGAAGACTTGATCGATGTAATCGTCTGGCACATGTTCATGGAACAGATCAGACATTGAGTTCACGAAGTAAATCGTCGGTTTCTTGCGCTGCAACGGCTCCTGAAGCTTCTCCGGTCGCAGACTCAAGCGAAAACCGTTTTCATATCCTGGCGTCCCCATCGCCTGCAGCCGGTGCGCCATGTTTTCGGCGTAGCAATGCTTGCAGCCTGGCGAAACTTTGGTACATCCCACCACGGGGTTCCAAGTCATTTCCGTCCATTCGATGCTTGTCTGTGTACTCATTGCACAGTCACTCCTGTCCTGCGTCGATATTAGTGAGAAGCTGGCGAGTGAGTCAAAGTGCCAGCATTAAGTTCAAGGGCGGGTCGAGCTGCTAGGCCACCAAAAGAAATAGCGGGGTCGATATAGCGCATGGCTGACTTCATGTCCTTCCAGCCCACGTAGGTCATCAGTGCCTTGAGATCCCAGCCATTGGCCGTGGCCCAGGTGGCGAAGCCGCGGCGCAGCGAATGACTGGTATACAGCTCAGCCGGGATACCCGCACGCTGCAATATCTGGCGTAGCAGGCTGATCAGGCTGCCGGGATGCAGCGCTCTGTCATTCAGGTGCCCCCAGCGATCCAGGCGGCGGAACACGGCCCCTCGTACTATGCCGGCGACACTGATCCAGTCGAGATAAGCCTGTACCGGACAGAGGCGTTTCAGGGCTGGAGCGTAATGGGTCGTGCCAAGGTTCTCCCGATCCCCCTTGCTCTGCGGCAAGAACAAGGTCATGCCGGCGCCGGCCTCAACCTGGACATGCTCAACCTGCAAGCGGCAGAGCTCGTCGCTGCGGAACCCCCGCCAGAAGCCGACCAGCAATAACGCCATGTCGCGTCGGCTTCGTAGCAGACTTGCCAAGTCGCCCGACTGCTGAGCGCGTTCGACCTCCTGATTCAGCCACTGAACTGCCTGTTCTAGATGCTGCACCTGCAGTGGGGCTGCTTGCTTAGCCTGCGCCGGATGCAGGGTGCGGATGCCCTTGAGTACCTGGCGCACTGTGGGTGTTTTGGTTGGATCGGGGAAGCCTTGGTTGATGTGCCACTGGGCGAGGGCTGCCAGCCGCTGCTTCATCGTACTGAGGCTCAGAGTGTCGGCGTAGTCCACCAGGTAGCGCACGATGCTGTCACCGGTCGCCGGTAGGAAGCCGCCCCAAGTCACCTCGAAGTGTTCGACGGCCGACTGGTAGCTGCGGCGGGTGTTTTCCCGCGTGCCGGCATGCAGATAGCGCTCGACGTCCTTCATCGCCTGGGGTTTGCCCTATGTGTACTGGAAAACGACTGAAAAATAGCCATTTTCGCCCATCCCATTAAATAAGTCTCGGTTATTTTATCTTATTTCATCCTTCAAATCCTGCTTTACTTCAGAACAAATTAGTATGTAAATACGTGGTATGTAATCCAATACGAAATCGTAGGAGCAGACCATGGCCCGCGGCGGCATCAATAAGGCGCTGGTTCAGAAGGCCCGCCAGGCCATCCTGGCGCGAGGAGAGAACCCCAGCATCGATGCGATACGGGTCGAACTGGGAAACACTGGTTCAAAAACCACCATTCACCGCTACCTGAAAGAACTCGAAGACGCTGACTCCGATCGGAGCGCTGTCGTACTGCCGCTCAGCGAGCAGTTGGCCAACCTGGTGGGCCAGTTGGCGGATCAGCTCAGGGAGGAAGCGAAGGCCGAGGTGGCGCACGAGCGCGAGCAACTGGCTCGGGAACGACTTGATTACCAGAACCAGGTTCAGCAGGCAGAAAGCCGTATCCAGCAGCTGGAAGGTCAGTGCATTGAGCTCACGGAGCAGCTCCAGACTGCCCAGCAAGCGCTACTGCAGGAACGACAGATGCGTCAGCAGGCTGAGGTCGGGAATGCCCGCCTACAGCAAGCCAACCAAGACCAAGAAACGCGCCTGCGGGATCGCGATGAGCAAATCCTCTCGTTGGAAGATAAGCATCAACATGCTCGTGATGCCCTGGAGCACTATCGCCAGGCCAGCAAGGAACAGCGTGAGCAGGAGCAGCGTCGCCACGAGTCGCAGATGCAGCAACTGCAACTGGAACTACGGCAATTGCAGCAGACCCTGATCGTCAAACAGGACGAGTTGACCCAACTGAACCGCGACAATGCGCGCCTGCTCACAGAGGCGCGGCAGCTGCAAAAAGAGCAGCATGCACAGCAACAGCTATTGGCGCAGAAGGTCCAGGCCTTGGAAGCCGCTCAGCGCACGTTGATCGGAGCTGAACGCGCGAATGAGGCCCTGGAACAGCGCTGCAGCACATTGCAGGAGGAGGTGTCTCGGTTAAGCGAGACCTCCGCGACCCAGGCGCAGCAAGCGCAGATCCTGCAGGAGCGCTTGGCCGAAGCCATCACGCACCTGAAACTGCTCGGGCATACGCCGCTCACTACCAGCGGTAATGAAACAGGTACATGACCCTGTGTTTCCAGCTCAAAGGCCGCCCTCGGCAGGGATCAAACTGGCAGTCCATATTCAATCGAACGAATAGCCTGCCGCACAGCGCGCGTACCAAATCCGGTTACCAGTAGCTCGACCGGCTTCTCATTGGACAGCACGACATTCGGTGCCGTTAGCCAGCGGAGCGAACCTCCTAGATCACCTTCGTGCAGCTCCAATAGCGCATCGAGGATCTCGATAAGACGACAGAACACCTCACCTGCCTGCATAGACATCACGGTACTGTCGGGGGACGCAGTGACCCACTCCGCAATCTGCTCCGCCGACCGTTCCAGCTCGCTCGCCAAATCGGAGATCAACGAAATCGGCAGGCCCGCCAGCACGGCGACGTGCAGGTAGTAGTGGCCTTTCGGCAAACCCAGTTTTTCGAGGAGTCTTCCCATAACTGCCTCCAGGATAATTGGCCATTTGATAATGTCATCTTGGCCCCGAGTTTGCGCATGATGGCTTCGAACCATCCGCACCGTAGTTTCGAGAGAGACCGAATGAACATTACTTGAAGGCTACTCGGCAGTGCGAGAGGGCTTTGGCAGTGACGCTTTGATCGGTGTTATTATTGAAACCTGCCCAAGAGCTTCCTCTCCCGGGTACGTGTACCGGTGATGAAACTTGGTTTGAGGCGGTCTCGTTGAGGCCGCCTTTGTCGCTTCTGGGAGAGCCCCCAGTGCTAAGCAGCCATATGCGTCGAAGCGCAAAGCCTCGACCAAAGCTGTTCGCAGGCCCTCTAACTCGGCATTTCTCCAATCTTATGAACTCGCGCTGAGTACGGACGGCGGGAATTATCTGCAATTATCTCGGCAGAGATAATTGATCAATATTTAGCCACCGCAATTGAGCAGCGCCTCTCAAAATTAATCCTTTAGACACAGCAGGTTACAGAACAAATGTCCTAATTTTTGCCTTATCTCGGCATGCCCCCGTTAAGCCTTAGCCAAACCGTTTCTCTGCTGGCTTAATCGCATCACGCTCCACAGCATCGAGTACCTTCACCAGCCCACGGCTCTGATGTGGCCACTTCTGCAGAAAAGCCTTACAGAACAGAAGCCTACAGCCTAAATGAATGAATTTTCTCCTTATCTCGGCATGGCCCCCTATGAGCGCGCTGGAGAACCGCGTGCCACCGCTGCTCGTAGCGGTCCTGATCGCTCTGCTGATGGGGTTGTCGGGACCCAGATTGCCGAGCATCGAACTGGCATGGACCGAGCGCCTGACCTTCGCTTTGCCGGTACTGCTCCTGGGGCTCGGCGTGTGCCTCGCCGGCGTACTGTCGTTTCGCCGCGCTCGCACTACGGTCAATCCACTAATGCCGCAGCAGGCTTCGGCATTAGTGGAGGCTGGCATCTACCAATACAGCCGCAACCCCATGTACTTAGGCTTCGCCATTATCCTTGCGGCTTGGGCGCTGGCCTTGGCCTCGCCTCTGACCCTGCTGGGCGTGGTTGCTTTCGTGCTGTACATGAACCGTTTCCAGATAGCAGCCGAAGAGTGGGCGCTGGAAGCACTGTTCGGCGAATCATTCGTCCGCTACCGCGCACAAGTCCGCCGCTGGCTCTGAGCCTCGGCGGCGTTAGCGACTGCCGGGGCATACTCGTCACATCAGCATGCCGAAGATGCCCACGACCTAGCCTGATCTCCTCGTGAGGAACTGATTTGGGCACATGCCGCTAGCATGTCTCTGGTCGATGACATAGCGGCAACGAGTGATGTCACAAGTTCACTCCGGTTGATATCGAGCTAACTGTCTAGCAACAGCGTTGAGCGCAAAGCAGGCTTATGCTTCGCTGCGATGACTGTCGGCCTGCCTGGTGTCGATACAAACACTGCCGTCTAGTTCCATTTCAAGTGTCGAGTGGCTGACTTTGAATTGCTCATGAAGTACTCGTTTTAAATCAGTCTTTACTCGTTCAATTTCGGGCAGGCTAGCCTTCTTGATGACAACGTGAGCTTCCAATGCAGTTGAATGTTCGGCAATTTCCCAGACATGTACGTGGTGAACACTCACAACGTCGTCCACTTGCTCCATGACATTGATTATATCAGTGATGGAAACTCCTTCTGGTGCGCCCTCCATTAACAAGTGAATGGTTTTAGGCAGCATGCTAAAGCCCTGCCAGAGCACGTACCCAGCAATCATCAGTGTCAGGACAGTATCCGTCCAGTACCAGCCATACAGAAGAATCAATGTTCCGGCAATAATAACCCCGACGGAGGCCAGCGCATCCGACACATTGTGCAGGAATGCCGCCTTTATATTCATGCTATTCTTAGACATTGTGTAGGTGAGCAAGGCCGTGACGACATCTACAATCAAGGCTATTCCCGCCACCACGACCACTGTCCATCCTTCAATGGGCTGTGGGGCAAAAAACCGACCTATAGCTTCGTAGATGAGGTAGAGACCAACGATAATCAGCGTGACCAAGTTAATCAAAGCCGCTATGGTTTCACTGCGTCGGTAGCCGAAGGTTTTAAAAGCATCTGGCGGTTTGCGACCGATTTTACGTGCGATGAGCGCAATAACCAGTGATGCGGCATCGCTCAAGTTATGTAGCGCGTCAGCTATGAGTGATAAACTGCCAGAAACTATTCCTCCAACAACTTGTGCCAGAGTTAGCACAGTATTAACGCCAATGGCAGCGATTAAACGCTTATCGCCTATGGCTTCGGTGTTATGGTTATGTTCGTGAGCCATTGGTTTTTAACCGTCCTTAAATAACATAAGACAAGGATAGGGAGCCCAAAAAAAGTAATAGATAATACTAGCACCAATACCATCTGGCCTTCCAAACCACACTGACAGAAATGCGACCACTCTCAAGCGAGTTCGTGCATTATCGTCTGAAACTTGCCGATAACTGGCCGATCCCTCTCAAACGTTAAACGACGTTGCTCGCTAATGATAGATGATACGGCGTCAATCCGAGGATGACAAGATTGTAATCTTCCAATCATTCTTTTCGTAGGATAGGCCCTTGCAGATTGGTGCGCCTCGGTGCTGACATGACGAAGCAAGGCGCTCATGTCACCGCGCAATGGAAGCATTACATTTCAATAATGTAATGCTTGGCTCATGCTGCTGTTAGCTTCAATCACGCAAAATTCATTCGAACCTGCAGGGCTCAGCGAGAAAGCTCAGCAAGCCACCTTTGAATTTAGCGAGGACTGCCCTATGAATCTGTTGAAAGCTATTGTTGTTGGTTTGGTAATCTGCGGCTCCGCATTGTCTTATGCAGAAGATGGCTATGACCGCTCAATTAAATTTTATGAAAAATTCCGAGCAGATCAAAAACGAATTCACGGAACCGAATCCGCCAAACGAAAAATAGACGAATTACAGATTAAGGATACCCGCCAAGATCAGAACAATACGGAAAGCAAGAAAGAAACCAAAGCTGACTAACCGCTTCATATCTGAACGATATTCGCCTCCGGCAGCTTCCAAGCTCCTTTGGAAGCAGTTGCACTCTAAGCGCCTTCGGGGCGCTTTTTTGTTTCCATAACTTGCCCGCAACATCGCTACCAGCGAATCGCCCTTGATTTATAGGGTATACGGATTTAATGGTTGATGGGGTGAAGGTGCCCCATCAACCATTAAATCCGTATACCCAAAATGTCTTATCCGGGGCTGAACCGAAAATAGAATACTCTTGCTGTCTGAAAAAGCGTGAGCTGATGCTTGGATCCCGATATGAACTATCCAGTAATCTGTCTGTCTTAACTGGGATATCCCTGATTCCTTATTCCGGTATTTCTCGAATCCGGCATCGGAAAAGGAATCTTGGCGCATGAGGTTTAACTCGTTATCGGGACTGGATCCATTATAAATGAACGTCGGAATTAATCAGAGTAGCCTTAAAAGAATAAGTGGATTTATTGCCGCCGGAGGAATGGCAACCCTTTTCCATTGGGCGGCCATGTCCGGCCTGGTTCTGCTTGGCATGGCCCCCGTAGCAGCCACCTTTTCTGGAAGCGTTGTAGGAGCGGTTACCAACTACTGGTTGCAGCGAACTTTGGCCTTTCCAAACGCACGCCCACACATCCAGGCCATCTGGCGATATGCCTTTTCCTGTTCACTCGCAGCTCTCCTGAACGTTCTGATCTTTTTAGTCCTGCATCAACTGTTTGAAATCTCTGTTGTGCCTGCTCAGCTTCTAACCACTGCGGCTGTCGCTGTATTTAACTATGTTGTCTACCAAAGGCTGGTATTTCATGAACAAACCTCTTGAGACTTCCCGTGCGCCGAATGAATCAGAGCTGCTTTCCCTGGTGGTTCCGGTGTTCAATGAGCGTTCGATGCTTCCCCTATTCTTTGAGCATGTATTGCCGATCCTTGCGAGCCTCGATATTCGCTCGGAGATCGTGGTTGTGGACGATGGTAGCGAGGATGGCAGTGCCGAATTTGTTAGGACTTTCATTAAAAGGAAATCGAGCATCCGTCTCGTCAAGCTAAGCCGCAACTTTGGCAAAGAGGCAGCGGTAACAGCAGGGCTGGAGCATGCCAAGGGGGATGCGGTGATCGTTCTGGATGCGGACCTTCAGGATCCACCTGAATACATTCCCGAGATGGTCAAGAGTTGGAAGTCCGGCTTTGATGTCGTTCTGATGCAACGTCGATCACGTGTAGGCGAGAGTTTTCTCAAGCGCTGGAGTGCGCACCTTTTCTATCGCTTGCTGAATAAGACCAGTCGCACTGAAATCCCGGTCGACACGGGTGATTTCCGATTGATGAGCAGGCGGGCAGTTGATGCCCTTCTCCGGTTAGGAGAGCGCAACCGCTACATGAAGGGACTCTTTGCCTGGGTTGGTATGCCAACGACGATCATCGAATACGACCGGGCATTGAGAGTGGCTGGCGAGAGTAAGTGGGACTACCCGGGCCTGGTCGGCCTGGCCCTTGAAGGCCTGACTTCCTTCTCAGTGTCACCTCTCAGATGGGCAACGCTTGTCGGCTTGCTGGCCGCCTCCGTTGGTGGATTGTTCGGTGTCTGGATTGTAGCGAAGGCAATAATGCTCGGCGATCCGACTGACGGCTACCCATCGTTAATCGCCCTCATCAGTTTTCTGGGCGGCATACAACTGGTGAGCGTTGGTATCGTTGGTGAGTATGTGGGCAAAACCTACATCGAATCGAAACAGCGACCACTGTATCTGACCGAAGAAGTGGTCGAGAACAAAGAGGTATCAAGCCGAGACCAAATCAGCAACTTCAGAGGCGTCAAGAATGTTAAAGCGATTTGAGCCCTGGTTCTGGGTACTGGCTGCCGTATTGTTCAGTCGCTTTATCGGAATGACGCTGTTTCCCTTCGTGGATACAACGGAGCCCCGATACGCTGAAATCGCTCGGTTAATGGCTGAATCCGGGGACTGGATAACGCCCTGGTTTGAACCCGGCGTTCCGTTCTGGGGGAAGCCTCCCCTGTCATTCTGGGCTCAAGCGGCCTCTCTAAAGATATTTGGACTGTCTGAATTCTCATTGCGGCTACCGGCATGGTTCGCCACGATTGGAATCGTATGGCTGACGTGGTGCCTCGCAAATCATGCGCGAGGTGCTGCGGTCGCTCGGTGGTCTACTCTTGTGCTTTCCACGATGGCACTCACTTATATCAGTGCTGGCGCAGTCATGACGGATACATTCCTGGTTTTTGGAACGACCCTCTCTCTGGTGAGCATGTGGTTCGTGCTTTCGGGCCGGTCTGACTATTGGCGCTGGTGGTTTTTCGTGGGCCTGGCTATCGGCTTGTTGTCAAAGGGACCGTTGGCTGTTGTATTGACCGTTACCCCCCTGGTGCTATGGGCTGCTATTTTCAGGCAGCAGTTACAACCGTTAAAAAAATTACCCTGGCTTCTTGGCTCACTTCTGACACTGGCGATTGCCGTGCCATGGTACGTGCTCGCTGAATTGAAAACGCCCGGGTTCCTCAACTATTTCATCATTGGCGAACACTTTAGCCGGTTTCTGGACCCCGGGTGGGCCGGCGATTTGTACGGTAGTGCCCATGACCGGCCCAAGGGCATGATCTGGATATTCTGGATTTGGGCTTCATTCCCCTGGGGTATCATTGGCTTGGTTGGCTTTGGCCTTGCGGCGGCGCGAGGCAAAACAAAGGATATATTCACTGGTGCTGTTCAAGACGCCTCAACGCTGTATCTGTTGTTTTGTGCGATAACGCCAATGCTGTTCTTTACCCTGGCAGGCAACACGCTCTGGACTTACATACTTCCTTCTCTGCCGTTCTCGGCCATTCTGATTGCCGGATGGGTGTCGCAGCTCAATTTACGTCCCTGGTCCAGAATCAGGTCGGGTGCTGTATTACTTGCACCCGTTCTCTTTACCCTTTCTGTGTTCATAGGTGTGAGCGGAGTAAAACCACTAAAAACCGAGAAGCAATTGATAGGCCGGTATGAGAGCATTCAGCAAGCGGGAGACGGTCCAATCTTTTACATTGGCAAGATGCCATTTTCCGCACGTTTTTATTCGTTGGGCGACGCTGTCGAAATCACCTCCACAGAATTCGACAGTCTGCTGGACGCTGACGGGTACGCCAGGGTCTTTGCCGCAATTCCAAACGATGCGGTAGATAAGGTTCTTGGTCCGCGGGCCACTGACGCTCAGAAGCTGGGGGAGAACAAACGGTACCAGCTATTCTCGATCGATCTTCCGCCAACAGACAGCCAGAATGACCCCGTTGATTCTGAATTAAACTCGAAGAATGATTAATGACGCAGCTGATTACTGCTAAAACTGAGTCTTTGAAGGCCGGATTTTCAAGATGGCTGGCCTTTTGGCAGTGATCTAGTCCGGAAATGGCAGTAAAATCAGAATCCTGGCTCCTCCGTTTTTCGGGTATACGGATTTAATGGTT
>NZ_NTMR01000030.1 GCF_002307495.1 Pseudomonas abyssi | reverse complement strand
CACTCAGTTTTTGCCGCCGCCACCAATAAAACCAAAGGCATCGACTTTGCCAAGAAATTCAAGGCACTGGTAGAGCATTACAACGAGCGCAGGGAAGAAGATGTCTTGGTGAGCGAGGTGCTCGAAGAGTTCTCCGACGAAATCGTTGGCCTGATTCAAGCGTTGAAGTCAGAGCGCGACTCCTACGCCGATCTGGGCATTGATCTGGAAGAAAAAGCCTTCTACGACATTCTCAAAGAGCTGGCCATCAAATACGACTTCAGCTACCCCGAAGATAAGCTGCTCGCCTTGGCCGCCGAGGTAAAAACCGTGGTGGACGACAAGGTGCGATACACCGACTGGAGCCAGCGCGAGGACATCAAGGCCGAGTTGAAGGTCGATCTGATACTGCTGTTGGCCAAGCATGGCTACCCGCCGGTAGACCGGGATGAAGTGTATAAAGAAATCTTCGAGCAAGCGGAAAATTACAAGACACACAGAGCATCGCTGTCCGCCTTCTTATAGCTGCCAAGAGTCATTGGTCGGCCGCCATTTGTATAAGGCGGCTATGGCCTGATCTTAACCCCGGCACACACTCCATTGATTTTTATCCGTCAGCGCATAGCCAAGCCGCTCTTGCATCACGGCGAGGCAAAAGCTGTTTTTTGGACATATAGGCAAACAGCAATAGGCAATAATTCGAGAGCATTGTTACATCTTGCCTGAAAGCACCGAAAAACGGCGCCTACGCATCACCTCCAGAAGAAAATCAAATTCCACCCAAGAGGATTAGGCATTCACTCGACAGCATATGTGTACCGCGTTTTTCGCCAACTCTTTACCGTATCACCCAAGCAGAAGGCCAAAGCGCTTGCTCTGCAGGAATCTTGAAGGTGCTCGTACAAACAGTGCGCCTCAAGTCGAAATGGTTCTGGAGGTACACAAAATGAAAGTGTCAAATCGCCCATCTTTTACTGTACTGGCAGCGCTGGTATCAGCCGCCGTGCTCATTGGCTCCTCTGTTGGTGTTGCTCATGCCGAGGATGGCGCGGAGCGTCTTATTAAATTGCGCAGCAAGGCAGCAGAAATCAGAGCATCGCTCTATGAGGTGCCAACAAACACGTATTTGGCTGAGGATGGCTCCGAGCGCTTTAAGGAGATGTTGCGCGGCAGAACACAGAGTGAGTTTTCTGCCACTCACATTGCGAGAGACTACCTGGCTGAAGACGGCTCTGAGCGCTTGCGCAAGCTATCGCAAAGCGCTGAACGAAAAGCATAGAACCGGCCAAACCACCAACCTGTTCGACTTAGCTCTACCAACGCAATGGTTGTTCTGCTCAGGTTTGCTGGTGTGCCGACTCGGCCAAACGAGGGTTCTCTCCGAGAACCCTCCGGATAAACAAAAACGCCCAGCTAGTCGGAGAACTGTGCCGTCTGAGGCTTCGTCAGGGATTATTCGGCGCTGCGCGCCTCACCCCTCTTCGAGGGGCCGCCGTCGCTGTGCTCCGGCGTTCCTCGCCTGCGCGGCAGGCTCGGTCGAACGAGGGTTCTCACCGAGAGCTCACCGGATAAACAAAAACGCCCAGCTAGGCGAAGGACTGTGCCGTCTGAGGCTTCGTCAGGGATTATTCGGCGCTGCGCACCTCACCCCTCTTCGAGGGGCCGCCGTCGCTGTGCTCCGGCGTTCCTCGCCTGCGCGGCAGGCTCGGTCGAACGAGGGTTCTCACCGAGAGCTCACCGGATAAACAAAAACGCCCAGCTAGGCTGGGCGTTTTTGTTTATTGGCGGAGAGTCAGGGATTCGAACCCTGGGTACGGTTGCCCGTACAACGGATTTCGAATCCGTCCCATTCGACCACTCTGGCAACTCTCCAAGTCGGCGCGCATATTACCAGCTTTTGCTGACAATGCGGTAGCCGAAGATGCTCAGGACAGCGGCACGCCGAGGCGTTGGGCTACTTCCTCGTAGGCTTCGATCACACCGCCCAGACCCTGACGGAAACGGTCCTTGTCCATCTTTTTACGGGTCTCCTTGTCCCACAGGCGGCAGCCGTCCGGACTGAATTCATCACCCAGTACGATTTCGCCGTTGAACAGACCAAACTCCAGCTTGAAGTCGACCAGCAGCAGGCCGGCCTCATCAAACAGCCCCTTGAGGATGTCGTTGATCTTCAGGGTCAGCTCCTGCATGCGCGCCAGCTGTTCAGCGGTCGCCCAGCCGAAAGTGACAACGTGGGACTGGTTGATGAAGGGGTCGCCCTTGGCGTCGTCTTTCAGGAACAGTTCGAAGGTCGGCGGGGTCAGCGCCATGCCCTCTTCCACGCCCAAGCGCTTGACCAGGCTGCCGGCAGCAAAGTTACGCACCACGCACTCGACCGGAATCATGTCGAGTTTTTTGACCAAGCACTCGTTGTCAGACAGCAGTGCGTCAAACTGGGTCGGGATACCCGCGTCTTCCAGCTTCTGCATGATGAAGGCGTTGAAGCGGTTATTGACCATGCCCTTGCGATCGAGCTGTTCGATCTTCTTCCCATCAAAGGCGGAGGTGTCGTTGCGGAACAGCAGGACCAGGCGATCCGGGTCGTCGGTGGTATAAACCGACTTAGCTTTACCGCGATAGAGTTCGTTACGTTTTTCCATTATCGGCTCCCGCTGTCCGCAAAATGGTGATGGGCAGTTACTGAATTGATTGCCAGGGCAGCCCCTGGTCCTGCTGCGCCAGCAGCAGCTCGCCGGACCAGTCTGTCAGCGCGTCTTGCAACGCTGCCAACGCCAGCTCCGGGCGGTTGTTCTTTTCACTGATGTGCGCCACAGCAATATGCCGCAGTCGCTCCAGGCCGGCGCCCCGGAGAAAACCGGCCGCCTGCTGATTGCTCAGATGACCCAGATTGCCGCCAACCCGGGCCTTCAAAAACGCTGGATAGGGGCCGCTAGACAGCATGTGCGGATCATAGTTGGCTTCCAGGAAAAGTGCATCCAGATCGGCGTATTGCTCGACAATCCAGGGTGTAATGGTGCCGGTATCGGTCAGCACGCCAAAACGCTGGCGCCCGTTGTCAAAAACGTACTGACAGGGCTCTCTGGCGTCATGGGGCACGGCAACCGGGGTAACCTCTAGCTCGCCAACAGCAAAGCGCCTGTGGAGATCGATATGGCGAATATCCAGCCCCGACTCCTCGCGCAGCGCATAGCCAGTGCCCGGCGTCAGGTATACCGGTAGTTCATAACGTCGGGCCAACTTGGCCACGCCCTGAATGTGGTCGCTGTGCTCATGGGTAACCAGGATGGCACTGAGCTGGTCGCCACTGGTGCCGGCCTGGCGCAGGCGCTGCTCGGTGGCGCGCAAACTGAAGCCGCAATCCACCAGTACTCGGCTGGCACCTTGCTCGATCAAGGTGCCGTTGCCACGACTACCGCTGCCGAGGGAGCAGTACCTCACTGCCGCGGCGGCCGCTCATTCAGGCCGCGCTGAATGCGCTCGAGCAGCTCACGGGCGGTGGTTCCGTCGGCCGCGTGTTCAATGCCGGCATCAACGCTGACTTCAATACGGTTGGAGGTCGGCGTCAGGCGCACCTGCAGCTGGCTGCCGTCATATTCAACTTGCTCGTCTTCGTTATCACCACCGAACCAGCGCGCGAAGAAGCCAGGCTCCTCCTCTTGCTCGGAGCGGGTCTGATCCAAGTTGACGTAGTAGACACCGGAGCTGCGGTTATAGTCCGTGACGTAGACGTCCGCGCGTGCCAGCGCCTCGCCTACATCAGACCAGGCACGGTTGAAGTCGGTCAGCATGTACAACACGCTGTTGCCAGCGCCGTCCTGCTCCAGACTGGTCTCTACCGGGCCGCTGTTGATAATGCTGGAGACCAGCGCCGGACCATCGGTGCTGGTGCTCTGGTTCAGGTAGGTTTCCAGCTCGGCGAGCAGAGCGCGCTCAAAGTTGGTGTTGTCGGAACGGCTGGGCCACTCGCTGTCGTCATCACCCAGGTCTCGAGCCTGATGCAGTACCTTGATCTCTGCGGTGCCGTTGTTGACCCCCGGCTCCAGACGCACGCGGAAGCGCTGCTCCTCATCATCGATGCGCTGCCCCTCTTGGACGAGCGGCAGCATACGACGCACCAACGGATTCCCGGTGGACTGGCTGAAATCAACCCACTGGGTAGAGGCTTCGCTCAGGGCGGCATCGCTGCGCGCCATCGGCACCCGATAATCAGACCAGAAGCGCTGCAGCAGCGGCCAGACTTCAGAGGCCGGCAATTGCGCCAGCACCCAACGCTGGCTGCCTTCCTGCTGCAGCGAGAAGGTCGAGGTGTCGACACCAGCGGCCATCGGACGCGGGCGCGGGGTTTCAAACTTTTCACCCGGCTGCGGCGCGGCGGCAACCTGACCCGGCACCGGCAACAGATCCCCCATCGGCTTGCTTTCGAGATCTGCCGGTACGGTCATGCGAGGCTTGACCTCAGCCTGCTGGTAGTCGCCGGCCCGGTCACGGAAGTAGCCGTTGTCTCCCATCAAATACCCACAGCCGCTCAGGCTGGCCAAAATTCCCAGGGTCAGTGCGCTCAGCACAGGCTTCATAAATGTTTCCTTGGTCAACAGGTGTTCCGATTGATTAGAGCAGGCCACACTGACGCAATGCACCATGAACGGTGTCATGGCAACGGGCACTGAGCGGGGTCAGCGGCAGGCGAATGCCGTCGGCAATCAGGCCCATTTCCAGCAGGGCCCACTTGACGGGAATCGGATTGGCTTCGATAAACAGCGCCTTGTGCAGCGGCATCAGGGCCTCGTTAAGACGACGCGCCGTTGCCTCGTCGCCGCGCAGGGCGGCGGCACACATTTCATGCATCTGCAGAGGCGCGACGTTGGCAGTGACGGAGATGTTGCCCTTGCCGCCCAGCAGGATCAGCTCGACTGCGGTGGCATCGTCACCCGAATACACCGCCATGCGGTCGCCCACCCGTTCAATCACTTCGCGGGCGCGCTGCAGGTCACCGGTGGCTTCCTTGATGCCAACGATATTGTCGATGGCTGCCAGGCGCTCAACCGTTTCCGGCAACATGTCGCAGGCGGTGCGACCGGGGACGTTATAGAGGATCTGCGGAATGGCGACGGCTTCAGCGATATGCTTGTGGTGCAGATACAAGCCTTCCTGGGTCGGCTTGTTGTAATAGGGCGTGACCAGCAAGGCGGCATCTGCGCCGACGCTGCGGGCGGCTTCGGTCAGCTCGACGGCTTCGCGCGTGGAGTTGGCGCCAGTGCCGGCAATCACCGGAATACGGCCAGCGACCTGCTGCACAACGCGGCGAATGGCCTCCTTGTGCTCAGCCATATCCAGAGTAGCGGACTCGCCGGAGGTACCCACCGCAACGATGCCGTCGGTACCCTTTTCCAGGTGGAAGTCGATCAGGCGCTCCAGAGCCTGCCAATCCAGGTCTCCGTTTGAATCCATGGGTGTAACCAGCGCCACCAGACTGCCCGAGATCATGCAACTCTCCACTTGGAACAATAAACGACAATGGTACTTTCGCCCCGCAGCCAGTACAAGCGACGCGCTGATTAATTCCTCACGGCCGCTGCAGGTACCCTAGCGCCTTAGCACCAGACGCGCAGCGCATTTGCCGGTAGTTCTGCGTGCCAGCAGCATGGGCAGTTGCCCCGCCTCCGGCAGGCTGGGACAATAGGCGCTTGTCTATCGCGCCCACAAGGCGCTTCCGTGAATTAGAGGATCACCATGTCCACCCCACCGGGTCAACGCGAGCAATATCTGGTCATCAACGTCATGGGCCAGGAAACCACATCGCTGGCCAGCCTGTTGACCCGCCTGTGCACCGAACATCGCTGCCAGATTGTCAGCAGCCGCATGAGTCGTCACGGCAGCTGTGCCGTGTTACTGCTGCAGGTCAGCGGCAACTGGGATGCCCTGGCACGACTGGAAACCCTGCTGCCGCCGCTGGCCAAGCGCGAACACATCCTGCTCTCCATGTCGCGCAGCCACAGCCTGGACGAACGCCCGCAGGCCCTGCCGTACAACGTCTTTGTTACCGCTGCACAACGCGCCGAACTGGTCGGCGAGCTATGCAACTTCTTCCAGCAACTGAGCATCGACATCGAGGAGCTGCAAAGTTTCACCTACCAGGCTCAGCACACGGGTACGCCCATGCTAAACCTGACGCTGACCATCGCCATTCCGGCGCAGACTCAGCTGAGCTGGCTGCGAGAGCAGTTTCTGGACTTTTGCGACGAACTGAACCTGGATGCTGTGATCGAACCCTGGCGCCCACTGCACTGATATCCGACGAGGAGACCGCCCATGTCCGTTGAACTGAATCAGCCCTTCCCCGACTTCAGCGCCAGCGCTACCGGCGACCAGACCGTCACGCCTGCAAGTCTGGCCGGCAAGAAGGTCGTCATTTACTTCTATCCCAAGGACAACACCCCCGGCTGCACCACTGAAGGCCAGGACTTCCGCGACAATTACGCGGCCTTTACCGACGCTGGCGCCGTGATCTATGGCGTTTCGCGTGACAGCCTGCGTACGCACAGCAACTTCAAGGCCAAACACGAGTTCCCGTTCGAATTGATCAGCGATCCGGACGAATCATTCTGCCGCCTGTTCGACGTGATCAAGCCCAAGAAGCTCTACGGCAAGGAATATGAAGGGATTGAGCGCAGCACCTTTGTGTTCGACGAACAAGGTGTATTGCGCCAGGAGTGGCGCAAGGTGAAGGTGCCAGGGCACGTCGCCGAGGTACTGGCTGCAGTCCAGGCACTGTAATCAGCCGCAGCGCCCGCCCCGCCCAGGCGTTCAGACCGGCTCTGGCGCCTCGGCTTGGGCATCGTGCGCGGCCTCCAGACCGCGCGGCCAGGCGTAGAGCACAGCTTTGAACAGAGTCGCCAGCGGAATGGCGAAGAACACCCCCCAGAAGCCCCACAACCCGCCAAAGATCAGCACCGCCGCGATAATGGCAACCGGGTGCAGGTTGACTGCCTCGGAAAACAGGATGGGCACCAGCACGTTGCCGTCCAGCGCCTGAATCACCGCATAGACGATCATCAGCACCATGAACTCGTTACCCAGCCCCCACTGGAACAGACCGATCAGCGCCACCGGAATGGTTACCACGGTGGCGCCGATATAGGGCACCAGTACCGACAACCCGACCAGCACCGCCAGCAACGCGGCGTAGTTGACCCCGAGTATCGCGAAGGAGATATAGGTCACCGCACCGACGATCAGAATCTCCACCGCCTTACCGCGAATGTAGTTGGCGATCTGCTGATTCATCTCGGTCCAGACCACGCGCATCAGGCGACGCTCACGGGGAAGGTGACTCACGGTCCAGGCGGTCAGTGTCTGGCTGTCCTTGAGGAAGAAAAACACCAGGATCGGCACCAGCACCAGATACACCAGCACCGTTACCACCACCGGCAGGCTGGCCAGCGACTGCGACAATGCCCACTGGCCAAACGCCCCCACTTCGCCGTTGATGGAATTCATCAGGCGCTCGATCTGCGCCTCGGAGATAAAGGACGGATATTCCTCCGGCAGGTGCAGCAACTGGGCTCGCCACTCGCCCAGCATGCCCGGCAGCTCGTTGAACAGGTTGAGCATCTGCTTCCAGACCAGCGGAATCACCACACCAAACAGGGCTGCCAATGCGCCCAGAAACAGCAGAAAGACAATCCAGACCGCCAGCGAATGCGGCAGCCAACGCTGCAAGCGGGTCACCAGGCCCTGCAACAGATAGGCCAGTACAACCCCCGTCAGCAACGGCGCCAGTTTGTCGCCAAAAGAAATGACGATCGCGAAACCCAGCGCCAGCACCACTGCCAGCACCACTGCTTCTTCATCGGAAAAGTACCGCTGAACCCAGCCCTGAAAGACTTTTAACATGTGAATTAATCTGCTTTACGCAACCAATAGTGAAATTCGCCGTCCAATACACGGGCTTCAAGCAAGTGATTTCCGGACAGTTCCGCGAAGCGTTGAAAGTCCCGCTCGGACCCCGCATCGGTAGCCATTACATGCAACGTCTGGCCTGCTACCATGCTGTTCAGCGCCTGCTTGGCTTTCAGCAGGGGCAACGGACAACTGAGTCCGCGGGCGTCAACAACAGCATCGATGGGCAAATCAACAGGCATACAAGGACTCCACAGCAAGTGGCCGACAGTATAGCCTTGCAGGCGCTCCCCTCGACAACAGCCAGACCCGGTATGAGACAAAAATGATGCAAGAAACCATGTCCGCGAAACGCCTGCTAGCCGCGGCGCTGCTGGCCGGTGCACTCGGCTTGCCCACCGGTGCGACCGTCAGCGCGGATGAATTCAACCTGCCTTCGCTTGGCGACACCAGCTCTTCGATGATGTCACGCGAGCAGGAGTATCAGCTCGGCCGCACCTGGCTGACCATGTTGCGGGGGGCCGTACCCACCCTGGACGACCCGCAACTCAAGGCGTTTGTCGAAGAGCGTACCTATCGTCTGGCCGAGACCAGTCAGTTAACCGATCGCCGCCTGGCCTTTGTGCTGATCGACAGCCCGCAACTGAACGCCTTTGCCGCGCCAGGTGGCGTCGTCGGCGTCAATGGCGGGCTGTTTCTGCACGCGCAGAGTGAGGCCGAATTCGCATCGGTCATGGCGCACGAACTGGCCCACTTGTCCCAACGCCACTTCGCCCGCGGCCTGGAGCAACAGCAGCGCATGCAGGTGCCGTTTATGACCGCAATGCTGGCCTCGATCGTGCTGGCCGCGGCGGGCGGAGGCGACGCCGGCTTTGCTGCCCTTGCCTCGACCCAGGCTGCAGCAATTCAGGAACAGCGCCGTTTTTCTCGCCAAAATGAACAGGAAGCCGACCGCATCGGCATCCTCAACCTGGAAAAGGCTGGTTACGACCCCAAGGCCATGCCCACCATGTTTGAGCGGCTGGCCCAGCTTAGCCGCTACGATAGCAATCCACCCGAATTTTTGCTGACGCACCCCGTGAGCCAGTCGCGGATGGCCGATACCCGCAACCGCGCCGAGCAACTGCCGCCCGGCGGCGAACAGGACAGCCTGGAATACCAGCTGATGCGCGCCCGGGTGCAGCTCAAGTATGAACAAAGCCCTGGCTTGTCAGCCAAGCGATTTCGCGCATTACTGGATGATCACGAGGGCAATCACGATGCCGCTCGCTACGGCCTGGCGCTGGCCCTGTCACGCGGAGGGCAGCACGATGAAGCGAGTGAGGCGCTCGCCCCGCTGCTGAAGGAGAACCCGAACAGTCTGCCGTTCAACCTTGCTCAGATTGAACTGGACACCAATGCTGGCCGCCTTGCCCAGGCACTGGAACGCACGCGCACCATGCAGCAGCGCTTTCCGAACAACTTCCCGCTGGATTTTGCCGAAGCGGACCTGCTACTCAAGCAGCAGCAGTACGCCGATGCCGAACGCGCCATTGATCGCCTGGCAAACCGCCGTGATGACGACCCTGACGTGTGGTACCTGGCTGCGGAAATTCGCGGCCTGGCAGGCAACATTCTGGGTGTTCATCTGGCCCGCGCGCACTACTTCAAGTTGACCGGCGATCTGCAGCAGGCGGAGCAACAGCTCGAACTGGCGCTGCAGCGCGCTGGCGGCAACTTCGTCACCAGCTCACGTATCAAGGAGCAGCAAAATGCCCTGCGCCGTCAGCGGGCCCTGGTTGAATCGATGTAAACACCGGGAGCAGCGCGCCGCATAATGCAACACAGCCGCCCCAGGGCGGCTGTGTTGTGTCAGGCGTTGCCTTTGGCGGCGAGATTGGCGTTACGGGTAAAGTCCAGCATGCGATCCAGCGGCCTGACGGCCTTGGGAATCAGGTCTGCATCCACATGGATTTCATCAGCACCGGTCTCGAGCGCGGCCAACACGCGCGGCAGGGTGTTCATCGCCATCCATGGGCAGTGCGCGCAACTGCGACAGGTCGCCCCGTTGCCGGCCGTCGGCGCCTCGATCAGCAGGCGGTCTGGCGCTGCCTGCTGCATCTTGTAGAAGATGCCGCGGTCGGTTGCCACGATAAATGTCGGGTTCGGCAAATCACGGGTAGCCTGAATCAGCTGACTGGTCGAGCCAACCACATCGGCCAGTTCCACCACCGACTGAGGCGACTCAGGATGCACCAGAATCGCCGCCTCCGGATGCACCTTGCGCAGGTCTTCCAGCACTTTGGCCTTGAACTCCTCATGCACGATGCAGGAGCCTTCCCACAGCAGCATGTCGGCGCCGGTTTCGCGCTGAATGTAGTTACCCAGGTGTTGATCCGGCGCCCAGAGGATCTTTTCACCCTTGTCGATCAGGTGCTCGACAATCGGCAGCGCGCAGCTGGACGTCACCACCCAGTCGGCCCGCGCCTTCACCGCCGCCGAGGTATTGGCATACACCACCACGGTGCGGTCGGGGTGCTGGTCGCAGAACGCCGAGAACTCATCGATCTGACAACCCAGGTCCAGCGAGCAGGTCGCCTCCAGCGTAGGCATCAATACGCGTTTTTCGGGGCTGAGAATCTTGGCTGTCTCACCCATGAAACGCACGCCAGCCACCACCAGGGTGGTTGCTTCGTGGTCACGACCAAAACGTGCCATCTCCAGCGAATCCGACACGCAGCCGCCAGTCTCTTCAGCCAGCTCTTGCAGCAGCGGATCAGTGTAATAGTGGGCAACCAGTACCGCGTTGTGCGCTTTCAATGCAGCAGCAATG
Source organism: Pseudomonas abyssi (assembly GCF_002307495.1). Classification (GTDB taxonomy): domain Bacteria; phylum Pseudomonadota; class Gammaproteobacteria; order Pseudomonadales; family Pseudomonadaceae; genus Halopseudomonas; species Halopseudomonas abyssi. The sequence goes on along the minus strand of NZ_NTMR01000030.1, from coordinate 42,200 downwards.
CGGGCCTTGTAGTCGGCCTTCTCGGCATCGCTCAGCGGCGCAGGCGCCTTGGCGTCCAGGTGCGCCTGCACCAGCAAACGCTCTGAAATCTGGGACATGTTTCAATCCATCAGGAACAACGGAACGGGCGATTGTAGCATGCCCGCCGCGCAGCCCACGCAAAAATGAACCCATAGCGCTTCAGGCCAGTCAACCGTCTGCAGTATCAAAACACGTCCCCCGGAGGAGGCCTGACATGATTCATCTGATTCCTGGGCTTATCTCATCACCCTCACGCGGGTGGAGCCCAATCCGCGAACATGCCAACCAGCACCCGTGGAGCTTCGTGCCCACGCTCATGCTGCTACCCCTGCTACCTGCGCTCTGCGTCTATGTGGGTACAACCGATGTGGGCTGGAGCCTGTTCGGCTCGGATCAGGAGCGCCAGCTCAACAGCAGTAGCGCAGGCTTGCTGGCATTGATGCTCTACCTCACCTGCCTGACAAGCGTACTGGTGACCGCCCTGGCAACACGCTGGGTACTGTTTCGCACCACCCGCCGGCCGGCCTTTACGGTTGCAGCCACTTTCACCACGATCCTTGCCATGCCGCTGCTATTGGCCGGCATAGTCAGCATCCTGCCGGTGCGCTGGTTGCTGATACCCGCACTGGCGCTGGGCGGGCTTTGCAGCATCCTGCTGCTCTACCAGGGCCTGCCGGGCTACATGCAGCTCAAGCGCAATGATCAGGAGCGCTTCTACGCCACCTGCATTCTGGCAGCCGCAATCCTGGTAGTGCTGACGTCAGGGTTCTTTTTCATGGAGCTTTGGTGGCAGCCACTGGACGGTGGATACGTTATTCCGGAAAACGGATAAGCACTGCGAAAAACACGAATACAGGGAAGCGATACACTAGGGTGGCCAGGGACGGCCGGAGAGAGTTTCCAGAGTGGTGGGTCGTGTAGGATTCGAACCTACGACCAATTGGTTAAAAGCCAACTGCTCTACCAACTGAGCTAACGACCCCCTGCTGGAAGCGCGCTATATTACTGATTTACCGAGGAAACTCAAGCCTTTTTTTCAATGGCCGGCAAATTTTCCCTGATAGCGCGTCGGGTCAGCGACACCGGCAGCAGCGAAGCCTTCAGCCCGCAAACGACAGCTATCGCAGACACCGCAAGCACGGCCCTGCTCATCCGCCTGGTAGCACGACACCGTCTGACTGTAGTCCACGCCCAATGCCTGACCGGCCAGAATGATCTGCGCCTTGCTCAACTGCTGCAACGGCGCCCGTATACGGAATCCCTCGCCTTCCACGCCGGCCCGCGTCGCCAAATTGGCGAGCTGCTCGAAGGCGCTGACAAACTCTGGCCGGCAATCCGGGTAGCCCGAGTAGTCGACCGCATTGACCCCGATGTAAATGTCGCGCGCCTCCAGCACCTCGGCCCAGCCCAGTGCTAGCGCCAAAAACAGCGTATTGCGCGCCGGCACGTAGGTAACCGGAATACCCTCCTGCGGCGACTCGGGCACGGCAATGCGCTCGTCGGTCAGAGCCGAGCCGCCAATGCCGTTAAGGTTCATGCCAATCACCTTGTGTTCGACCACACCCGCAGCCCGCGCTACGCGCTCGGCTGCCTCCAGCTCCACCCGGTGGCGCTGGCCGTAATCGAAGCTCATGGTGTAACAGGCTCGCCCCTCGGCCTGCGCCATAGCCAGCACCGTCGCCGAATCCAGCCCACCAGACAGCAGTACAACGGCGCGACCAGAGGAATCAGGCTTGGCAGACATGGAAAGTACTCGATAGAAACGTAAACCGGGGGCAAAAGCCCCCGGAGGAAGATCAGTTCAGGCTGCTGAGCTCGCGCCCGGCAAGCTGCGCGGCGGAGGAGTCAGGGTACTTGCTGATGACCTGCTGAAACAGTTCACGCGCCTTGTCGTCACGACCCAGACGGCGCTCGACATCACCCAGCTTGTACATTGCGTCCGACTCCTTGCGGTGGTCGGGATAGCGGCTAATCACCTGAGCAAAGGCGCGGCCGGCAGACTCAAGGTCAGACTGGACCAGGTACACTTCGCCCAGCCAGTATTGCGCATTACCCGCGTACTGACTGTCGGGGTAACGGCGCAGGAAAGCGGTAAAGGCCTGCGCGGCCTTTTCAAAATCGCGCGCCTTGACCAGATCAAAGGACGCGTCGTACATCAGTTTTTCGCGCTCCGGGTCCGGTGGCGCGGCAGAAGCGCCCGCATTGGCGGCGGGCTGCTGGGTGTCAGCAACGTCTGGGCTTGCCCCGCTACTGCCGGATGCAGGTGCGGTGTTCATGCCAGACAGACGGCTGTCGATATCCTTGTAACGATCAAGCTGATCCTGTTCCATCTGCTTGATTTTGTAGCTCTGCTCTTCGAGCATGCCACGCAGCAGGGTTACTTCCTGCTGAAGTTGATACAACTGTTGAAACAGCTGGCCTTCACTGGAAAGGCCAGCCTGGGTCTGCTGGGTCACCGAGGAGCCCTGATACACGGCATTCGAGCCATTGTTCGAACTGCCTTCCATCACTGGAACCTGTGCCATTGCCGCCAATGGCGACAGGGCAAAGGCAACCAGTACTCCTCTGTAACCCTTCATACGACCTCGTCTCTTACTTGCGCAGCTCTACGCGGCGGTTCTGAGCCATGGCTTCCTCGCTGGAACCCATCGCTGCCGGCTTCTCTTCACCGTAGGATACCAGTTCCAGTTGAGCCGGGGACACACCCTGCAGAACCAGGTAACGCTGAACGGAAGCAGCACGACGCTCGCCCAGAGCCATGTTGTACTCGCGGGTGCCACGCTCGTCAGTGTGACCTTCCAGAACGACACGGTTGCCAGCGGACTTCAGGTCCTTGGCGTGTACGTCCAGAGCACGCATGGCTTCGGGCTTCAGCTCGGAGCTGTCGTACTCGAAGTAGAAGGTGGTGATAGCGCGCAGAGCAGCTTCTTCGCTGTTCATGCCGCTATTGGAACCTGCACCGGAAGTACCAGCGCCGTAGCCTGCGTTCGGGTCAACTGCACCAGCGCCAGAGGTGTCGCCACCCTTGGAGGAACAGCCTACAACCACGCCGAACGCGACAACCAGAGCAGCGGCTTTGCCAAACTTGATAACTTGCATCATGAACTCCTATTAACCCCATATGGTTTAGTGTTGGTGCGCCCTATGGCAGGTATGGGGACCATGAAGGTACGCGCAGGTCGGTGAACTGTGTCGGAATCTCCGACCGCGCACGCCCGTTTGTAGATACCAGCATGAGTACGCCCCGTCCCTGTTGACGGGTAGCATAAATTAACATAGCGCCATTGGGAGAGACGGTTGGCGACTCATCCAGTGACGTTTCTGTTAAAACTCTCAAATTCCCGCGCTCAAGATCCTGCGTGGCAATCTGAAAATTACGGTAACCCTCCTGGCGATGCACCATAACCATGGTGCGACCGTCGACAGAGAGCTTGGCGTTGGCATTATAGTTGCCAACAAAGGTCAGGCGCTCGGGTGAGCCAGAGCCCAGACTCTGCTTATAAATCTGCGGCCGGCCGCCACGGTCGGAGGTAAACACGATTGTGTTGTTGTCCATCCAGAACGGCTCGGTATCAATCGAGAAATGATTGGTCACGCGACGCAGCTGCTTGCTGGCCAGCTCCATCACATAGATCTCGGGGTTACCGTCGCGCGACAGCACAAAGGCCAGGCGGTTGCCGTCCGGAGACCAGGCTGGCGCGCCATTCAAGCCTTCAAAACTACTCACCCGCTCGCGGCGACCGGTGCGAATGTAATGCACATAGATCTCGGGCCGGCGTGACTCAAAGGACACATAGGCAATGCGCTCGCCGTCCGGCGAGTAGCTCGGACTCAGAATCGGCTCACGCGACTGCAGCAACGTCACCGCGCGCGCGCCGTCGTAATCACTGCGCTGCAGGGTGTAACGCGTGTTATCGACAGAGAAACGCTCAGCCGCAACGTATAGAATCTTGGTACCGAAGGCGCCCTGAATGCCGGTCAGCTCCTTGAATACCTCGTCGCTCAGGTGATGAGCGATGTCGCGCAGCTGGGTACGGGTGCCGCTGATCGAACGCGACAGCAGCACTTCTTCCCGCGCCACACTGTACAGACTATAGGTGAGATCCAGGTTCTCGCCACCGGTACTGTTCACCTGCCCTACCACCACGTAATCGGCACCAATCATGCGCCAGTCGCGGGCGTTGATCTCTTCACCGCGCACCGGATAGCTCAGCATGTTGTTACGCTCCAGCGGTGCAAACATGCCACTGTTACGCAGGTCATTACCGACAATCTGCGCCATGTCCTCAGACAACGGCGCACTGCCCTGCCAACCGAACGGCACTACCGCAATCGGCGTGGCCTTGTCGGTCCCCTTGGTGATCTCAATGGCTTCCTGGGCCAGCAGCAGCTGGCATACACACAGGGCCACCAGACCCAGCAATACTTGACTAAACCTTTTCATCAGAATGACAGATCCTCTGGTCTGAAGCGCAGGTTACGCTGACGATACAGGCGATTGAATTCCGCCGGATTCTCACTCGACAGCTGCTGCATTTCCGGGATGCGCCCCACGTTCTTCACGGCCTGCACTGCAGACTGATCGAAACCCGGGTCGCCACTGGAACGGATCACCACTGCATCGGTGATCTGCCCCGTCGGCAACATACTCAGACGCACTTCCACCACCATGCCGTTACGCGCAGTCGGCGGACGACGCCACTGCTGACTCACGTACCGACGAATGACATCGTCGTAGCTGGCCGCCACCTGATCGCCAATGCGATCAGCCTGCGCCTGCTGAAACTCGGTTTCCTCACCCAACAGCTCGTTCAAGGCACTGGCCTTGGCCGCTTCGCGCTCACGCTGCTCCCGGGCGACACGCTCTTGCTCACGACGACGCTCGGCCTCCTGGGCAGCCTTACGCTCAGCTTCTTCGGCTGCCTTGCGTCTGGCCTCTTCCTGCGCTTTGCGACGCGCTTCTTCTTCAGCCTTCTTGCGCTCGGCCTCGGCAGCGGCGCGCTCACGGGCGGCCTGCGCTTCGGCGGCCTTGCGTGCCTCTTCTGCCTGACGGCGCTCTGCTGCGGCGGCCGCATCAGCGGCTTTTTGCTCAGCTTCGGCCTCGGCCTGGCGCTCGGCCTCTGCGGCTTTGCGCTGCGCTTCGGCTTGCGCCTGACGGGCCTGTTCGGCCTGCTCTGCTCTGGCCGCCTCGGCTGCCTGTTGCTGCTCGCGCTGCTTCTCCAGCGCTTCCTCGTCCGCACGCGGCGAACGCGATTGCTGCGCCTCGCCGGCGATCTTCTGATCCGTCGGCGTGGTGCTGGGACTCATCGAGTCCAGCTGCACCAGGGTCGCCTGCACGATCGGCTTGGCCGGTTCGAATTCCGGCGCACTACTAAAAGAGGCGAACAGCAGGATCGCCACCAGCAGGTGCAGTCCGACCGCCTTCAGCAGCGGAGACGAATAACGCTCCGAGGCTGCAGGCCGGTATTGATATCGCGTGCTCACGGCGCCTCGGTAATCAAGCCTACGTTGGGCACACCCGCCTGTTGCAGGGCGCCCATGGCGGTGACAACCACCCCGTAATTGGCATTCTTGTCACCACGGATGTACACCAGCGTGTCGGGCTTGGCGCGCATGATCTTGGTCACGCCTTCGGTCATCGCTTCCAGAGAAACAGCGCTATCGGAATGGTTTTCCGTGTCCACGGCTTCGCCCAGGTTCCAGTAGTAGGTCCCATCAGCCAGGACGGACAAGGTCAGCACCTGCTGGTTGCTGTCGCTCGGCAGCACTTCACTGGAAACCTGCGGCAGGTCGACTTTGACGCCCTGATTCAGCATTGGCGCGGTCACCATAAAAATCACCAGCAGCACCAGCATCACGTCGATGTAGGGCACCACGTTCATTTCTGCGACCGGTTTGCGCTTATCGCGGCGCCTGTGCATGTGCATGCTCATAGCGGCCTCCGCTTACTCCTCGCGCGCGTGAACGCGGCGATGCAGGATGCTGGAAAACTCGTCGGCGAAGGTGTAGTAGCGACCAATCAGCATCTCAGAGCGCGCCGCGAAGCGGTTATACGCAACCACCGCCGGAATCGCAGCAAACAGACCAATAGCCGTGGCCACCAGCGCCTCGGCGATACCCGGAGCTACCGTTGCCAGCGTCGCCTGCTGCACCGTGGCCAAGCCGCGGAACGAGTTCATGATCCCCCAGACGGTGCCGAACAGGCCCACATAGGGGCTGGTAGAACCGACGGTCGCCAGGAACGGCAGGTGCTGCTCCAGCTTTTCTTCCTCGCGGGAAATCGCCACACGCATCGAGCGCTGTACCGCATCCATTACCGCATCCGGATCAACACCGGACTGCTGGCGCATACGCGAAAACTCCTTGAAGCCCGCGCGGAAAATCTGCTCCAGACCCGAGTTTTCGTCTGGCGAACCAGTGACCTGACGATACAGCTGTGACAGATCCACACCTGACCAGAAACGGTCTTCGAAATCATCCAGAGCATTTTTTGCCGAACGCATGACACTGCTGCGCTGGAAAATCATTACCCAAGACACCACCGACGCCGCCAGCAGGGTCAACATCACCAGCTGCACCAGTACACTGGCGCCGGACACCAGGTGCCATATCGACATTTGATCAGCCTGCACGCTCTACCACTCCTCGCAATCTCATACGTTCTTTCGGTTCGGTCGTCACGCCTCGGAGGCGCTGTTCTGAAAAGCCGCTCGCAGGCTGTCCGGAATGGCTCGGGGCCGATACTGGTCTGCACTCACGCAAGCCACGAGCACGTCGCCCTCGCACAACAAATCTCCCGCCCGAGTTACTCTCTGGCGGAAACGAATACTTGCTCGCTTGGTTTCCAAGACAGTCGCAGATACGACAAGTTCATCGTCCAATCGTGCAGGCGCGTGATAGCGTGCCGTGACAGAGTGCACAACAAAAATGACGTTTTCTCTCTGCAGAGCGCTTTGATCAAAGCCGAGAGTGCGGACCAGCTCCGTCCGCGCACGCTCCATAAACTTCAGGTAATTGACGTAGTAGACGATGCCGCCGGCATCGGTATCTTCAAAGTAGACGCGGGCTTTCAGCTCGAACGGCGGCCCAGAACGTTCAACGCGCATAATGTAGAGCCAAGCAAAGGTTTTGCATAGTGGGTTTACTCGCTATTTGCAAAAATATTTTTCAAGGCGAATCGGGCGCCGCCGGGTCATCAAACAAATCCGCAGAGGCAGGTGCCATGCGGGCTGGCGCATTTAGGCCAAAATGCTGATAGGCATGGCGCGTGACCACCCGACCGCGGGGCGTACGCATGATAAAACCCTGCTGAATCAGGTAGGGCTCAAGTACGTCTTCAATCGTGTGACGCTCCTCGCTGATCGACGCAGCAAGGTTGTCAATGCCAACCGGGCCACCATCAAATTTGTCGATCATGGTAAGCAGCAGACGGCGGTCCATGTGATCAAAACCCTGCTCATCCACATCCAGCAGGTTCAACGCCTGATCGGCCACGTCAGCACTGATCACACCCGCGCTGCGCACCTCGGCAAAGTCGCGTACCCGGCGCAGCAGACGATTGGCGATGCGAGGGGTGCCACGGGAACGACGGGCGATCTCGCGGGCGCCGCCGTCATCCATCTGCAGACCGAGAATGACAGCAGAGCGCGCCACGATCGTTGCCAGGTCAGCAACCGAATAGAACTCCAGCCGCTGCACAATGCCGAAGCGATCGCGCAGCGGGTTGGTCAGCATGCCCGCCCGCGTCGTCGCGCCGACCAGGGTAAAGGGCGGCAGATCCAGTTTGATTGATCGCGCGGCAGGCCCTTCGCCGATCATGATATCGAGCTGGTAGTCCTCCATCGCCGGATAGAGAATCTCTTCAACAACCGGCGACAGGCGGTGTATCTCATCCACAAAGAGTACGTCGCCCGCTTCCAGGTTGGTCAGCAGCGCAGCCAGATCGCCGGCGCGCTCCAACACCGGACCGGAGGTGCTCTTGATCTTGGCACCCATCTCCTGCGCGATAATATTGGCGAGGGTGGTTTTGCCGAGGCCGGGCGGGCCGAAGATCAACACATGATCCAGCGCCTCGCCACGTCCTCTGGCAGCCTTGATGAACAACTCCATCTGTTCGCGCACGGTCGGCTGACCTATGTAGTCGGCCAGCTTCAGCGGACGAATCGCCCGATCAATGACTTCTTCCTGCTGCCTGGGCGTTGCCGCAATCAGGCGATCTTCTTCCAGCATGTCTTATCCATCAAAAAGGGAGGCGTTGCGGCCCTCAGCGCGCGCTCTACACCATGCCCTTGAGCGCCCGGCGAATCAACTCTTCACTGCTGAGACCGTCTTCATCGACCGCCGACACGGCCTTGCTGGCTTCCTGAGGCTTGTAGCCCAGAGCAATCAAGGCGCTGACAGCATCCGCGCTCGGCTTGACTGGCGCCGCGCCTGCGCCGACCGGCCCCGCCAGCACCATCGCACCAGGCGCGGCATCCCAGGCCTTGAAACGATCACGCAGCTCAATCAGCAGCCGCTCAGCGGTCTTCTTGCCAACCCCAGGGACCCTGACCAGAGCACTCACATCCTGATGCTGAACCGCCATGACCAGCTCATCGACGTCCATACCGGACATCAGCGCCAGCGCCAGCTTGGGGCCGACCCCATTGAGGCGAATCAGCTCGCGAAACAATTCACGCCCGCGCTTGTCGGCAAAGGCATACAGCAGCTGAGCGTCTTCACGCACGACCATGTGGGTATGCAGCGTCACTTTTTCGCCGAGCGCCGGCAACTGGTAGAAGGTACTCATCGGCGCATCCAGCTCGTAACCGACACCCTGTACATCCACAAGGATATGCGGGGGCTGCTTTTCCAGCAAAATTCCAGTCAAACGTCCTATCACTTACCCTGCTTCCTTCTATTCGGTTAGCGTCGACGCACCCGCCCAGCACGCACGGTCAGGGCGACATTGCCCATTTGGCGCTGCACCCCCGTCATGTGCGCATGGCACAGCGCAATCGCCAGCGCATCGGCCGCATCAGCCTGCGGCGTGCCCGCCAGCCCCAGCAGTTGAGTCACCATGTGCTGCACCTGCTTCTTGTCCGCAGCCCCGGTACCCACCACTGCCTGCTTGACCTGCCGGGCGCTGTATTCATGTACTGTCAGGCCGGCGTTCACCGCCGCGACAATGGCAGCCCCCCGCGCCTGCCCGAGCTTGAGCGCGGAGTCCGGATTACGCGCCATAAACACCTGCTCGATGCTGACAACCTCTGGCCGATACTGCTCGATCAACTCACTCAGATAATGAAATATCTTCTGCAGTCGCTCGGGGAAGGCGCCCTCGCCCACACGGATACAGCCGGATGTGACGTACTCTTGCCGCCCCGCTTCGTGACGCACAATGCCGAAGCCCGTTATCCGGGAGCCGGGATCAATCCCCAGTATCAGCGCCATCTGTCACCCATCAGCAAGCAACCCATAGAAAAAAGGGAGGCCTGCGCCTCCCTCGTCGACCAGCCGCAGCAACACCATCACTCCAACTGCTCCAGAATCTCGTCGGAGATCGAGGCATTGGAGTAAACGTTCTGCACATCATCCAGATCTTCCAGCATGTCGATCAGCCGGACAACCTTTTGCGCGGTATCCAGATCCAGCTCAGCCTCGGTCGATGGAATCATCGCCACCTCGGCTGACTCAGCGGAAAAACCGGCACTCTCAAGCGCATCACGTACCGCGCCGAACTCCTCGAAGCTGGTAAACACATCAAAGGAGCCGTCGTCATTGGCGACAACATCCTCAGCACCGGCCTCCAGCGCCACTTCCATCAGTGCGTCTTCATCCGTGCCCGCAGCAAAGCCAATCTGTCCGCGACGAGTAAACAGGTAGGCCACCGAACCATCGGTACCCAGGTTGCCGCCACATTTACCAAACGCATGACGCACTTCGCTGACTGTCCGGTTGCGATTATCGGTCATGGCCTCAACCAGCACAGCAACACCGCCGGCGCCGTATCCTTCATAGGTCAGCTCTTCCATGTTGTCGGCATCATTGCTGCCGGCACCACGGGCGATGGCACGGTCGATGGTGTCGCGGGTCATGTTTGCACCCAACGCCTTATCCACCGCCGCACGCAGACGCGGATTATCCGCCGGATTGCCGCCACCCACCTTGGCCGACACGGTCAACTCGCGAATCAGCTTGGTGAAAATCTTGCCTCGCTTGGCGTCCTGCGCGGCCTTGCGATGCTTGATATTGGCCCATTTCGAATGACCGGCCATAACACAACTCCAGATAAAACAGGCCCCGGTTACACGCTGGACGCAACCGGGGGTATAAGACTTACTCGACCTTGGTCTGCTCGCGCAGACGAATGCTCAGCTCACGCAGTGCCTTGTTGTCCACCAGACCCGGTGCCTGGGTCATGACACAGGCTGCGCTCTGGGTTTTCGGGAAGGCGATGACTTCACGAATCGACTGCGCACCGGTTACCAGCATGACCAGACGGTCCAGACCAAAGGCCAGGCCACCATGCGGCGGCGCACCAAACTTCAGTGCGTCCAGCAGGAAGCCGAACTTCTCCTGCTGCTCGTCGGCGCTGATGCCCAGAATGTTGAACACGGCCTGCTGCATTTCCTTGCGGTGAATACGGATCGAACCGCCGCCCAGCTCAGTGCCGTTCAGCACCATGTCGTAAGCGCGTGACAGCGCGGTCGACGGATTCGCCTGCAGCTCCTGCGGTGAGCACTTGGGCGCGGTGAACGGGTGATGCAGCGCAGACAGCGAGCCATCATCGTTCTCTTCAAACATCGGGAAGTCGACCACCCACAGCGGCGCCCACTCAGAGGTCAGCAAGTCCAGGTCATGGCCGAGCTTGATGCGCAGTGCGCCCAGCGCCTCGGACACGATCTTCGCCTTGTCAGCACCGAAGAAGACGATATCGCCATCGACCGCACCCACGCGATTGAGGATTTCTTCCAGATTGGCTTCCGGAATGAACTTGACGATCGGCGACTGCAGACCTTCAACGCCCTTGGCACGCTCATTAACCTTGATGTAGGCCAGACCCTTGGCGCCGTAGATGCCGACAAACTTGGTGTAGTCGTCGATCTGCTTGCGCGGCATGCTGGCACCACCAGGCACCCGCAGCGCTGCAACGCGGCCTTTCGGGTCGGTCGCCGGACCACTGAACACCTTGAATTCCACCTCGGTCAGTTGGTCGGCTACGTCTACCAGTTCCAGCGGGTTACGCAGATCAGGCTTGTCGGAGCCATAGCGACGCATGGCTTCCTCGAAGGTCATATGTGGAAACTCGCCCAGATCCACATCCAACACCTGCTTGAACAGCTGGCGGATCATACCCTCGGTCAGCCCCATGATGTCGGACTCATCCAGGAAGCTGGTCTCAATGTCGATCTGAGTGAACTCGGGCTGACGATCGGCACGCAGGTCTTCGTCGCGGAAGCACTTGGCGATCTGATAGTAGCGATCAAACCCGGACACCATCAGCAGCTGCTTGAACAGCTGTGGCGACTGCGGCAGCGCGAAGAAGTGGCCGGGATGGGTGCGGCTGGGCACCAGATAGTCACGCGCCCCCTCAGGAGTGGCACGGGTCAGAATCGGGGTTTCGACATCCAGGAAGCCGTTCTCGTCGAGGTAGCGGCGAATGCTGCTGGTGATCTGCGAGCGCAGCTTGAGCTTCTCCGCCATTTCCGGGCGGCGCAGATCGATAAAGCGGTAGCGCAGGCGCGTTTCCTCACCCACGTCACTGTATTCATTCAGCGGGAACGGCGGCGTATCGGCTTCGTTCAGCACTTCCAGCTCATAACCCAGCACTTCAATGTCGCCGGAGGCCATGTTGGCATTGCGAGCACCTTCCGGGCGCAGACGCACCTTACCGGTCACTTTGACGACATACTCGCTACGGACACGGTCGGCCTTGGCAAAGGTCTCGGCGCGATCCGGATCGAAGACGACCTGGGCCAGGCCCTCGCGGTCACGGATATCCAGGAAGATGACCCCACCATGGTCACGACGGCGGTGTACCCAACCGCAAAGAGTGATTTCCTGATCCGCCAGCGATTGGTTCAGCTGGCCGCAATAGTGGCTACGCATCATGGTGTGGTGATTCCTGTGGTCGGCAAATTTGGCGTCAGTTGCCGCAGCGGCCTTTTACCGCATCGACGAGCGCCTGAAGAAAAACGCCATAATATACCCGAAACTTGGCCAACGAGGGAGCCTCGACACGGCTCGCAGCACCAAGGCGATACGCAACGGGAACCCAACAGCCAATCTGCACTCAGAACAAGTAACCTGTTACTGCGGACGCTGCGCCTCACGACGCCGCGCCGCCAGACAACCACGAGGAGCCATGATGAAGATTGATATCGGCATTACCGAAACGGATCGCGGACAAATCGCTGAGGGCCTGTCGCGCCTGCTGGCCGACACCTACACCCTCTACCTGAAGACCCACAACTTTCACTGGAACGTGAAAGGACCGATGTTTCAGACCCTGCACCTGATGTTCGAAACCCACTACAACGAACTGGCGCTGGCGGTTGACGATATCGCCGAGCGCATTCGCACCCTGGGTTTCCCGGCGCCGGGCACCTACAAGCAGTTTGTCGAACTCAGCAGCATCAAGGAAGAAGACGGCGTGCCGGAAGCCAAGGACATGATCCGTCTGCTGGTTGAAGGCCATGAAGCCTGCGTCCGCACCGCACGCAGCGTCTTCCCGATCTGTGACGAAGCTCACGACGAGCCAACGGCTGACCTGCTCACCCAGCGCATGCAGACACACGAGAAAACGGCCTGGATGCTGCGCAGCCTGCTCGAGGGCTGAACGCCCCTCCCTCGCCCGCAACGCGACAGCGCCCGGCTTGGTAGCCGGGCGTTTTCAGGTTAGAGTGCCATCCGGCAGCGCCACAGCCATCGGCCTGCCGACATGACAATACTAAATCGTTGCATCCATGGTGAGCCTCTTGAAAACCCTTCGTTATCTGCATCTGGTGACAGGTGTCGGCGTCCTGCTGACGGGCCTGTTTCACAGCATTCCGTTCTTCACTCAATCCGCCCCGATCAACTATATCGGCCTACTGGCCGTACTGACCGGCCTGATCAATCTGCAGCAATTCAATCAAACCGAACTACCAAAACAAGGCGCCGCCGGCGCTGTCTCTCTGGCCAGCTCCACGCTCCTCATCCTGGCTGCCTGCATTCCCTTCTGCAGCCTGCTGGTCAGCTCATACTTTATTGACTGGAACATCTGGGCTCTGGCCGCCGGCGTCCTCGGCGTCTGCCTGTCCAGCCTGCTGACACTGGCAGCGGAGCTGAGCAGCGGATCCCGGCCAACCACCACAGAGACGCCCACCACGCGCAAGCCTCGCCCCAAGCAGGAGCGCCAGGGCAAAGCCAACGATGGCCGCGAGATGGGCACAGTCAAATGGTTCAATACCAGCAAAGGCTTTGGTTTTATTACCCGCGACTCCGGCAGTGACGTGTTCGTCCACTTCCGCTCGATTCAGGGCGATGGACACCGGGTGCTGCAGGAAGGGCAACGGGTTGAGTACACCGTTGCCAAGCGCGAGAAAGGCTTACAGGCCGAGGAAGTAGCAATCCTCGACTAATCTGGGGAAACACTGATTAGTGAGCGTTCAGAACCAATCAGTGTGGTCACTCCTAATAGTGCGGAGGCGGCGCCTCGTCGCCTCCGCCATCCGGTAGCTGGGCAGCAAAGTCAGCCTGGCGCTGAGCAAGCAACTCCAGTGAGCGCCGCAGGCGCCCCAACTCCAATTGCTGCGCCGCAATCACATCGTTTAGCGCCTGAATAGTGTCATCCTGAAACGCCAGACGCGACTCCAGCTCATCCATACGCTCGGTCAACATACCCTCACTCATCGCAGCACCTCATCAAAACCAGCCTTGCCATCCAGTGCCGTGCGCACTCGCTGCAACCTGTCAGCCAGCTCATCCCCTGCATAGGGAATGGCGGACAACTTGCCCCACACTGGCGCCGGCCAGGCAGGGTCCTGCCGGTAGCGAACAATATGATGTACGTGCAGTTGTGGCACCACATTGCCCAGCGCAGCAATGTTCATCTTGTCTGCAGCAAAGGCGTCATTGAGCACCTGCGCCAACACATCCGACTCCAGGTAAAACTGCGCCCGATCTTCCACAGACAGCTCGAACACCTCACGCAAGGCGTCGCGTCGCGGCACCAGTATGAACCAGGGATATTGACGATCGTTCAACAACAACAACCGGCAAAGCGGGAAGTCCCCCACTACGACACAGTCAGCCTGTAACTGCGAATGCAACTCAAACATGCTTGGCAAGCCTCGCAATAGCAAACAAAAAAGAAAACCGTCTCAAACCAGAACTGCAACTTACATTTTTCGGGAATGCCGCACAGCTCACATATAAAAACAGCGGCAAACCTCGCCATTTTGCCTGCAATAACTTATAAACATCCATTAACAAGGTGCTGTTTTTTCAGCGCTTGCTTTCACTGTTCCAATACAGATGCTTTAATATAAGGCGAAAACAAGAAGCCGAATCCGCTTGGAGCCTAACGGTTATCTTTTAATCAAAGGAGCACACAATGAAGAACGCAGTTAAATGGAGCTCGCTGGCACTGGCAGTGGCTGCAGGCAACGGCCTGCTGGCAACCCAGGCAATGGCAGAGGGAGAAGGTTTTGTCGAAGGCGCCTCCGCCACCCTGTACAACCGCACTGTTTACTTCAACCGCGATTTTCGTGACAACGTCGGTCAAAGCAAGCGCGAAGAAACCGCAACCAGCTTTTTGCTGAACTTTGAGTCCGGCTACACCAAGGGTCCGATCGGCTTTGGTGCAGACGTCATGGCCCAGGAAGGTATCAAGCTGGACAGTGGCCGCGGCCGCTCCGGCACTGGCCTGCTGCCGGTTGACAGCAACGGTCGTGCTGAAGCCGAGTACATGGAAATCCGTGGCGCCGTCAAAATGGCCATCCTGGATGACACCGTCATTCGTTACGGTTTTCACATGCCAGAGAACCCGGTTGCTGCCTATGACGACTCCCGTCTGCTGCCCAACCACTACCAGGGCTACAGCATCACCAACAGCTCCATCGACGGTCTGTTTGTTGAAGCCGGTCGCCTGACCGATCGTGGCGAAATGGCTGACTCCAGTGAGACCGACGGCATCCACGGCGACGATAAAGACCTGACCTACGCTGGCGGTACCTACACCTTCACTGACAACTTCAGCGCCACTCTGTACGGCGCCGACAGCGAAGACCAGTACGAGCGCGTGTTCGCCGGCTTTGACTGGACTGTCCCGCTGAGCGAAGGCACCAGCCTGAACACTAACGTTGCCTACTACGATACCAGCGACGACGACTCCGCCGATGGTACCGAATTCGACAACCAGGCCGCCTCCATCGCCGTGACCCTGAACACTGGCTACCACGGCTTTGGTCTGGCCTACCAGCAGATGAGTGGCGACGGCCGTTACCTGTACGACGACGGTGAAATCTTTATCGCCAACTCCGTTCAGTACGCTGACTTCAACGCCGTTGACGAGAAGTCCTACCAAGCGCGTTATGACTATGACTTCGCTGGTCTGGGCATCCCGGGCCTGAGTTTCATGACCCGCTACATCGCCGGTACCGACATCAACACCAACGCCCCGCAACATGCCGGCGTAAACCGTGACTCTCGCTGGGAGCGTGACAGCGAAGTACGCTACACCGTGCAGGCCGGTCCGCTGGAAGGCGTGAACTTCCGCTGGCGTAACGCCACCGTTCGCCAGGACGCAGCCCTGGACGGCGGCGACGTCGACGAAAACCGTCTGATCGTCGGCTACACCTGGACCCTGCTCTAAGCAGCCCAGGCAGTACCAAAAAACCCGGCTTCGGCCGGGTTTTTTGTTGCCCGTCGGTCGGCAACAACAGCCTGACCCGCGGGCTGTACGCTGCACCGGCACAATCGTACAATAGCGCCCATTCTGCCCGTCTCTGCTCAGGACCTGACTAGCTCATGCGTACCAGCCATTATCTGATTTCCACCCTCAAGGAAACCCCCTCGGACGCCACCGTCATCAGCCACCAGCTGATGCTGCGCGCCGGCATGATCCGCAAGATTGCGTCGGGCCTGTACACCTGGCTGCCAATGGGCCTGCGCGTACTGCGCAAGGTGGAGGCTGTCGTACGTGACGAGATGGACAAGGCCGGCGCACTCGAAGTGCTGATGCCCGCCATTCAGCCTGCCGAACTCTGGCAGGAATCCGGCCGCTGGGAGCAGTACGGCCCCGAGCTGCTGCGCCTGAAGGACCGCCACGACCGCGAATTCTGTGTCGGCCCCACCCACGAAGAGGTGATTACCGACCTGGCTCGCAACGAGATCACCAGCTACAAACAGCTGCCGATCAACATGTACCAGATTCAGACCAAGTTCCGCGACGAGATCCGTCCGCGCTTTGGTCTGATGCGTGGCCGCGAATTTCTGATGAAGGACGCTTACTCCTTCCACCTGACCCAAGAGTCCCTGCAGCAGACCTATGACGGCATGTACCAGGCGTACTGCAACATTTTCAGTCGCCTGGGTCTGGAATTTCGCCCGGTCGTAGCGGACAACGGATCCATTGGTGGTGAGGGCTCCCACGAATTTCACGTACTGGCCGACTCCGGCGAAGATGCCATCGTGTTTTCCTCCAGCGGCAGCTACGCCGCCAACATGGAAAAAGCCACCGCCCAGCTGCCCCAAGGTGACCGCCCCGCTGCCAGCCAGGAGCTGACGCTGGTCGACACGCCCAACCAGGTCACCATCGCCGCGGTCAGCGAGTTCCTGCAGCTGCCGCCCGAGCAATCGGTAAAAACCCTGATCGTGCTGGGCGCAGCCGAAGAAGGCGAGGCGCAGCCGCTAGTGGCTCTGGTCCTGCGCGGTGACCACGAGCTGAACGAGATCAAAGCTGAGCACCTACCCTTGGTACACGCACCGCTGACCTTTGCCAGCGAAGCCCAGATCATCGACACCATCGGCTGCAAGCCCGGCTCCATCGGCCCGGTCAAACTGCCGGTCACCGTCATTGCCGACCACAGTGCTGCGCACCTGGCCGACTTTGTCTGTGGCGCAAACGTCGACGGCAAGCATTACACCGGGGTGAACTGGGAGCGCGATGCACAATTTGACCAGGTTGCCGACCTGCGCAACGTCGTTGAGGGCGACATTAGCCCCGACGGCGAAGGCACCCTGATTATCAAACGCGGCATAGAAGTCGGGCATATCTTCCAGCTGGGCAAGAAATACAGCGAAGCGATGAACTGCAACGTACTGAACGAACAGGGCAAAACCCAGCTGCTGACCATGGGCTGCTACGGCATCGGCGTATCCCGCGTGGTCGCAGCGGCCATCGAGCAGAACTACGACACGCGCGGCATCCTCTGGCCTGACGCGCTGGCGCCTTTCCAGGTAGCCCTGGTGCCGATGAAGATGGAAAGCTCCGAAGCCGTTCAGCAAGCCACCATGGCGCTGTACGACGGCCTGCAAGCAGCAGGCGTTGAAGTACTGCTGGATGACCGCGACAAGAAAACCAGCCCTGGCGTCAAGTTTGCCGACATGGACCTGATCGGCATCCCGCACCGCGTCGTGATCAGCGATCGCGGCCTGGCTGACGGCCAGCTGGAATACAAATACCGCCGCGATCAGGACGCAATCACGGTCGCTGCCGACCAGATGTTGCAATATCTGCTGGAGCGCGTACAGGGCAACTGATGATGCACACCGCCACTTATCCGCTAGCCGCGCGTCTGCTTGGCGCGGGCGCGGTGCTGGGTCTGCTGCAAGCCTGCAGCAGCGCACCGGCGTCAAACACAATGGTCGCGCCGCAGATCGAGCGCGAACTGCTGAGCCACAGCCTGCACATCGAAACCGGCGAGCCGCTGGTCATGGACACGCCGCATCGCAGCATTCGCGTCACCGAAAGCAGACTGTTCAGCATCCGCCAGTACGACGCCCAGGGCACCCTGCAAGATGAGCATCGCCAGTACCAGACCTTGCCCTGGGCCGAGCGCACCCTGACCATCCAGCTGGGCGAGCTGGCAGTGACCCGGCAAACCGACAGCGACGGCCAGCTGCGCCTGAACCTGCTGGACGAGGATATCGTGCCCGTGGACTTCGACCAGTTGCGTGTGATTGAACTGGACGCACAGGCAACGCCCGAAGTACGCGCCGAGGCCACCCTGTTGATCGACCGTGAACTGCGCAGCGTGCTGCACGAAGCCTCGGAGCTGATCTACGACAACCTGGAAGAAGACGACGTCGAGCAGTGGGTGGACCGTATCGAGCGTCTGCGCCAGCTGGGCCTAAAGGAAGAAGCCAGTCAGCTGGAAAACATGCTGATTCTGCTCACCACCGGCGACCCGCACCTGCAAGGTGAGTTCGTCCAGGCGCTGGATAACGCCACTACACCGCAGGAATAGCCCATGCGCACAAGGATCGTGCTGCTTCTGCTGAGCTGGCTTGCCGCACAAACGGCCGGTGCCAGCACCACCACGCCGCCGGTTGACCCGGAGTTGCGGGCCGAACTCAAGCAGGCCATCGCCAGCGCGGACAGCTTTCATGACCGTTTTGATGCCGAGGTCTGGCTCCTCGACATGTCAACCCGAATGACTCCGTACATTCGCGACGAGCAGCAGCGCCTGCGGCTGCTGCGACTGGTGCACCAGGCTGCTACCCGCGCGGGCCTGAAGCCCGACCTGGTGCTGGCCGTCATGCATGTGGAAAGTTTGTTTGACCCCTACGCGCTGTCTTACGTCGGCGCCCAAGGTGTCATGCAGGTGATGCCATTCTGGAAGGCCGAGATTGGCCGCCCCGATGACAACCTCATCGACCTGGCGACCAACCTGCAGTATGGCTGTGCGATTCTCAAGTTCTATCTGGACAAGGAAAATGGCAACCTGCGCCGGGCACTGGCGCGCTACAATGGCAGCCTTGGCAGCAATCGCTACCCGGACAAGGTGCTGGATTACTGGTACAGCTACTGGTACGTCACGCCCTGATCAAACCGGCTACCGACCGACGTCGCACAGGCAAGGCCCCGTTGCTGCGGCAAAGGCCGTCCGGACACAGCATGCTGTGTCCCTACGCAAGGGGATGTTCAGCAATCGTAGGGACGCGACATGTCGCGTCCGTAAGCGCCAGTAACGGCAACATAAAGCCCTGAGCGCAACACCCTACCCTAGCCGCACAAAGCCTGCGATGTCCTGCCAAAGGCAACCGGCCAGCTCGACGCTCTCTACCTTGGCCGTGCGCGGGCCACGGCGCAGCCAGCCGGTCATGGCTTCCAGCGCGTCTTCCGGGCCGCAGAGCAGAACGCTGACGCTGCCATCCTCTTCATTGCGCACCCAGCCACTGACGCCCAGGCGATTGGCCTCACGGACCGTCGCCTGCCGAAAGCCCACACCCTGCACTACACCGCGTACCCTACCCTGCACACAGATTTCACTCATTGCCCTGTTCCTTATTATTGTCGGAGTTTGCTGTCATCAGCGGCATGAGGCCGTCGTAATGCTGCGGCCCCTGCAGCACCTCAACAATCCGTCCCTCGGCGTCCAGCAGGTAAGTGGTTGGCAGCACCTGCGGACGCGGCAGCTCAAAATCCTGAACGAAATCATCGCCCAACACCGGAAACGCAATACCCATGCGCTCGCTGGTCTGGCGTAGCTGCTTCCCAGCGGCGCCGTCGTAGTCAACACCAAGCACCCGGCCGACAGGCAACTCTGCTGCCAGCCGGTTCAGCTCGGGCAACTCATCCCGGCAGGGGCCGCACCACTCAGCCCAGTAATTCACCAGCACCCGCCCCTGACTGAGCGCCGCCGCCTCTACAGACCGGCCGTGCTGATCGCGCCAAGGCCCTGCCGCATCACAGGCAGCCAATAGCATACTCGCGCATAGCAACAGCACTCTCATGAGCTGACCTCCCGAGACGGCATTGGCGCGGCCACTAGCCCGTCGCTCAGCAGCCAGTGCTTAACGCTGCCACGCAGCGCCTGGCGACGCGCCCGATCGGCCTCCGCCAGCGCTTCGCTGAAGCCGGCAAACCAGTCCTGATTGCCCGACAAGGCAGCCGGCAGGGATTCATGGGTTAGCGGCGGCTCCGGTATCCGCTCCAGGATAGCGCTCAGTTCGACCTGATCCAGGTCACGGCACAGGACGTAGCCACCCCCCTGGGTACGTGCGATCAGCGACTCGCTCTCCAGCCAATCAGTCAACTGCAGCCACATTTCTTCATGCATCGACCAGCCACTGCCATTCACATAGGTCAGATCCACCTGCCGCCCCTGCTGCTGCGCCAACAAAAACAGCCTCAACAACACCAGCAGATTGATCATCCAGGGGTAATCCGGTCGGCGCCAGGCAAAGCCGTTACCCATATTGCTGACCAGCTCGGCGCCCAACAGGATGATCAGCCAGCTGACGTAAATCCACAGCAGAAACAGCGGCACCGCCGCAAAAGCGCCATAAATCAGCTGGTACCCGGGAAACAGCTTCACATACAGGGCAAAACATCCCTTGGCACCCTCAAACAATAAGGCCACCAGCACCCCGCCGGCCACGCCAAACTTCAGCGGCACGCGGGTATTGGGCACGGCGACAAACAGCAGAGTGAAGGCGGCGATACTCAGTATCAACGGCAAGAAGCGCAGCATGCCACTCCAGGCCGAGGCCAGGAAGGCACCTTCCTGAAAGAAGGACATGGACGCAACGTAGGTGCTGACCACAAACCCCGCGCCCAGCAGCAGCGGGCCGATACTGAGTACCGCCCAGTACAGCAGAAAGCTGGACAGGCCACGCCGAGGCTGACGGATGCGCCAGATGGCGTTGAATGCCTTCTCGATATTCACCAGCATCATCAATGCGGTGACCATCAACAGCGCGACACCGGCGCCGGTCAGCTGCCGGGCCTGACTGGAAAAGGCGCTCAGGTGTTCCTGCAGCGCAGCGCCGCTGGCCGGCAGAAAATTCTTGAAGATAAAAGCTTCAACTTGACCGCCAACCTGATCAAACGCCGGAATCGCCGCCAGCATGGCGTAGGCAACGGTCATCACCGGCACGACCGCAAACAGCGTGGTATAGGTCAGGGCTGCGGCATTCTTGATGCAGTTATCCTCAAGAAAGCGGCGCGCCAGATAGCGGCCAAAGTGCAAATACTGGTTCAGTTGACGCGGCATTCCTGCTCCCTGACAGCCCGGTGCAATAGCGCTTAGAATAACCCCCAACCCCAACCTTAGGCCACCGCGCCCCCGGAGGACAACCGATGACCACCACCATTTACCACAACCCACGCTGCTCCAAATCCCGCCAGGCGCTGGAGCTGCTGGAGAGGCAGGGCGCCGACATCGACATCATTCGCTACCTGGACACACCGCCAGACGCCGCCACCCTGGTCGAGTTACTGGAACGCCTGGGCCTGAGTGCTCGCGAGCTGATGCGCAAGGGTGAGGATCCCTACAAGGAACTGAATCTGGCCAACCCGGAGCTATCCGAAGCCCAGCTGGTTCAAGCCATGGTCGACTACCCCAAACTGATCGAGCGGCCCATCGTCATCCGCGAGGGCAAAGCGGTCATCGGCCGCCCACCTGAGCGCGTACTGGAGCTGTTCGAATGAGTGAACCCTACGTTCTGGTGCTCTACTACAGCCGTCATGGCGCCACCGCCGAGATGGCCAGACTGATTGCCGAAGGCGTGGAAAGCACCGGCATGGAAGCGCGCCTGCGCACCGTGCCACCGGTGGCGCCAGAAACCACCAGCGCGCTGCCACCGGTGCCGACCGAGGGCGCAATCTACTGCACCGAGGCCGACCTCAAGCACTGCTCTGCGCTGATCCTCGGCAGCCCGACACGCTTCGGCAACATGGCCGCGCCGCTCAAGTACTTCATCGACGGCACCAGCAGCCTGTGGCTGAGCGGCAGTCTGAACGGCAAGCCGGCTGCCGTTTTCACCTCCACCGCCAGCCTGCATGGCGGCCAGGAGTCGACGCTGCTGTCGATGCAGCTACCGCTGCTGCACCACGGCATGCTGCTGGTCGGCCTGCCTTATAGTGAGAGCGCCCTGACCGAAACACGCGGTGGCGGCACGCCTTATGGCGCCAGCCATCACGCCGGCAGCCAGGGGGATCGGCGCCTGGATGAGCACGAAAGCCACCTGTGCCGCGTGCTCGGCTCACGGGTCGGCAGTATCACACAGCAACTGGCGGCAGGAGCCAAGATCAGTGGCTAAGAAGAAACCTCTTCCCTCGCTGGAATACCTGCAGCCACGCTGTCGCGTCAGCCGTCTGGTCGCCCTGGTCGGCTATGCCGGCCTGTTGCTGTCCATGCTGGGTTACAACCTGTTCTTCGCTGACCTGCATGGTGCCAATCCGGTTATCGTCATCGGCGTACAGCTGCTGCCGCTGCTGATCTTCCTGCCCGGTGTTATTACCGCGCACGTGCGCACACACGCCTGGCTGGCGTTCGCCATCAACCTGTATTTCATTCAGGGGGTCTTGATCTGCTTTCAGCCGGGACGGCTGGAATACGGACTGCTGATGAGCGGCTTCAGCGTGCTGTACTTTGTCGCCGCACTCTACTTTATCCGCTGGAGCTTTCAGGCCCAGCGGGTCGAGCGCGGCGAGACCTGAGCTCCCGGGCTACCAGCCCATCTCGCGCTTGACGAAGGGAATCGTCAAGCGGTGCTGGTCACGCAGCGACGCCTGATCCAGCGTTTCCAGGGCAGCGAACAGTTCGCCCATACCGCGCGCGCCACGACTGAGGATATAGCGCGCAACCTCGTCGGTCAGTTGCAAGCCACGCTGCGCGGCACGCAACTTCAGCACCTCCTGCTTTCCGGCGTCATCCAGCGGTTGCAACTGGAACACCAGGCCCCAGCCCAAACGCGAGGCCAGGTCCGGCAACTGCAAACCCAAGGCCCGAGGCGCGGCGACAGCCGCCACCAGCAGACGGCTGCCCTGCTCACGCAACCGGTTATACAGATGAAATAGCGCCTCTTCCCAATCAGGGCGGCCGGCCACTGCTTCCAGCTTGTCCAGGCACAGCAGGTCTACCGATTCCATGCCTTCCAGTAGCAGCGGCCCTTCCTCTACCAGCTCATCCAGTGGCAGGTACATGGCCAGCCCGCCCACATCGGCCAGGGCATGACAGGCAGCCTGCAACAGGTGAGTACGTCCGGTACCTTCGCTGCCCCAGAGATAGAGACAGCACTCCTCAATCGACGATTGCGGTTCGGCAAAGGCCTGGGTCGCAGCCAGCACGCCGGCATTTGGCCCCGGGTAGTAGCTGGCAAAGGTCGCCTCATCGCGCAGCTTGATACCCAGCGGCAGCTGGATAGGCCGTCCGGCAGACATCAGCGCACCTCCGCCAGAGCAGAAGCAAGCACACGCAACAGCGCAAGACACGTAGGCACCGGCTGCACAACAACAGCAGCCGCCCGGTAGTCACAGTCCGGGGTCATGGGGCAGTCCTTAGATAACCTGATAAGCCAAGCCAGCCCGAGAGCTAGCGCCAGCGATAATACAGGGTATTGGACGGCGCTGCCGCCTGAACCGGCAACTCGGGCTCGATTGCCGCGCCGTCTTCCAGCGAAGACGCCGGTGCCTCGGGCTCAGACGCTGGCTGTACCGGTGCCTCGACGCGAATCAGCCGCTGGTCCAGCATGAGCATGCGCTCCAACTGAGCCTGATCGCCGGGGAAGTCAATGGCGAATACCACCTGGTCGCCGCTGACCGAGACCAGGCTTGGCTGATGCTGGCTGCTCAACTGCTGCAGGCTGCGCTGCAGGTCAGCGAAAGCGCCAACGCGGTTGATACCGCTGATGTGCAAGGTCCAACCCGACGCCGTGCCATCCGCTTGCGCACCGACGGCGTACTGGCTGTGTACTTCGAGTGCCAGCGCGCGCATCAGGTTGTCGGCCAGCACGGCGGGATCTGCGTTGCGCTCCTTGCCTTCGAGCGTGCGGTCATTGAGCCAGAAGGTCCAGGCCAACTGCCAATCCTCGCCCGCATCGCGGTACACATCCAAGGCCAGGATACCCTCGCTGGCATAGCGCTCGCTGGCCGCCTCCAGCGCCTCGGCAGCACCCTTGAGCACATCGTCCTCGCTGATATTGGCGCGGTCTTCCAGATCAGATAACGGCTGCATCAGCGCCACACCACGGAACCGCGCCGCCGTGCGCAGTGCCTGGCCCATCTCGCTGCCGGGGGCCATGAAGTCGCCCCCCAGCTCATCGCGCTGAACGGCCCACACCAACACGCCCGGACGATTGCGCCCTAACACCGGCACCTTCGCCTGGCTCAGCGCATCACGCAGCAGCAGGGGGTCAAACTCCACCTGCATGCTGCCATCGTCCTGCAGTGCGCTGATCTGCCGGGTCACCGAGCTGGGTTCGGCGAGCACCTTGGCCAGCGCCGGGGCCTCAGCATCCAGGTTGTTGCCAGCCAGTCGCTCCAGCATCACGTCCAGGGCGCTGGACAACTGTGCACCCTGCTCCGCATCGGCTTGCGGCGGCAGTTGCACCTCATACAGCGAATCCAACACCGCCGCGTGGGCAGCCAAGGGCAGGCATAGGGAGAGAAATCCGATAGAGAAAAAGCGCGACAGGGGCATGAACAGTTCCGTCAAGGTGGCGGGCACAGGACGCTCGACTGCAGGTATTGCAAGCCGACCAAGCCCTCTACATTAACCAAGCCACCGGTGCGCAGCAACCGCAGCGTCATGCGATGCGTGGCCGTCTGCGCCAGGATGGCGTCCGGGCGGGCCGAGCCGCCTTCAGCATGGCTCTGAGGCCGATGAATTGATAGACTATGCCGCTATCCGGCGCCGCGCCCGGCAAGGCATGACGGGGCGGCGGACCTATTTTGTCCCTTGATCCCTTCGAGACCCGCTCATGAGCAGCCAGACGCCCTCCAAACCTTCGATCAGCTACAAAGACGCCGGCGTGGATATCGCCGCCGGCAACGCCCTGGTTGACCGCATCAAGCACGTTGCCAAGCGCACTGCCCGCCCCGAAGTCATGGGCGGTCTCGGCGGCTTTGGCGCGCTGTGCGAAATCCCGGAAGGTTACCGCCAGCCGGTCCTGGTATCAGGCACTGACGGCGTTGGCACCAAGCTGCGTCTGGCAATGGATCTGGGCATGCACGACAGCATCGGCATCGACCTGGTCGCCATGTGCGTCAACGATCTGATCGTCTGTGGCGCCGAGCCGCTGTTCTTCCTGGACTACTACGCCACCGGCAAGCTCAATATCGACGTCGCAGCGCAGGTGGTCACCGGCATTGGTGCTGGCTGCGAGCAGGCTGGCTGCGCCCTGGTGGGCGGCGAAACCGCCGAGATGCCCGGCATGTACGAAGGTGAAGACTACGACCTGGCCGGCTTCTGCGTCGGCGTGGTCGAGAAGGCCGACATCATCGACGGCACCAAGGTGAGCACCGGCGACACACTGATTGCGCTGCCCTCCTCCGGCCCGCACTCCAACGGCTACTCGCTGATCCGCAAGATCATCGAAGTCGCCGGCATCAACATCCACGACACCCAGCTCGACGGCAAGTCTCTCAGTGAACTGCTGATGGCGCCTACCCGTATCTACGTCAAGGCCCTGCTGCAACTGATCAAACAGACCGGCGCTGTTAAAGCCATGGCCCACATCACTGGCGGCGGCCTGCTGGAGAACATTCCGCGCGTGCTGCCGGACGGTGCCCAGGCCGTTATCGACCTGAACAGCTGGCAGCGTCCGGCGGTCTTCAACTGGCTGCAAGAGCAAGGCAACGTTGATGAAACCGAGATGCACCGCGTACTGAACTGCGGCGTCGGCATGGTCATCTGCGTTGCAGCCGACCAGGCAGACGCGGCGCTGCAAAGCCTGCGCGACGCCGGCGAGCAACCCTGGATCATCGGTCAGATCAGCAGCGCCGCCGACGGCGCCGAAGCCGTTGTCCTGCAGGGCAACTGATCGGTGAGCTGCCGTGTTGTCGTTCTGATCTCCGGATCAGGCAGTAATCTGCAGGCAGTTCTGGACGACCTGGCCGGTGCCGACGCACCGGCCGAGGTTGTCGCCGTCATTTCCAACAAAGCCGAGGCCTACGGCCTTGAGCGGGCCCGCAGCGCAGGTATCGAAACCCGCGCGCTGGACCATCGCTGCTTCGCTGATCGCGCCGCCTACGACCAGGCTCTGATCGAACAGATCGACGCCTTTGCCCCTGATCTGGTCCTACTGGCGGGCTTTATGCGCATTCTGACCGCCACCTTCGTGACACATTTTCATGGCAGGTTGTTGAACATTCATCCGTCCCTGTTGCCGAAGTACAAAGGTCTGCAGACCCACCAACGGGCACTGGACGCAGGCGATGCCGAACACGGCGCCAGCATCCACTTTGTGACCGAAGAGCTGGACGGCGGCCCTCTGGTGCTCCAGGGGCGTGTAGTGGTTCATCCCGACGACGACGCTGACAGCCTGGCGAAGCGGGTACAGCAACAGGAACATCGGCTGTATCCGCTGGTGGTACGCTGGTTCGCCAGTGGCCGACTGCGCCTGATTAACGGACTGGCCAGCCTGGACGGCAAGCCGATTCCATCCGGTGGACTAAGACTGGAAACCATTGAATCCAGCATGTGAGACACAAAAGATGCACGCCAACCTCAGATCGCGCACTACCCGCTTTTTCATCGCCCCTCTGGCGACACTGGCACTAACCCTCGCCGCCGGCGGCGCCAGCGCACTTGAACTAACCCCTTTCAGCGCCAGCTACGCCGCCGACATGAAGAACATTCCGGTCAACGGCGAAGCAGTCCACAGCCTGCAGCAGAACGCTGACGGCAGTTGGCAACTCTCGTTCAGTGCCAGCATGTTTGTAGCGCGCCTGACAGAGCAAAGCAGCCTGCAGGTTGTTGATGAGCAAATTCGCCCTCTAAGCTACCACTACGAACGGCGTGGCCTTGGCCGCGGCAAGGAAATCACCCAGCAGTTCGACTGGCAGCAAGGTCAAGTCAACGGTCAGTACAAAGACGAAGCCTTCAGCCTGCCGACCGAACCCGGCCTGCTGGACAAAACCACCTACCAGCTCGCTCTGCAGGCCGACCTGGCAGCGGGGAAACAAGACATGCGCTACCGCGTAGTGGATGGCGACGAGGTAGAGGAATACCACTTCCGCGTCGTTGGCGAAGACCGGGTGACCACCCGTGTAGGCCAGTTTGACGCCGTGGAGGTAGAGCGTATCCGCGAGCCCGACGCCAAGCGCGAAACCACCCTCTGGTTTGCCAAGGACTGGAACTACCTGCTGGTACGCCTGAGCCAGACCGAAACCGACGGCCAGCACTATCAGATCATGCTCAAGGAAGCGAGCATGGACGGTCAGCCGGTCAGCGGCATTCCGGTGAAGGGCGACTGAAGCAGCCGTTGAGGCGCGGAACGCCGCGCCCAGTAAAGCGATGAAAAAAAACCGCCGCACAGGCTGACTGTGCGGCGGTTTTTTATGGCGTTGCCCGCAGCGATGCGGGCAACTGAGCTATCACGCCTTGGTGAAGCGACCACCTGCTTCGGCCAGCTTGACCAGACCGGCAGCGGGAGTCCAGAACTCGCCACGCTCAGCTTCCAGCGCGCGGATCTCAGCCAGCACCTTGTCCAGGCCCAGGCTGTCGGCGTAGGCCATCGGGCCACCGCGCTCGGCCGGGAAGCCGTAGCCAAAGCGATAAACGCGATCGATGTCCTCGGCAGACTCGGCATAGCCTTCGTCCAGAATACGTGCACCTTCATTTACCAGCGCCAGGATGCAGCGGGTAACGATCTCGTCGGAGGACACGTCACGGGCGGTGTAACCGGCTTCTTCAGCCACTTCACGGGCCATCATGTCGGTTTCCGGATCGTGGATGGCCTGACGGCTGCCCGCTTCGTACTTGTAGAAACCGTGACCACTCTTCTGACCGAAGCGCTCCATTTCGCACAGCTTGTTGTCCAGCCATACGATCGGCTCACCACGGCCGACGCCGGCCAGCTGACGGGAGCGCCAGCCCAGGTCAACACCTACTACGTCGTACATGCGGTAGGGGCCCATGGCCATGCCGAAGCCCTGCAGCGCCTGGTCAACTTCCCATGGGGTGGCGCCTTCCAGTACCACTTCGCGCGACTGGCGGGAGTATTTTTCCAGCATGCGGTTGCCGATAAAGCCGTGGCAGTTACCCGCCAGCACCGCTTCTTTACCAATCTTCTTGCCAACAGCCAGACAGGCGTCCATGACATCCTGGGCGGTAGCCTTGCCGCGCACCACTTCCAGCAGCTTCATGATGTGCGCCGGGCTGAAGAAGTGCAGACCCAGAACCTGGGTCGGACGCTGGGTCGCAGAGGCGATTTCGTCGATGTCCAGGTAGGAGGTATTGGTCGCCAGGATGGCGGACGGCTTAACCGCCTTGTCCAGCTCGGTAAAGATCTTCTTCTTCAGATCCATGTTCTCGTAAACGGCTTCAACCACCAGGTCCAGGTCAGCCAGGTCGGCGTATTCCTGAGTGGTGCTGATGCGGTTCAGACGAGCTTGAGCTTCGGCGTCGTCAAAACGCTCCTGGGCGACCGAACGCTTGTACACCGCAGCGATTTCAACCTTGCCTTTTTCCAGCATTTCGCCGTTAACGTCCAGCCAGGTGACCGGATAACCGGCGTTGACGAAGTTCATCACGATACCGCGACCCATGGTGCCAGCGCCGATCACGCCAACCTTCTTGATATCCTCAAACGCAGCCATCGCAGCCACCTCCAATTCAAATGACAAAACGGAAAATTGCTTGCCGGCGACCATGCGGTCACAGGCGGGGTCCGATACAGTACGCAAATTGCGCGCGGATTGGACCCCGTTCACACTGATACAGTGCATTCACACGATGAATAAGGTGGCACTCACAGCGTCGGCAGCGGTTCACCCAGCTGCCACTCGGAGGCTGCACGCTGCGCGCGCTTGACCTCAGAGGCAGACAGGTCCTCGGCCACGATGTCGCGCGCGTTGCGCGCGCCTTCCACACCCTGGCCGGCACACAGAGCAAACAGCATATAAGCCATCGGCGTGTTAACCGGCGTCCCTTCGCCGTTCATATGCATGATCGCCAGGTTGAACATGGCGTTGCCTTCGCCCTGACTGGCTGCCTTGCCGTACCAGTGAATGGCCAGCTGGTTATCTTCCGGCGTACCCTCGCCCTCATCGTGCATGATGGCCAGGTTGTACTGCGCATTCACCTCGCCCTGCTCGGCAGCTGCCGTATACCAGCGAATGGCCGCCTGGTTGTCCTCCGGCGTACCCTCACCCTCGTCATACATCAGCGCCAGGTTGTATTGCGCACTGGCATGGCCCTGCTCGGCTGCAAAGGTGTACCAGTTGATGGCTTCGGCGTCATCTACCTTGGTGCCTTCGCCTTCGTCGTACATCAGCGCCAGGTTGTACTGGGCATCGGCGTGGCCCTGCTCGGCCGCCTTGCGATACCACTCGATGGCACGGCGGTCATCCACCGGCATGCCCTCTCCTTCGTCATACATAATGGCCAGGTTGTACTGTGCAGAGGCATCGCCCTGCTCAGCAGCGGCGGTGTACCAGCGGACCGCCTCACGGTCATCCAGCGCCACGCCCTCACCGTGATCATAGAGCAGCGCCAGGTTGTACTGCGCGTCGGCGTGGCCCTGTTGGGCAGCTTTCAGGTAATACTCGGCGGCGCGTGTGTCGTTGACCGGCACCCCTTCACCCTCGTCGTACATGATCGCCAGGTTGTACTGCGCGTCGGCATGGCCAAGCTCTGCCGCGCGCTGATACCAGTCAATGGCCTTGAGGTCATCAACCGGTACGCCTTCACCTTCGTCGTACATCAACGCCAGGTTGAACTGCGCCGCAGCATGGCCCTGCTCGGCAGCGCGGGTGTAATACTCGACGGCCTTGAGGTCGTCCAGCTCAACACCCTCGCCCATGTCATACATGTAGGCCACCGAGAACTCGGCAGCGGCGTCGCCCTGTTCTGCTGCCTCGCTGTACAGCTCGAATGCCTTGACGTAATCCTGCTCGACGCCATCACCATCGTAGTAACGTTGCGCCAGTTCACGCTGAGCCGCAGCGTCGCCGCCCAGGGCCTGTTTAACCCACTGGGTAAGCTGACCACTCAGATCGGCGCGCTTTTCGTACTCGGGGGCTGCCTGCAGCGGCATGGATAACAAGACACCAGTCAAACCCAGTGCCAGCAAAGAGGGTGCTCTCATGAAAACCTTCCCTGTAATGGTGAAAACGCCGCGCAACGCGCGGCAGGGGTGCAAAATGATACCCCACTGAGACCAAATGCCCAGCCTTGAGCCTCGGATTACTCGCTTACGGCGACATCTTCGCCAACCAGTTCACGGACATAGCCATCGGCACCGGGCCCGGCGACCGCCTGTACTTCCCAGGCTTTGAGCGGCTGCCCCGTGGCCGACAACACCTCAGCGCCGCGGATCGGTGCACCGGTGGCCTTTTCCAACAGCCGCAAGCGGTCTCCCTTGCCATTGGGGCGCCACTTCTCACCCCACTGCATCAGGCTGATGATCACCGGGTACAGATCCAGCCCGGCGGCGGTCAAACGGTACTCGAAAGAACGGCCATCGGCCGCCGAGGGGACTTTCTGCAGCACGCCAGCCTCGGTGAGCTTTTTCAACCGGGCACTGAGCACGCTGCTGGAGATGTCCAGCTGACGCTGGAAGGCATCAAAGGTACGCATGCCGTGAAAGGCATTGCGCAAAATAAGCAGCGACCACCATTCACCGATGATCTCGGCGGTTTTAACAACACTGCAATCGATGTGGCTGGTCGGCATGACGACTCCAAATGACCACCGCCCGGCAACGCCGGGCGGTGGCAAAACCCAAGAACACGCTGATCAATTCCGCTCACCCTGAAGGCCTACAGAATCAATCGGCACATCCTCACAGCATGGACTGCAGACGCTCGCGAATGATGCCTTCGGCCTGCTTCATGATGCGCTCGATCAGGTCTTCACAGCTCGGGATGTCGTGAATCAGGCCGGCGACCATACCGCAGGACCAGGCGCCCAGATCCATCTCGCCGTTTTGCATGATGCGCGGGTACACGCCGGCCACTTCATCGATGATGTCGGCAAAGGTCAGCTTATCGCCCAGCGCCTTCTCCTTCTCGACAATGCGCTCAACCGCCGCGTTGTTCAGTACACGCTCGGTGTTGCGCAGCGGACGCATGACCAGACGGGTGTCCAGCTCGGAGGCAGCAACGATGGCCTGCTTCACATTCTCGTGCACCGGCGCTTCCTTGGTGGCGATAAAGCGCGTGCCCATGTTCATGCCCTCGGCGCCCAGCGCCATGGCCGATACCAGCGAGCGGCCGTCGGCCATGCCACCGGACGCAACGAAGGGGATTTCCAGCTCTTCGGCCGCACGCGGCAGCAGAATCATGTTCGGGATGTCATCTTCACCCGGGTGACCGCCACACTCGAAGCCGTCAACGGAAACGGCATCGCAACCGATGGACTGGGCTTTCAGCGAGTGACGCACGGAGGTGCACTTGTGGATGACCTTGATGCCGGCATCTTTCAGCGCGGGCATGTATTCCTGCGGGCTGCGGCCTGCCGTCTCGACAATCTTCACACCGCCCTTGACGATCGCCTCGATGTAGCCCGGGTAGTCCGGGGCGTTGACGGTCGGCAGGAAGGTCAGGTTGACGGCGAACGGTTTATCGGTCAGCTCCCGGCATTTGGCAATTTCGTTGGCCAGGTCAGCCGGGGTTTTCTGGGTCAGACCGGTGATGGTGCCCAGACCGCCAGCGTTGGAGACAGCGGCAGCCAGCTCGGCAAAGCCCACCCAGTGCATGCCGCCCTGAATAATCGGGTGCTCAATGCCAAACAGTTCTGTAATGCGTGTTTTCACGTTGATTTCGCCTCTTGCGGGGAGTGTGACAGGTCGAGCTGGTCGACCCGCTTTTTAGCTTCGGATAGAGAAGCTAAATTTATCCGGCGCGAAAAGCAAGCCGTCCCCTGCCCGCCTGGCGCGTCGATATACCCTGCAAGAAGCCTCCCGAATACCTCGCTACTACAATCTGAACCCGCTATGTGCATGGCAGTACATCCGTTGCCGGGCAGACGCCAGGCGCGTGCCATCCCCGCAACGCTCGGCCAGCCAGGCCCTGGCGCCCTTGCGGCAGGTGCGGTATTCAATGGAGCCACGGCGATAGTTGCGGCAGAAACTGCTGTTATTGATGACGCCATTGCGATACTCGTAGCGGGTTTGCCAGCGGCTGCGCTTGCGCCGCGCATCCACCCATTCAAAACGGGCATCACCGCTACCACTCAGACCAGCCCGCGGCCGCTCACGACGCGCGGACGCCGCAGGTAACCGGGGTACATGGGCCGACTCCATGATGTTGTCCGGCGCCCGCGCCTCATAGTTGCGGTCATTGAAAACCGTCTGCCGAGGGGGTGGAGCGGCGCTAAGCTCGGCTTCAGCCGACTCCCGCAACATGCTATTGACGATGGCATCGTAGTCCGGTGCCGTAACAATCGGCTCCGGCGCTGCCAGCGGCTGCGTGCTGATCGCCGGCACAGGCGCGGCGACAGGCACAGCCGCCCAGTAACGCTCCCAACCCCAGAACGCTCCCACACATCCTAACAACAGCAATAACCATCGAGTGCTATCCATGCTACCTCCGGCCCCAAGCAAATCCTGGAGGCAGAGTGCAAAAAAGACCCGCGCCACACCATCGCCACAGGCCACGCGCGTGATCCGGCGCAAAAATCGCGAAGCTAATTGCTGTAAACCAGAGAGCGTTAGATGTCGGCAAACACGGGCCATCGCTCGACCACCTGCCCGCCACGGACAGCCAGCAGATCGCCAAACTGCAGCAGCACCGCCTCGCTCTGCGTAGGGCGCATGAACACCAGATCATCCACCTGCAGCGCCGTATCCGTCGGCGCCAGCAAGACTTGCTGATTGGAGCTGGTGCCGTACAAACCACTCGCCGTCAGCCCGGCGGGTGAGACGGGTTCAGCCAGCCAGTTGCCGCCGTAGATAAACAGCGCCTGTTTACCGCGCCCGGCCAGCCGCGAGATGGCTGCTGGCAGCCGCCCTGCGCCGGGCAGCGTGAAGGCACCTGCCGCCTTGAGCACCGGCGTGGCAATGAACAGAGCGGGTAGATGCCCGGCCAGGCTTGGCAGATCAAAGTGCGTGGGTTTGAGCAGCCCGCTGCCGAGCGCCAGCTCGTTGCTGACCTGCTCCTGATCGTGCAGTCGATAGGTCGGGCTGCCGGCAGTGTTCAGCGTCAGCGGTGGCTGGCCGTCTGCGGCCACCGCCTGGGCCCAGAGCGCCGGCGCCTCACGCTGCACCTGCTCCACTCGAGCCTGGTACGTCGCCATCGCCTGCGCCAGCAGCCGTTCGGGCGCGCCAAACAGACGTGGCAGCATCGCCACGTGCGGCTCGTAGCCCATGAAACCGGTAAAGCGCAGATGCTGCGGGTGCTGCGCTAGCAACCGCAGCATGGCGCGCAGCATCACCGCGCCCGCCTCCCCTTCGGGAATGCCGCCACGATGCAGACCTACATCCAGCTCCAGATTTATATTCAGCCGAATCCCGCGCCGCTGCGCCAGCGCCAGATACTGCTGCAGCCGCTCAGGTGTATCGATCAGCCATTGCAGTTGCCGCTGCGGATCAAAGGGCCCGGAATACTGCTCGTAAAATCGCCCAGCCAGCGCTACCGGCATGGGCTTGCCCAGCAGGATGTCGGCATCCGGCCAGTGCTGGGCGTCGAGATTGAGAAAGGGTTGATGAAACGACATTAACCGCCGGGTACCTGCTCGCCGGGCAATATAATCAAGCAGTTGGAGCGACGGCAGCGACTTCTCCACCAGCCGCAGCGCCTTGCCGGTCTGCGTGGCAAAGGCCACCGCCTGATCAATATTGTGATCCAGTCGATCCAGATCGACGATCAGCCGCGGCAGCAGCTCACCCTCCGCCTGCAGCGCAGCCTGAAGCCTGCTGAAATAGGCATCATGCGTACTCATGGCAGCACCAGCAGCGTGCGCAAGTGATCGTTGAGCATCCGCCCTTGCGGGTCCAGTTGCTCACGTACGCGGCGAGCGTCATCCCAGCGCGGATACAGCTCCGCCAGTCGCACCGCATCCAGCGAATGCAGCTTGCCCCAATGGGGCCGCCCGCCGTACTTCCAGAAAATGGGCTCGACCAGATCAAACAGCGGGCGGTAATCCGTGCAGACATGCTGGTGAATCGAGATGGACGCGCTGTCACGCCCGTAGAACGGCGACAGCCAAGCCTCATCTGCCGCCACCGTGCGGTATTCCAGCGGAAACAACGTGCGCAGCGACGAGCGTTGCACCGTCGCCAGCACCTCTTCGACACATTCAAGCCCGCGTGCCAACGGCAGCTCGTATTCCATTTCGTTGAAGCGCGACGCCCGCGGGCTAGGGAAAACCTGGTAGGAGCGCCCGACTCGACGCACCTCCGAGTGCAGCGCGGTCAGGAGCCGCTGCATCAACGCATCTGCGCCTGCCACGCCATGGGCAATCCGTGAGGTGATATCGAGCACCCTGTCGACCGGCAGATTGAAACGGGGCTGTGGGGTCGGCGGCTCGGTTGACTCATTCAGCACCTTCACGACAGCCTTGTCGGTGCGGAAAAACGCCCAAAACTCGGCGTGGCGGTTATCCCGCGCAAGCCCCTCAAAACAATTCAGCACCTCAGCCTGCGGCAGCAGGTACTCACGCTCGGCCAGGTGATAATTGGGGCGGTTTTGCAGGGTGATCCGGGTGATCACGCCCAGCGCCCCGAGCGAGGTTGCCCCCGCCTGCAGAATGTCCGCATTGTGCGCGGAATCAGCGTCGATCACCTCACCGCTCGGCGTCACCAGCCGCAATCCACGCACCAGTGCAGAGAACGACCCCAAACCCAGCCCGGTGCCATGAGTAGAGGTGCCGCACGCCCCTGCCAGCGACTGCGCATCAATATCGCCCTGATTGATCAGCCCCTGGCCGAGCGGCCAGAGCAACGGGCCCAACGCGTGCAACGGCGTGCCCGCCATCGCGGTGGCGGTCAGCCGTTCCGCGTCGTGGGAGACCAGCCCGTTCATACCCTCGAGGGAAACCAGATGCTCTGCCGTTTTGCACAGCGCACTGAACGAATGCCCCGCCCCGGTCACCCGCACTTCACCGCTCGAGCCCTGCAACAGCGCAGCCAGCTCGTCCTCGCTACCCGGACGCCACCAGCGCCCAGGCATCGCACGCTGCGACCCTGACCAGTTGCGCCATTCACCCTGCGAACTCACAACCGCCGCCATACCCACTCCTTGTCATTGGGCCCGGACCAATCCGGGGACGCGGTACACTGCCGCGACAACCTGATCATTGCGCGAGACGGCGACAGGAACAAGGGTAAATACTGAGGTAGAAAGCGTCAGCACAGGTGAATGATTCGCTGACTCGGTGCGACGCATAGGATTATCCCGAGGGTAACCAGAGCACAAAAAAAGGACCTTGGCTTGCGCCAAGGCCCTCTTTGTTTGACGGAGTAGCCCTGTTACGGTCAGCCGATTCGCGTCCCGGCGCTCCCACGCAGAATGCTTGACGCATCCTCCAGCCGGCCGATGGCGGCGATCTTGCCGGTTCCTGCGAACCGCGCGGCGGCCTTTGCCTTTGGCAACATCGAGCCCGCCGGCAGGCTGATGTGGTCGAGATCATCCACGCTCAGAGCACTCACCCGTTGGGCCTGATGCGTGCCAAAATCGCGATAGACCGCATCAACATCGGTCAGCAACAGCAGTGCATCGGCGCCTATCTGCTCTGCCAGCAAGGCACTGGCCGCGTCCTTGTCGATCACCGCCTCTACGCCAACCAGGCTGCCGTCAGGCTTACGCACCACGGGAATACCGCCGCCACCTGCGCAGATGACAATCACCTCGTTACGCAGCAGTATCTTCAGCACCGACAGGTCCGGAATTTCAAGCGGCGCCGGCGACGGAACCACCCGACGCCACTTGTCACCATCCTGCGCGATAGACCAGTTGGCAGCAGCTGCCCTGCGCTCGGCCTCGGCTTTGTCGTATACCGGCCCGACAAACTTGGTCGGTTTTTGAAACGCCGAGTCAGCGATATCCACTACCACCTGGGTCAGCAAGGTCGCGACCGGCTTGTGATGGTCGATGGCATTTTCCAGCTCCTGCTCGATCATGTAGCCGATCATGCCTTCGGTCTCGGCGCCCAGCACATCAAGCGGGTCAGCACCAGAAGGTCGATAGGCTGCGCCCTGCAAGGCCAGCAAGCCAACCTGCGGGCCATTACCATGGGTAATCACCAGTTGATGGCCTTCCCTGACCAGTTCAGCCAGCGCGGCAGCAGCCTTGTTGACATTGGCCCGCTGAGTCTCTGCGGTCATGGCTTCACCCCGCTTGAGCAGGGCATTGCCACCCAGGGCGACGACGATAAGCATGCTAGCCTCCTAGTGTGGCGACCAGAACCGCTTTGATGGTGTGCATGCGGTTCTCTGCCTGGTCGAATACGATAGATGCCGGACTCTCAAATACCTCTTCCGTCACTTCCATCGAGTCGAGCCCGAATTCGCGCTGAATTTCCGCCCCAACCTCTGTTTCAGCGTTGTGAAAGGCAGGAAGACAATGCATGAAGCAGGCGCGCGGGTTACCCGTCTTCGCCATCACCTCGCGGGTCACCTGATAGGGTTTGAGCAACCTGATACGCTCTGCCCACTTTTCCTTCGCCTCGCCCATGGACACCCATACGTCGGTGTAGACAAAATCCACACCCTGCACAGCCTCATCAACGCTCTCAGTCAGCGTGATGCGCGCACCGGTCTGCTCGGCGATCTCACGCGCCTCGCGCTGAACGTCCTCTACCGGCCAGCAGGCAAGAGGCGCACACAGCCGCACATCCATCCCCATTTTGGCGCCGCCGATCAGCAGGCTGTCGCCCATGTTGTTGCCCGCATCGCCGAGAAAGGCGTAGGCAACCTGATGCAGAGGCTTATCGACATGTTCCTGCATGGTCAGGAAGTCGGCCAGAATCTGGGTCGGATGAAACTCGTCAGTCAGCCCGTTGTAAACCGGCACGCCGGAGTAATCGGCCAGGGTCTGCACCACCTCTTGGCCAAACCCCCGGTACTCGATAGCGTCATAGATTCGGCCAAGCACGCGCGCGGTGTCTTTCACCGTTTCCTTGTGGCCAATATGGTTGCCGGAGGGGCCAAGATAAGTGACTCGGGCCCCTTGGTCGTAGGCGGCGACCTCGAACCCGACTCGGGTTCGAGTGGAGCTCTTTTCAAAAATGAGCGCGATATCCTTGCCCTGCAAACCCGGTTGCTCGGTGCCAGCGTATTTTGCTGCCTTGAGATCGGCTGCCAACTTCAACAGAAAGGCTATCTCTTTCGGCGTAAAGTCGCGCAGCGTCAGAAAGCTGCGGTTTTTCAGATTAAATGCCATAACTCTTGTCTCCTGTGTTGTTCACGCCGGGTCACGCGCCGTTGGGCAGCTCATGCAATGTCCGCCACCACGGCCACGGCCAAGCTCGGCCCCAGGAATCTCTAGCACCTCGATACCCGCCGCTTTCAGCTCAGCGTTGGTATCGTCATTACGGTCGTAGCCGATGACTACGCCGGGGCGAATCGCCAGCACGTTGTTGCCATCATTCCACTGTTCACGTGCGCGCTCCTCCTCGGTAGCGCCACCGGTAGGCACGATGTGCAGTTTGTTGTAGCCGAGCACCTCGGCCACAATCTCGAAGATCGGCCGCGGGTCCTGGCGAAAATCAAGCGCCCCTTCAGCGTTACCTGGGCGTATGTCGTAACACACCAGTTCATCCGCCACTTCCTTAAAGGTTGTCACTACGTCGCCGCCGCACAGGGTAAATACGGTATCCAGATGCATGGCCGAACGGGATTTGGGTATGCGGAAAGCCAGCACGCGCTCGACCACACCTTTGGCGAACAGGGCCTGCGCCAACTGACCGACCGCTTGCGGCGAGGAACGCTCGCCCATTCCAACCAATACCGTGTTGTTGCCGACCGGCATAATGTCGCCACCCTCAAGGGTCGCCAGGCCATGGTCGACCGTCGGGTCCCCCCAGTGGATATTGGTGCGGCCGGCAAAGTTCGGGTGGAACTTGTAAATGGCGGTATTCAGCAGAGTCTCCGGGCGGCGGGCATTCCAGTACATGGGATTGACCACCACGCCGTCATAGATCCAGGCACTGTTATCCCGGGTAAAGAGCGCGTTGGGTAGCGGCGGCAACACAAAGCCGTGGTGCCCGATGTAACTGCCGAACAGCCCCGAAGGCTCAAATGGCAGCTCCTCTACCGTCAAGCCACCGAGCAGGTGCGTCGCCAGCAGCTCACTCGGAATCTCTGTCATCCAGCTGGTCAGCTCCGCTTTCGCACCCACGCCTACCTGGTCTGCGGTAATACGGTGATCGAGCACCCAGCTGCGCGCCTCGGCATTATCGAGGGTTTCTGCCAGTAGGGTGTTGACGTCCAACACCTCCACCCCTTCGTTGCGCATCGCCTGGGTAAAGACGTCGTGATCCTTTTGAGCCTGCTTTACCCAAAACACATCATCAAACAGCAACTCCTGGCAGTTACCAGGGGTCAAGCGACGGTGCGCCAAACCAGGCCGGCAGACTACTACCTGACGCAGACGCCCCGTTTCAGAATGCACACCAAGCTCTTGTACAGACATATCCATTTCTCCCTATTCCATTGGTGAAACGCTCAAAGCAGGGTGGAAATGCTCAGAACGACGGTTATGAACAGGATCAAAATAAGCAAAAGAGGCCAGATGAAAGCCAGCCAGCGGTCATAGGAAACCCGGCCAATGGCAAGCCCGCCAACCACGACGGCAAATGTCGGATTGATGAAGTTCACCAGCCCGTTTGCGGACTGATAGGCAGTTACGACGAGGTCGCGTCCTACGCCTGCGAAATCGGCCAGAGGAGCAAGAATGGGCATGGACAGCACGGCCAGTCCGGAAGACGAAGGCACCAGAAAACTCATAGCCGCCTCAATCCAGAACATCAGATTGACGAAAGCCAACCCGCCAACCCCGTCCAGCGCCTGCGCTGCGCTGTGCAGCATGGTGTCTGCGATCAGGCCGTTTTCCATGATCACCACAATCCCGCGCGCCAACCCGACAACCAATGCCACGCCCAGCAGCTCTCTGGCGCCGTCAACAAAATGGTTGGTGAGGCCCTTCTCGCCCAGGCGCGCAATCACGCCGATCACGATTGCAGACCCGAGGAACAGCGCGCCCATCTGCGCCATCCACCAGCCTTGCGATGAAACGCCCCAGATCATCACCGCGAAGGTCAGCGCAAACAGCACCAGCACCACCGACTGAATGCCGGTCAGGTGATCACTATGCTCCTCGGCCGCCTGACGCTTGAGGAAAAAGGCCTTGTGCTCCTCAAGCCGCTTGGCCACCGCCGACCTGGACGGGTCCTGTTTGACGCGATGGGCATACGCCATCACGTAGGCGATGCAGATCACCAGCCCGCCGAGCAGAATCACGAACCGGGGGATAATCCCGTCAGTGAACGGAATACCCGCCGCATTAGCCGCAATGACCGTCGCGAAAGGGTTGATTGTCGAGCCAAGCACGCCAATGCCGGCACCGACCAGAATGATCGCCACACCGGTAACCGAGTCATACCCGGCCGCCATCATCACGGGTATCAGCAAGGCATAGAACGCCAGCGTCTCCTCAGCCATGCCATAGGTCGTACCACCAATGGCAAACAGGCTCATGAGTATCGGGATCATCCAGATCTCGTGGCCCTTCAGATGCACCATCGCCGACCGGATGCCCGTATCAATGGCGCCCGTGGCGTTCACTACCCCGAGAAAGCCACCCAGAAACAGCACGAACAGCGCCACATCAATCGCGTTGGCCGCATAACTGTCCGGATCATAGAAACCCGCGCCGGGCGCCAGCATCACCTCGACGATGCCCTGCGGATTCGGCTCAACTTCATGGTAAGTCCCGGCAACCGCCACCTCACGCCCAACCGCCTCGTTCATCTCGCGGTCAAACTTGCCTGCCGGCATGATCCAGGTGAGACCGGCCATCAGAATGATAAGAAGGAAAAGAATCGAATACGCGGTAGGAAAACGGGAAGCCAGATCCTGGCTCTTATCTTTCTCTAGCTCGGGTGCACTGTCCATTGGACACCTCCAGAAGAATGAAGCCCTGTCCGTATTCACCCCTGACGCGACGCCTATAAACAGGTGAATTCGTTGCAACAACCTTGATCAGTCCAAACGCCGGTTATCGACGCCTATGAATGTATCAGCAACGAGACATAGGCTAGTTGACGCACATCATTTTTTGAGAATTATTTCCAACTTGTCTTGGTCTCACTCTTCCAGAAACAGCTAGTGCTCGTGGCTAGGCAATAGACAAGGCCCTGTGCGATCGCGCTGATCATTTCGTCATAAGAGGGGTACGTTTTGCGCTATAGGAAGATCGGGGACGCATAGTCATGCACAATGCTTGGCAACCCACGGAGAGCGTTAAGGCGTGGTATGTTCGACAAGTTATCGACATATTCTAGGGCCTAAAAAGAAAAACCCCTGAAATCTCAATGAAATCAGTGGTTTGCTATCACGCCTGGCGGAGAGGAATTACTCGGCTCGGCTAAGCCAGTCTCGGGTCGAACTGTTAGGGCTCTCGTCCGTCTTTTCACCGCATGTCTAGTCCTGGAATAGGTTGACACCTATTTTGTCTCAGAACGCCCGATGCACCGCATCGGGCGTTTTGTATTTCAGGGCCAGATGAGGCCGCCCCCGGTTATAAATCTCCACCGACTCATCAACCATCATGCGGGCCTGCTCCAAGTTCCCCGGTCGTACCAACAAGAATTCCGTCTTCAGGATGCCGTTCACCCGCTCCGCCAGGGCGTT
The DNA here is from genome assembly GCF_002307495.1 of Pseudomonas abyssi. Classification (GTDB taxonomy): domain Bacteria; phylum Pseudomonadota; class Gammaproteobacteria; order Pseudomonadales; family Pseudomonadaceae; genus Halopseudomonas; species Halopseudomonas abyssi. The sequence goes on along the minus strand of NZ_NTMR01000030.1, from coordinate 1,250 downwards.
TTGATAGCAGTCGTAGCCGTCGGTCATTGAGCATTGGATGCCGTGCTGCTGGTGCAACGCCTGGTAGCTGTCGCAGCAGTACTGAGCGCCGCGATCAGAGTGGTGGATCAGGGGCAGGCTTCCCGGGCGCTCCCGCAGAGCCTTGCGCAACGCCTGTTCCACCTCCTCGCTGCGCAGGCTCTCATGCACATGATGGCCCACGATTTTGCGGGAGTAGGCATCCGTCACCAGACTCACGTAGCTCATTCCAGAGCGCGTCGGCAGGTAGGTGATATCCGCCACCCAGACCTGATTCGGCCGCCTGGCAACCACTTGCTCCGGGCCCGGCTTGAGCAGGTTCGGGTGACGCCGGAAGCGGTGATGGCTGTGCGTGGTCTTGTGGTAGGCCCGCCGCCGGGGTACCAGTAGACGCCGCGCCCGAAGCACTTGGAACAGGTGATCACGCCCAAGGTGGAGAGCCCGGTCCGCTTGCTCATGGAGAAGGTAATGCAACTTGCGAGCGCCAATGCGAGGCTGGCAGCGGCGAATCGCCCGGACACAGTCCACCACCCGCTGCTCACGAGCCTCCCTGGCATGCTCCGCTCTCTGGGCCTGATACCAGGCCTGGCGGCTGATGCCCAGGAGATGACAGGCCCTGCTGACGGTCAATCCGGCAACGCGTCTTTGCGTGAGGACTTGCCGGGCCGCTTTTTTACCGTCACCCCGTAGTACTTCTCCATGACATCGACCACGGCTTCGAAGAACTCGGCCTTCTGTTCAACCAGACGCAGCTTCTCCTCAAGCTCCTTGATCCGCTGTTCCGGGGTAGGTGGGGACTTCGGCACGGTAGGGCTCCGACTCGCACGGTGGGAGGTGCCAGGACACCAGTCCTGGTCGCCATATCGACGTAACCACTTTAGTACCGTCGAGCGGCCCTGAATACCGTAGCGGGCCTGGGCCTGCTTATAGGTCAGCTCACCGCGCTCCACCTCGTCCACCACCGCCTGTTTAAAGGCCAGGGTGTAATCCCGCTGCGTGCGCTTAATCCTTTGATTCATCACGTTCTCCCGAAATCAGGGCTGGAACGTGGTAAGCGTACGGGGAATACACCTTGCGCCGATCAGCCCGGCATCCACTGATGCGGTAGCAGTTGGCCGACCTCGCTAGCCTTCTGCGTCGGCAGTCGGGTGAGTACATCCTTGAGATAGGCGTACGGATCGTGGCCATTCATGCGAGCGGACTGGATCAGACTCATGATCGCTGCAGCCCGT